>NZ_CP050855.1:2400000-3000000 GCF_000821185.2 Serratia symbiotica | reverse complement strand
CTTGGTAGCGTGACCCGCTTTGGAAACCGGTTTGACGATATTCTGGATGTGGTAGAGCGGGTAGGAAACACGGGTGTTCTCGGTTTTCGAACTGTCGTTGAAATCGATGGTGCCATCGGCCTGTAGTGGTCAACTAAAACTGGCCACCGCGTTAGAGTTTTTCCAGTATCGGTTTTCCGATTCGTTTGGTGGTAACCCACCGTTATATTCATGCGGCCTGAGCGCGCTGTAATACCCAACGATATAGTCCGTTATTGCGTGGGCTGCATCGCTGAAGTTTATGTAACCCGTCACCGGTACCCATTCGTTCTTCAGACTCCTGAAGAAGCGCTCCATTGGGCTATTATCCCAGCAGTTTCCACGCCGACTCATACTCTGTCTGATCCGATACCTCCACAGTGACTGCCGGAACTGTCTGCTTGTGTAATGGCTGCCCTGATCGCTGTGGAACATCACTCCGGCTGGTTTTCCCCGGGCCTCCCACGCCATCTCCAGCGCTTTGATGGTCAGCCTGCTGTCCGGTGAGAACGACATTGCCCAGCCCACCGGTTTTCTCGCGAACAGGTCGAGAACAACGGCGAGGTAGGCCCAGCGCCTGCCTGTCCAGATATAGGTCACATCGCCACACCACACCTGATTAGGCTCTGTCACTGCGAACTGCCGCTCAAGGTGATTCGGGATAGCGATGTGTTCAAGGCCACCGCATTTATACCGATGAGTGGGCTGTTGACAACTGACCAGCCCCAGCTCTTTCATGAGCCTGCCGGCGAGCCATCGTCCCATCCTGAAGCCCTTCATGGTTGCCATAGTTGCGATACTCCTTGCGCCAGCAGAGCCATGGCTGACGCTATGCAGTTCCAGTACCTGGCTGCGTAATACAGCTCGTCTGCCATCTGGTTTTTCAGGACGGTTTTTCCAGTATTTGTAGCTGCTGCGATGAACCCCGAACACGTGGCAGAGTGTGACCACCGGATAATGCGCTCTGAGTTTCCCGATTATCGAGAACTGTTCAGGGAGTCTGACATCAAGAGCGCGGTAGCCTTTTTTAATATTTCGTTTTCCATTTCAATACGTTGTATTTTTTTCCTCAGCTCACGTATTTCAATTTGTTCAGGAGTAATGGGAGAGGCTTTAGGTATTTTTCCCTGCCGCTCATCACGCAACTGCTTCACCCATCGCGTCATTGTGGAAAGGCCGACATCCATAGCACTGGCTGCATCTGCCACGGTGTAGTTCTGGTCAACGACCAGTTGAGCGGATTCGCGTTTGAACTCTGCACTGAAATTTCTTTTTTTCATTGAAGCACCTGTAATGTCCTGAGGTGAGCATATCACCTCTGTTCAGGTGGCCAAATTCAGTGTGCCACTACAGCCACTACAGTGTGGTTTTACCGGTGCCAGACAGGCCGAAGAATACCGCTACATCGCCTTTATCGCCCACGTTGGCTGAGCAGTGCATGGAGGCGATGCCTTTCAACGGCAGCAGGTAGTTCATCATTGAGAAGATCCCCTTTTTCATCTCGCCGCCGTACCAAGTGCCGCCGATTAACTGCATGCGTTCGGTCAGGTTGAATGCAACAAAGTTTTCCGAATTTAAGCCTTGCTGCTGCCAGTTTGGGTTGCTGCACTTGGCACCATTCATCACCACAAAGTCCGGCACGAAATCTTGTAGCTCTTCGTCGTTTGGGCGGATAAACATGTTTTTCACGAAGTGTGCCTGCCAGGCCACCTCGGTGATGAAGCGCACTTTCAGACGGGAGTCGGCGTTAGCACCGCAAAAGGCATCCACTACGAACAGGCGCTTGCCGGAGAGTTGCTCGGTGACCAGGTGTTTCAGATCGGCCCACACTTCCGGGCTAAGGGGTTTGTTGTCGTTTTTGCCTTTACCTTGATCGGCCCACCAAACGGTATTGCGGGTGATGTCGTCACGGACGATGTATTTATCTTTCGGAGAGCGACCGGTAAAGATCCCGGTATCGACGGAAACTGCACCCAATTTGGTGATTACCCCACGCTCAAAACCTTCCAAAGACGGGTCTGTTTCTTCCCTAAACAGCAGTTTATAGCTTGGGTTATAAAAGATTTCGCTTACGTTATGGATGCCGTAAGCAGCCAGATCCTGCGGGGTGATACCTTTAACATGATGCATGCTACTACTCCTTGGTCACAGAATTTCTGACGGCAATTGTAGGGATACAATAGGGTGTAACAGCGATGAGTATCAAATAATTGCAAATAGTTAATGTTTTAAATGGTGTTTCGTTACGTTCTGAGAGATAGCACACGGAAAAAAGCAAACGTGCAAGCGGTGGGCGTTGGCGATCACGGTCGCCCACCGACCAAAAAAAGTGACTAAGAGCCTATCCCAGTAGGCGTACACGGTTACAGCCAGTTTGGGCACGGACAGCACGTAACAACCGAAGCGTACAGGGAATACGTGAGGAGTGTTAGCACTGCCCAGGGCCAAAATGGCAAATAAAATAGCCTAATGGGATATATGCTTAATGCAACGGGCTGCTTTTACCGCTATTACCGCCGTACAGTGCGGTGACATCACTTGGATCAAAGAGATAATGATTACCGCAGTAATCGCAATGCATATCAATATTGCCGTCTTGCTCCAACATTTCCGCCACTTCTTCGGTGGGTAGCGTCAGCAGCGCATCGGCACAACGTTGGCGCGAACAGGTGCAGCGGAACAGCACATCCTGCGGTTCATATAGGGTAACCTTTTCTTGATGGTACAGGCGATACAGCACTTCGTTTGCTGGCAGGCCGAACAGCTCTGCGCTTTTCACTGTGTTGGTCAGTTGCACCAAATGGTCGAAATCGTCGGCGTTGCCCTCCTGCGCCGGTAACGCCTGCAATAGCATACCAGCCGCTGCTGTTTCATCAGTGTGGATGAACAGGCGGGTTGGCAGTTGTTCTGATTGGCGGAAATAGGCTTCCAGACATTCGGTCAGGGTTTCACCCTCCAGACCGACCACCCCCTGATAACGCTCACCTTCCGTTGGCGAAATGGTGATGACCATGACGCCATTGCCGATGAGCTGATGCAGGGTGCTATCTTCGGTAACGGGGGCTTGTACGCGCGCCACGCCGCGCATTTCCTGGCGGTTGTTGCCATTGATCACCGCCAGCTTCAGCGGGCCATCACCTTGTAACTGGACGGTGATGTCGCCATCGAATTTCAAGGTGGCGGTCAACAGGCTGGTCGCGACTAGCAGTTCGCCCAACAGTTTCTGTACCGGTGCTGGATAGTCGTGATTGCTCAGTAGCTGCTGATAGGTTTCGCTGACGGTAACCAGCTCACCGCGAACCGCATAATTTTCAAACAGGTAACGGTGCAATTGGTCAGGGTTGGACATAATGTGCTCTCATTGCGGTGAGGGATTATTCCGGCTCACCAAATTTGAATTTTATCAGGTTGCGCCGCTCCTTTTTATCAGGACGGCGATCTGGATGCGGCATAGTCAAGGCGTTCATCTTGCGTGCAAGCGCCATTTTTTCGCGCTTGGCGATACTGGCCCCGGTTTCCTGATATGCCTGCTGCGCCTCACAGGCACTGCGTCGCTGGTCAGTCAGTGACAGTACGATCACTGTGCGCTCTTCGTTGCCTTGGCGCAGTGTGATCTCGGCGTTGAGTTCAACCATCTTGCTCGGCTTACCGCGCTGCCCATTGTAGTGCACTTTACCACCGTCAATCATCTCCCGCGCTAACGCACGGGTTTTGTAGAAACGCGCCGCCCACAACCATTTATCCAGCCGAATTGCCTGGTCGCGTGTTTCCTGTTCTTTCATGTTTATCCCCCTGAGAGCTGTTGGTATCAACAGCCGGAACGGAGGGTGCTGGAAGGTTTCTCCGCACCGCGTCACAAAAGCTGATCTGCTTTCAGATAACCCGATATGTGGGTGTAAAATTATAAATCAAGGTATTGATCCAAAGCCTGAGCGGGGTATGGCGGCCAAACTTGACCACCTTGGCACCTACTGGGATAGGCTCTAAGCTCTGTTTACTCATATTGAGATAGAAATAGGGGGGCGTGCAGGCTACGCTGATTAAAAAAGTAAGTATACCCGTCATACTCCGAGTTGCCTGTACGTGAGCTTTCCTCGCTCACTCCAGTCACTGACTGGGGTGAGCGCCTGTGGACTGCTGCGTTGCCGCCATCCTACAACTCGAATTATTTTGGGTATAGTTTTATGTGCGTTGCCGTCAAGGTTCTCATTAACGCACAATGTGACCAAGATTGAATTTGGTTGATGTTTGAGCACTGACGAAGCCTGTGCTGTACCGATCATTATTTTGGCTAGCCCTCTGCACGCCTGATATTGCCGCTGGCTGACGGGTAACCCCTGTGAGGCAATCATGAATAAACACCCGCAACAACCTAAAATTCTGAAAGTGGTCACGGTCGCGCGTTCACGTCTATTTCACGTTGAGTCGGTCGATTTGGAATTCAGTAACGGGGAACGGCGAGTGTATGAACGCATGCGACCTTCACCGCGTGAGGCGGTGATGATTGTGCCGGTGATCGGTGACCATCTGTTGTTGATCCGCGAGTATGCGGTGGGTACCGAGTCCTATGAACTGGGTTTTCCGAAAGGTTTGATCGATCCGGGTGAAAAGGTATTGGAGGCGGCCAACCGTGAATTAATGGAAGAGGTGGGATTTGGGGCCAAACGCTTTGATTTCCTCAGCAAGCTGAAGATGGCACCATCGTACTTTTCCAGCACAATGAATATTGTGCTGGCGCACGATCTCTATCCACAGAGCCTGGTAGGGGATGAACCAGAGCCGTTGCCGCAGGTACGTTGGCCGATTGCCAGCATGATGGCACTGCTGGCGGAGCCGGACTTCCGCGAAGCGCGTAACGTCTGCGCGCTGTTCCTCAGCGAAGCTTTTTTACGCGGCTCGCGCTAAGCGTTATCCCACTGCTGAATCAAAAAAGGCCAGAGATGGTTCTGGCCTTTTTGATCAGAACAGCTCGTGTCTTTCGCCACCAGGAGCCATCAACGTGATGCCGGTATCGCGCGATGGATAGTCCGTCGGTTGAGTGCCTTCGATGAAATACTCAGAACGGCTACTATTGCCACCATCAGAGAGCTTGCCGCTGCTCTTGTCGATGATGACGCTGATAATGCCCGCAGGTGGGGGGGCCTCCTGCTCTGGAATACCTTCCAGCGCAATTTTCATGAAATCATTCCATGCCGGTTGTGCGCTCTTGGCACCGCCTTCACCGCCGGAAATTTGATCTGGGATGGCTCCTGAGGCCGTTGAACGGCCCAAATCACGGCGATGATCATCGAAACCGATCCATACAGATGTCACGGTATCCGGGCCATAGCCAGAGAACCAAGCGTCTTTCGAGCTGTTGGTGGTACCGGTTTTACCGCCGATATCATGACGTTTCAAATCACGCCCTGAACGCCATGCAGTGCCCATCCAGCCCGGTTCGCCATAGATATTGCTGGTTAATGCATCGTGGAGCAGGAACGCCAATTGGCTGCTGATGACGTGCGGCGCATACTGCTGATCGCCCTCCTGCTGAACTTGGGCAGGGGTAACTTGCTCTAACTGAGGCCTCGGTACGTTACTGTTATTGCTTTCCTGCGACATGGCAATGTTTTCAACGTTATCGTCGGAAAGCAGCATTGAACGTTGGGTATCACCGTAAATTACTGGCAGGTCACACTGACGACAAACCTCCTTAGGCTGGGTTACGAATAGCGTGTTGCCGCTATCATCTTCGATTTTGGTGATGAAGTACGGCTCCACCAGATAACCACCGTTCGCCAACACTGCATAGCCGCGCACCAACTGCATGGGGGTGAAGGATGCTGAGCCTAGCGCCAGTGATTCGGTGTGCACGATATTCTGCGCTGGGAAACCGAAACGTTGTAGGTATTCCGCTGCGTAGTCAACGCCCATGGCACGCATCACGCGTACCATCACCACGTTCTTGGACTGGCCCAGTCCTTGGCGCAAGCGAATCGGGCCAGCGTAGGTGGGAGGTGAGTTCTTTGGTCGCCAGTCGGTGCCAGCACCGGCATCCCAGCGGGTGATCGGCAGGTCGTTCAGAATGGTGGCCAGTGTCATCCCTTTATCCAACGCAGCGGTATATAGGAACGGTTTGATATTCGAACCGACCTGACGCAGCGCTTGAGTGACGCGGTTGAATTTGCTCTGATTGAAATCAAAACCGCCGACCAGCGCTTTTACCGCGCCATCGTTCGGGTTAATCGACACCAGCGCCGAGTTGACATCCGGTACCTGCGACAGCCACCAGGCATGGTTGACCCTGCGCACCCACACCTGCTGGCCGGCCAGCACCACATCGGTGACGCGTTTTGGCGTTGGCCCTTGTTGGATATCGGACTTGTAGGGGCGAGCCCAATGCATGGTGACCAGCGGCAAAACAATATTGCTGCCGTCTGCCAACATTGCTATAGCTTCCTGAGCGTTGGCGGCGGTGATCACCGCTGGCACCAGCGAGTCGTAGTGGGGCAGGTTTTTTAGTGTGTCAACGATCTGGTTTTGATCCCAGGCTGTGGCACCGACTCTCCACAGCACCTTGGACGGGCCACGGTAACCGTGGCGCATATCGTAAGCCAGCACGTTGTTGCGCACTGCCTGCTGCGCCGCCAGTTGCAGCCGCTTAGTGATGGTAGTGTAGACCTTGTAGCCATCGGTATAGGCGCTGTCACCATAGCGGGTAATCATTTCCTGACGCACCATCTCGGAGAGATAAGGGGCGGAGAAGCTGATTTCTGGCGCATGGTAGTGGGCCACCAGATGTTCAGCACGGGCCTGATCATACTGCGCCTGGGTAATGTAATGCTCCTCCAGCATACGTGTCAGCACCACGTTGCGGCGGGCGACGGCACGACGGTTAGAGTAGAGCGGGTTGAAGGTGGAGGGGGCTTTCGGCAGACCAGCGATGGTCGCCATTTCGCTTAAGCTAAGCTGGTTGACGTTTTTACCGAAGTATACTTGTGCAGCGGCACCCACGCCGTAGGCGCGGTAACCTAAATAGATCTTGTTCAGATACAGTTCAAGGATATCGTCCTTAGACAACATTAGCTCGATGCGCACCGCCAGGAAAGCTTCCTTGATCTTACGCATCAGGGTACGTTCCGGACTCAAGAAGAAGTTTCGCGCCAACTGTTGGGTAATGGTACTCGCTCCTTGCGACGCGTGGCCAGAGATCAGCGCAATAGAGGCAGCGCGGAAGATGCCGACTGGATCGACGCCATGGTGCTCATAGAAACGGCTATCTTCGGTAGCGATAAATGCGTGCACCATCACCGATGGGATCTGATCCAGCTTCAGCGGGATCCGGCGTTTCTCGCCGAACTGAGCGATCAGTTCGCCATCAGTACTAAAAACCTGCATCGGTATCTGTAGCCGTATGTCTTTCAGCGTTGCAACATCAGGTAGCTGTGGCTCGATGTATTTGTACAAGCCAAAAATCGAGGCTGCTCCCAGCACAATGCAACACACTGCGAAGATTAAAAAATACTTTACGAACTTCACCTGAGATTTCCCATTTTCATGTCATTGGGCAGTCTAGAAACAACCGCGCGGTAGTATAAAGGCAAGCCTGCAACATGGATATGTTCTTTTATTTATCATCATCGGATGGGGGCTTGGCGAAAAATATGTTCTATCAATCATGGCAGGTGGGGCTGGATATACAAAACCACAGTGTGCGAGCCTTGGCCGTTCAACGTCGCCGCAATGGATGGCAACTACGCCACTGGTGGCAGCATAAGCTGTCGCAGGCGGTATTGCGCGACGGTTGCCTGGAACATTCCGATGCCCTGATCCAGGTGCTACGGCAGTGGCGTGTCCAGTTACCAAAATATATTTCCCTACGCATTGCATTGCCAGCGCAACGGGTTTTGCAACAGAGAATGCCGCAGCCGGATGCGCGGCTGAAAGAACCGCAGCGCAACGATTATATTAGTATCCAAGGGCTGAAACAGTTCCCCCTCGACGGCCAGACGCTGGCGCTGGATCACCGTCTTTCACCTCCAGATACGGCAACACTGCTGCTAACTGCGGCACGCCGACAAGAACTGCAACAGTGGCTGCACTGTTTGCATCAAGCCGATTTGCAGCCGCAGGTAGTCGATATCACCCCCTGCGCGCTGCGGGTGATGGCCCTCGCCGCAGGCTTGCCTGCCGTTGCGGGGCTGATGCACCGTCTCGATCATGAGTGGCTATGGGTCGCGCCCCATGGCGGCCCTTTCGCTTATGGAGTGTTGCCTGCTAGCGAGCCTGATGGCTTGATATCAGCGTTGCGGGCGTTGCAAACAGCCGTTGGTTCGCCTGGTACCGATTTACAGGTCTGTTACAGCAGCATACTGGAGGGGCCACCCCCTGCGGGTTGCCAGCTCTGGTCGCCGCTCAGTGCCTTCCGCCAGTTGCAGCCGCCGCTGCCCACGCAGCCTTCTGCGTTTGTATTGGCTGGTGGTCTGGCGCTGCGGGAGGAGGACTGATGTATCAGGTGAACCTATTGCCTTGGCGGCGACAACGTCTGCGTCGTCGCGGTGTTTTCTGGCTATGCATGTTTGCACTGCAACTGGTATTGCTGCTGCTGGTCACGGTGGCGGTATTCAGCTTGCAGCATAGCCGACAGGTGCAGCGGCAAGAGAGTCTTGAGAGCCTGAGCGAGGCGTTGACAGTGCTGACGCAACGTTATCAGCAGGCACAGCAAGCGTTGGCACAGTTTGAACAGCAAAAAGCCCGGGTGGAATTGCAGGCGCGTAATCTGCAACACAACCAGCGTTATCGACAATTTTTGCAGCAGCTTTCTGTCGCGGTGCCTCCCCCACTGTGGCTGATTGCGCTGGATGGTAGCCTGCAAGGCGGGCTTCAGTTGCGCGGTTTCAGCCGCCACTCTGCGGCCATTGCCCAGTTTGAACAGCGGCTGACAGCCATGCCGCTGCTACGGCAGCATCGGCTGGAGGAAGTGGTACAGAGCAAAGATAGCCTGCTGGCATTTACTCTGATGGCATGGGGGCGGGATGGATAGCGCCTTACCTCCTTGGCTATGGCGCTGGCTGAATTTGCCTGCCGGGCAATTGCTGGCGATGCAATGGCTGGGGTTGAGCATTCTGGCGGTACTTGCCATCGGTTGGCTATGGCAGGACGAAGGGCAACAGCGCGCGCGTATCGCCACACAGCGGCGACAACTCATGCAGCAAATTGAACAGCGGCAACGGCAGTTGGCACAAATACCAGCGATGGAAACAATGGATCGGCATTGGCAGCTGGCAACGGAGCCCCCCGCCGGGCAGGGCGATCTGACGGAAGCTCTACAGCAGGCAGGGGCCACGCTATTGCACTGGCAGCGGCTGGAAAAACCGCTGCGGCAGACGCTGAGTTTGCGTACCGACTATGCCGGTTTATTAACCTTGTTGCAGGTGTTGCCCGCCGGTTTACGCATTGAACAAATAAATATTGAAATGCAGTCGGAAAACATGACGGTACGCTTCGTACTGCAAGATGCCACCGGGGGGGGATGTCGATGAGTAAAAGGCGTTGGTCAGGGTTGCTGTTGCTGCCGTGGGTGTTGGCCGCACAGCCGCGCAATCCTTTTATCCCGTTGCCTGACTGCCTGATGGCGTTGGAGTCGCCGGCTGGCTGGCGGCTGAAAGGCATTATCGGACAGCCTGCGCTGCGTTATGGCTGGGTCGTCACGCCAGCGGGGCAATGGCTGCGCCTCAGACCGCAGCAGATATTGCTCGCCGGGCGCTGGCGGGTAGATCAGATAAACGCCGACAAGCTGACGCTAGCCGAACAACCGACTGATCCTGACTGCCCAGTGGCTATCGGTCATGTGCAGTTGATGCTAAACAAATCATAGGGAATGACGATGAAAGGATGCCATTGGCTGGGGTTCGCCCTGTGGGGGCTGGCGGTTGCGGTGGTCCCTGCACAGGATAATCAGACAATTTCATTGGAGTTTCAGGATGCGCCTGTCACGGTGATACTGCAAGCGCTGGCCGATTACCGTCAACTGAATCTGATCACTGCAGCGGGCGTTGACGGCAACCTGACGCTGCGATTGGATAATGTCCCTTGGCCGCAGGCGCTGGCATTGGTATTGCGTATGGGCAATCTGTCGATGACCAGGGAGGGCTCTGTGATGATGGTTTCCGCAGAGTTGGATGCGCAGGAAAAACAGCAGCATCAGCAGACATTGGCGCTGCAACAGCCGCTGCACAGTGTGACGCTGGCATTGAAAAACGCTGATGCCGCAGAGATCGCCGAAAGCCTGAATGCACAGCGCGGTGCTTTACTGGGCGAAAGGGGCAGTGTGGTGGCTGACAAGCGCACCAACGCGTTACTAATCCGCGATACTGCCCCGGTGCTGGCGCTGCTGAAAAAGCGGGTGGCGGAAATGGATATTCCCTTGGCGCAGGTACAACTGGCGTCATATATCGTGACCATCAACAGTGAAAACCTGCATGAACTGGGCGTGCGCTGGGGGTTGGCAGCGGATGAACGGCCAGCGCAGCCGCTGCGGTTGGATAATTTCAACGTTGGCTTGCCGCAGCAAAAAAGCACGCTGAGCGCAGGTTTTCATTTAGCGCGCCTTAGTGGGCGTCTGCTGAACTTGGAACTGACCGCGCTGGAGCAAGAAAACCGGGTGGAGATTATCGCCAACCCGCGCCTGCTGACGGCACATATGCAAACCGCCAGCATCAAGCAGGGAACGGAAATTCCTTACGAAGTCTCGAGTGGTGCCAGCGGCGCAACCTCGGTGGAGTTTAAAGAAGCGGTATTGGGCATGGAGGTGACGCCTAAAGTATTGCCTGACGGGCGCATCACGTTGACGCTGCACATCAGTCAAAACATGCCTGGGCGCTCAGTCAGCAGGGGGGAGGGAGAAGCGCTCACCATCGATAAGCAGGAGATAAAGACGCAGATCACGGTAAAAGACGGCGAAACCATTGTGTTGGGGGGGATTTTTCAACGGCTTAACGGGCAGGCAGAAGACAAAGTGCCTGGGATCGGCGATGTTCCGCTACTGGGATCACTATTTAAACAGAGCAGCAAGCAGCATAAAAGGCGCGAACTGGTGATCTTCATTACGCCGACGTTGATTAAAGATTGAAGCGTGTCGCCTTTGCCATAAATCACCTAAAGTTGATCGCAGAAACATTTTTTATCACCTTGGGGGCATCTAGGTTTGACGCTGCGACCGATTTAGCTTACAAGGGTTACCGAATTGAGCACCAAGGTTTTTTAGTGCCAAGATGCCGTTAAAAACGTAGTTTTCCCTCCTGCGGCGCGGATGGTTATTTATTCGGTTGCCAAACAACCAAGAGTGTTGAGATAATTTTTCGTCTGATCCTGCACTATCGCTTATGAGGTTTCAGTTTAGGTCCCGCCGCTAATTTGATTGGCGGGGCGGGTTAACATTAACGCATTGTCTTAGTAATACCGAAAAACATGGCAGAGAAACGCAATATCTTTCTGGTTGGGCCTATGGGTGCTGGGAAAAGCACTATTGGCCGTCAGTTAGCTCAGCAACTCAATATGGAATTCTTCGACTCTGATCAAGAAATTGAGCAACGTACCGGAGCTGATGTGGGCTGGGTATTCGATGTGGAAGGCGAAGCAGGTTTCCGCGATCGTGAAGAAAAAGTCATTAATGAACTGACGGAGAATAAAGGGATTGTACTGGCTACCGGTGGTGGCTCGGTGAAGTCGCGTGAAACACGCAACCGTTTGTCGGCGCGTGGCGTTGTAGTCTATCTGGAAACCACTATCGAGAAGCAGTTGGCTCGTACCCAGCGCGACAAAAAACGCCCGCTGTTGCAGGTCGATTCTCCTCCGCGTGAAGTGCTGGAGGCTCTGGCGAAAGAACGCAATCCGTTGTACGAAGAAATTGCCGATGTGACTATCCGCACCGATGATCAAAGCGCCAAAGTGGTGGCCAATCAGATCATCAACATGCTGGAGAACAATTGATTGCGGTTTCCGTATTCGCTGTGGGCGAATGCGCAAAGACTGATTTGTGTTTCCGCAGCAGCGGGGATAAACCACACTGGGAACTGGGCGCGATATGGAGAGAATTACCGTAACGCTTGGGGAGCGCAGCTACCCGATTACCATAGCCGCCGGATTGTTTAACGATCCGGCCTCTTTTATGCCGTTGAAAGCCGGTGAACAGGTGATGCTGGTCACCAACCAGACGTTGGCACCGCTCTATTTGGAACAGGTTCGCAAGGTGTTGGAGCAAGGTGGCGTGAGGGTGGATCAGGTGATTCTGCCTGATGGCGAACAGTACAAATCCCTGGCGGTACTCGAACAGGTGTTCTCAGCACTGCTGCAAAAGCCTCATGGCCGTGATACAACGCTGATCGCGCTTGGCGGTGGCGTTATCGGTGACCTTACAGGCTTTGCCGCTGCCTGTTATCAGCGTGGTGTGCGTTTTATTCAAGTTCCTACCACTCTGTTGTCGCAGGTAGACTCTTCCGTTGGCGGTAAAACCGCTGTCAATCATCCGCTCGGTAAAAACATGATCGGCGCGTTCTATCAACCTGCTTCGGTAGTGGTTGATTTGGACTGCTTGCAAACTTTGCCAGCGCGTGAACTTTCCTCTGGCCTGGCTGAAGTGATCAAGTATGGGATTATTCTTGACCGTGACTTTTTCATCTGGCTTGAAAACAATATCGATGCGTTGGTGGCGCTGGATATGCAGGCTCTGGCCTACTGTATCCGCCGCTGCTGCGAGCTGAAAGCCGAGGTAGTAGCTGCTGATGAACGCGAAAGCGGTTCGCGTGCCCTGCTGAATTTAGGCCATACTTACGGTCATGCGATCGAAGCTGAAATGGGCTACGGTGTATGGTTGCACGGAGAAGCCGTCGCGGTTGGCATGGTGATGGCGGCGGAAACCGCGCATCGCCTCGGCCAGTTCTCCGTTGATGATATCGAGCGCATTAAAGCGTTGCTGCTGCGTGCTGGCCTGCCGGTTTGTGGGCCGCAGGAAATGACGCCAGGAAGTTATCTGCCGCATATGATGCGTGATAAAAAAGTGCTGGCTGGCGAGTTGCGTTTGGTACTGCCGACGGCCATTGGCCAGGCGCAAGTCCGCAGTGGCGTTGGGCATGAGCGGGTGCTGACGTCGATCGCCGCCTGCCTTCCCATGGGGAATGTTTAGCTAAATCAGGCAAAGTCACCGTGGCTTAGCCGCCGTTGATATCTATTACACCCTAAATAATTCGAGTTACAGGAAGGCGGCAACGCAGCGACAAATTGGTTGGGAAGCGATTTGAACAGCGCTTGCGCTGGGCCGCAGGCTGAACCTCAGGGATGAGATTCATTAATCCTCCAGTCGCTTATACCCGTCAGTGACTGGGGTGAGCGAGGAACGCTAATGCACAGGCAACTTGAAGTAGGGCGGGTATATTACTAATGAATAAAGCATGACAGGTGTCGCTTTGCTATCATCGGGTTAATCTGCCCGTGCCACAATGGTGGGCTTTTGCTTCTAGTTGGAGGGTTTCAGATGGATGAGTTTAAACCGGAAGACGATCTCAGACCTGATAGCCGTGATCGTCGTCCTATGCACTCGCGCAAACCGGCTGTGGTATCTCGTTTTGCCGTATCGCGTCAGCATTTGATGATAGGTATCGGTGTTTTGGTGTTGCTACTGCTGGTTGTCGGTATGGGTTCGGCGTTGAAGGCACCGACCAAACATGAAACAGCGCAGGAAGGCACGCAAAACGGCGTGGCCAAAGATATCAACCTGTCCGGTTCTTCGGCACTGGTTACCAGCAACAATGGCGTAGTAGGTGGTACCACCGATACCCATGGTAATGTTGGCGTGAGCACAACGTCTCAGCCACAGAATGTCAGCGTTCCGCCGATCGCCAGCACGCCGACGCAAGCCCAGCCGTTACCCCCGCAAGGTGGGGCGCGGCAGCGTATCGAGCTGCCGGGCAATATGGTGGATGCGCTCTCTTCGCAGCAAGGGCAGGTTGACACAGTGACTCAAGGCAAAATCGGGGTGCAATCAACATTGCCGACGGCGTCGGCGACAGTAATGAACAGCGCAGCGGCGAGAGAAGCCATGCATCCGCTTCAGGGGAGTGCGCCGCAGGCCAAAACCGCCAGCAAATCGGCCACTACGCACCATAAAGCGCCAACCACGGTGTCAGCATCAACCTTAGCCTCTTCTGCCAAGGCGGGAACGGTAAGCGGCAGTGCCTTGCAGTCCGCAGTGGGGAACCACTATACCCTGCAACTGAGCAGTGCCTCGCGCCCTGATACATTGCATGCCTACGCTAAGCAGCAGAAGCTGCAAAACTACCTGGTATACCCCACCCAACGTAACGGCAAACCCTGGTATGTGTTGGTGAGTGGTAACTATGCGTCTTCTGAGGAAGCGAAGCGTGCCATAGTCACGTTGCCGGCGGATGTGCAGGTGAAAAAACCTTGGGTTCGGTCTGCACGTCAAGTCCAGCAAGAGCTTAAAAAATAAATCATTTAGATATGCGCACTGACGTGCCGTCTGAAACAGAGTACAATCCGCCGCTCTGCATTATATAAGTAGCTAATTGACGGCATGAAGAAAAACCGCGCTTTTTTAAAATGGGCTGGTGGAAAGTACCCGTTGGTGGACGAGATCCGTCGTCATCTGCCAGCGGGAGACTGCTTAATCGAGCCATTTGTGGGGGCAGGTTCAGTTTTCCTGAATACAGAGTACGATGCCTATATTCTCGCCGACATCAACAGCGATCTTATCAACCTGTATAACATCGTTAAGCTGTGCACAGACGATTTTGTGCGCGATGTCCGTATTCTTTTCACCAATGAATTTAATAACTCAGATCAATTTTACCTGTTGCGGAAAGAGTTCAATGCTAGCATCGATGCCTATCGTCGGGCACTGCTGTTTCTATATCTGAACCGCCACTGCTATAACGGCTTGTGTCGCTATAATCTACGCGGCGAGTTCAACGTGCCTTTTGGTCGTTATAAGAAACCCTACTTCCCTGAGGAAGAGCTGTACTGGTTTGCTGAAAAATCCCGCAATGCCACTTTTGTCTGTGAGCATTACCGTACTACCATGGCAAAGGCGATACGCGGTACGGTGGTGTATTGCGATCCGCCTTATGCGCCCTTGTCGGCGACGGCGAATTTCACTGCTTATCACACCAATAACTTCAGCATTATCGACCAGCAGGATCTAGCGCGGATGGCGCATCAGCTTTCTATAGAGAGCCAGGTGCCAGTATTGATTTCCAATCATGATACTGAGTTGACACGTGACTGGTACCAGCAAGCTTCATTGTATGTGGTAAAGGCACGCCGTACTATCAGCCGCAATGCTTTTGGGCGTGGTAAAGTGAACGAGCTTTTGGCACTGTATTGCGGAACCGGGAAATGCCCCGGCGTATAAACATTCGACCCCTAAGAGTGTGGAGAAGCGGATGAAAAAGTTTTTGATTGCCCCGTCCATTCTGTCGGCAGATTTTGCCCGGTTAGGTGAAGATACCGCTAACATGCTGGCCGCGGGCGGCGATGTGGTGCACTTCGATGTCATGGATAACCACTATGTTCCTAATTTGACCATCGGCCCGATGGTGTGTGAAGCGCTGCGCAATTACGGCATTAGCGCGCCGATCGATGTGCACTTGATGGTGAAACCGGTGGATCGCATCGTGCCTGACTTCGCCAAGGCTGGCGCGACCTATATCACTTTCCACCCTGAAGCCTCCGAACATATCGCTCGCACCCTTCAACTGATCCAAGAGCACGGCTGCAAGGCTGGCCTGGTATTTAACCCCGCTACCCCGCTGAGCTACCTCGACTACGTGATGGATAAAATCGACGTGATCCTAATAATGTCGGTGAATCCGGGGTTCGGTGGTCAGTCATTTATTCACGGCACGTTGGGCAAGCTGCGCCAAGTGCGCAAGTTGATCGACGCAAGCGGCCGCGATATTCGTCTGGAAGTCGATGGCGGGGTGAAAGTCGATAATATCGCCGAGATCGCTGCTGCGGGTGCCGACATGTTCGTTGCTGGGTCGGCGATTTTCGGCAAGCCGGATTACCGCAAGGTGATCGACGACATGCGCAGCGAACTGGCGAAGGTGGTTTATGGCTGATTTTTCCGCCATCCGCGCTTTGGCTTTTGATCTGGATGGCACGCTGGTGGATAGTGTGCCAAGCTTGGCGGTTGCTCTCGATCTGGCCTTGGTGGAAATGGGGTTGCCGCCAGCGGGGGAAGCGCGTGTTGGCACTTGGATCGGTAACGGTGCCGACATACTGGTGCAGCGTGCACTGTGCTGGACGGAAGCGGCAGCCTCACCGCAGCAGGCTAGCCAACTGCGTGAACGCTTCGATCATTTCTATGCACAAACTATCGACAGCGGTAGCCGCCTGTTCCCGCAGGTAAAAGAGACGCTGGCCCATCTGGCCGCACAAGGTTATCTGATGGCGCTGGTGACCAATAAGCCGACGCTGTTTGTCGCCCCTTTACTGGCTACGTTTGCCATTGGTGACTATTTCTCGCTGGTGATCGGTGGTGATGATGTGACGGAAAAGAAACCGCATCCGGCACCGCTATATCTGGCGCTTGGCAAGCTCGGCCTGCGTGCCAACGAGTTGTTGTTCGTCGGCGATTCACGCAATGATATCCAGGCGGCACAGGGCGCAGGTTGCCCATGTGTGGGTCTGGCCTATGGTTATAACTATGGTGAGTCGATTGCCCTGAGCCACCCTGACTGTGTGCTGGAACGCTTCGCCGATTTGTTGCCCGTTCTTGGGCTGTCATCTTTAGAGGATCAGGAAATTTAAACATGAGTAAGCCCATCGTATTTAGTGGCGCACAGCCGTCCGGCGAACTGACCATTGGCAACTACATGGGGGCGCTGCGTCAGTGGGTTCAGATGCAGGATGACTACGACTGTATCTACTGTATCGTTGATCTACACGCCATCACTGTGCGTCAAGATGCGGAGCAACTGCGTAAAGCTACGCTGGATACACTGGCATTGTACCTGGCCTGTGGCATTGATCCGGAAAGGAGTACTATCTTCGTGCAGTCGCATGTACCGGAGCATACTCAACTGGGCTGGGTGCTGAATTGCTACACCTATTTCGGTGAGTTGAGCCGCATGACTCAGTTCAAGGACAAATCCACTCGCTACGCAGAGAACATCAACGCTGGTCTGTTCAGCTACCCGGTGCTGATGGCGGCGGACATCCTACTGTATCAGACTCATCAGGTGCCGGTTGGTGAAGACCAAAAACAGCATCTGGAGTTGAGCCGTGATGTGAGCCAGCGTTTTAACGCGCTGTATGGTGAGGTGTTCAAAGTGCCTGAGCCGTTCATTCCTAAGTCCGGCGCGCGTGTGATGTCGTTGCAGGAACCGCACAAGAAGATGTCTAAGTCGGACGACAACCGTAATAACGTCATTGGCCTGCTGGAAGATCCGAATGCGGTGACTAAAAAAATCAAACGTGCGATGACCGACTCCGAAGAGCCGCCGGTCATCCGTTATGACGTGGCCAACAAAGCGGGCGTCTCCAACCTGCTGGATATCCTCTCCGGTGTGACGGGCAAAAGCATCGTTCAGTTGGAAGCTGAGTTTGCTGGCCAGATGTACGGCCAGCTAAAAGGCGTGGTGGCGGAAGCTGTGTCCGGCATGTTGAGCGAATTGCAACAGCGTTACTACAGCTTGCGCAAAGACGAAGCCTACTTGCAGCAGGTGATGTGTGACGGTGCTGCTAAGGCGCGTGCGCGTGCGCAGGAAACCTTGGCGAAAGTCTATCAGGCAGTTGGCTTTGTAGCGCCGCGATAACGCGAACAGTAAAAAGGGTGTCCTCCTCGCTGAAAGTGCAAGGACGACTAGAGTGTGTCCGGCCAATGACCACCAGCGGCGGTCAGGTGCAATGGCGGGATACAGCCTAAAGTGCGGCTTTTGCAGCCTATGCCGTGATGTTGACTTATATCGGGCAGCGCCTGCCATTGGCTATAAAACTGAGGCTCAGAAAAAATCAATGCGTGTGTTAATGCCGATGGTTCGCCCGATATTGGCCTGTGCTAAGGCGCCATTGCCGCTAACATAACCGAAGGTGTGGTAGCGGCGATCTAACAGGTTATCGACATAGACAGAAATATTCATAAATTCGGTCGCCTGCCAGCCCAGTTGGGTATCCAATGTGGCATAGGTTCCCTGTTGCAACTGATTATTGCCATCAAAATTGTGCGGTCCCACCAGATTTACCGCCAGGCGCGTCATCAGGGCACCATAATTTGTGTCAATCACTCCGTTCAGACTGCTTCCAGCACGGTAGCGTGGTACAAAGGGTACCCGGTTTCCGCTATACAGCGCGCTGCTATTAGTAAACTTGGAACGTACCACATTGCCGTTCAAATCCCATGACCAACCCGGTGCGAACAGCCATTTTGCCTCAAATTCCACGCCACTGGCATCGGATGTGCCAGCGTTACTTAATGTTTGCATCCCGACCGGGCCGGAATAGAGCTGCATGTCTCGTGTATGGGTATGGAAGGTTGCGGCTTGTAATTGCACACTGGAGGAGGCGTAACCGGTGCCGATCTCATAGTTGATGGATTGTTCCGCTATAAAGGGTTTTGCATCAAGTCTAGGCGAGGGTACGATATTGAAACCAGAAGGTTTATATCCTTGTGCAATACGGGTATAGACCCGCCAATCATCGGTAAGCATATAGCCCGTGGAGAGTTGGCTGAGTACCTGGTGATCATGATTCTTTCCGCTATCGCCAAACGGGGTGTTGAGCATATTGCCATGATACTGGGTGCTTGCCTTATCGTGAGAATAACGGACGCCGCCCCCGATGTTGAATCGATCGGTTAAATGCCATGTCAGGTCACTGTAAGCTGCCAGTGTTTCAGCGCTAGTGTAGCCATTGTTGTTCATACGCATTGATAGCATGTCGTAAGTTGCATTCACCTTCTCGCGCGTATTCTGGCGATAAAGCCCCAATACCATATCAATGGGGCGAGCTTCACCATAGGTGGCGGCGCGCAGTTCTTGAACATCCTGATTCCAGCGCTGAGGTAGGTTAACCAGTAATGTTCCAGTCGGGAAGGTCCGTGAATAATGCTGTTGTTGCCAACTGCTGATCAGGTTAAAAGCCCAATTGTCGGTGGTGTATTTGCCATTTAGCGTCTGGCTATCAGTACAGCGCCGCAGAGAAGGATCAGGTGCGCCGTTGCCTATTATCAGTTGACGGCTTTTTATGTCATCCCAGGAAACGTAAGTATCCTGTGTGGCGCGGGTACAGTCGCGCGAGGCTGAAAAACTCATCTCCCAGGGGTGATCGTCTGGAGCCAGTCGTAGCTTGACATTACCGGCGCTGGTACGTGAACCCCCTAAATCAGTGCTGCCAGTGGCAGGGTTAATCATGTTGCCGTTATCAACCTGACGTAGCAGGGTCATGCTGCCGTAAAGTAATCCCTCCTGAATGGGGCCGCTGAGATTGAGCTTGCTGCGGTAGCTGTCACGGCTGCTGACGCTGCCCTCAATGTAGCCGCGCGGCAGACTATCCGGCTGCTGAGTCACGATATTGATGATCCCGCCCTGGGCGCTTTTTCCGTACAAGGTTCCCTGTGGGCCGCGTAGCAGCTCCACGCTCTGTACGTCAGTAAGCGCCTGGATGGTATTAGTAGAAAGCTGCGGAACACCATCGACATAAAGGGTGACGGCGGGATTATAGAAATCCTGTGCCGAGGAGACGCCACGCAGTGAGACCGTCGAGAAAATTAGGCTACCGCTATTTTCAATGTTCAGCCCTGGTAATACCCTGACCAGTTTATCGCTGCTGGTGACAGCGGCAGCGCTTAATTCAGGCGCACTGACAACAGTAGAAGAGACATTATTCGCGGATGCCGAGCGGGAGGATTGTTTACTGGCAGTGACCACTATCCTGTGGTCATCTTGCTGTGAGATCTGAGCATCAACGCTCGCAGAGAGCAGCACCCCCAAAGTCCAAGTATAAAGCCGTATGATATTCATTGTTATGATTCCTTGTTAAATGGTAGAAAAATCCCGATCAATTTAATTGATAATGATAATCACTTCTGTTGAGATCTACCCGAAACGGATTTATTTCAACCTGTTTCGGGTCTGTCAGGTCGGTGATTATCGGGAGTTCTCGACGTAACGTTCAGCGGCCAGCGCAACCAGACGCTTTTTGTCTATCTTGCCAACGGTGGTTAACGGCCAGTGATACAAAAATTCAAACTGATCAGGAATTTTCCACAAGCTAATTCCCATATTGCCTAGGTATTCGCGCCATTGTTGAATATTGGAGTGAACCGGTGGGGGGATGATGAACGCGCAAATTCGCTCGCCGAGCAGGGGATCGGGTACTGCGACGACGGCGCAATCCTCAATATTGGGCAGACGCATCAGCATGGACTCGACTTCCGCAGCGGCGATTTTTTCTCCAGCACGATTGATTTGCTCTTTAATACGGCCTACGACCTGCATATTTCCCCATTCATCACAGCGCACACAGTCTCCGGTGCGATAAAATCCTTCAATGGTGAATGCCTGCGCGTTGTGGGCTGGGGCACGATAGTAGCCAGCAATGGTGTAGGGGCCGCGCGTCAGCAGTTGCCCTATCTTACCAGGTAATACGTCGTTTTCGTCCTCATCGACAATTCTGACTTCATCGTAAGGTGATAGCGGGCGTCCTTGAGTATTTAACACCGTTGATCGGGGATCGTCCAAACGGGTGTAGCATAATAAGCCTTCTGCCATGCCATATACCTGCTGCAAAATACCGCCGATGGTAGTGATGATCTTTTCTGCCAAAGTAGGGTCTAGCCGTGCGCCGCCCACCTGAATGACGCGCAGGGAAGAGAGATCGCTATTTTCCCACTCTCTGGCCTGTACCCATAATTGTGCTAATGCCGGCACTAATGCGACATGAGTGACTTTTTTCCTGGCGATCAACGGCATCACCTCATCACAACTGGCGTTGTCGGCGAGTACCACTTTTCCCCCGCATGACAGGGTACCCAAAATTCCTGGGCAGGCCAGCGGAAAGTTATGGGCGATGGGGAGAACGGCGAGATACACGCTGTTTCGGTTAATCTCGCAAAGCTGTGCAGAGGTACTGAAGTTATAGCTGTAGTCGGCATGCGTACGCGGAATAAGCTTTGGCGTACCCGTAGTACCACCGGAAAGCAGCAGCAACGCGGTATCGGCAACATCGGGATGAGGCCATTCACATCGCTCACCCTGTAAGGAGAAAAGAGGTGTAAAGGTTCTTTCGTTGTGTGATGTCTCAGCCACCAAGATATGACGTAGGCAGGCGTGTTTATCACGTACTTGCTTGGCCAGTTCTGCGTGGCTTTCCCCTGGAATAACGTAGGCGGCAGGTTCCGCCAGTGCAATCAATGCGTCGATGTCGGCAGCGCGTTGGGAGGGCATGGCCAACACGGGAACAGCACCAGTACGTAACAATGCAAAAAGCAGTGTGACAAAAGTGCAACTGTTGGGGAGCTGAACAATCACCCGCTCACCTGAATGTAGCCCCAGCGTGAACAGGCCAGCGGCGAGTCGGTCTACGCGCTCATTAAGCGCCTGGTACGACAGCGTTTCATCCTTATCGATCAGTGCAATACTGGACGTATAGCGGGAAGCCCAGGTACCCAGTTGTTCGCCAAGGGGCGAAGGAAACTGGCGGATAAGTGGTTCGAATATTTCTGGATCAGTCATAGCGCTTCCTCGTTTTCTTGGTGATGGAGGTTATCCAACAGGCCATGGTGCGGTGGGGTGAGGTGGCGTATTTCCGCATTGCCGACGTTCTGCATTACCTGCTGCCATAATCGTGAGAGCGCCACCTGATGCGTCGCATGACAAGCCGGAGGCTCAGGTGTACCTGCCAGATGCGCCCTGAACTGTTGCAACAACCAGGCCACGCCAGCAGGGCCAGCGATTTCACAGCAATCGCGCCAGGTCAGTGGGGCAGTGCAACGCGTAAGTGCCGGTGATGGGTGCAGAATATCGGGTCTACGATAAAGACTGTGCGCATTTTCCTGATGTTCGTCGACGTACAGGCTGGATGACCAGATAACCGGCCCGTAGCTTGCGTCCAACGAAAGGTAGCCTTCCGGCCAGCTCAGAAGCTGTCGGTGCATGATTAGGCTGTGCATATCAGGATCGGCAGGGTCTAAGTAGCGTTGCAGTAACAGACAGGCCTCGCCATCGGGCCAGTAGAGCCGTAGAGCATGAAAATCGGCGAAACTGCTGACTACTTCCGACTTTACCGTTGTGGCATCAACGCCTTGCGCCAGCAACAGCATATCCAGCGAAGAGTAGAGCAACTGGCAGCTGGTGGTGACTTGCGCAAACTGCGCGGCCTTGCCCAGGCAACGACGTCGTTGACGTGCATCATTGATCCAGGTGCGCCCTGCGTGAGTGTGTGGGTAAAAAGAGTTAACCCAGTAGCAGCAGCCGTTTTCTTGCGCCAGCGCTTGCAGCGCATTCAGATCGTCAGGATGTAACGGGTGTTCCTGAATGACATGTACGCCACGTGTCAGAAAATGCTTGGCGAGCTGCGTGCCGGATCCCCCTGCGACAGTGGAGCGTACCACGATACAGGCAATATCAATCGTCTCCGGTAGCTGTTCTAGCGAGGTATACAACGGAATACCAAACGCGAAGGCCAACTCTCGTGATCGGGAGCTTCCCTGGGCCAGTAAGCCCATTAACTCCAATCCTTCAGGCGGTTGTATGAAAGCATTAAGATATATTTCTCCAAATTTAGCGCCGACGATCAGTACGCGTTGTTTAGCGGTAATGGACGAGTTCATACCCTGTTCTCCGGTTGAGTTGGCGTATCGGCAAGCCATAGACGGATAGACTGTGCGCAATGTTGTACTTGGGGTTGTTCCATCATCAGTTGCCAGTGAGTGGCGTCGAGCGAGTACTCGCAAGCGTGGGTCATCCACGCCTGCCACTCATTTTGTGCCGGAGTCCAATGTGCAGGACGATCTGTGTGTAGTGGTCAACTAAAACTGGCCACCGCGTTAGAGTTTTTCCAGTATCGGTTTTCCGATTCGTTTGGTGGTAACCCACCGTTATATTCATGCGGCCTGAGCGCGCTGTAATACCCAACGATATAGTCCGTTATTGCGTGGGCTGCATCGCTGAAGTTTATGTAACCCGTCACCGGTACCCATTCGTTCTTCAGACTCCTGAAGAAGCGCTCCATTGGGCTATTATCCCAGCAGTTTCCACGCCGACTCATACTCTGTCTGATCCGATACCTCCACAGTGACTGCCGGAACTGTCTGCTTGTGTAATGGCTGCCCTGATCGCTGTGGAACATCACTCCGGCTGGTTTTCCCCGGGCCTCCCACGCCATCTCCAGCGCTTTGATGGTCAGCCTGCTGTCCGGTGAGAACGACATTGCCCAGCCCACCGGTTTTCTCGCGAACAGGTCGAGAACAACGGCGAGGTAGGCCCAGCGCCTGCCTGTCCAGATATAGGTCACATCGCCACACCACACCTGATTAGGCTCTGTCACTGCGAACTGCCGCTCAAGGTGATTCGGGATAGCGATGTGTTCAAGGCCACCGCATTTATACCGATGAGTGGGCTGTTGACAACTGACCAGCCCCAGCTCTTTCATGAGCCTGCCGGCGAGCCATCGTCCCATCCTGAAGCCCTTCATGGTTGCCATAGTTGCGATACTCCTTGCGCCAGCAGAGCCATGGCTGACGCTATGCAGTTCCAGTACCTGGCTGCGTAATACAGCTCGTCTGCCATCTGGTTTTTCAGGACGGTTTTTCCAGTATTTGTAGCTGCTGCGATGAACCCCGAACACGTGGCAGAGTGTGACCACCGGATAATGCGCTCTGAGTTTCCCGATTATCGAGAACTGTTCAGGGAGTCTGACATCAAGAGCGCGGTAGCCTTTTTTAATATTTCGTTTTCCATTTCAATACGTTGTATTTTTTTCCTCAGCTCACGTATTTCAATTTGTTCAGGAGTAATGGGAGAGGCTTTAGGTATTTTTCCCTGCCGCTCATCACGCAACTGCTTCACCCATCGCGTCATTGTGGAAAGGCCGACATCCATAGCACTGGCTGCATCTGCCACGGTGTAGTTCTGGTCAACGACCAGTTGAGCGGATTCGCGTTTGAACTCTGCACTGAAATTTCTTTTTTTCATTGAAGCACCTGTAATGTCCTGAGGTGAGCATATCACCTCTGTTCAGGTGGCCAAATTCAGTGTGCCACTACAGATCGCCAGCGAGGCTGGATACCGCGTTCCTGCATAAGTGATGCCGGATCGTCAGAAAGAAACTGACCAGGCTCCAACATCAACAAGCGATGTAGCAAAAAGTCGGCGACTTGCTCCTCTGCGTCATCACCTTGGAAAACGGGGTGGGACGAGGCGGGAAGAAGCGTTTGCCAGTTATCCGGTAATGCCGGATGGCAATGATGCGCGACGCTTAACTTATCGCCCTGCGGTACGACAAACGCCACCAGCGTCTTGTCTTTTTCCCCCACCGCCTATCCATAATTCGCCCACTACCCAGTCGGGGCAGTCGCGGCCTAATTCATCCACCACCCGATAGCGTTGGTTAGCCAGAGGATAACCATAGGGAATGGAGCGCCAGTGTGCAGGTACATGCTCAATGTCGCAGGCGTTGGACCAGATAGCGGCTTCGGTGGCACCGCCCATGGCAATAAACTGCCCTTGTGGGCGAAATGCACGATAACGTTCAGGAAGATCAAGGCCAATCCAGTCACCGGAGATCATCACTGCGCGTAGGTTGGCGGGCGCGGAGCAGGAGACGCCTTCACACCAGGTCAGCAGCATGTTGAACAACGCAGGCACACTGTTCCAGAGCGTCACCTGATAATCTTCGATCAATTCACACCATGCACGGGGATCGCGCCGTTGGTTTTCTGCCGCGATGACCAATGCGCCGCCGGCGGTAAGTACGCCGAAAATATCGTAAACCGACAGATCAAAGTGCAACGCCGAGAGTGCCAACACCCGGTCATGAGGGTTGACCTGATAACGGCGATTGATATCAGCGCAGGTATTCAACGCCGCCCGGTGAGAAATGACCACGCCTTTGGGCGTACCGGTGGAGCCGGAGGTATAGATGATATAAGCCGGTTGTGTAGGTTCCCGCGACAGGGTGATGGCAAGCGGTTCGGCTTTTATCGCCTGCTGCCAGCTGAGGGTCAGTACATCATTTGTCTGGCTAAGGTTATCGTGCTGGCAAACCAGTACCCGCTGAATGTTGGCGTCTGCGTAGATGCGTTTTCGCCGCGAAGTGGGTTGATCCAGTGAGACGGGAACATAAATTGCCCCGCACAGCAGCACCCCCAGTATGGAGACAATTTGCCCTGCACCTTTTGACATGGTCACGGCGACGTTGTCTCCGGGCTGTACGCCGTGTTCTGTCAGATACGCCGCGCAGCGTCTGGCTTTCTCCGCCAGTTCGCCATAGCACCACTGGTAACGGCTATCGATCACTGCCAGCGCTTGCGGTTGCTGGAGAGACATGCGGAAAATGCCCTCATGCAACAGACCTTCTGGAAGGGGGACAGTGGTGCTGTTAACCTGTAAGCGCACGGCCTGTTGGCTGGGAGGCATTAACTCATCAAATGGCCGTGACCATGCGCTACTGTCACTACATAGTTGATTGATCAATGCACAATAAGTCTCAAACAGTGTTTCGATCAGCGCTGGAGGGAACAGTGCTTCGTTGCTGTCCCATTGCAGGTAAATCTCTCCCTGATGTTCAAACACCAGGTGGTCTATCCACACCTGCGGGGTTTGCGAAATGCCCCAGGCCGGGTCTCCTAGCGGGGATTGTGCATGGCGACTGTACAACGAGCGGCCAAGATTACTGGTAAACACTACCGGAGCACCGTGGGGATAACGCTGCTGTCGTTTCAGTTCACGCAGCAGTTCGACACCAGACCAATGGCGGTGCTCCCAGTCCTCAGTGAACGTTAGCTGATTTTTAAATGCGAGGTTACCGAGTGTATCGCCGTAGCAGACGGTATCGAGCAGAATAATATTGGTGAAATCGGCCAGCATGTTGTCTACAGCAGGATGTAACGGCTGTCGATCGAACAGCGTCAGATTAAGCAGCAAACGTGATAAACCTCCCCAACGCGCCAGCACTGCGGAAAAACAGGTTGTCAGCACCATGGTTGGTGTGACGCCGATATCCCCCGCCTGTTGGCTAAAGCATGCCCAGCGTTCTGCGGGAAGAGTCATCCGGCGCCGGGTGGTGCGTACTTCACTGACAGTAGCTGGCTCACAGGCCAACGGCAGTATGGGGGCAGGGGGCAGATTTTCAGCTTTTGCCAGCCAGTAACATCGCGCTTGCTCAATCGCCCCTTGATTAACCTGTTGCTGTTGCAGTATCCAGGAGCGGAAATCGTAATGGACATCAACCGGGGCCAGTGACTCTCCCGCCAGTAAGGCGTTGAGTTCATCGAAGAACAGCGTAAAGCTGGAAGCGTCCATGATAAGAAGGTCAATGCTGACATGCAGGCGATGGTAGCCTTCTGGCAACAATGTAAGCTGGAAATCAAATGTTTCGCCAATGTCCACGCGTAAGAGACGATGGCTCAAACGTTGGCGTAACGCGTACAAATAAGCATCGCGGCTAGGTGAGTCGCTTTGGCGCAAATCATGTACGGTAACGCCGTGCCAGTAAGGCTGTTTCTGATAGTACTGCTGGCCGTCGGCGCGAAAAGCGATGCGCAGCATGGGATGGCGTTGTAACAATAAGGTGATAGCTCCTTCCAGACGCTGCGCCGTCAGGCCGTGGCCTTCGAACTCTTGATACAGATGACATCCTACGCCGCCAAGCACTTGACCCGGCATGCGACCGGTTAGATAGGCGTGCTGCACTGGGGTAAGTGGGAAGGGGGTGCCATCGGTCATCAACTGCCAGACAGGAGCTTTAGTTGCCGTCTCATCATCTTGCGTTTCTTTAAGGTGGCGATGCATCAATTCACGCCATTGTGCCAGCGTGGGGTTGGCGTACAGCTCACGCAGTGTGATGGAGTAGCCATGCTGACGAAACCAGTGTAGCCATCTCATCATTCTCATTGAGTCCAGCCCTTGCTGGATCAAATTGCTTTCCTCGCTCAATTGTTGTGGCATCAGATTCAGTTCCTGCGCGAGTTGTTGGCGCATTTGCTGGTAAGCGATATCGTGTCGGCTATTCTGCAAAAAAGTATTCTCAGAGAGTGCCCCGAAAATCATTTTCCCTCCTGATAGGACATCTGAAAACGGACGAGTTTATTAATTAATAATACTTATCATTATCATATGAGAACCACCCGAAACGGGTTTATTTATCCCCGCTTCGGGTTGGAAGAGAAGAAAGGATCAGTGAAACCCAGGGTGGTTTTGTCTAGACCGTGCTGAAAAAAGAGATCTAAAGCAGACGTTTAAATGTTGACGGGTTCACACCAAACTGTTTTTGAAAGGCAACGGAGAAGTGGCTGGCATTGGTATACCCTAAATCGGCGGCGACCGTCATCACTGACGCGTTACCATTGGCGAGTCGTCTTCTGGCTTCCTGCATACGTTCGAGTTGAAAAAGCCCGTACACACTATTGTTAAATAGAGTACGGAACCCGCGTTTTGTTTTAAGCACGCTCAGACCTGTCTCCCGTGCCAGTTCAGCGATGGTGGGTGCTTGCGTTAAATCTGCCAACAGAAGATCCTTGGCCCGTAGTAGTTTCTGGCGTTCCGTAGGATTGAAATGGTCACAGAGGCAGTTATCGTCCTCATGATATTCATCCAGCATAAGGCTGAGCATGACCAGACTCTGTCCTTGTAGCCATAAATTCGCCGGTTTCTGTTCGTGGCTGAACCCATCATGCAGCCGGGTTAGCGCATGACGTAATGCTTGAGCAGTTAAATGCGTTTCGGCGTTATAGCGCTGTTGCTGACAATAGTCGTGGGAATCAATTTTATGCCTAATGGCCGCAATATTGTCCGGTACCCACTGTGTGAGTGCGGCAGGGCTGAGTGAAAGCGTAATGCTTTCGAAGCTGCCGTAGTAAAAGGCGCTGCCATGACAGTCGGGCGTATGGGTAACGTA
Source organism: Serratia symbiotica (assembly GCF_000821185.2). NCBI lineage: Bacteria > Pseudomonadati > Pseudomonadota > Gammaproteobacteria > Enterobacterales > Yersiniaceae > Serratia > Serratia symbiotica. The sequence goes on along the minus strand of NZ_CP050855.1, from coordinate 2,971,872 downwards.
GTGACAGTTGCATTGTAACTCCCACTGGAGATGGCGCTGCGCACCATGTAATGCGATACGTGATGACCCTTCTAGAATACAGGAAAAATTAATTCTTCCCAGATCATCATGCAGTGGCAGTGTCGTGGGCTGCGAAAAATGGCCTCGCCAGAGCAGAATATCCATGCCTTCTTGGAGCGAATAGCGTAGCAACTCGCACTGGTCTGGCATGTTTACACCTTTTGCGCCCTCCCCGACCACCAGTTGATGAATAGAGATTTCAGATTTTGTTCGTGGTGACTCCGTCATAGCCTGGTTATCTCCCTGTGACTCTACCAATGTACCAATGCGGGTATAAAAAAAACCAAATGGGGCAGATATGGTTTTGATAATGGTTATTATTTAGATTAACTATCAGAACGCCACAATGGAAGACGTTTTTTGGCGTCAATGCAAATTCATCAGGAAATTCATCGACTCTCATGATATTTCATTCATCTGATTATGAACAGAAAACCCCTGGGCGTTTTCCTCTCTGGCGCGTTATCACACCGGTTCGTGGAAAAATTATTTTTTCGATGACGCTGTCTGGTCTGGCAGCATTAGCCAGTCTGGGTGCGTTGCTTTTTCTCGCGGGGAGCCTGCGTCAGTTACAGGATACGCCCGCTGTTATGCCGCTATATCCGTTAATCGGCATGATAGGCTGCGTGGTGTTGACCTTCGTTCTTCGCCTACAGGCATTTAACCTCTCCCACTATGCAGCTTTTCGCCTCGAAAAGGTGCTACGTGGCGAACTGGCGTGTAAGTTAGTAAAACTTTCACTCGGTGAATTACAGCGGATGGGAAGCGGTGTGCTGGTTAAAGTGATACAGGACGATGTGAAGTCGCTACATATTTTTGTTGCCGACAGCACGCCGCTCTACGTGCGGGCAGTACTCATGCCGCTGGCGACGATGGCGTTGCTATTCTCGCTGGACTGGCGGCTAGCACTGGCGGCACTGGCGGTGCTGGTTTTTGGTGCCGTGGTGTTGGTGCTGGCTAGGCGTAGCTCCGGTGAAATGCAGCAACGTTATCACCAGACGCGGGAGCAAGTGAGTGCGGCGGTCATTGAGTTTGTGCAGGCGATGCCTGTAGTGAGAACCTTTGATAGCGGCTCGTCTAGCTTCGGGCGCTATCAACACGCCCTTGAAAATTGGGTCGCGGTGCTGAAAACCTGGTATCGCAGGGCAGGATACTCTGCTCGCTTCTCTTTCTCCATTCTGAATCCTCTCCCCACTTTATCAGTGTTGGTATGGGTGGGATATGGTTTGATGAGGCATGACAGCCTAGATATCTCGGCATGGGTAGCGGTATTACTGCTGGCTAGCGGCATGGCGGAGTCTGTCATGCCGATGATGATGCTGAATCATCGGGTGGCGCAAACGCGATTAAGCGTGCAACGTATTTATCAGCTACTGGCGATGCAGGAATTGCCACAGCCCGCATTCGATCGGCAACCCGATGATGCCAGCGTTACCTTTAAGAACGTGCGTTTTCACTATCCTCAAGGTCGGGAAGTCGTCGCGCTGAACGATGTCAGTTTTCATCTACCTGCCGGAAAAATTATCGCCCTGGTGGGGCCATCCGGTGCTGGGAAAAGCACCGTGACACGATTGTTGCTGCGTTTCGCTGATGTCGATGAAGGGCATATTAGTATTGGTGGCGTGGATATTCGGGATATGCGTACCGATACGCTGATGCGTCAGGTTTCCTGTGTTTTTCAGGATAACTTTCTGTTTGCCGACACCATTGCCAATAACATTCGCCTGGGATTGCCGGAAATGTCTATGGAAGCTGTTATGGCGGCGGCGAAGGTAGCGCAGGCTCATGACTTTATTAGTGCCTTGCCTCAGGGCTATGACACGCTGGTTGGTGAGCGCGGCGTGTTCCTTTCCGGCGGTCAGCGCCAGCGCATCACTATCGCGCGGGCCATTTTGCAAAATCGCCCTATCTTGGTGCTGGATGAGGCCACTGCGTTTGCCGACCCAGAGAATGAAGCCGCGTTGATCAAGGCTCTATCGGCGGCGATGCACGGCAAAACGGTCATTATGGTGGCACATCGTCTGTCGATGGTGACGCAGGCTGACCAGATCCTGGTGTTCTCTCAGGGGCAGCTAGTAGCATCGGGCGATCATGCCGGGTTGCTGGCGCAAGGCGGTTTATATCAGCGGCTCTGGCAGCAATATCAACAGGCGCAACAGTGGACACCGGGTGGTGCTGGCGTAGCGGTGGGGGAAAAGTGATGTTGAACAACCGTGCTACCAATCTGGCCTGGAGGGAAATCTGGCGTCAGCTTGTCCGCAGCGTGGGTAGTGAGGCTGGTGCGCTTCGCCGCCGTATGCTGGCGCTGCTGCTGGCCGCAGTGATGCAAGGGGGGGCTTTCGCCTGTTTGTATCCGATCATCGACGCGGTGTTACCAGGAGATGTCGCTTTGCTGCGCGATTGGGCCATTATCTTCAGTGTTACGACGCTGCTGACGTTGGCGTTACGCTGGTATGGTTTGGGGTTTGAATATTGTGGTCATCTGGCTCAGGCAACCTATGAACTGCGGCTACGGCTGGGGGAACAGCTACGGAAAATGCCGCTTGAGCGTTTGCAACGTGCGCGTGCCGGTGAAATGGACGCGTTATTACTGGGCAGTGTGGATGAGAACCTCAACTATGTCACGGCTATCTCGAATATCCTGCTGCTCACCATCGTCACTCCGCTAACGGCATCGTTGATAACGTTGTGGATAGATTGGCGGCTGGGGTTGGTCATGCTGCTGATCTTCCCCTTGCTGGTGCCATTTTATTATTGGCGCAGACCCGCGATGCGTCGCCAGATGCAAACCCTAGGTGAAGCGCATCAGCGGATTAGCGGCGATATCGTTGAATTTGCCCAAGGAATGGCGGTGTTGCGCACCAGTGACAAGGATGCCGATAAAAGCGCTGCGTTGCAGGATCATTTCACCTTGTTGGAGCAGTGCCAGACCGAGAGCCATCGCCGGGGAACGGGTGCGACTATGCTGATTGCCAGCGTAGTGGAACTGGGCTTGCAGGCGGTAGTGTTGGCTGGGATTGTTTGGGTGGTGTCTGGCACGCTGCACGTTGCGTTTTTGATTGCTGCGGCAGTGATGATTACGCGTTTCGCTGAACCCATGGCAATGTTTATCAGTTATACCGCTGTCGTGGAGTTGATTGCCGATGCTTTACAACGCATTGAGCGTTTGATGGCGGTTTCCCCACTGCCTGTTGTTCAACAGAGCGATAAGCCAGATGGTTACGCTATTACTTTCGAAAACGTCAGTTTTTGCTATGCCGGCTGCGCGGGCCATTCGCTAAATGCTGTTTCCCTAACGTTCCCCGTATCCAGCATCAGTGCACTGGTGGGGGTATCCGGTGCCGGTAAAACCACGGTGAGCAAGCTATTAATGCGCTATGCCGATCCACAACAGGGGCGTATTTGCATTGGTGGCGTTGATATTCGACATCTGACATCGTCGCAATTGAATAGCCTGATCTCGGTGGTGTTTCAGGATGTCTGGCTGTTTGACGATACGCTGCTGGCGAATATCCGCATCGCTCGACCGGAAGCGACGTTTCAAGAGGTTGAAGACGCTGCCCGCGCTGCACAGTGCCTTGATTTTATTACCCATCTACCCCAAGGGTGGCAGACGCCAATGGGGGAAATGGGCGGGCAGTTGTCCGGCGGCGAACGGCAACGGATCTCTATCGCCAGAGCGTTACTCAAAAATGCGCCGATCGTCATTCTGGATGAACCCACGGCGGCTTTGGATATTGAGAGTGAACTGGCAGTGCAACAGGCCATTGATAACCTGGTACGCCACCGGACGGTGATCATCATCGCCCATCGATTATCGACGATAGTCAGGGCGGGAAACATTCTGGTAATGGAAGGCGGTCAGGTTATTGAGCAGGGAACACATAGCCAACTGTTAACCAGAGAAGGGCGCTATCAGGCGCTGTGGCGTGCGCAAATGGCCGTCAGGCTCTGGCGTGAAGGAGAAGCGTCTGCGCTTGGAGGATGGGTAAATGAGTGAGGCCCATCAGCCGCTGACGTTGACTACCGGGCGCGTTATTTTCGCCATTACTGGCGTCTATATTACCCAGAGCCTGATTTCCGCCCTGTCTATGCAATCTCTACCGGCGTTGGTGCGTGCAGCGGGTGGCTCACTGGCTCTGACGGGGGCCACGACCCTGTTTATGCTGCCCTGGGCGCTAAAATTTATTTGGGCACCCTGGATTGAACGTTGTCGCCTGCCGCCCGGTTGCCAGGAGCGGCGATCGCGCAAGCTTATTCTGCGTGGTCAGGTATTGCTGGCTGTTATTCTGATGATGGTGGGAGCCATCGGCTGACTTGATCGAGACGGCATGTTACAAGGTTCGGAAGGCGTGGGGGTGTTCCTGCTATTTATGCTGGCAGGGATTGTGGCATCCACCATTGATATCGCCAGCGATGGCTTTTGCGTTGACCAACTAACACAAACTGGTTACGGCTGGGGGAATAGCGTTCAGGTCGGCGGAAGCTATCTGGGAATGATGTGCGGCGGCGGGTTGTTTTTGATGCTGGCGGCAGAATATGGCTGGCCGGGGGCAATGCTGATGCTGGCGCTGTTGATTATGCTACTGTCGTTGCCGTTGTTGCGCATGACGGAACCGAGGAGAACAAGGCGCTCTCGGCATTCCCCCAGTTTGCGTTACGCATTGAGGCGATCGCCAACGCGTCTTGGATTGCTGCTGGTGTTGATGCTCAATACCGGTATGCGTTTTGTGATGCCCCTTTCTGCTTCTTTGCTGCTGGATCACGGCATCAGTATGTCTACCCTAGGCGCACTGCTAAGCGGCGCAAACATCGCCGCTGGCGTGGTGGGAACGCTGGCGGGGGGATTATTGATGAAATACTGCCCGGCAGGGCGGGCGTTGCTGGTGGCTTATGGTATGCAGGGCGGCGCGCTGTTAGCCGTGGTGGCAACGCTCTGGCTAGCACCGCATGGTGTAATGTTGGAGATATTACAATGGGTAGTCGTCGCCAAATCCGTTACCTTGGCTTGTGCACTGGTTTGTCTTTACGCCACGCTGATGTCCCTTTCATCCCCGTTGCAGGCTGGTGTTGACTTCACTATCTTCCAATGCACCGATGCGGCACTCGCCATCTTTGCAGGTAGTATCGGCGGGGTTATCGCCCAACACTTTGGCTACGCGGCCTGTTTCCTGTTTGCTGGTTTGGTCACTTTACTGGCAGCCTTGGTGGTCTTACGTCTGAGTGTGTCGCGAGCGGCAGATTAAGAGCCTATCCGCAACGTTTGCCCCCAAGAGCAATAAAAAAGAATGCCGCAACGTTATCCGTTGCGGTATTGTTAAAAGCGTTTTTGACAAGCAATACGCCTTGTTATCTCTGACACTACCGATTAATGCGTGACGTGGCTGTGACGGCGATGCTTGGTCACAAAACCGAGCAGTACACACATCACCACCACCGCCGCGTACAGGCCGGTGGCGGTGGTCAGCGCCGCGTGCGCACCACCTTTCGCCACAATGGGGCCGGTGACCACGAAGGTCAACATGGTACCGACGGTGCCGCAGGTCAGGATGAAGTTGACCAGCTTCGGTGAGGAAACCTTGGTCTGTAGTGAACCCAGGGTGATCAACGTGGTGTAGATTGCGCTGGAAACGAAGCCCAGAGCCATCATGTAGTAACCCAAATACTGAGGGTTATCGGTATTAACGAACAGATACATCGCGAGGGTTGACAGTGAGGCCAGCACGGTGACGATACGCTGCAAATCGAAAAAGCGCAGTACATAGCTAAATACCCACATGCCGATCATATAAGAGGTCCAGAAATCGCTCACCAGCTTGCCGGCCTGGTTGATATCCATGCCGAACGATTTGGTGGCGTATTCCGGCACCCACTGAATAAAGCCCAGTTGACCAAGGATGTAGCACAACGCGGCGACCGACAGGAACAATACCCCAATACCCCATTTTTCCTTGGCGATAGGTTGCTGGGTGTCGGCATCTTTTTTACCCAGCACTGGGAACTCGGTGCACAGTGTCAGCACGAAGATGCCGAGGTACAGCAGCCCGATACAGGCGTAAACCCAATACCAGCCGATGTGACGAGCCAGCAGCATAGCGGCAACGATCGGGAAGAACATGCCAGCCATGCTGAAGAAAGAATCGGTGAACAACAAACGTGAACCGCGCTGGCGGCCAGTATACATATGGGTGATCAGGAAAGTCCCTATCGACATAGTGATGCCGCTGACCACTCCGAGGATAAACATACACAGGGAGAATAGGGCCAGGCTTTTGCTGACCATCAGTCCGGCCACTGCCAGTACCATCAGGACAAAACCGAAGAGCAACTGACGCTTTAGTGGGATGATTTCCATCAGCCAGGCATTGAGGAAAATCGCCATCAAAATACCGGCGTTGAGGAAAGTAAAGGTATTACTCATGCTGGAAACCGGCAGGTTAAAGTACTCTGCAATGTTTCCCATCACCATCCCTGTGACGATCACTAAAGCACCTGTCAGTGCGTATGAAAGGAAGCTGATCCAAAGGAGCCGTATGCGGTTGCTGTCATTCATTGTATAGACCTGATTATGTCTGTTAGAGGTTTTATACCCGTCATACTTCAAGTTGCCTGTGCGTGAGCTTTCCTCGCTCACCCCAGTCACTTACTGATCTAAGCTCCTGGGGATTAATGCACCTCATCCCTGAGGTTCAGCCTGCGGCCCAGCGCAAGCACTATTCAAATCGGTTCCTGACCGATTTGTCGCTGCGTTGCTGCCTTCCTGCAACTTGAATTATTTAGGGTATAAATACGGGTAAAAGGCCGCTGGTTTTTCCTGGTAAAACAGAAGAAAGTCCTGAACAGGGCCACCAGAGGGCAGATCCTAGCACAGAGGACCGGAGTTTTTATGATGGCTGTCGATTTTTTGATACAATCAACGAGGTGTAATGAAATATCTTATGATCTTTGCGTCCTTCGGCGCGGATCGCGGCTGATGGGGGCTGTAAAGGCATGGCCTGTTGCTAGCTCGTGTCGTCTAATGATCGTTTTTTATTTACCAGCAGGGTGTTTATGATAGATTAATTCCCGTTGACTGTACCCGCCATACTTCAAGTTGCCTGTGCGTTAGCTTTCCTCGTTCCTCTGGTATAAGTGCCGGGGGGGATTAATGCTCCCCATCCCTGAGGTTAAGCCTGCCGCTCAGCGTTTGCCGCCTTCCTGCAACTCGAATTAGTTAGGGTATATTTGGTATCGGCTCATTTCTCCAGCAGTTTGTGATGCTGTTGGTGAAAAAGTGACTGGCGATCATATGTTGACCGCAAGTCCGAGTTTGTCGGTGCTATATTCTACCATTGTGTAAATATAGATAAATGGCGGGTACTTGCTGGTACCGCTCTTTAGAATCACAGCGCTTTTCCGCTGTTTGTCTCTCAGAGAAGGATCTGCCCATGCTCAAACGTACTTTAGTCGCCTGCGTTGCGTTGTGTTCCCTAGCAACAATGGCACCAAGCGCATTCGCCGCCAATGAAACCCATGTTGTGCTGACTACCTCGGTAGGGAATATCGAATTAGCGCTCGACAGCCAAAAGGCACCGGTTTCTACCAAAAATTTCGTCGACTACGTGAATAGCGGCTACTACAACAACACCATTTTCCACCGCGTGATCCCAGGTTTTATGGTTCAAGGCGGTGGTTTTACGGCTGATATGCAGCAAAAATCCACCCATGCACCGATCAAGAATGAAGCTGATAATGGCTTGCGCAACCTGCGTGGTACTATCTCGATGGCGCGCACCGCCGACAAAGACAGTGCCACCAGCCAGTTTTTCCTGAACGTGGCGCACAACGCCTTTCTGGATCACGGCCAGCGTGACTTCGGTTACGCGGTGTTCGGCAAAGTGGTGAAGGGTATGGACGTGGTAGACAAAATTTCTCAAGTACCGACCGGCAATGTCGGCCCGCACCAGAATGTACCGACCAAACCGGTGCTCATTCTGTCAGCCAAAGTGGTGCCATAAGTCTTCCGGCCGATCCCGCCGGGGTCGGCCGTTGTCGTTTCTGTCCCCTTGCCTGTCTTTTCTTCCACTATTTGTAATATATCCCCTGTACGATCGGTTGCCTTTTGGCGATCCCCTTTTTGTTGTCCTTGACGGGGCTATGTGGCGCTTATAGTTTTATTGACATCAGTAAGCGTTTTTCGCGCCACGTCAAAGGAAAAGAAAATGAGTGAAGCACGAATTATTGCCAAAGCGATGAAAGATGGAAAACCGATGCAGGATCTGGTGATCCTACCAGCCTTGGCCAATCGGCATGGTTTGATCACCGGGGCGACCGGCACCGGCAAAACGGTGACGCTGCAAAGAATGGCTGAGCAGTTTTCGCGTATCGGTGTGCCGGTATTCCTATCGGACGTGAAAGGCGATCTTTCCGGTATTGGTGCTGAGGGTGTGCCGTCCGAAAAACTGTTGGCGCGGCTGGCGGCGATCGGCGTCACTGATTGGCAACCGCAAGCCTGCACCATCATCCCCTGGGACATCTACGGCGAGAAAGGCCACCCGATCCGCGCCACCCTGTCCGATTTTGGGCCATTGCTGCTAGGCCGCCTGCTGGACTTGAATGAAGTGCAAAACGGCGTATTGCAACTCGTGTTTAAAATCGCCAATGATAACGCGTTGCTGTTACTGGATATGAAAGATCTGCGTGCCATGGTGCAATATGTCGGCGACCATGCCAAGCAGTTCCAGACCCAGTACGGTAATATATCGGCGGCCTCGATCGGTGCCATTCAGCGCGGGCTGCTGACGCTGGAGGAACAGGGTGCCAATCGGTTTTTCGGTGAACCGATGTTGGATATCAATGATCTGATGAGAACTGACGCCGATGGTCATGGTGTCATCAACTTGCTGGCGGCAGACAAGCTGATCAATCAGCCGAAGTTGTATTCGGTGTTCCTGCTCTGGTTGCTGGCTGAGCTGTTCGAACGTCTGCCGGAGGTAGGTGATCCGGTGCAGCCGAAGCTAGTGTTCTTTTTCGACGAGGCGCACCTACTGTTCAACGATGCACCACCAGCGCTACTGGCCAAAATTGAACAGGTCGTGCGCTTGATCCGTTCCAAAGGCGTGGGCATCTACTTTGTTACTCAGAACCCGCTGGATATCCCGGATAGCGTGCTAGGGCAACTGGGCAACCGTGTGCAGCACGCATTGCGCGCCTTTACCCCGCGCGATCAAAAGGCAGTGAAAGCGGCAGCGCAGACGATGCGTGCGAACCCGGCTTTCAACGCCGAGACGGCGATCACCGAATTGGGGGTAGGTGAAGCGTTGGTGTCGTTTCTGGATGAGAAAGGGCGGCCTCATGTTGTGGAACGGGCGATGGTGATCGCGCCGTGCTCCAAGATGGGCATGTTAGGTGCGGACGGACTGAATAGCGCGATCAATAAATCACCGTTGTATGGCCGTTATGAAGACAGGGTCGATCGCGAGTCTGCCTATGAAAAGCTGTCGTCAGAAGGCTTCGTCGCCCATGGTACGCAGCAGCCAATCCAACAGGAACAGCCTGCACCGGCGGGGAGTGGCGGTCTGCTGGGGGGTGTAAACGAGTTCCTGTTCGGCTCTACCGGCCCGCGTGGCGGCAAGCGTGATGGCATCGTGCAGACTACCGCCAAGAGCATGGCGCGCGATCTCGGCCGCCAGATTTTGCGCGGTGTGTGGGACTCCGTCAGGGGCGGCCGGAGAAAGTAGGCTGAAATTATCGATCGGCAGCGGTAGGTTAAACCAGTAAACTGGCGCAGCGCTTTTTTCTGCTGGATCTACCACTATGCTACTGTTAATCGATAATTACGACTCCTTTACCTACAACCTTTATCAGTATTTCTGCGAATTAGGTGCTGAGGTGCTGGTAAAGCGTAACGATGAGCTGCAATTGGCCGATATTGAACGGCTGGTGCCGCAGCATTTAGTGATCTCCCCCGGCCCTTGTACCCCGAATGAAGCGGGCATCTCGCTGGCCGCCATCCGTCATTTTGCTGGTAAATTACCGATCCTGGGTGTTTGTTTGGGGCATCAGGCGCTGGGGCAGGCATTTGGTGCTGAAGTGGTGCGCGCCCGCAAGGTGATGCATGGAAAAACTTCGCTGATCCATCATCTTGAATGCGGGGTATTTCGCGGCTTGAACCTCCCGCTGACCGTTACCCGTTACCATTCGCTGGTGCTGAAAGCCGAGACACTGCCGGAGTGCTTTGAGGTGACTGCCTGGAGCGAACGCAACGGCGAGCGCGATGAAATTATGGGCATCCGCCACCGCCAGTTGGCGTTGGAAGGCGTGCAGTTCCACCCAGAGAGCATCCTCAGCGAACAGGGTCACCAACTGCTGGATAATTTCCTTAAAAGCTAATTTTCCTTGCTCTTTATTGGTTTTTATGCATATTTTTTTACTTATTCAGCATGGTTACGCTGAATAACCACTCAAAGTGGCTCCGATAATGGCCAAAAAATCCGCAGTAAGCCGCAGTACCTTTGATCCGGTTTTCCTGCCTGTTTATGCGCCGGCTCAGTGTTTGTCAGTCAAAGGCAGCCGCATTTGGGATCAACAAAGGCAGAGAGTACATTGATTTATCCGGCGGCATCGCGGTGACGGCACTGGGGCATTGTCACCCGGTGTGGGTCGAGGCACGGAAACAGCAGGGCGAACCCTGTGGCATACCAGCAATGTCTTCACTAACGAACCTGCATTACGCCTGGCGGGGAAACTGATTGATGCCACCTTATGCCGATCGGGTGTTTTTCGCCAACTCGGGCGCTGAGGCCAACGAAGCGGCCTTCAAATTGGCGCGTCATTACGCTATCACCCGCCCAGCCCTATAAAACCAAAATCATCGCTTTCTATAATGCTTTCCATGGCCGCACGTTGTTCACCGTATCGGTGGGCGGGCAGGCCAAATACGCTGACGGCTTTGGGCCAAAACCTGCCGACATTGTGCATGTGCCGTTTAATGATCTGGTGGCGGTGAAAGCGGTGATGGATGACCACACCTGTGCAGTAGTGATGCCACCGATTCAGGGTGAGGGCGGTATCACGCCGCAGGTTGGTACCCACGGCACCACCTACGGCGGCAATCCACTGGCTTGCGCAGTGGCGGAAGTGGCACTGGACGTGATGATCAATACGCCGGAGGTGCTGAGCGGCATTGAACAACGCCACGGCCTAATATGTGGTAGCGTTACAGAAAATTGGTGAGCAATACCGGGTTTTCACTGCCATTCGTGGCATGGGGATGTTGATTGGTGCAGAGCTGACACCGCAGTACCACGGCAAGGCGCATGACTTCCTCACTGCTGCTGCCACGCGCGGCCTGATGATCCTCAACGCCGGGCCGAATGTGATCCATTTCGCCCCTTCGTTGGTGATAGAGTTTCAGGATATCGCAGCCGGCATGGCGCTGTTTGAGTTGGCGGTACAAGACGTAATCGGTGGGTGATTGTGATCATTGGGGTACTGCGTCTATTTATATAGATGCGACGGATAAAAAACGACGCTTTGCTGCGTAATGCCGATCAGTTAAGGATCACTTGAACGATCCTACCTCTGTGTGAAAATCCGTAATCTCCCTGAGATTACGGATTTTTTTATGTTACTGAGTCAGGCGCTTGATGCCGTTCTTAAATTCTCTCCTAAAGAGTTTGCTGCACTGTCTGATTTGCTCTCACCTGAGCTTATCGATGAGTGCCTGGCTGATACCGGGGTCGTGACGCTTCGCAAGCGCCGTCTCCCCATGGAGATGATGGTCTGGGCTGTCGCCGGTATGTCCTTGTTCCGCTCATTTTCCATGAATCAGTTGGTTTCACATCTCGATATTATGCTGCCGGGTAAGCGTCCTTTTGTCGCACCCAGCGCCGTGGTACAAGCCCGTCAGCGGCTCGGGGAAGATGTGGTTAGACTGGTTTTCGAGAAAACACGCCAACTCTGGTTCGAGAAAACACCGTTATCCCACTGGAACGGTCTGACATTGATGGCTGTAGACGGCACTCTGTGGAGAACACCGGACACGCCGGAAAATGATGCTGCTTTTGGACGAACAGCTAATGAGTATGCCCAGTCCGACTGGCCACAGCTGCGTATGGTCTGTCAGATGGAAGTGACCAGTCATCTGTTATCCGGTGTGAGCTTTGGCAGCGTGTCAGAAACCAGCGAAGTTGACCTTGCCGCTCAATTGGCCGGGCAGACGCAGGACCACTCACTGACGATACTGGATAAAGGCTTCTATGCACTCGGGTTGCTTCACCACTGGTGGTCATCAGGAACAGAAAAACACTGGATGATCCCACTGCGCAAAGGCGCGCAGTATCAGGTGCGCGAGAAGCTGGGTGCAGGACATGAACTGGTCGAACTCAGCTTACCCCCTCAGGCCCGTAAGAAATGGAAAGATGCGCCTCAAACACTGACGGCGAGGTTGATAAGTAAAGAAATCAACGGAAAAACAATACAGATCCTGACGTCAATGTGCGATCCGTTACGTTACCCTAAAGCTGATATCGTTGACCTTTACGGGCAGCGTTGGGAAATCGAGCAGGGCTTCAGAGAAATGAAACAGCATCTGTTGCAAAATGAACTGACGCTGAGAAGCAGAAAGCCAGAGCTAATAAGACAGGAACTCTGGGGTGTAGTGCTGGCTTATAACCTGCTGAGGTTCATGATGGCACAGATGGCTTACAGCCTGAAAAACGTGGAGCCTTACCAGATAGGGTTTAAACAGGCTGCACTGTATCTAACAGCGCAACTGAGCATACTGCCAGCGGTGGCTCCGGGAAAGGTGCCGAAAGTGATGAATGAAATCCTGGCGATGGCTGAAAGCTTCGTCCTGCCAGCCCGACGGCAAAGACATTATCCAAGAGCGGTAAAAAAGAAGCCGCAACGTTACCCGTTGCGGCGTCCTCAAAAGCTTAACTGACAAGCATTACGCTTTGCTGCGCCGTTTCTTCGGTGGTTAACGCGTGCCGTAGACGACAATGGTTTTGCCGTGAGCGGAAATCAGGTTTTGGTCTTCAAGCATTTTCAGAATTCGGCCAACGGTTTCTCGTGAGCAACCGACAATTTGGCCAATTTCCTGGCGAGTGATCTTAATCTGCATACCGTCTGGGTGGGTCATGGCATCAGGCTGCTTCGCCAGGTTCAGCAGGGTTTGCGCAATGCGGCCTGTCACGTCCAAGAAGGCGAGGTTGCCCACTTTCTCGGAGGTGATTTGCAAGCGGTTTGCCATCTGGGCGGACAGGCGCATCAGGATGTCTGGGTTAACCTGGATCAACTGACGGAATTTCTTATAAGAAATTTCAGCCACTTCACAGGCGACCTTTGCCCGAACCCAGGCACTGCGCTCTTGGCCTTCTTCAAACAATCCTAGCTCGCCGATGAAGTCCCCCTGATTGAGATAGGACAGGATCATCTCTTTACCCTCTTCATCCTTGATCAGCACCGCTACAGAGCCTTTCACGATGTAGTAAAGTGTTTCGGCCTTTTCACCTTGGTGAATTAGCGTACTCTTCGATGGATATTTGTGGGTATGGCAATGAGATAGGAACCATTCGAGAGTGGGGTCTGTTTGCGGTTTGCCGAGAACCATTCGTTGTTATCCTCTGTTGTTATCACTGCCTTGTGTCACAGGGGTCAGAGTTCCCTGTACAAAGTGCCTGTAGCCACTGTGTGAGCGAAAGCTATCGGCAGGTTTTGAGGCATGTCAAAAATAATAAATATAGGCTGTTGCTCTGCATATTAACTTACCGGGATAGCCGAAATATACATTTTGTTTACTTACCTATAACCCAATATTTCCTTTAGCATCTCCTGAAATCACCGCCAAGAACAATTTGTTGTTGTGGCTCTGTTTGTAGCACAGAGAAAGACGGGTGTCTCGTATTGTCTCGCTTCAGCACAATTAGCGGTAGGTTTCGTGGCCTGTTCTTATGCGAATGCCTAATTTCTCAAGTGGTGTGAACAGTAGGTGGGTGAGCGTTAAGGTTTTGTCCCTGGGCAGAGCGCTCCCTCCTCACGTACTGCGTTTACGCTGCGGTTGTTGCGCGCTGTCCATGTCCAAACTGGCTGCAATAATGATAGGTTGTTATTCGATCTTCTTGCCTTCCAACAGCCGTTGCACCAGCGGTGTCATGATCAGTTCCATGGCCAGTCCCATTTTGCCGCCTGGTACCACCAGGGTGTTGATGTGCGAGATGAAAGAGCCTTGCAGCATCGCCAATAGGTAGGGGAAATCGATCTGATCCAGCTCGCGGAAGTGGATCACCACAAAACTCTCGTCCAGTGAGGGAATAGCTTTGGCGGCGAACGGGTTGGAGGTATCTACCGTTGGTACACGTTGGAAGTTGATATGGGTGCGTGAGAACTGCGGCGTGATGTAGCTGATATAGTCTTCCATTGAGCGCACCACCGAATCCATCACCGCCTCGCGGGAATGGCCGCGATCGCCGGTATCGCGTATCAGCTTTTGTATCCACTCCAGGTTAACGATCGGCACTACGCCGACCAGCAGATCGACGTGCTTAGCCACGTTGTGGTGTTCGGTGACCACGCCGCCGTGCAAGCCCTCGTAGAACAGCACGTCGGTCGGTGCCGGAAGTGGCTCCCAGGGTGTGAAAGTGCCGGGTACCTGATGGTAGGGCATGGCTTCGTCATAGGTGTGCAGGTACTTGCGTGCGTCTCCGGTGCCGTTTTTGCCATATTCGATAAAGCTCTGCTGCAGCAGGCCAAAGTCGTTGGCTTCGGGACCGAAGTAGCTGATATGCCGGCCCAGATCGCTCGCCTTGCGGATCGCTGCGTCCATTTCTGGCCGGGTGTAGCGGTGAAAGCTGTCGCCCTCCAACTCTGCGGCACGGAGGTGGAGTTGCTGAAATATTTTACGGAATGCCACGCTGGTGGTGGTGGTGCCAGCACCGCTGGAGCCAGTCACTGCGATGATGGGATGTTTGGCAGACATGATGGTCGTCACTCCATGTTAAATGAGACGGTGCCAGATAATGATTATTGGCCTGTTTGGCGCACTTTCGCCGGGAGTAAATCCTGTGCATGGGTGTTGGCAATCATTCATTTGTTAGCTGATTTTTCCGTTGGTCATTGCGTCAATAACCACTAAATTTCATCCAGCCCGGCGCAAAACTGTCTGCGTGGCATGATGTTAACGGTTTCGTGCAACTGCGACCATACTAACACTACCTCTCCGTTTTTCAGTTGGTTACGCACATCTTCCACCTTTTGCTCTAATGAGCGTTCATGCTCGCCGTAGTCGGTGCCTTCCCGTAGCACAAAAGATTCGAGGAGGCTGTTCAGGGTAGCGGTTTCAAGTTCTTGCCAAGGGATGATCACGTCGAGATGTCCAGATAAAAAGATAGCCAAGATGGAATACGCTATTCCAACCACATTTTACGGTATTTAACAATACGCGGCAGCATACCCACCGCGTTTTCAGGGGCGGATGGATGGCCTCGGTCAGAGGGCGCAAGAAGGATGTATGCATAGCCTGAATAAAAATCGGGTTGGTGGCTATTGTGGGAACAATAACGCACTGTTAGCTTTACTGGCATTAATCAACAATGATATGGCAAAAAAGCGACGCGAATGAGGAGTACCTGCTTCATGGAACTGAATTTATTTCTTTCGATGTTAGGCTTCCTGTGGGTCATTGCTATCACGCCTGGCCCCAACAATATGTTACTGACTACCTCTGGTGCCAACTTCGGCTTTATGCGTTCACTGTGGTTGATGATCGGCATCCTGCTTGGCATGCAGAGCATTTTGCTGTTGGTGGCGTTTGGCGTGGGTAGCCTGCTGTTGGTCTACCCATCGCTGCACTTGATCCTGAAAATCCTTGGCAGCTTGTACCTGCTGTGGCTGGCGTGGAAAGTTGCCTCTGCCGCCTATGAAAAGCTGGAAACCGATGAGGTTCCGACCAAGCCGATA
The DNA here is from genome assembly GCF_000821185.2 of Serratia symbiotica. Lineage (NCBI taxonomy): Bacteria > Pseudomonadati > Pseudomonadota > Gammaproteobacteria > Enterobacterales > Yersiniaceae > Serratia > Serratia symbiotica. The sequence goes on along the minus strand of NZ_CP050855.1, from coordinate 2,955,873 downwards.
CAGCTGTATCAGGGCTGGTTGTTACAGTTTCTCAACCCGAAAGCCTGGTTGATGGCGCTGGGTGCGGTGGTGAGTTTCAGTATGGCGGGTGACAGGTACTCCACTTCCATCGTGGCGATTGCGGTAGGTGTCTTGGTGGTGAATATTATCGCCGGTATGATTTGGTTAGGGTTCGGCACGGTGATCGGTCGTCTGCTACATAGCAAAAAAGCCTGGATTATTTTTAACGTTTCTATGGGAGTGTTGACTGCGGCTAGCGTCCTGCTGATCTGGTACTAGTGCAGGGATGCACGGCAACCCGTGTTGTCGGGTTTGAACATAGGCCCGCGCCTTGATGATGGGATGTTAGGTCTGCGATGTTGCCATGCTTAATGGCGGCCCAGTCTGGGAAGGACGGCAACGGTTGGCACGCCACGGGTCCACCCCTTACAGGGTACCGAATATTCATAATTAGAATAAAAAATATTTTTTTATTCCTTTATCATGAGTTATCGCTCAGATAAAACTGTTGGCAACTAGACAGTTTCCTATCAACGGAGCGGAACATGGCGGGTAAATTTTTTTCCTTACGCGGTGTCGCGCTGCTGATGTTGTCACTTAGCGCCACCCACGTTTATGCGCTGGATGTGACCGTGGCCTATCAGACATCGGCGGAACCGGCCAAGGTGGCACAGGCGGCAAACAGTTTCGCTAAACAGTCCGGTGCTACCGTCGACTGGCGTAAATTCGACAGCGGCTCCAGCGTGCTGCGTGCACTGGCCTCCGGTGACGTGCAAATTGGCAATATTGGTTCCAGCCCGCTGGCAGTGGCCGCCAGCCAGAAACTCCCCATTGAAGTGTTCCTCATCGCCGCGCAGCTTGGCAGTGCCGAAGCGCTGGTGGTGACGAACGGCATCAACAGCCCGCAGGGGTTGATCGGCAAGCGTATCGCGGTGCCGTTTATTTCCACCGCCTATTACAGCCTGCTGGCCTCACTTAAGCACTGGGGCATCAAGCCTGAACAGGTAAAAATTCTCAACTTGCAGCCGCCAGCCATCGCCGCTGCCTGGCAACGCGGTGATATTGATGGTGCCTACGTCTGGGCACCCGTGGTCAACGAACTGGTCAAGCAAGGTAAGGTGCTGACCGATTCGGAACAAGTGGGGCAGTGGGGGGCACCAACGTTCGATGTTTGGGTGGTGCGCAAGGATTTCGCCGATAAACATCCTGCGGTGGTGGTTGCCTTTGCCACCCGTGTGCTGGCGGCGCAAAAAGCTTATCTGGTAGAGCCGGAGAAATGGCTGAAAGATCAGAGCAACCTGAGTACGCTGGCGCGCCTGTGTGGCATATCGGCGGCGCAGGTGCCGGAGCGGGTGAGGGGTAACATTTATCTGCCGGTGTCACTTCAGATCACCCAACTTGGCCAGCCGATGGAACAAACGATCCGCGACACTGCTGAGTTCCTCAAGCAGCAGGGCAAGATCCCGCAGGTTGATAGCGATTACAGCGCTTATGTGACCGACCGTTTTGTGCAACAGGTGCAGGCTGCACCACAACCGTAAGGATGCAGGATGCTTAGCGTTAACCACCTTTGTGCAGAATATCAGGGATGCCCTGCATTGCGCGATGTCTCGTTTCAGATAGCATCTGGACAACTGGTGGTGGTGCTCGGCCCGTCGGGCTGCGGCAAAACCACGTTGTTGAATTTGATCGCCGGGTTTATTGCGCCATCAGCAGGCAGCATCCAGCTAGATGGCGTGCCGGTGAGCGGCCCAGGGGCCGAACAGGGCGTAGTGTTCCAGCATGAGGGTTTACTGCCGTGGCGCAATGTAGTGGAGAACGTTGAGTTTGGTTTGCAATTGGCTGGCATTGGCAAGCAGCAGCGTCGTCAGGTATCACAGCAGTTGTTGCAGCGCGTTGGTCTGGCAGGTTATGAACAGCACTTTATCTGGCAGCTCTCTGGCGGCATGCGTCAGCGCGTTGGCATCGCCCGTGCGCTGGCGACCGATCCGCGCCTGCTATTGCTAGATGAACCTTTTGGCGCGCTGGATGCTTTCACCCGCGAACAGATGCAGGAACTGTTGTTGACCATCTGGCGCGATAGCGGCAAGCAGGTGCTGCTGATCACCCACGATATCGAAGAGGCGGTGTTTCTCGCCAGCGAGCTGTTGCTGTTGTCACCGGGGCCGGGACAGGTGGTGGAAAGGTTGCGGCTGAACTTCGGCCAACGTTTTGCTGACGGCGAGTCTTGTCGGTCGATCAAATCTGCTCCTGAATTTATCGCGCAGCGCGAATATGTGTTGGGCAAAGTGTTCCAGCAGCGTGAGATATTGCTATGAGCCTGCATTCCACTGTGAAGGTAACGGCGCAACCGCAGGTCAAGTCCGCGCGCCGTTGCCGCGTGCCACGCAATGTCTGGCTAAGTGGCACGATCTTGCTGATGGTGCTGGTTGTCTGGTGGGGTGTGGCCGTCCTGCATTGGGTTAGCCCGCTGTTTTTACCCGCGCCGCAGCAGGTTCTGCATCAACTGATCATCATTGCCAGCCCGCAGGGCTTTATGAACGCCACGCTGTGGCAACATCTGGTGGCCAGCCTGGGACGCATTATGGCAGCACTGCTGGCGGCAGTGATCATCGGCATTCCGGTAGGTTTTGCCATGGGGTTGAATGACACGGTGCGCGGCATTCTCGATCCGCTAATTGAAATTTATCGTCCGGTGCCGCCATTGGCTTATTTGCCGCTGATGGTGATTTGGTTCGGTATCGGCGAAACCTCGAAAATTTTACTGATCTCTTTGGCGATTTTCGCGCCAGTGACATTGTCTGCCATGGTGGGGGTGCGTAGCGTGGCATGGGTACGAGTGCGCGCCGCTCGCACGCTGGGCGCCAATCGCTGGCAGGTGCTGCGTTTTGTGGTATTGCCAAGTGCGTTGCCGGAGATGCTGACTGGTATCCGCATTGGGCTGGGTGTCGGTTGGTCGACGCTGGTGGCTGCCGAATTGATCGCCGCCACACGCGGCCTGGGATTTATGGTGCAATCCGCTGGTGAGCTTCTGGCGACCGACGTGCTGCTGGCTGGCATCGGCGTGATTGCGATTATTGCATTTGGACTGGAGCTGGGGCTGCGTACCTTGCAACGCCGATTGACCCCTTGGCATGGAGTACAGCAATGAACGAACGTCTAAAGATCACCCCGTTGGCGCCTTATATTGGTGCGCTGGTAGAGAACGTAGAATTGGCTAAGCCGTTGGGCGATGGCCAATTCGAGCAGCTTTATCATGCGCTGTTGAAGCATCAGGTGCTGTTTTTCCGCAATCAGCCTATCACGCCATTGCAGCAGCGCGCTCTGGCTGGCCGCTTCGGCGACCTGCATATTCATCCCGTTTACCCGCACGTCACCGATGTGGAAGAAATTATCGTGCTGGACACTTACGACGACAACCAGCCGGATAACGATAACTGGCACACCGATGTGACCTTTATCGATAATCCGCCGTTGGGGGCGATTCTGGCGGCCAAGACGCTGCCTGCCACTGGCGGCGATACGTTGTGGGCCAGCGGCATTGCCGCTTACGAGGCGCTGTCGGCACCGTTCAAACAGTTGTTGAGTGGGCTACGGGCGGAACATGATTTTACTAAGTCATTTCCTGAATACAAACATCGTGGCAGTGAAGAAGATCACCAGCGTTGGCAGCAAGCCGTGCAGAAAAACCCACCGTTGCTGCACCCGGTAGTGCGTACCCATCCGGTCAGTGGACGACAGGCGCTGTTCGTCAACGAAGGTTTCACCACGCGGATTGTCGATTTGGCCGTGCAGGAGAGTGACGCGTTGCTGAACTTCCTGTTCGCCCATATTACCAAACCGGAATTTCAGGTGCGTTGGCGCTGGCAGGAAAATGACGTGGCGCTCTGGGATAACCGCGTGACGCAGCATTATGCTAACGCGGATTACCTACCGCAACGGCGCATTATGCACCGTGCGACCATTTTGGGGGATAAACCTTTTTATCGGGGTTAAGCGGCTGTGCGGATCTGCGGCTGTGTTACTGCACTCACCCGCCTATGATGTATGCTTGTTTCTAGCGCTTTGCCTCGCACCCGCACTGCCGTTCTTCGATAACGGCAACGGCGGTAGTAAATATTAAGATTCGAATGACTGGGTCAGATTTTCCAACTGCTCCTGTGCCGCCAACCAGGTCATTTCCGTCTCTTCCAAGGCGGATTTCGCCTGGTTTTGTCGTTGCAGACACTCGGCCAACTCGGCCTTACGGCTGATGTGGTACAGTGCCGCGTCTGCCAGTTTTTCTTCCACCTCTGCCAACTCGGCACTCCGTTTTTCCATCTGTTGTTCCAGCTTGGTGATGTGCTTGCGCAGTGGCTGAGTCTGGGTGCGGAATTCGGCTTCACGACGTTTTTGATCTTTGCGCGCTTGCGCGCTGTTGCCGCCGCTTTCCTTCTCCAGCGCATTTTGCTGGCTCTCCTGACGCTGCAAATTGATCAGCCATTGCTGGTAGTCATGCAGATCGCCTGCAAACACTTCAACTTGGCCATCGTGCACCAGATACAGATCATCAGTGGTAGCGCGCAACAGGTGACGGTCATGCGAGACCACGACCAGCGCGCCTGCGAAATCGATCAGTGCTTCGGTCAGCGCCTGGCGCATATCGAGATCCAGATGGTTGGTCGGTTCATCGAGCAGCAGCAGGTTAGGGCGTTGCCAGACGATCAGCGCCAGCACTAACCGTGCCTTTTCTCCACCGGAGAAACAGGCGATGGTTTCGGTCACTTTGTCGCCCTGGAAGCCGAAACCGCCCAGATAATCGCGTAGCTGCTGTTCCAGCACCCGTGGGGCGATGCGGCTCAGGTGTTGCAGCGGCGATTCGTCGGCGTGTAGGTACTCCAGTTGATGTTGAGCGAAGTAGCCGAGTTTGATGCCTTTTGCCAGGCCGATTTCGCCGCTTAGCGGTGGCAGAGAGCCAGCCAGCAGTTTGATCAGTGTCGATTTGCCAGCGCCGTTGCGGCCGAGCAGGCCGATGCGCGAGCCGGGAACCAGATTCAGTTTGATCGATTTCAGTATCACCTTGTCGCCATAGCCGGCACAGACTTTTTCCATGCGTAGCAGCGGATTTGGCAGGTTCTCCGACGTGCGGAAGCTAAAGGTGAATGGGTTATCAATGTGCGCGGGGGCGATTAACTCCATGCGTTCCAGCATTTTGATGCGGCTTTGTGCCTGCTTGGCCTTAGAGGCCAGCGCACGGAAGCGCGCAATGTAGCTTTGCAGATGCGCCACTTTCTCCTGTTGGTGTTGATATTGCGACTGCTGCTGTGCCAGCTTGTTCGAGCGCTGGCGCTCGAACGAGGAATAGTTGCCGGTGTATTCGTTGATGGTCTGCTGTTCGATATGCAGGATCTTGTCGACGATGGGATCGAGGAAATCGCGGTCATGCGAGATCAGCAGCAGCGTACCTGAGTAGCTTTTCAGCCAGCGCTCCAACCAGATCACTGCATCGAGATCCAAGTGGTTGGTCGGTTCATCAAGCAGCAGTAGGCCTGAACGGCATATCAGCGCCTGCGCCAGGTTGAGGCGCATGCGCCAACCGCCGGAGAAGGCGCACACCGGACTTTGCAACTGTTCATTGGAGAAGCCGAGACCATGCAGTAGGTTGGCGGCGCGGGCGCGGATAGCCCAGGCGTTGATGGCGTCCAGTTTGCCGTGCAAGGTGGCAATGGCGTGGCCGTCGTTTTTCTCGTTGGCGAGCTGCAATTCAGACTCAAGCTGACGAAATTCACGGTCGCCGTCGATAACATACTCTATTGCTGGCACATCCAGTGCTGGCGTTTCCTGGTTGACCCAGGCCAACGCCCAATGGTTGGGGAAGGTGTAGCTACCGCCGTCTGCGGTGATCTCGCCCTTCAGCAGCGCCAACAATGTGGATTTGCCGCAGCCGTTCTTGCCCACTAGCCCGACCTTTTGACCTGGATTAACCGTCGCCTTGGCGTTGTCCAACAGGACGCGAGTGCCGTGTCGGATTTGTAGCGAGGAGAATACAATCATAAAGTGCCGTATGTTCAGAGTGTGTTAAATTGTTATCTAAGGTATCAGCGTGTATTGCGTGCGCTGTTTTAATCTTCGCGTTGCATGGTAACGGAAAACCGTTACCCTGACGATGCTTTGGAGGGGAATGATGTTGCCGCAGCCCAAGCTTTTGCTGCTGTATGCGCATCCGGAAGCCCATGATTCGGTGGCTAACCGGGTTTTGCTCCGATCGGCACAGCAGTTGGAACATGTTACCGTACACGATTTATATGCGCACTATCCTGATTTTTTTATTGATATTCACCACGAACAACAGTTGCTGCGTGAACATCAGGTCATTGTTTTTCAACATCCTCTTTATACTTATAGCTGCCCTGCATTGTTGAAAGAATGGCTGGATCGCGTGCTGTCTCGCGATTTCGCCAACAGCATGGGTGGCAATGCGCTGGCGGGCAAGTATTGGCGCTCGGTGCTCACCACCGGCGAACCAGAGGGCGCTTATTGTCCCGGTGGTTATAACCGCTATTCGATGGGGGATATCCTGCGGCCGTTTGAACTGACCGCCGCCATGTGCCATATGCATTGGCTGACGCCTATCCTAGTGTACTGGGCGCGCCGGCAAAAGCCGGAGGTATTGGAAAGCCATGCCAAGGCTTATGGTGACTGGCTGCGTAATCCGTTGCCGTACAGAGGGCGCTAATAATGGAAGGATCGTCTTTACTGACAGCCATTCTGCTGCTCTTGTTTGCGGCGGTGGTGATGGTGCCGATCGCCTGTCGGTTGGGAATTGGTGCGGTGCTAGGTTACTTGATTGCCGGTATCGCCATCGGTCCCTGGGGACTGGGCATTATTCGCGATGTTGATGAAATACTGCACTTCTCTGAACTGGGGGTGGTGTTCCTGATGTTTATCATCGGGCTGGAACTGAATCCCAGTAAGCTGTGGGCGCTACGGCGTTCGATCTTCGGTGTTGGTGCTGGGCAGATGTTGATCACTGCAGTAGTGATTGGTGCACTGCTATATGTGGCAAATTTTGCCTGGCAAGCCGCTGTGATCGGGGGTATCGGATTGGCGATGTCTTCCACCGCCATGGCGTTGCAACTGATGCGCGAGAAGGGTATGAACCGCAATGAAGGCTGCCAGTTGGGCTTTTCGGTGCTGCTGTTTCAGGACATGGCGGTGATCCCGGCGTTGGCACTGATCCCGATCCTGGCCGGGGCTGAGGGCACCAGTGATGATTGGGCGAAGACAGCGCTCAAAGTGGCGGCGTTCGGTGGCATACTGCTCGGTGGGCGTTTGCTATTGCGGCCACTGTTCCGTTATATCGCCGCTTCTGGCGTGCGCGAGATTTTCACCGCTACTGCACTGTTGGTGGTGTTGGGCGCGGCGCTCTTTATGAATGCACTTGGCCTGTCGATGGCGCTTGGCACCTTCATCGCTGGTGTATTGCTGGCGGAGAGCGAATACCGCCATGAGTTGGAGATCTCCATTGAGCCGTTTAAAGGGCTGCTGTTGGGGCTGTTCTTTATCTCGGTGGGCATGGAGTTGAATATCGGCATATTCTACATCCATCTGGCCGAAGTGTTGATCGGTGTGCTGCTGCTGGTCACCATCAAGTCAGTGGTGCTCTATTCGCTGGCGCGCATTTTTGGCTTGCGCCGCTCGGTGCGCCTGCAATTTGCTGGTGTGCTTAGCCAAGGAGGAGAGTTTGCCTTTGTGCTGTTCTCGGCGGCGGGAGCGCAGCAAGTATTGCAGCCTGACTCACTTTCACTGCTGTTGGTGGTGGTCACGCTGTCGATGATGACCACGCCGCTGCTGATGCAGATTATCGACCACATTTTGGCACGCCGCTATAACGCTAAAGATGAAGACGCGGAGACGCCGCACGTTGAGGATGACGAGCCACAGGTGATCATCGTCGGTTTCGGGCGGTTTGGTCAGATGATCGGCCGTCTGTTGATGGCCAACAAAATGCGTATTACCGTGCTGGAGCGCGATGTTAGCGCTGTTAGTGTGCTACGGCGCTATGGTTATAAGGTGTATTACGGCGATGCTACTGAGCTGGAATTGTTGCGTGCGGCGGGAGCCGGGAAGGCCCAGTCGATCGTGATCACTTGCAACGAGCCGGAAGATACTTTGGCGGTCGTGCGCCTGTGCCAGCAGCATTTTCCGAACCTGAGCATTCTGGCACGCGCGCGGGGCCGCGTTGAAGCGCATGAGCTGTTACAGGTAGGGGTAACGCAATTCAGTCGCGAGACCTTCTCCAGCGCACTGGAACTGGGGAGCAAGACGTTGGTAGCGCTGGGCATGCATCCGCATCAGGCTTATCGCGCCCAGCAGCATTTCCGCCGCTTGGATATGCGTATGCTGTGGGAACTGATGCCGCTGCATCAGGGCGAAGTGGCGCAAATTTCCCGTGTGAAAGAGGCACGGCGCGAGCTGGAAGAACTTTTCCATCGTGAAATGCAAAAAGAGAGTCGCCAGTTCGACGGCTGGGATGAGGACGAATAAGCGTGAGCACAGCTAGGGTTGTAACACGTAAGCGGTTTATCGCTGGTGCCATGTGTCCGGGGTGTAACGCTATGGATACGCTGGCGTTTTGGCGTGAAGATCAGGTTGATGTGGTGGCCTGTGTCAAGTGCGGCCACCATCGGCTGCAGAACGAAAAACAGTTGGAAAAACATCTTCGGCCGCAGGAGCAAGTGATCGGTATTTTCCATCCAGAGTAGTGTTATTCGACGTATTTTTTTACCCCGAAGGGTACAGCAGGGCAGATTTCCGATACAATCTGCTCAGTAAAGGCGCGGTTCTCGCCATGGTGGGCGGCGTCCAAGTAGCCAACGGTAGGAGATATCATGAAAGCAGTAAAAGACTTGGTGGTCAGCTTGGCTTACCAAGTACGTACAGAAGACGGTGTTTTGGTTGATGAGTCTCCGGTTAGTGCGCCGTTGGACTATCTGCACGGGCATGGTTCTTTGATTGCAGGTCTGGAAAAAGCGCTCGAAGGCCACGAAGCAGGCGATCGCTTCGACGTTAAAGTTGGCGCTAACGAGGCATACGGCAACTACGACGAAAACCTAGTGCAACGCGTGCCGAAAGACGTCTTCATGGGCGTTGATGAATTGCAGGTTGGTATGCGTTTCCTGGCTGATACCGATCAAGGCCAAGTGCCAGTTGAGATCACTGAAGTTGATGGCGACCATGTGGTGGTTGATGGCAACCACATGTTGGCTGGTCAGAACCTGAACTTCAACGTGGAAGTGGTGGCCATCCGCGAAGCGACTCCTGAAGAACTGGCACACGGCCATGTTCATGGTGAGCACGATCATTACCACGAGCAGGGTGATGGTTGCTGTGGCGGTCACGGTGATGATCATGACCACGGCAAGAAAGGCGGCTGCGGTAGCTGCCACTGATTGACAGGCATTGGCACCGTACATCAGTAGTGTGGCGGCGGTGTCTCTTCTGACTGTGCAGCGATCATCGAGGTTTGAGTGGAACGCAGCTTGTCGGTCAGTATGCGCAGGTGTTCGCGAATTTTCAGCATTTCCATTTGGTGTTGAACAACGGTCTGGTTCAGTTCTTCTATGGTGAGTTCCTGAAAGGCCAGACGGCTTTCCAATTCTTCAAGCCGTTGTAGTAGCAGGCTTTGTGTGTCGGTGTGGTGCATGAGGCAACCTCTGACATAATTAAGAGCCTATCCCATTAGGCTATTTTATTTGCCATTTTGGCCCTGGGCAGTGCTTACCCTCATCACGTACTCCCTGTACGCGGCGGTTGTTGCGCGCTGTCCCTGTGCAAACTGGCTGCACCAATGAACGCCTATTGGGATAGGCTCTAAATCCTAATTCCGGGGCTATGTTAACAGTTGTCGCCGGGTTTGCCCTGCACTATTTTATCTGGGCAGGGCGCTAATGTGCTGAAGAGTTATTACCACCTTTTGCTAACGTTGTCGGGTAAGGTGAAAGAAAAATCTAATTTATCATACAGGTGGCACGTTAAAGGAAACTTGTTTATAAAATCGAAGTCTCATTTTGACTTGATGGGTGACCTGTACCACTGTTTTCTTTCAGGCCGCTATATAGTAACTCAATTATCTTACTTAATAATTGTTTGGGGCATCGCTTCAGACACGGGAGAAATGGATGAAATCTTTGTTTAAAGTTACACTTCTGGCAACCACCATGGCTTTGGCTCTGAATGCGACCCAGGCTATGGCTGACGATGCCGCCAAACCGGCAGAGACTGCCAAGCCCGCTGACGCTGCGGCAACGCTAAGCACTGGCAAGTTCAAGAACGATGATGATCAAGCGGCTTACGCGCTGGGTGCTTCTCTGGGCCGTTACATGGGTAATTCTCTCAAAGAGCAAGAAAAGCTGGGTATTAAACTAGATAAAGACCAGTTGATTGCTGGCGTTCAGGACGTTTTCGCTAACAAGAGTCAACTGAGTGATGCGGACATCGAGAAAACCCTACAAAGCTTTGAAGCGCGCGTAAAGGCTTCTGCTCAGGCGAAGATGGAGCAGGAGGTAAAAGAAAACGAAGCCAAGGGTGTTAAGTATCGTGACACCTTCGCCAAAGAAAAAGGTGTGAAGAAAACCGAAACTGGCCTGCTGTATCAGGTAGAGAAACCAGGCACCGGTGCAATACCGAAAGATAGCGATACCGTTGTCGTTAACTACAAAGGCACCTTGACTGATGGCACTGAGTTTGACAATTCTTATACCCGTGGCGAGCCATTGTCATTCCGTTTGGACGGTGTTATCCCAGGCTGGACCGAAGGTCTGAAACACATCAAGAAAGGCGGTAAGATCAAACTGGTTATCCCTCCGGCATTGGCCTACGGCAAAACTGGCGTTCCGGGCATCCCGGCAAATTCCACGCTGGTATTCGATGTTGAATTGCTGGACGTGAAAGCGGCACCGAAAGCAGAGACCAAAGCGGTGAAACCGGCTGACGCCAAAACGAAATAAGATCGACGTCCTATTGCTACCGCCGCGAATGCTTTCGCGGCGGTTTCCACCACTCCTCCATTGATTCGCTTGACGTCTATCGGGTATCAGGCTTAACGTCAATACTGCGTATACACTGGCAGATTTGTTAGACTCATTATCTGAATTTATAAGTTATATGCCTACCCTTAGGGTGTGTACCCAAAACTGTTCCCAGTCGTCATGCCTCGCAGACGTTTGTCGCGCTGTTTTTATGCTGATACTGGTGCATAAGACCCTGCACGAGCAGTTTTAGCTGCGTTCCTGGCACAGGCGATCTATTTTAGAGTGGTATTTTTAATGTCTGAATCACTTTTATCCAGCGAAGCCAGCGAACTTGATTTGCTTAATGAGTGGCCGTTTAGCCAGGTGGATCACGAAATCCTGAAATCGTATGAAGCGGTGGTCGATGGTTTGGCGATGTTGATCGGCGGCCACTGTGAGATCGTGCTGCATGCGTTGGAAGATCTGAACTGCTCGGCTGTGCGCATTGCCAACGGCGAACATACCGGGCGTAAAATCGGTTCGCCGATCACCGATCTGGCGCTGCGTATGCTGCATGACATGGCCGGCGACAGCAGCAGTGTGTCGAAGGCTTACTTTACCCGCGCTAAAAGTGGTGCGTTGATGAAATCGGTGACCATCGCTATCCGCAACCGCGAACAGCGAGTGATCGGCTTGCTGTGCATTAATATGAACCTTGATGTGCCGTTCTCACAGATCATGCAAACCTTTGTGCCGCTGGAGACGCAAGAGGTGCCTTCTTCGGTTAACTTCGCCTCTACCGTTGATGATCTGGTAGCGCAAACGTTGGCGTTCACCCTTGAAGAAGTGAACGCCGATCGTAACGTCGCCAATAACGCCAAAAATCGGCAGGTGGTGCTCAATCTCTATGAGAAAGGTATTTTTGATATCAAAGATGCCATCAACCAGGTGGCTGATCGCCTTAACATCTCCAAACACACTGTTTATCTGTATATCCGCCAGTTCAAAAATGGCGATCTGTTAGGAAGCGATCGTTGATAATTAATTACTGTTTGCTGGTCACCGGCCCGGCCTATGGCACCCAGCAGGCCAGCAGTGCCTATCAGTTCGCCTCGGCGCTGTTAGCTAAAGGGCATCAGCTCTCCAGCGTATTTTTTTACCGTGAGGGGGTGCTTAATGCCAACCAACTGGCCGCGCCCGCCAGCGATGAGTTCGATTTGGTGCGGGCATGGGGGCAATTGGCGCAGCAGCATGGTGTTACGCTCAATGTCTGCATTGCGGCGGCGTTGCGCCGCGGCGTGACCAATGAACAAGAAGCGCAGCAGCAAGGTCTGCCGACCGCCAATTTGCAGCCGGGTTTCACCCTCAGCGGGTTGGGTGCATTGGCGGAAGCGTTGCTCAGCTGCGATCGCATGGTGCAGTTTTAAGAGATCACATGAAACGAGTTGCTTTTGTTTTTACCCACGGACCACATGGCAACGCTGGCGGTAGGGAAGGGCTGGATGCGTTGCTCGCCACTTCGGCATTGAGCGAAGATTTGGGGGTGTTTTTTATCGGCGATGGCGTATTGCAATTGTTGCCGGGACAGCAGCCGGAAAAAATTCTGGCGCGCAATTACATCGCCACTTTTGGCGTATTACCGCTGTATGATGTTCAGCAGTGTTATTTGTGTCTGGCCTCGTTACAGGAACGCGGATTAAGCCAGGTGACAGACTGGGTGCTGGACGCCGAAGTGCTGGCACCGGACGAATTGCGCCGCAGGTTGGCGGGTTATGACGCGGTGATGACTTTTTAGTTAGGAACGTTTAATGCTGTATACCCTGAGCCATTCTCCCACCCAATGTGACTTATCCGCATTATTGCGCCTGATGGTGGAAGGTGACGCCCTGCTGCTGATGCAGGACGGGGTATTGGCTGGCCTGGCTGGCAGCGCCTACCTTGAATTACTGTTCAGTGTCCCAATATCCTTGTATGCGCTGCAAGACGATTTGGAGGCCAGAGGATTGGTAGGTTGTTTTTCGCACAAAATCACCATTATTGGATATAATCACTTCGTTGAACTCACTGAAAAGCATCGCGGGCAAATGGCGTGGTGATAACGGTGATACTGTATATTTCTTGACACCTCTTCGGGTCAGCAATAAAATTCTGCGTCCTCGTACTTTGCTAATAGTGCATACGAGGGGATTTATCACATGTTTACGAAGCAAGTACGAAGCAAAAACCAGGAGCTTTTTGAATGGCAACAATTAATCAGCTGGTTCGCAAACCACGCTCTGTGAAGGCTGCTAAAAGCAACGTTCCAGCGCTGGAAGCGTGCCCGCAAAAACGTGGTGTATGTACCCGCGTATATACCACCACCCCGAAAAAACCAAACTCCGCACTGCGTAAAGTATGCCGTGTGCGTTTGACCAACGGTTTCGAAGTGACTTCCTACATCGGTGGTGAAGGTCACAACTTGCAGGAACACTCCGTGATCCTGATCCGTGGCGGTCGTGTTAAAGACCTGCCAGGTGTGCGTTACCACACCGTCCGTGGTGCTCTTGACTGCTCCGGTGTTAAAGACCGTAAGCAAGCACGTTCCAAGTACGGCGTGAAGAAGCCAAAGGCTTAATGGTTCTCCGTTAAGTAAGGCCAAACATTTTCACTTTAATGTCAAAATAAACTCGTAGAGTTTTGGACAATCCTGAATTAACAACGGAGTATTTCCATGCCACGTCGTCGCGTAATCGGCCAACGTAAAATTCTGCCAGATCCTAAGTTTGGATCTGAGCTGTTGGCCAAATTTGTAAATATCCTGATGGTAGACGGTAAAAAATCGACTGCTGAAACCATCGTCTATACCGCGCTAGAGGCCCTGGCTCAGCGTTCTGGTAAAGATCACCTGGAAGCTTTCGAAGTCGCTCTCGACAACGTTCGTCCGACGGTAGAAGTTAAGTCTCGTCGCGTTGGCGGTTCTACTTATCAGGTACCGGTTGAAGTCCGTCCGGTTCGTCGTAATGCTCTGGCAATGCGTTGGATCGTTGATGCTGCTCGTAAACGCGGTGATAAATCCATGGCTCTGCGCTTGGCGAACGAGCTATCTGACGCAGCAGAAAACAAAGGTTCTGCTGTTAAGAAGCGTGAAGACGTTCACCGCATGGCCGAAGCCAACAAGGCGTTCGCCCACTATCGCTGGTAATTGCCACGCAGTAGTTATGCTAACCAGGCGGGCGCTTAAAAAAGCCAACCCGCCTGGCTTAACTGAACTTGAACGCCTAAGGCAATGAGGAATCAAATGGCCCGTACAACACCTATTGAGCGCTACCGTAATATCGGTATCAGTGCTCACATTGACGCCGGTAAAACTACCACTACCGAACGTATTCTGTTCTACACCGGTGTAAACCATAAAATCGGTGAAGTTCATGACGGCGCTGCCACCATGGACTGGATGGAACAGGAGCAGGAGCGTGGTATTACCATCACTTCTGCAGCCACCACTGCTTTTTGGTCTGGTATGGCCAAGCAGTTTGAACCGCATCGCGTAAACATTATCGACACCCCAGGGCACGTTGACTTCACCATTGAAGTAGAACGTTCCATGCGTGTTCTTGATGGTGCGGTAATGGTTTATTGCGCTGTGGGTGGTGTTCAGCCGCAGTCTGAAACTGTATGGCGTCAGGCTAATAAATATAAAGTTCCACGCATCGCGTTCGTTAACAAAATGGATCGCATGGGTGCTAACTTCTTAAAAGTTGTTGAACAGATCAAATCTCGTCTGGCAGCCAATCCAGTGCCATTGCAGCTTGCTATCGGCGCAGAAGAGAAATTCACCGGTGTTGTCGACCTGGTGAAAATGAAAGCTATCAACTGGAACGATGCTGATCAGGGCGTGACCTTCGAATACGAAGATATTCCGGCAGATATGCAAGCTCTGGCTGAAGAATGGCATCAGAATCTGGTTGAGTCTGCGGCTGAAGCTTCAGAAGAGCTGATGGACAAATACTTGGGCGGTGAAGAACTGACCGAGGAAGAAATCAAGAAAGCGCTACGCCAGCGCGTGCTCAACAACGAAATCATTTTGGTTACCTGTGGGTCTGCCTTTAAAAACAAAGGCGTGCAGGCAATGCTGGATGCGGTTATCGAATACCTGCCGGCACCGACGGATGTTGCTGCCATCAACGGTATTCTTGACGACGGAAAAGACACGCCAGCTGTTCGTCACTCTGACGACAAAGAGCCGTTTGCTGCTCTGGCGTTCAAAATTGCAACCGACCCATTCGTGGGTAACCTGACATTTTTCCGCGTGTACTCTGGTGTGGTTAACTCTGGTGATACCGTACTGAACTCGGTGAAAAGTGCTCGTGAGCGTCTGGGCCGTATCGTTCAGATGCATGCTAACAAGCGTGAAGAGATCAAAGAGGTACGTGCAGGCGATATCGCTGCGGCTATCGGTCTGAAAGACGTCACTACCGGCGATACTCTGTGTGATCCAAACAATGTGATCATTCTGGAGCGCATGGAATTCCCTGAGCCGGTCATCTCCGTAGCGGTAGAACCGAAAACCAAAGCTGACCAAGAGAAAATGGGTTTGGCATTGGGTCGCTTGGCGAAAGAAGATCCATCATTCCGCGTATGGACTGATGAAGAATCTGGCCAGACCATTATCGCAGGTATGGGTGAACTTCATCTGGATATCTTGGTTGACCGCATGCGTCGTGAATTTAACGTTGAAGCGAACGTAGGTAAGCCGCAAGTTGCTTATCGTGAAACGATTCGTGAAACAATTAAAGATGTTGAAGGTAAACACGCCAAGCAGTCTGGTGGTCGCGGTCAGTATGGTCACGTTGTGATCGACATGATGCCACTAGAGCCAGGCGGCGTGGGCTACGAATTTGTCAATGACATCGTGGGTGGTACGATTCCTAAGGAATTCATCCCGGCCGTTGATAAAGGCATGCAGGAACAACTGAAGTCTGGTCCTCTGGCTGGTTATCCGGTTGTTGATATCAAGATCCGTCTGCACTACGGTTCTTACCACGATGTCGACTCCTCTGAACTGGCGTTTAAATTGGCCGCTTCTATCGCGTTTAAAGACGCGTTCAAGAAAGCCAAACCAGTTCTGCTTGAGCCTGTAATGAAGGTTGAGATCGAAACCCCTGAAGATTACATGGGTGACGTAATTGGTGACCTGAACCGTCGTCGCGGTATGATCGAAGGCATGGATGATACTGCCACCGGTAAAACCGTTCGCGCTCAGGTTCCGCTGTCTGAAATGTTTGGTTATGCTACTGACCTGCGTTCTCAGACCCAGGGCCGTGCTTCATACTCCATGGAGTTCCTGAAGTATGCTGAAGCGCCGAACAATGTCGCTATGGCCGTTATCGAAGCCCGTAGTAAATAAGCTTTCGGGTTTAACACATTGATCCCGTGCTCTCTCCAAGAGGGGAGAGCATAAGAGTAAGGAATATAGCCGTGTCTAAAGAAAAATTTGAACGTTCCAAACCGCACGTTAACGTTGGTACTATCGGCCACGTTGACCACGGTAAAACTACCCTGACTGCCGCGATCACCACTGTTTTGGCTAAAACCTACGGCGGTTCCGCACGCGCTTTCGACCAGATTGATAACGCACCAGAAGAAAAAGCGCGTGGTATCACCATCAACACTTCTCACGTTGAGTATGACACCCCGACTCGCCACTATGCGCACGTTGACTGCCCAGGGCACGCCGACTACGTGAAAAACATGATCACCGGCGCTGCTCAGATGGACGGTGCTATCTTGGTGGTTGCTGCGACTGACGGCCCAATGCCTCAGACCCGTGAGCACATTCTGCTGGGTCGTCAGGTTGGCGTTCCTTTCATCATCGTATTCATGAACAAGTGCGATATGGTTGATGATGAAGAGCTGCTGGAACTGGTAGAGATGGAAGTTCGTGAACTGTTGTCTGCTTACGACTTCCCTGGTGATGATCTGCCAGTAGTACGCGGTTCCGCGTTGAAAGCGCTGGAAGGCGATGCGGAGTGGGAAGCTAAAATCATCGAGCTGGCGGGTCACCTGGATACCTACATCCCAGAACCAGAGCGTGCTATCGACAAGCCGTTCCTGCTGCCGATCGAAGATGTTTTCTCCATCTCTGGTCGTGGTACCGTTGTTACTGGTCGTGTTGAGCGCGGTATCATCAAAGTTGGCGAAGAAGTTGAAATCGTTGGTATCAAAGACACCGTTAAGTCTACCTGTACCGGCGTTGAAATGTTCCGTAAATTGCTGGACGAAGGCCGTGCGGGTGAGAACGTGGGTGTTCTGCTGCGTGGTATCAAGCGTGAAGATATCGAACGTGGGCAGGTTCTGGCGAAGCCAGGTTCTATCAAACCACACACCAAATTTGACTCAGAAGTGTATATCTTGAGCAAAGAAGAAGGTGGTCGTCACACGCCATTCTTCAAAGGTTATCGCCCGCAGTTCTACTTCCGTACCACTGACGTAACCGGCACTATTGAACTGCCAGAAGGCGTTGAGATGGTTATGCCAGGCGACAACGTAAACATGGTTGTTACCCTGATCCACCCAATCGCGATGGATGACGGCCTGCGTTTTGCCATCCGCGAAGGCGGCCGTACCGTTGGTGCGGGTGTTGTTGCTAAAGTTATCGCTTAATCGCATATAATTTTTCCGACTCAAAAAAAGGGCACTCCGGTGTCCTTTTTTTATGCCAATTATGCAAGTCTTGAACATTGCCTCGAACATATTCTCTTCTTGTAAGGATTGCCTAAATCAGCAGTGGCATGGCAATATCTTGAGCATATTTCCAACCTCGGCTTGCTTCCTGGCTCATTTTGCGTATAATGCGCGAGCCTACTTGATCAAGGTAGGCCTGATTTTAGCGAATCAGCCGAGTGGCAGGTAGTTTGGCCCTGCGAACAATACTCCCGATATGGGGGTTATATGTTAACGATTACACTCCCCCATCAATCGAAATGGGTGTGAGTAGTGGTTTTTATATTTATAAATAATTGGAGCTCTGGTCTCATGCAGAACCAAAGAATCCGTATCCGCCTGAAAGCGTTTGATCATCGCCTGATTGATCAATCAACTGCGGAAATCGTCGAGACTGCTAAGCGCACGGGTGCGCAAGTCCGTGGTCCGATCCCGCTGCCAACTCGCAAAGAGCGCTTTACCGTTCTGATTTCCCCGCACGTTAATAAAGACGCGCGCGATCAGTACGAGATTCGCACTCACAAGCGTTTGGTTGACATCGTTGAGCCAACCGAGAAAACCGTTGATGCACTGATGCGTCTGGATCTGGCTGCTGGTGTAGACGTGCAGATCAGCCTGGGTTAATCAGGTCATTGAGCGATTGAGAGGTTGAAACAATGATTGGTTTAGTCGGTAAAAAAGTGGGCATGACGCGTATCTTCACTGAAGATGGCGTTTCTATCCCAGTAACCGTAATTGAAATTGAAGCGAACCGTGTGACTCAGGTTAAAGGCCTGGACACCGACGGTTACCGTGCCATTCAGGTCACTACCGGTAGCAAAAAAGCTAACCGTGTGACCAAACCGGAAGCGGGCCATTTCGCTAAAGCTGGCGTTGAAGCTGGTCGTGGTCTGTGGGAATTTCGCCTTGAAGAAGGTCAAGAGTTCACAGCAGGTCAGGAAATCAGCGTAGAAATCTTCGCTGACGTTAAAAAAGTCGATGTTACCGGTACTTCTAAAGGTAAAGGTTTTGCTGGCACTGTAAAGCGTTGGAACTTCCGTACCCAAGATGCTACTCACGGTAACTCCTTGTCTCACCGCGTTCCAGGTTCTATCGGTCAGAACCAGACTCCGGGCAAAGTGTTCAAAGGCAAGAAAATGGCTGGCCACCTGGGTGACGAGCGTGTAACCGTTCAAAGCCTGGACGTAGTACGCGTTGACGCTGAGCGTAACCTGCTGCTGGTTAAGGGTGCTGTACCGGGCGCAACCGGTGGCAACCTGATCGTTAAACCAGCTGTGAAGGCGTAAGGGGATAGCAATGGAATTAGTATTGAAAGACGCGCAAAGCGCGCTGACTGTTTCCGAAACTACCTTCGGTCGTGATTTCAACGAAGCGCTGGTACACCAGGTTGTTGTTGCTTATGCAGCAGGTGCCCGTCAAGGTACCCGTGCTCAGAAGACCCGTGCTGAAGTGACTGGTTCCGGCAAAAAGCCATGGCGTCAGAAAGGTACTGGCCGTGCGCGTTCAGGTTCTGTAAAGAGCCCGATTTGGCGTTCCGGTGGTGTAACCTTCGCTGCTAAGCCACAAGACCACAGTCAGAAAGTAAACAAAAAGATGTACCGCGGCGCGCTGAAAAGCATTCTGTCCGAGCTGGTACGTCAAGATCGTCTGATCGTTGTCGAAAAGTTCTCTGTAGAAGCGCCTAAAACTAAGCTGCTGGCACAGAAACTGAAAGAAATGGCGTTGGAAGATGTGCTGATCGTGACCGGTGAACTGGATGAGAATCTGTTCCTGGCTGCTCGCAACCTGTACAAGGTTGACGTGCGTGATGTAGCAGGTATCGATCCAGTTAGCCTGATCGCCTTCGACAAAGTGGTTATGACTGCTGATGCTGTGAAGCAAGTTGAGGAGATGCTGGCATGATCCGTGAAGAACGTTTGCTGAAAGTGCTGCGTGCACCGCACGTATCTGAAAAAGCATCCGCTGCGATGGAAAAAAGTAACACCATCGTTCTCAAAGTTGCCCTAGACGCGACCAAAGCAGAAATCAAAGCCGCAGTGCAGAAACTGTTTGAAGTCGAGGTCGAAGACGTAAACACCCTGGTAGTTAAAGGGAAAGCGAAGCGTCACGGTCAGCGTGTTGGTCGTCGTAGCGACTGGAAAAAAGCTTACGTCACCCTGAAAGAAGGCCAGAATCTGGACTTCATCAGCGGCGCAGAGTAAGTCGGAGGAGTAAGAACAATGGCAATTGTTAAATGTAAACCTACATCTCCGGGTCGTCGTCATGTTGTTAAAGTGGTTAACCCTGAGCTGCACAAGGGTAAACCCTATGCTCCGCTGCTTGAGAAACTGAGCAAAAGCGGTGGCCGTAACAACAACGGCCGCATCACTACCCGTCATATCGGTGGTGGTCACAAGCAACATTACCGTTTGGTTGACTTTAAGCGCAACAAAGACGGTATCCCTGCTGTGGTTGAGCGCCTGGAATACGATCCGAACCGTTCTGCGAACATCGCACTGGTTCTGTACAAAGACGGCGAACGCCGTTACATCCTGGCACCGAAAGGTCTGAAAGCTGGTGACCAGATTCAATCTGGCGTTGATGCTGCAATCAAAGCGGGTAACACCCTGCCAATGCGCAACATCCCAGTGGGTTCAACGGTTCACAACGTAGAAATGAAACCAGGTAAAGGCGGCCAGTTGGCGCGTTCTGCTGGGGCCTACGTTCAGATCATTGCTCGAGACGGTTCCTATGTAACTCTGCGTCTGCGCTCTGGCGAAATGCGTAAAATTCCAGTTGATTGCCGCGCCACCTTAGGTGAAGTTGGTAACGCTGAACATATGCTTCGTGTTTTGGGTAAAGCAGGTGCAGCACGTTGGCGTGGTGTTCGTCCTACCGTTCGCGGTACGGCGATGAACCCAGTCGATCACCCGCACGGTGGTGGTGAAGGTCGTAACTTTGGTAAGCACCCGGTAACTCCATGGGGCGTTCAGACCAAAGGTAAGAAGACCCGTAGCAACAAGCGTACTGATAAGTTCATCGTACGTCGCCGCAGTAAAAAATAATTAGAGGATAAGCCATGCCACGTTCTCTCAAGAAAGGTCCTTTTATTGACCTGCACTTGCTGAAGAAGGTAGAGAAAGCGGTGGAAAGCGGTGACAAGAAGCCTTTGCGCACTTGGTCCCGTCGTTCAACGATCTTTCCTAACATGATCGGTTTGACCATCGCTGTCCATAATGGTCGTCAGCACGTACCAGTGTTCGTTTCCGATGAAATGGTCGGTCACAAACTGGGCGAATTTGCGCCGACTCGTACTTATCGCGGCCATGCGGCTGATAAAAAAGCTAAAAAGCGCTAAGGTAGGAGGAAGAGATGGAAACTATCGCTAAACATCGCCACGCTCGTTCTTCTGCTCAGAAGGTTCGCCTTGTTGCAGACCTGATCCGCGGTAAGAAAGTGTCGCAAGCTCTGGAAACTCTGACCTATACCAACAAGAAAGCTGCTGGTTTGGTTAAGAAAGTGCTGGAGTCTGCCATTGCTAACGCAGAACACAACGATGGCGCTGACATTGATGATCTGAAAGTCACGAAAATCTTCGTCGACGAAGGCCCAAGCATGAAGCGCATTATGCCGCGTGCAAAAGGTCGTGCAGATCGCATCCTGAAGCGCACCAGCCACATTACTGTGGTTGTGTCCGATCGCTGAGACTCTGGAGACTAGCAATGGGTCAGAAAGTACATCCTAATGGTATTCGCCTGGGTATTGTCAAACCTTGGAACTCTACTTGGTATGCGAATACCAAAGAATTCGCTGATAACTTGGACAGCGATTTTAAAGTCCGTCAATTCCTGGCTAAGGAACTGGCGAAGGCTTCCGTTTCACGCATTGTTATCGAGCGTCCTGCTAAGAGCATCCGTGTGACTATTCACACTGCTCGTCCAGGTATCGTTATCGGTAAGAAAGGTGAAGATGTTGAAAAACTGCGTAAGGTCGTAGCGGATATCGCTGGTGTTCCTGCACAGATTAATATCGCTGAAGTCCGTAAACCGGAACTCGACGCTAAATTGGTTGCTGACAGCATCACTTCTCAGTTGGAACGCCGTGTCATGTTCCGTCGTGCTATGAAGCGTGCTGTACAGAACGCAATGCGTCTTGGCGCTAAAGGTATCAAAGTTGAAGTAAGCGGCCGTCTTGGCGGTGCTGAAATCGCGCGTACCGAATGGTACCGTGAAGGTCGTGTTCCATTGCATACTCTGCGTGCGGATATCGATTACAATACATCTGAAGCGCACACCACTTATGGTGTAATCGGTGTTAAGGTATGGATCTTCAAAGGTGAGATCCTTGGTGGTATGGCTGCAGTTGAACAACCGGAACCGGCTGCTCAACCTAAAAAGCAGCAGCGTAAAGGCCGTAAGTAAGGAGATTCGCTGATGTTACAACCAAAGCGTACAAAATTCCGTAAAAGGCACAAAGGCCGCAACCGCGGTCTGGCGAACGGTACAGATGTTCACTTCGGCACTTTCGGCATAAAAGCTGTTGACCGTGGTCAGATGACTGCGCGTCAAATCGAAGCAGCTCGGCGTACAATTACTCGTGCAATTAAGCGTCAAGGTCAAGTCTGGATCCGTGTATACCCAGACACCCCGGTCACCGAGAAGCCGTTGGAAGTGCGTATGGGTAACGGTAAGGGTAACGTGGAGTATTGGGTTTCCAAGATCCAGCCTGGTAAGGTTCTGTATGAAATAGATGGCGTGCCAGAAGAGGCTGCCCGCGAGGCATTCGCACTGGCAACATCGAAACTGCCGCTCAGAACCACCTTTGTAACCAAGACGGTGATGTAATGAAAGCACAAGAGCTGCGTGAAAAGGGCGTTGAAGAGCTGAATACTGAGCTGCTCAACCTGTTGCGTGAGCAATTCAACTTGCGCATGCAGGTGGCCAGTGGCCAACTGCAACAAACTCACCTGTTGAAACAAGTGCGTCGTAACGTCGCACGCGTTAAGACTTTACTGACCGAAAAGGCGGGTGTGTAAATGACCGATGTTATCCGTACTCTGCAGGGGTGTGTTGTGAGTGACAAAATGGAGAAATCCATTGTTGTTGCTATTGAGCGCACGGTGAAACACCCAATCTATGGGAAATTCATCAAGCGTACAACCAAACTGCACGTACATGACGAGAACAACGAATGCGGTATCGGCGACGTGGTGGAAATCCGCGAATGCCGCCCATTGTCCAAGACTAAGTCCTGGACGTTGGTTCGCGTTGTAGATAAAGCGATTCTGTAATAGAGCAGCTGGTTCTCATTTAATAAACGGCTCAGAAGGTGGGCCGTTTATTTTTTCTACCCATACTCTGGAAGCGGTGTTACAATACTGCGCCCTCAGTTATGGGGCTTTTCAACGACCTGATATTTCTTGGGTCCTTAAAGTAGTAGTTGACATTAGCGGAGCACTAAAATGATCCAAGAACAGACTATGCTGAACGTCGCCGACAACTCCGGTGCACGTCGCGTAATGTGTATCAAGGTTCTAGGTGGCTCGCACCGTCGCTACGCAGGCGTCGGCGACATCATCAAAATTACCATCAAGGAAGCAATTCCTCGCGGTAAGGTGAAGAAAGGCGATGTGCTGAAGGCGGTAGTGGTGCGCACCAAGAAGGGTGTACGTCGCCCGGACGGTTCTGTCATTCGCTTCGATGGTAATGCATGCGTTATTTTAAATAATAATAGCGAGCAGCCTATCGGTACGCGTATTTTTGGGCCGGTAACTCGTGAACTGCGTAATGAAAGGTTCATGAAAATTATCTCTCTGGCACCAGAAGTACTCTAAGGAGCGAACCATGGCAGCGAAAATCCGTCGTGAAGATGAAGTTATCGTTATTACCGGGAAAGACAAAGGTAAACGCGGTAAAGTAAAAAATGTCCTGTCTTCTGGCAAGGTCATCGTTGAAGGTATCAATCTGGTTAAGAAACACCAGAAGCCGGTTCCGGCTCTGAATCAACCAGGCGGTATTGTTGAAAAAGAAGCTGCAATTCAGGTTTCCAACATTGCCCTCTTCAACGCGGCTACCGGTAAGGCTGACCGTGTAGGTTTTAGATTCGAAGACGGCAAAAAAGTCCGTTTCTTCAAGTCTAACAGCGAAACTATCAAGTAATTTGGAGTAATACGATGGCGAAACTGCATGATTACTACAAAGACGAGGTAATCAAACAACTGATGTCTCAGTTTGATTACAACTCTGTCATGCAAGTCCCTCGGGTCGAGAAGATCACCCTGAATATGGGTGTTGGTGAAGCGATCGCTGACAAAAAACTGCTGGATAACGCAGCAGCGGATCTGACAGCAATCTCCGGTCAAAAGCCGCTGATCACCAAAGCCCGCAAATCTGTTGCAGGCTTCAAAATCCGCCAGGGCTATCCGATCGGCTGTAAAGTAACTCTGCGTGGCGAACGCATGTGGGAGTTCTTCGAGCGTCTGATTTCCATTGCTGTTCCACGTATCCGTGACTTCCGTGGCCTGTCTGCCAAGTCATTCGATGGTCGTGGTAACTACAGCATGGGTGTGCGTGAGCAAATCATCTTCCCAGAAATCGACTATGACAAAGTCGATCGCGTGCGTGGTTTGGATATTACCATAACTACTACTGCGAAATCTGATGATGAAGGCCGCGCGCTGTTGGCTGCTTTTAACTTCCCGTTCCGCAAGTAAGGCAGGGTTGACTTATGGCTAAGCAATCAATGAAAGCACGCGAAGTCAAGCGCGTGAAATTAGCTGACAAGTTCTTTGCAAAACGCGCTGAACTGAAAGCTATTATCTCTGATGTGAACGCATCCGACGAAGATCGTTGGAATGCAGTCCTCAAGCTGCAAACTCTGCCGCGTGATTCCAGCCCATCTCGTCAGCGCAATCGCTGCCGCCAAACTGGTCGTCCACATGGTTATGTGGGCAAATTCGGGTTGAGCCGTATCAAGCTGCGTGAAGCCGCCATGCGCGGTGAAGTACCAGGCTTGAAGAAGGCTAGCTGGTAATTACCAATTGAATCACGGGAGTAAAGACAGATGAGCATGCAAGATCCGATCGCGGATATGCTGACCCGTATCCGTAACGGTCAAGCCGCGAACAAAGTTGCGGTCACCATGCCTTCCTCTAAGCTGAAAGTGGCAATTGCCAACGTGCTGAAGGAAGAAGGTTTTATTGAAGATTTCAAAATCGAAGGCGGCACCAAGCCTGTTCTGGAACTGGTACTGAAGTATTTCCAGGGCAACGCAGTGGTAGAAAGCATTCAGCGTATCAGTCGTCCAGGTTTGCGCATCTATAAGAAAAAAGATGAGCTGCCAAAAGTTATGGCTGGCTTGGGTATCGCTGTTGTTTCTACCTCTAAAGGTGTTATGACTGATCGTGCAGCTCGCCAAGCTGGTCTTGGTGGCGAGATTATCTGCTACGTAGCTTAATTCGGGAGGAAAGAATGTCTCGTGTTGCAAAAGCACCCGTCGTCATTCCTGCCGGCGTAGAGGTAAAACTCAACGGTCAGGTTATTTCGATTAAGGGTAAGAACGGCGAGCTGACTCGTACTGTCCACGACGCCGTTATCGTAAAGCAAGAAGCTAATGCGCTGAATTTTGCTCCGCGCGAAGGTTTTGCTAACGCTTGGGCCCAAGCGGGTACTACGCGTGCGCTGCTGAACGCAATGGTAGTTGGTGTTACCGATGGCTTCACCAAGAAGCTTCAACTGGTAGGTGTTGGTTATCGTGCTGCTGTAAAAGGCAACGTGGTGAATTTAGCTCTGGGCTTCTCTCACCCAATCGAACATCAGTTGCCAGCAGGTATCACTGCTGAATGCCCAAGCCAAACTGAAATCGTGCTGAAAGGCGTTGATAAGCAGGTTATTGGCCAGGCTGCTGCAGATCTGCGTGCCTACCGCCGTCCTGAGCCTTATAAAGGCAAGGGTGTCCGTTACGCCGACGAAGTCGTGCGTACCAAAGAGGCTAAGAAGAAGTAAGGTAACACTATGGATAAGAAATCTGCTCGTATCCGTCGTGCGACCCGCGCACGACGTAAGCTCAAAGAACTCGGTGCAACTCGCTTGGTGGTACACCGTACCCCTCGCCATATGTATGCACAGGTAATTGCTCCGAACGGTTCTGAAGTTCTGGTGGCCGCTTCTACTTTAGAAAAGGCTATCACTGAGCAATTGAAGTATTCCGGTAACAAAGACGCAGCAGCAGCCGTAGGTAAAGCTCTGGCTGAGCGCGCGTTGGAAAAAGGGATTGCGAAAGTCTCTTTTGACCGTTCCGGTTTCCAATATCATGGTCGAGTCCAGGCACTGGCAGATGCTGCCCGTGAAGCTGGCCTTCAGTTCTAAGGAAGAGGTTTAAGATGGCTCACATCGAAAAACAAGCTGGCGAACTGCAGGAAAAGCTGATCGCGGTAAATCGCGTATCTAAAACCGTAAAAGGTGGCCGCATTTTCAGCTTTACCGCACTGACTGTCGTTGGTGATGGTAACGGTCGCGTTGGTTTTGGCTACGGCAAAGCACGCGAAGTTCCGGCAGCGATCCAGAAAGCGATGGAAAAAGCCCGTCGCAACATGATGAATGTCGCGCTGAATAGCGGTACCCTACAGCATCCTGTTAAAGGCGCTCATACGGGTTCCCGTGTCTTCATGCAGCCGGCTTCCGAAGGTACCGGTATTATCGCCGGTGGTGCAATGCGCGCCGTCCTTGAAGTCGCTGGGGTGCACAACGTATTGGCTAAAGCTTATGGTTCCACCAACCCGATCAACGTGGTTCGTGCAACTATTGATGCTTTGGCAAATATGAAGTCTCCTGAGATGGTCGCTGCCAAGCGTGGTAAATCCGTTGCAGACATTCTGGGGTAATGACCATGGCTAAGACTATCAAAGTAACACAAGTTCGCAGCTCCATTGGCCGTTTACCGAAGCATAAAGCTACACTGCTCGGTCTGGGTCTGCGTCGTATTGGTCACACCGTAGAGCGC
This sequence comes from Serratia symbiotica, assembly GCF_000821185.2. Classification (NCBI taxonomy): domain Bacteria; kingdom Pseudomonadati; phylum Pseudomonadota; class Gammaproteobacteria; order Enterobacterales; family Yersiniaceae; genus Serratia; species Serratia symbiotica. The sequence goes on along the minus strand of NZ_CP050855.1, from coordinate 2,929,201 downwards.
GAGGATACGCCTGCTTTACGCGGTATGATCAACCTGGTTTCCTACATGGTTAAAGTTGAGGAGTAACAGATGCGTTTAAATACTCTGTCTCCGGCTGAAGGTGCCAAGCATGCGCCGAAACGTGTAGGTCGTGGTATTGGTTCTGGCCTGGGTAAAACCGGCGGCCGTGGTCACAAAGGTCAGAAGTCTCGTTCTGGTGGTGGCGTACGTCGTGGTTTTGAAGGTGGTCAGATACCTTTGTACCGTCGTTTGCCGAAATTCGGCTTCACTTCACGCAAAGCGATGATCACGGCAGAAGTTCGTCTGTCTGAACTGGCTCTAGTTGAAGGCGATGTTATCGACCTGAATACGTTGAAAGCCGCTAACGTTGTTGGTATCCAAATCGAGTTCGTGAAAGTTATACTTTCTGGTGAAGTGGCTCGTCCGGTTACCCTGCGTGGTCTGCGTGTCACCAAAGGCGCTCGTGCTGCTATCGAGGCTGCTGGCGGTAAAATTGAGGAATAAGTGAGCTGATGGCTAAGCAACCAGGATTAGATTTTCAAAGTGCTAAAGGCGGGCTAGGTGAGCTGAAGCGCAGACTTTTGTTTGTCATTGGCGCGCTGATTGTCTTCCGTATCGGCTCTTTTATTCCGATTCCTGGTATTGATGCCACTGTGCTTGCCAAATTGCTTGAGCAGCAGAGAGGCACTATCATTGAAATGTTCAACATGTTCTCTGGTGGTGCCCTCAGCCGTGCTTCTATCTTTGCATTGGGTATCATGCCGTATATTTCGGCGTCGATCATTATCCAACTGCTAACGGTGGTTCACCCAGCGTTGGCGGAAATCAAGAAAGAAGGGGAAGCTGGTCGTCGCAAGATTAGCCAGTACACCCGTTACGGTACGCTGGTGTTGGCCATATTCCAGTCGATCGGTATTGCTACCGGTCTGCCTAATATGCCTGGCATGCAGGGCTTGGTAATGAATCCAGGCTTTGCATTCTACTTTACTGCGGTTGTGAGCCTGGTAACCGGGACGATGTTCCTGATGTGGCTGGGTGAGCAGATTACTGAGCGTGGTATCGGTAACGGTATCTCGATCATCATTTTCGCGGGTATTGTAGCGGGACTTCCGCCAGCAGTGGCCCATACTATTGAGCAAGCCAGGCAAGGTGACCTGCACTTCCTCTTGTTGCTGTTGGTTGCAGTATTGGTGTTTGCAGTAACTTTCTTCGTTGTTTTCATCGAGCGTGGTCAACGCCGTATCGTCGTTAACTATGCGAAACGTCAACAAGGTCGTCGTGTTTATGCTGCACAGAGCACACACTTACCGTTGAAAGTGAACATGGCGGGCGTAATCCCAGCAATTTTCGCTTCCAGCATTATTCTGTTCCCGGCCACGATTGCGTCTTGGTTTGGGGGCGGTACCGGTTGGAACTGGCTGACAACGGTCTCGTTGTATTTGCAGCCAGGGCAACCGCTTTATGTGTTACTCTATGCGTCTGCAATCATCTTCTTCTGTTTCTTTTACACGGCGTTGGTTTTCAACCCGCGCGAGACAGCAGATAACCTGAAGAAGTCCGGTGCCTTCGTACCAGGAATTCGTCCGGGAGAGCAAACGGCGAAGTACATCGATAAAGTGATGACGCGTTTAACATTTGTGGGCGCGATATATATTACCTTTATCTGCCTGATCCCGGAGTTCATGCGTGATGCAATGAAAGTACCATTCTACTTTGGTGGTACCTCGCTACTGATTGTGGTTGTCGTCATCATGGACTTTATGGCTCAAGTGCAAACTCTGATGATGTCAAGTCAGTACGAGTCTGCATTGAAGAAAGCAAATCTGAAAGGTTATAACCGCTAGTCAGATTGGTTTGAGAAGTTACGGAGAGTAAAAATGAAAGTTCGTGCTTCCGTCAAGAAATTATGTCGTAGCTGCAAAATCGTTAAGCGTAACGGTGTTGTTCGTGTGATTTGCAGCGCTGAGCCGAAGCATAAGCAGCGTCAAGGCTGATTATCTCGCATATTTTTCTTGCAAAGTTGGGTTGAGCTGGCTAGATTAGCCAGCCAATCTTTTGTATGTTGCTGCAATGCTATTTGAGTATCCTGAAAACGGGCTTTTCAGAATGGTGTTGCTGTATAAATAGTAGGAGTGCATAGTGGCCCGTATAGCAGGCATTAACATTCCTGATCATAAACATACCGTAATCGCATTAACGTCGATCTTCGGAATCGGTAAAACCCGTTCACAGTCTATCTGTGCCTCTACGGGTATTGCTGAAAATGTTAAGATCAGTGAGCTGTCTGAAGAGCAAATTGAACAACTGCGTGAAGCAGTTGCCAAATTCACTGTTGAAGGTGATTTGCGTCGTGAAGTTACCCTGAGCATCAAGCGTCTGATGGATCTTGGTACATATCGTGGTTTGCGTCATCGTCGTGGTCTGCCAGTTCGCGGTCAGCGTACTAAGACCAACGCACGTACCCGTAAGGGTCCGCGTAAACCGATCAAGAAGTAATCGGGGTGATTGAATAATGGCAAAGGCACCTGTTCGTACACGTAAGCGTGTAAGAAAGCAAGTCTCTGATGGCGTGGCTCATGTCCATGCTTCTTTCAACAACACTATTGTAACTATTACCGATCGTCAGGGTAATGCTTTGGGTTGGGCAACTGCCGGTGGTTCCGGTTTCCGTGGTTCTCGTAAGTCTACTCCGTTCGCAGCACAGGTTGCCGCAGAACGTTGTGCTGACGCAGTAAAAGAATACGGTATCAAGAACCTGGAAGTTATGGTTAAAGGACCTGGTCCTGGTCGTGAGTCTACTATCCGCGCTCTGAATGCGGCAGGTTTTCGCATCACTAATATCACCGATGTGACTCCGATCCCTCATAACGGTTGTCGTCCGCCGAAGAAGCGCCGCGTATAACGCCGCTGTTTTTCGGATTGTTGGAGAAAGAAAATGGCAAGATATTTGGGTCCTAAGCTCAAGCTTAGCCGCCGCGAGGGTACAGACCTGTTCCTGAAGTCTGGCGTTCGTGCGATCGATTCAAAGTGCAAAATTGATCAACCTCCTGGTCAACATGGTGCGCGTAAGCCGCGTCTGTCTGACTATGGTGTACAGTTACGTGAGAAGCAGAAAGTTCGTCGTATGTACGGTGTTCTGGAGCGTCAGTTCCGTAACTATTATAAAGAAGCAGCACGCCTGAAGGGCAACACTGGTGCAAACTTGTTGCAGTTGCTGGAAGGTCGTCTGGACAACGTTGTCTACCGTATGGGCTTCGGCGCTACGCGTGCAGAGTCACGTCAGTTGGTTAGCCACAAAGCAATTATGGTAAACGGTCGTGTTGTTAACATCGCTTCTTATCAGGTATCTCCGAATGACGTAGTCAGCATCCGCGAGAAGGCTAAAAAGCAATCTCGTGTTAAAGCTTCTTTGGAGCTGGCTGAGCAGCGCGAAAAGCCGACTTGGCTGGAAGTTGATGCGCTCAAGATGGAAGGTGTGTTCAAACGTATTCCTGAACGTACTGATCTGTCTGCGGACATTAACGAACACCTGATCGTCGAGCTTTACTCCAAGTAAAGCTTGAGTTTCAAAGAGAGGACACAATGCAGGGTTCTGTGACAGAGTTTCTAAAACCGCGCCTGGTAGATATCGAGCAAATTAGTTCGACGCACGCCAAGGTGACCCTTGAGCCTTTAGAGCGTGGCTTTGGCCATACTCTTGGCAACGCACTGCGCCGTATTCTGCTTTCATCTATGCCGGGTTGCGCGGTGACCGAGGTTGAGATTGATGGTGTACTGCATGAGTACAGCACCAAAGAAGGCGTACAGGAAGATATCCTGGAGATCCTGCTCAACCTGAAAGGGCTGGCGGTGAGAGTTCAAGGAAAAGACGAAGTTATTCTTACCCTGAATAAATCTGGCATTGGCCCTGTGACCGCTGCCGATATCATCCATGATGGTGATGTCGAAATCGTCAAGCCGCAGCATGTAATCTGCCATTTGACCGATGAAAACGCTGCTATCAGTATGCGTATCAAAGTTCAGCGTGGCCGTGGTTATGTGCCGGCTTCTGCCCGAATTCATTCGGAAGAAGATGAGCGCCCGATTGGTCGTCTGTTGGTTGATGCCTGCTTTAGCCCTGTAGAGCGTATTGCCTACAATGTTGAAGCAGCGCGTGTAGAACAGCGTACTGACTTGGACAAGCTGATAATCGAGATGGAAACCAATGGCGCGATCGATCCTGAAGAAGCGATCCGCCGTGCGGCTACCATTCTGGCTGAACAACTTGAAGCTTTCGTTGATCTGCGTGATGTACGTCAACCGGAAGTAAAAGAAGAGAAACCAGAGTTCGATCCAATCCTGCTGCGCCCTGTTGACGATCTGGAATTGACTGTCCGCTCTGCTAACTGCCTCAAGGCAGAAGCTATCCACTACATCGGTGATCTGGTACAGCGTACCGAGGTTGAGTTGCTGAAAACGCCGAACCTGGGTAAAAAATCTCTTACTGAGATTAAAGACGTGCTGGCCTCACGGGGTCTGTCTCTGGGCATGCGCCTGGAAAACTGGCCGCCGGCAAGCATTGCTGACGAGTAACCGGATCACAGGTTAAGGTTTTACTGAGAAGGATAAGGTCATGCGCCATCGTAAGAGTGGTCGTCAATTGAACCGTAACAGCAGCCATCGACAGGCTATGTTCCGTAACATGGCCGGCTCTTTGGTTCGTCATGAAATCATTAAGACGACCCTGCCAAAAGCGAAAGAGCTGCGTCGCGTTGTTGAGCCGCTGATTACTCTTGCCAAGACCGACAGCGTAGCTAATCGTCGTCTGGCATTCGCCCGCACTCGTGATAACGAGATCGTGGCAAAACTGTTTAATGAGCTAGGCCCGCGTTTTGCGAGCCGTGCTGGGGGTTACACTCGTATTCTGAAGTGTGGCTTCCGTGCGGGCGACAACGCACCGATGGCATACATCGAGCTGGTTGATCGTGCTGAGTCTCAAGCAGAAGTGGCAACTGCAGAGTAATCTGTAGACACGTAAAAAAACCGGGCTTGCCCGGTTTTTTTACGCCCAAATTCCCATTGATCTTAAGCTCCCTATCCCTTTAACTAAGTCGACATGATATCTAAGTGTGTTGCAGGGTAAATTTAGCTGGGAGGAAAAGTGATGTTCAAAATCGGTCAATTGGCGAAGCTCGCTGACGTAACTCCAGATACGATACGCTACTATGAGAAGCAAGGCATGATGGATCATAATGTCCGTACAGCAGGAGGCTATCGGCTGTATAGCGATCAGGATCTGCAACGCCTACGTTTTATCCGCTATGCCAAACAATTAGGTTTTACGCTAGAGATGATCGCCGAACTGTTGTCGATCCGCATCGACCCAGAGCATCATACCTGCAAGGAGTCGAAGTCTATCGTTGATGCTCGCTTGAATGATGTTGAAAACAAGTTGGCTGAGTTAACCCGGATGCACGGGTCCTTGAAGCGGTTGAGCGATGCCTGTTGCGGTGCCGCCCACTCCAGTAACTATTGTTCTATCCTTGAAGCGCTGGAACAGGGTGCCAGGGATGAAAAGTGCGAAAAAGGCCACTGAGGAACCTTTAATTTTTACATGGACGACAATATCAACAGTACACTAACCTTTCATCGCCATATCAACAATGGTCTGATGGGTTGCGGGTTTAGCGCTGTTGTAGCGATAGCTGAGCTGGAAGGTTTTCAGGCAGTGTTTACAGCGATAAAGCTGTGCTCCTGAGCGGGAATGGCTGTTCCGAATTACCCTCTTCGTTTCAGAACAATGAGGATAAACCACATCAATCTTTGTCATAGGTGCATTCAAAAGCCGAAAGAGTACACCAACACTACATCGGCGTCACGACCGCTTTTATTTGAATGGGTCTAGTCTGTATTCTACAGTTTTGGTTGTTGTTGGCTCAGCAAATCACGAATTTCAGTCAGCAGTTTTTCTTCTGCGGTTGGTGCTGGTGGGGTAACAGGCTTTTCTTCCTGTTTACGACGCGCTTTGTTCATTAATTTAATCGCTAGGAAAATAGCGAAAGCAACAATAACGAAATCGAAAATGGTCTGAATAAATGAACCGTAGTTTATCACTACAGCAGGAACAGTGCCTTGAGCTTCGCGTAATACCAAATGGAATTGTTTGAAATCAACACCACCGATCAGTAAGCCCAGTGGTGGCATGATGATATCCGCAACCAAAGATGAAACGATCTTGCCAAACGCCGCACCAATAATAACCCCCACGGCTAGATCAACCACATTGCCACGTATGGCAAATTCACGGAACTCTTTCAACAAACTCATAGATCGCACCCCTTGCAGAAATTAATAACTCAAGTTTAACAAAGTACTTCCCCTTTGCCATAAATGGAGGAAAAAGTTTTATCTCTTTCCTCGGCAGAGAAGAATATCTGTTAATAGATTTGTTCTACAGGAAGAATGGACTTGGCTGAAATAGCCGCTCTACATCAGGGACGAATTTCTTGTCGGTAATAAACATAATAACGTGATCGCCCTGCTCAATTTTGCTGTTGCGGTTAGCGATAATAACGTCATCACCGCGCACAATGGCACCGATGGTAGTGCCTGGTGGCAGTTTGATCTCTGCCACGATCCGCCCAACCACTTTCGAGGTACTTTCATCACCGTGGGCGATGGCTTCAATTGCTTCGGCTACACCGCGGCGTAATGAAGAAACACTGACAATATCTGCTTTGCGTACGTGGCCCAACAATGCTGAAATCGTTGCCTGCTGTGGCGAAATAGCGATATCAATCACGCTTCCCTGTACTAGATCGACATAGGCACGGCGCTGGATCAACACAATTACTTTCTTGGCACCCATCCGCTTTGCCAGCATGGCAGACATAATGTTGGCTTCATCGTCGTTGGTGATAGCGATAAATACGTCCACTTGATCGACGTGTTCTTCTGCCAGTAGTTCCTGATCAGAGGCGTCACCATAAAACACGATAGTATCATGAAGCTGCTCGGCCAGTTCGGTGGCACGTTGCCGATTACGCTCAATCAGCTTCACGTTGTAAGACTTCTCCAGCCTCTGAGCCAGCCCAGCGCCAACATTGCCACCACCGACGATCATGATGCGTTTATAGGGTTTCTCCAACCGTTGCAGTTCGCTCATTACGGCACGGATATGCTGTGAAGCGGCGACAAAGAATACCTCATCCCCAGCTTCAATAATGGTTGAACCTTGTGGGCGAATGGGTCTATCCTGCCGGAAAATGGCGGCGACACGGGTGTCGATGTGCGGCATATGCTCGCGCATTGAGGATAACGCATTACCTACCAGCGGCCCACCATAGTAGGCTTTTACCGCCACGATGCTGATCTTGCCTTCGGCAAAGTTCACCACTTGTAGTGCGCCGGGGTATTCGATCAGCTTGTAAATGTAATCGATAACTAGTTGTTCCGGTGAAATCAGGTGGTCAATTGGCACCGCTGCCGGTTGGAATAGCTTCTCTGACTCGCGGATGTAGTCTGGCGCACGTATACGGGCAATACGATTGGGGGTATTAAACAGCGAATAGGCGATCTGGCAGGCGACCATATTAGTTTCGTCAGAGTTGGTGACGGCGACCAGCATATCTGCGTCTTCGGCACCGGCTTCGCGTAGTACACGCGGATGAGAACCGTGCCCCTGCACCACTCGCAGGTCAAATTTATCCTGTAATTGCCGTAGGCGACCAGAATTAGTATCGACGACGGTGATATCGTTATTTTCGCCTACCAGGTTTTCCGCCAGCGTACCGCCAACCTGGCCTGCACCAAGAATAATTATTTTCATTTGGTTCCCTGCTTCACACTGAAAGATTTAGGGGGCTGGGGCATGCCCTGAAGAATTATATTTTAATCAGCTTAGCGTAAAAGAAGCCATCACCATCCTTGGGATGTGGAAGGTTCTGTCGGCCCGGCTGCTCTGGGCTACCGGTCTCGACCAACCTGGCGTCGTAATGGTGTTGCAGGAAGGCGGCGATTTGTTCGCTGTTTTCTTCCGGCAGGATCGAGCAAGTGGCGTAGACCATCACACCGCCGGATTTCAAATGTGGCCATATCGCTGCCAGCATTTTCGCCTGTAGGCCAGCTAACTCGGCGATATCACGGTCACGACGTAGCCATTTGATGTCGGGATGCCGGCGAATAACGCCGCTGGCCGAGCAAGGAGCATCCAGTAAAATGCGATCGAACTGTTTGTTGCCGCACCACTGTTGCGGTGTGCAGCCATCGCCCAGTTTTACCTCGGCATGCAAGTGCAGGCGCTGGAGGTTCTCTTTGACACGAGTGAGTCGGTGCTCATCGATGTCAATGGCCATCACCTGTGCCTTGGGCGCGGATTCCAGAATATGGGTGGTTTTGCCACCAGGAGCCGCGCACAGGTCGAGGATTTGTTCACCGTTTTGTGGATCGAGCAGAGCAATACAGCCCTGCGCCGAAGCATCCTGTACAGTAACCCAGCCATCGGCAAAGCCAGGCAGAGCGCTCACAGCGCACGGTGTTAGAAGGCGTAGTGCGTCAGTATATTCAGCGTGAGGTTCGGCTGCTATGCCGGCCTGGGTCATCAGTTGCAGGTATGCTTCGCGGGTGTGATGCAGACGGTTGACGCGCAGCCACATTGGCGGTTTCTGGTTATTGGCATCGACAATCTGCTCCCACTGCGCCGGGTAGGCCTGCTGGATGCGTTTTAACAGCCAGCTTGGGTGTAAGTAGCGGCAGTTGTTATCGGCAGCGTGCTGCATCAACGCGTCTTGTTGACGCTGAAACTGGCGTAATATGCCGTTAATCAGTCCTTTAAGTTGCGGACGTTTCAGCGCTACTGCACCGTTCACCGTTTCAGCTAGCACCGCGTGCGGTGGGATGCGAGTATACAGCAGTTGGTAGAGGCCAACCATCAGTAAATAGTGCAGTGTGCGTTGTTTGCCGATCATTGGCTTGGCCATCAACTGCTGAATGCACCATTCAAGTTGGGGCAGCATGCGTAAGGTACCGAAGCACAGTTCCTGTAACAATGCACGATCCTTGTCATTGATGGTACTTTGCATTGCTGGCAGGACAGTGCTGAGCGACTGACCTTGATCCAGTACCTGGCCGATGGCTTTGGCAGCGTGACTTCGGAGGTTGTAATTGTTTTTCATGATAACGGTCAGCATTAAAAAAGAAACAGCCCGGCGATTAATGGCCGGGCTATGGAGGAGGCTACAACTGGTTGCCAGGGGTAAACCATGCGCGGCGTGAATTCAGTAAATCCTGCGCTGACATCGGTTTTTTCCCTGCTGGCTGCAACTGGGTTAGGTTAAGAATGCCGTTGGCAGTCGCCACCTGAATGCCGTGCTTGTCGGCATGGACAATGGTGCCTGGTTCTGCGTCTGCGGTTTCCACCAGCACACTGGCTTGCCAAACTTTCACCGGCTGCCCATCCACGGTGAAGTAACTGACCGGCCATGGGTTAAAGGCGCGAATGCAACGCTCTAACTGCGCAGCGGACAGGCTCCAGTCCAGGCGCGCTTCTTCTTTGCTCAGTTTCTCAGCGTAGGTCACCTGCGCCTCATTCTGAACTTCACGTTTAACCGTGCCATCTGCCAACAGTTGTAACGTTGTCAGCAGCCCCTGCGGGCCAAATTCGGCCAGTTTGTCATATAGGCTGGCGCTGGTATCTGTTGCTTCGATAGGACAAACGATCTTGTGTATCATGTCGCCGGTATCCAACCCCACATCCATCTGCATGATGGTCACCCCGGTTTCGTTGTCGCCTGCCCACAAAGAACGCTGGATTGGTGCCGCACCACGCCAGCGTGGCAGCAGTGAACCGTGCACGTTAATGCAGCCCAAATGGGGCATATCCAATACTGTTTTCGGCAAAAGCAGTCCATAAGCCACCACAACCATCACATCGGCGTTAAGATCGGCAACCAGTTGCTGATTCTCTTCAGGCCGTAATGATTTCGGCTGAAACACCGGCAGTTGATGCCGTTCCGCCAGCACCTTGACTGAACTCGGTGTTAGCTTATTGCCACGTCCAGCCGGACGATCGGGCTGGGTAAATACGCCGACGATCTGGTGCTCAGATGATAACAACGCGTCAAGGTGACGCGTTGCGAAGTCTGGTGTTCCGGCGAAAATAATCCGTAAAGAGTCAGACACGCTGATTTCCTGATCGGTTAGGCACGGGCGTTAAGCTTGGCCATTTTTTCCAGTTTCTGGCGGATGCGCTGGCGCTTGAGTGGCGACAGGTAATCTACGAACAGCTTGCCCACCAGGTGATCCATCTCGTGTTGGATGCAGATCGCCAACAGGTCGTCCGCTTCCAGCTCGAAAGGTTTGCCGTCGAAGTCGAGCGCGCGGATCTTCACGTTGGCTGCGCGCGGTACCAGAGCGCGTTGCTCGGGTAACGAAAGGCAGCCTTCTTCGATGCCTGTTTCGCCGCTTTTTTCCAGCAGTTCCGGGTTGATCAGCACCAGGCGCTGATCGCGGTTATTGGAAATATCAATAACGATAATGCGCTGGTGGATATCCACCTGAGTTGCAGCCAAGCCAATGCCTTCCTCTGCGTACATGGTTTCAAACATGTCATCCACGATGCGCTGGATATCTGCATTGACTTCTTTTACCGGTGCTGCAATTTTGCGCAGCCGATCGTCTGGGAAATGTAATACCTGCAAGACTGACATATATCTTTAGATCTGTATCCGAGTGATAAACGAGGTTTAGCTTTCATTCTAGACATTTCCCTGCCTGATTGACAGCATTGTACATCAATTGCTCGAATGGGTAATACCAGCGCTTTCTGCGAGGGAAAGGGTGATGCAGCCAGAAGAAATTAGCTTACGGATGCGTGGGGTGAAGGGGCTGGACACGTCATTAGCTAGCCAGATTATGCGGCAGTTGATAGCGGCCGGTACTGAACCTTGCAAGTTGTTGCGGGAGATAGGGCTGAATGACCGGCAGCAAGCTCAATTTCAGCAGGCGGATGCCCGCTATTTGGCCTCCACACTGCGCTGGTTGGAGCAGGTGGGCTGCCAGATGCTGCTCTATGGTGAGGTCGGATACCCAGAGCGCTTGAAGCATATTAATGATGCGCCGTTGTTGTTGTTAGTGCAGGGCAACCCGCAAGTACTGCAACAGCCACAAATTGCTATGGTCGGCAGTCGGCAATTTAGCCACTACGGTGAGCATTGGGGGCGCTACTTTGCTGGTGAATTAACGTATTGTGGCCTTACCATTACCAGCGGCTTGGCTATTGGCATTGATGGTATCTGCCATCGCGCTGCACTGGCGGCCAGTGGTTGCACCGTGGCAGTCTTGGGCAGCGGGTTGGCCAACGTCTATCCGCGTCAGCATTGGCGGCTTGCTGAGCAGATTGTTGAACAGGGCGGTGCGGTAGTTTCTGACCATCTGGTCACCGATTTGCCGTTGGCCGCACATTTTCCACGGCGTAACCGTATTATCAGCGGCCTGAGCCTGGGCGTGCTGGTGATTGAAGCCTCGCTGCACAGTGGCACCCTGATCACCGCCCGCTATGCGTTGGAGCAGGGGCGTGAGGTGTTCGCTCTTCCTGGCGCGCTAGGGAACCCGATGAGCGAAGGCACGCATTGGCTCATCCAGCAAGGCGCTTATCTGGTCACTAGCCCGAAAGACATCGCCGAACAGTTGGGAAGTAGTCTTCATTGGCTGTCAATGAACGAAAATACACCTATTTGTGTATCTGAGGCCGAAGTTGAATTGCCATTTGCCGATGTGTTGGCTAACGTAGGGGATGAGGTGACGCCTGTTGATGTCGTCGCTGAACGTGCCGGCCAACCCGTGACAGAAGTAGTGATCAAGTTATTGGATTTGGAGCTAGCAGGCTGGATTGCAGCGGTACCTGGTGGTTATGTCCGAATAAGGAAGGCAAGTCATGTTCGACGTACTTATGTACTTGTTTGAAACTTATCTCCACAATGGATCAGAGTTGCACGTCGATCAGGATCAACTGACCGACGATCTCGCTCAGGTGGTCTTTCATCCAGATGATTTCTTCAATTCATTGAATTAGTTATAAAATTTTCTGATTTTCAGGTGGAAGAAAATGCATCTTACTTTATCGATACTGACCCACTAACGATGCGGATTTACACCAAAAAGGAGAACGTGCGTTTGGATGCCAGTTGCCGTGGTTTCCTCCTATTTTTGGAACAGATTCAGGTATTAAACCTTGAAACCCGTGAAATGGTTATCGATCGTGTTATGGCCTTGGACAACACGGAGTTTGATCTCGAAGATCTAAAATGGGTGGTGCTGATGGTACTGTTTAATATCCCCGGATATGAAAATGCCTATCAGCAAATGGAAGAACTGTTGTTTGAAGTAGAAGGCTATCTGCACTAAACCGGTTACACGCATAGAAAAAGTTATGACCAAAACAGCGATTTTTGCCACCAGGCAAAATGAATCCTGTCCGGAATGCGGGGCTAAATTGGTGATCCGCTGTGGTCGCCATGGCCCCTTCTTGGGCTGTTCTCATTATCCCGAATGCCAGCATATCCGGCCGCTTAAGGCACAGGCCGATGGTCATATCGTCAAGGTATTAGAAGGGCAGTCATGCCCGAAGTGCCAGGCGATGCTGGCGCTGCGTCAGGGGCGTTATGGTATGTTCATCGGCTGCTGTAATTATCCAGAATGTGACCATACCGAATTGATTGATAAGCCGGACGAAACCAGCATCACTTGCCCGCAATGCAGACAGGGAAAACTGCTGCGGCGCAAGTCGCGTTACGGTAAAGTGTTCCATTCCTGTGATCGTTATCCGGGGTGTCAGTTTGCTCTCAATTTTAAACCAGTTGCTGGCGAGTGCGCCTACTGCCACTATCCATTACTGATGGAGAAGCGTACGGCAAAAGGGTTGATCCTCTGCTGTGCTAATAAACTTTGTGGAAAACCCGTAGCAACCACCGAATAACCACATAATGAACTCAGAACCTACTTCCACCCTCGCGTCTATTATTGACGCGCTGCATAATCAGCAGGTTATCGCCTATCCTACCGAAGCTGTATTCGGTCTGGGATGTGACCCCGATAGCGAACAGGCGGTTAATACGTTGCTGTCCTTGAAACAGCGGTCGTGGGAGAAGGGATTGATCCTTATCGCCGCCGACTACCAGCAGTTAATCCCGTATATTAATGACAGCGCGTTGAGTGAGCCGCAACGTGCTGCGATATTCGCCAGTTGGCCGGGGCCGGTAACTTGGGCGATCCCTGCCCGGCCTGAAACTCCGCGCTTTCTGACTGGCCGTTTCAACTCGCTGGCGGTGCGCGTCAGTGCCCATCCGCTGGTGCAGCAACTGTGTCGGCAGTATGGCAAACCATTGGTATCGACCAGCGCTAACTTCAGCGAGCGAGAACCCTGCCGTAATACAAATGAGGTGACACAGCAGTTCGGTACTGCGTTCCCGGTGTTGGTGGGTAAAGTTGGTGGTTACCTCAACCCTTCAGAAATCAGAGATGCTTTGAGCGGCGAACAGATCCGCCAGGGTTAGACAGAGGTAATGTGCATGGAGAAATTTGCGGTATTCGGCAACCCTATCAGCCACAGCAAATCACCGTTGATTCATGCGTTGTTCGCCGAACAGACAGGAATTGATCACCCGTATGGCACCGTGCTAGCACCCCTAGAGAGTTTTGAGGCCAGCCTGCAAGCGTTTATCCGTGCGGGTGGTCAGGGGGCGAACGTCACGGTACCTTTTAAGGAGCGTGCCTTTCAAGCCGCGTCTGAGCTGAGTGAGTTCGCCTCGCTGGCTGGTGCTGTGAATACGCTTAAGGTGTTACCAGAAGGCGGTTTGCTGGGAGATAACACGGATGGCATCGGCCTATTAACCGATCTTGAACGCCAACAACTGATCTGGCCGCAGGATCACATTTTGCTGGTGGGGGCAGGTGGTGCAGCGCGTGGTGTGATCTTGCCGCTGTTGTCCTTTGGCTGTGAACTAACGATCACCAACCGAACTTTCAGCCGGGCGAAGGAACTGGCTCAGCTCTTCCAACACCGTGGTGAGATCTCGGCGCAACCGATGGATCAGCTTGATCAGCACCGGCCATTCAATCTGGTGATCAATGCCACGGCTTCCGGCATCAGCGGTAAGATACCGGCGTTGCCAGTCGGTGTGGTCAACTGCCAAACTCGGTGTTATGACATGTTCTATCAGCAGGGAAGGACACCGTTCCTCGCTTGGGCGCAGCAACAGGGGGCAACGGAGTTTGCCGATGGTCTGGGGATGCTGGTGGGGCAGGCTGCTCATGCGTTCTTGCTGTGGCACGGTGTAATGCCTGAGATCGAACCGGTATTGCGCTGTGTGCGTAGTCAGTTGGCGGCATAAGCGAAGCACCTGTTCCCGATCAGGTAATAGGTGCTAGTCAGATAGCTTTCGGCAGGTATTCGTCTTTCCAGCGCACATAGTTGTTGGCAGAGTAGAGTAATCCATCCAACTCGGCGGCGGTCAGCGGGCGAACCTGGCGCGCTGGGCTACCCATATAGAGATAACCGCTGACCAGCCGTTGACCTGGTGTCACCAGGCTGCCAGCACCAATCATCACATCATCTTCTACTACTACACCGTCTAGCAGGATCGAACCCATACCTACCAATACCCGATTGCCGATGGTGCAGCCGTGCAGTATGGCCTTATGGCCAACAGTAACGTCATTGCCAATCAATAATGGGTAACCTTCGGGGTTATGTTTCGATCTATGGGTCACGTGCAGCACACATCCATCCTGAATATTGCTGCGTGCGCCAATCTTAATCGCATTAACGTCACCACGAATGGCGACCAGAGGCCAAATACTGACATCGTTGGTCAATTCAACATTGCCGATCACTACGCTGGAGGGATCGATCATGACGCGTTGACCGAGTTTAGGAGAGTAATGGAGATAAGAACGTACTGCATCGGACATGGTAATAGCCTCATCGGGATCATATTTATCGGCAATACTAGACTTTGATGATGAAATTACAATTATTTACGGCGACGGATTAATGATATTTATCGCACAAGAACCACCCAAAAGGATGAGAAAGTGTGCAAGAAAAAAGAAAGATCAAAAAAGGGGTTGTGCAAAAAAATTGGAACCCTATAATGCGCCCCCACTGGCCCGGTATTTCGGCAGATACGCCGCCGGATCAGCAAGGGAAAAGTCAAAATAATGGCTTGACTCTTCAGAGGGAAAGCGTAGTATACGCCACCTCAAGTTTGCCGCCGTGCTGCGGCTGACTTACCGCTCTTTAACAATTTATCAGACAATCTGTGTGGGCACTCCACAAGACAATATCCCGTCCCTGTTGGGACGAAAAAATATCAAGTCTTGAAGAGTGACTACCTGAAGTAACATTCATGCAGTAAATCTTTGAGCAGCGCTTCACAAGTTGAAGCATATCAAGCTTTGAATTGAAGAGTTTGATCATGGCTCAGATTGAACGCTGGCGGCAGGCCTAACACATGCAAGTCGAGCGGTAGCACAAGAGAGCTTGCTCTCTGGGTGACGAGCGGCGGACGGGTGAGTAATGTCTGGGAAACTGCCTGATGGCGGGGGATAACTAGTGGAAACGGTAGCTAATACCGCATAACGTCGCAAGACCAAAGTGGGGGACCTTCGGGCCTCACGCCATCAGATGTGCCCAGGTGGGATTAGCTGGTAGGTGGGGTAACGGCTCACCTAGGCGACGATCCCTAGCTGGTCTGAGAGGATGACCAGCCACACTGGAACTGAGACACGGTCCAGACTCCTACGGGAGGCAGCAGTGGGGAATATTGCACAATGGGCGCAAGCCTGATGCAGCCATGCCGCGTGTGTGAAGAAGGCCTTCGGGTTGTAAAGCACTTTCAGCGAGGAGGAAGGGTAATGTGTTAATAAGACATTGCATTGACGTTACTCGCAGAAGAAGCACCGGCTAACTCCGTGCCAGCAGCCGCGGTAATACGGAGGGTGCAAGCGTTAATCGGAATTACTGGGCGTAAAGCGCACGCAGGCGGTTTGTTAAGTCAGATGTGAAATCCCCGCGCTCAACGTGGGAACGGCATTTGAGACTGGCAAGCTAGAGTCTTGTAGAGGGGGGTAGAATTCCAGGTGTAGCGGTGAAATGCGTAGAGATCTGGAGGAATACCGGTGGCGAAGGCGGCCCCCTGGACAAAGACTGACGCTCAGGTGCGAAAGCGTGGGGAGCAAACAGGATTAGATACCCTGGTAGTCCACGCTGTAAACGATGTCGATTTGGAGGTTGCGCCCTTGAGGGGTGGCTTCCGTAGCTAACGCGTTAAATCGACCGCCTGGGGAGTACGGCCGCAAGGTTAAAACTCAAATGAATTGACGGGGGCCCGCACAAGCGGTGGAGCATGTGGTTTAATTCGATGCAACGCGAAGAACCTTACCTACTCTTGACATCCAGAGAACTTTCCAGAGATGGAGGGGTGCCTTCGGGAGCTCTGAGACAGGTGCTGCATGGCTGTCGTCAGCTCGTGTTGTGAAATGTTGGGTTAAGTCCCGCAACGAGCGCAACCCTTATCCTTTGTTGCCAGCGATAAAGTCGGGAACTCAAAGGAGACTGCCGGTGATAAACCGGAGGAAGGTGGGGATGACGTCAAGTCATCATGGCCCTTACGAGTAGGGCTACACACGTGCTACAATGGCGTATACAAAGAGAAGCGACCTCGCGAGAGCAAGCGGACCTCACAAAGTACGTCGTAGTCCGGATTGGAGTCTGCAACTCGACTCCATGAAGTCGGAATCGCTAGTAATCGTAGATCAGAATGCTGCGGTGAATACGTTCCCGGGCCTTGTACACACCGCCCGTCACACCATGGGAGTGGGTTGCAAAAGAAGTAGGTAGCTTAACCTTCGGGAGGGCGCTTACCACTTTGTGATTCATGACTGGGGTGAAGTCGTAACAAGGTAACCGTAGGGGAACCTGCGGTTGGATCACCTCCTTACCGAAAGATATTGATTTGTGTGGCGTGCTCACACAGATTGTCTGATGAATGTCGATGAGCAAGAAAACCCTTTCGTTGAAAGGCGCTAGAGGCGACTGAGTGGTTAACACCGTGGTTGCTTGACTTTGCCAGCAGAGTTGCGCCTTTACACGGAAATAGCCAATCAGCGATTTGCCAGGCAATTTCTGTGTCCCCATCGTCTAGAGGCCTAGGACACTGCCCTTTCACGGCTGTAACAGGGGTTCGAATCCCCTTGGGGACGCCATTGTGATAATGAGTGAAAGACATTATCACCGACTATCTCAAAGCTGACTTGCGAGTCGGGTTTGAGATAGTGCTCTTTAACAATCTGGAACAAGCTGAAAATTGAAAAATGACGGCTGAAGCTTATCCCTGCGTAGAGGTATTGGGGTAAGGGTCAAGCTGTCATGGTGACACTCACCTGTTTGCAATGCGAAGTGAGACACCTTCGGGTTGTAAGGTTAAGTGACTAAGCGTACACGGTGGATGCCTAGGCAGTCAGAGGCGATGAAGGGCGTGCTAATCTGCGAAAAGCACCGGTAAGGTGATATGAACCGTTATAGCCGGCGATACCCGAATGGGGAAACCCAGTGTGATACGTCACACTATCGTTAAGTGAATACATAGCTTGACGAAGCGAACCGGGGGAACTGAAACATCTAAGTACCCCGAGGAAAAGAAATCAACCGAGATCCCCCCAGTAGCGGCGAGCGAACGGGGGCCAGCCCAGAACCTGAATCAGCGGGTGTGTTAGTGGAAGCGTCTGGAAAGTCGCGCAGTAAAGGGTGATAGCCCCGTACACAAAAATGCACTGGCTGTGAGTTCGATGAGTAGGGCGGGACACGTGACATCCTGTCTGAATATGGGGGGACCATCCTCCAAGGCTAAATACTCCTGACTGACCGATAGTGAACCAGTACCGTGAGGGAAAGGCGAAAAGAACCCCGGCGAGGGGAGTGAAAAAGAACCTGAAACCGTGTACGTACAAGCAGTGGGAGCACCGTTGAGGTGTGACTGCGTACCTTTTGTATAATGGGTCAGCGACTTATATTTTGTAGCAAGGTTAACCGCATAGGGGAGCCGTAGGGAAACCGAGTCTTAACTGGGCGAAGAGTTGCAAGGTATAGACCCGAAACCCGGTGATCTAGCCATGGGCAGGTTGAAGGTTGGGTAACACCACCTGGAGGACCGAACCGACTAATGTTGAAAAATTAGCGGATGACCTGTGGCTGGGGGTGAAAGGCCAATCAAACCGGGAGATAGCTGGTTCTCCCCGAAAGCTATTTAGGTAGCGCCTCGTGAATTCATCTTCGGGGGTAGAGCACTGTTTCGGCTAGGGGGCCATCCCGGCTTACCAACCCGATGCAAACTGCGAATACCGAAGCATGTTATCACGGGAGACACACGGCGGGTGCTAACGTCCGTCGTGAAGAGGGAAACAACCCAGACCGCCAGCTAAGGTCCCAAAGTCATGGTTAAGTGGGAAACGATGTGGGAAGGCCCAGACAGCCAGGATGTTGGCTTAGAAGCAGCCATCATTGAAAGAAAGCGTAATAGCTCACTGGTCGAGTCGGCCTGCGCGGAAGATGTAACGGGGCTAAACCATGCACCGAAGCTGCGGCAGCGGCGCTGATGCGTTGTTGGGTAGGGGAGCGTTCTGTAAGCCGTTGAAGGTGTCCTGTGAGGGGTGCTGGAGGTATCAGAAGTGCGAATGCTGACATAAGTAACGATAAAGCGGGTGAAAAACCCGCTCGCCGGAAGACCAAGGGTTCCTGTCCAACGTTAATCGGGGCAGGGTGAGTCGACCCCTAAGGCGAGGCTGAAAAGCGTAGTCGATGGGCAACAGGTTAATATTCCTGTACTGGGTGTGACTGCGAAGGGGGGACGGAGAAGGCTAGGCAGGCCGGGCGACGGTTGTCCCGGTTTAAGCGTGTAGGGGGGCGTTTTGGGTAAATCCGGAACGCCATACAGAAACCCTGAGGCGTGATGACGATGCACCAAGGTGCAGAAGCTGTTGATGCCCTGCTTCCAGGAAAAGCCTCTAAGCATCAGGTCACCTTTAATCGTACCCCAAACCGACACAGGTGGTCAGGTAGAGAATACCGAGGCGCTTGAGAGAACTCGGGTGAAGGAACTAGGCAAAATGGTGCCGTAACTTCGGGAGAAGGCACGCTGGCATGTAGGTGAACTCCGTATCGGAGGGAGCTGAAGCCAGTCGCAGAGACCAGCTGGCTGCAACTGTTTAATAAAAACACAGCACTGTGCCAACACGAAAGTGGACGTATACGGTGTGACGCCTGCCCGGTGCTGGAAGGTTAATTGATGGGGTTAGCCGCAAGGCGAAGCTCTTGATCGAAGCCCCAGTAAACGGCGGCCGTAACTATAACGGTCCTAAGGTAGCGAAATTCCTTGTCGGGTAAGTTCCGACCTGCACGAATGGCGTAATGATGGCCAGGCTGTCTCCACCCGAGACTCAGTGAAATTGAACTCGCTGTGAAGATGCAGTGTACCCGCGGCAAGACGGAAAGACCCCGTGAACCTTTACTATAGCTTGACACTGAACATGGAGCCTTGATGTGTAGGATAGGTGGGAGGCAGTGAATCGTGGACGCCAGTCTGCGAGGAGCCACCCTTGAAATACCACCCTTTAATGTTTGATGTTCTAACTTTGCCCCGTGACCCGGGGTGAGGACAGTGTCTGGTGGGTAGTTTGACTGGGGCGGTCTCCTCCCAAAGAGTAACGGAGGAGCACGAAGGTCAGCTAATCACGGTCGGACATCGTGAGTTTAGTGCAAAGGCATAAGCTGGCTTGACTGCGAGAGTGACGGCTCGAGCAGGTACGAAAGTAGGTCTTAGTGATCCGGTGGTTCTGAATGGAAGGGCCATCGCTCAACGGATAAAAGGTACTCCGGGGATAACAGGCTGATACCGCCCAAGAGTTCATATCGACGGCGGTGTTTGGCACCTCGATGTCGGCTCATCACATCCTGGGGCTGAAGTAGGTCCCAAGGGTATGGCTGTTCGCCATTTAAAGTGGTACGCGAGCTGGGTTTAGAACGTCGTGAGACAGTTCGGTCCCTATCTGCCGTGGGCGTAGGAAGATTGAGAGGGATTGCTCCTAGTACGAGAGGACCGGAGTGAACGCACCGCTGGTGTTCGGGTTGTCATGCCAATGGCATTGCCCGGTAGCTAAGTGCGGAACAGATAAGCGCTGAAAGCATCTAAGCGCGAAACTGGCCTCGAGATGAGTCTTCCCTGGGTCTGAGAGGTCCCTGAAGGCACGTTTAAGACGAAGACGTGGATAGGCTGGGTGTGTAAGAGCAGCGATGCTTTGAGCTAACCAGTACTAATGAGCCGTGAGGCTTAACCTTACAACACCGAAGGTGTGTTATAGGCAGGGGTGGAGTTATTTTCAGCGAGTTCCGAGATTGGTTCTGGTGGTTACGTGAGTAACGGCCGAGAATGAAACAGACTTTGCCTGGCGGCAATAGCGCGGTGGTCCCACCTGATTCCATGCCGAACTCAGCAGTGAAACGCCGTAGCGCCGATGGTAGTGTGGGGTCTCCCCATGTGAGAGTAGGACACTGCCAGGCATCAAATAAAGTAGAAAGCCTCATGCGAAAGCATGGGGCTTTTTGCTTTGTGAGTTACCGAGAGTGAATGGCCTGGGCCTGTGCAGGTGAAACGAAAGAGTCGGGAAAACGTTAGGCGTTGCTTGACAGCGACCTGAAGGGGAGTGAGCAGGAAAGCCCGCTGACGGGCCTTCACCTGCGGCGATATCCGGTAGGTGTGAGCTTAGAATGAGCTGAACACTGTTGGTATCAAATAGTAAGCCAAGAGGCCATCCGTGAGGAGACCTCCTGGTTTTTCTGCCTTGAAAAAACTGCCGATTTCTACCTGGCACCACAGCGATGAAATATTTTCACCTTCCCACTGATTACGCGACATCCATTTTTGAAAACGCTATTCTTGGGTATCTAGATAGCTAAACATCCAAGTTGATATGTGAGAGTCAAGTAATGCCGATTCGTGTTCCTGATGAGCTACCCGCGGTGAGTTTCTTGCGTAATGATAATGTCTTTGTGATGACATCTTCTCGGGCAAAAACACAAGAAATCAGACCGTTGAAAGTGCTGATCCTGAATCTGATGCCAAAGAAGATCGAGACAGAAAACCAGTTTTTACGTTTGCTCTCCAATTCTCCATTGCAGATTGATATCCAACTGCTGCGTATTGATAGTCGCGAATCAAGGAATACGCCGACCGAACACCTGAACAATTTCTACTGTAATTTTGAGGATATTCAGCAAGAGAACTTTGATGGACTAATCATCACCGGAGCGCCGCTGGGCCTGGTTGATTTTTGCGATGTTGCCTATTGGCCGCAGATTGAACGGATTATCAATTGGGCTAAGAACCACGTCACTTCCACGCTATTTGTTTGTTGGGCAGTGCAGGCTGCGCTAAATATCCTATATGGTATCCCCAAGATGACGCGTGAGGTGAAGATCTCCGGCGTCTACCAGCATCAGACGCTGCAGCAGCATGCTTTGCTGACCCGTGGTTTTGACGAGACCTTCCTGGCACTGCATGCGCGTTATGCCGACTTCCCGACTGAGATCATCGGCCAATATACCGATCTGGATATCTTGGCCGAATCGGAGCAAACCGGTGTTTATCTGTTTGCCAGCAAGGACAAACGCCTGGCGTTTGTCACCGGTCATCCAGAGTATGATGCGCTGACTCTGGCGAGTGAATATTTTCGCGATAGCGACGCAGGCCTTAACCCCGCTTTACCGCTCAACTACTTCCCCGGCGATAACCTTGAACGCATCCCGAAAGCTACCTGGCGTAGCCATGGTCATCTGCTGTTTTCCAACTGGCTTAACTACTACGTCTACCAGATCACACCGTTCGATCTGCGGCATATGACCCCCACGTTTGAGTAACTTTTTTCTTTTGTCAGTGACCAGAGTTTGTAGGGGGGTAGGGTTCGCTACCGCATTCAAATTCGCGGCCTAGAGCTGCGGGCTGATGTGACAAACTTGACCGTGACCCGACAGTGCAGATCTTGGGCTACACTTGGAACCTGTTGTATTGTGGGCATGGGGTGAATAGCATCTCCGGCAGACTCCGATGTAGCCTGAAACCCATTGGGTAAAGGTCATTCTCTTGTTGGGCATTTAATGGAGTATATCTTCCGTGTTGACCCTTCTTCACCTGCTTTCGTCAGTCGCGCTGCTGGTATGGGGTACCCACATTGTACGCACTGGGATCATGCGGGTATACGGTACCAACTTGCGCCGCATTTTGAGCGACAGTATTGAAAAAAAGCCACTGGCCTTCATTTCTGGCATCGGCGTTACCGCGCTGGTACAAAGCAGCAACGCCACCGCGTTGTTGG
This sequence comes from Serratia symbiotica, assembly GCF_000821185.2. Classification (NCBI taxonomy): domain Bacteria; kingdom Pseudomonadati; phylum Pseudomonadota; class Gammaproteobacteria; order Enterobacterales; family Yersiniaceae; genus Serratia; species Serratia symbiotica. The sequence continues at coordinate 2,906,800 of NZ_CP050855.1, read as the reverse complement.
TCACTTCATTTGTCGCGCAGGGACTAGTAGGGCTAGCACCTGCACTGGTGATCATGCTCGGTGCGGATGTCGGTACCGCGCTGATGGCAAGGGTACTGACTTTTGATCTTTCTTGGCTGTCGCCGCTGCTGATTTTGGTCGGTGTATTCTTGTTCCTCAGCCGTAAGCAAACCCGTATTGGTCAAATGGGGCGTGTGAGCATCGGCCTTGGGCTGATCATACTGGCGTTGGAGCTGATTGTTGCGGCGGCCACACCGATCACCCAGGCGTCCGGTGTAAAGGTATTGTTCTCATCGCTGACTGGTGATGTGATGCTGGATTCCCTAACCGGCGCGTTGTTTGCTATTGTCAGCTATTCCAGCTTGGCAGCAGTATTGTTGACCGCGACCCTGACTGCATCCGGTGTGATCTCGTTGAAGGTAGCGCTTTGCTTGGTGATCGGTGCCAATCTTGGCAGTGGCCTGCTTGCGGTGATCACCACCAGTGGCCAGAACGCTGCTGGTCGCCGGGTGGCGCTCGGCAGCCTGCTGTTCAAACTGCTCGGTTGCGTACTGGTGCTGCCGTTCGTCGTTTATTTGGCCGATATGATGAGCCGAGTACCTGGTAGCAATAAAGAGTTGGTGATCTACTTCCATGTATTTTACAACTTGATCCGTTGCCTGGTGCTAATCCCACTGACAGGGCCGATGGCAAAGCTGTGCGGTATGCTGATCGCCGACGTGGCGGCCGACGATCCCCGTCTGCGGCCACGGCACTTGGATGCCAGCGCACTGGATACCCCAACGTTGGCACTGGCTAATGCAGCGCGTGAAACCTTGCGTATGGGCGATGTGGTGGAGCACATGATGATACTGCAACGGGAAGTGCTGCATGGCAAGCGTGGGCAAGATAAAGAGGTGCGTCGGCTAGACGATGATGTTGATGTGCTGTACACCGCCATCAAACTTTATCTGGCGCAGATTCAGAAAGAGGATCTGGGTGAAGAGGATTCCCGCCGCTGGGCGGAGATCATCGAAATGGCTCTTAACCTGGAGCAGGCTGGCGATATCATTGAACGCATGGCAGGTGACGTGGCAGCTAAATCGTACGCGGTGCGGCGAGCGTTTTCAACTGAGGGGCTGGCAGAGCTGGATGCGTTGCATGAGCGGCTAATCGACAATCTACGCCTGAGCCTGTCGGTGTTCCTGTCCGGTGATATTGCTAGCGCTAAACGGCTGCGTCGCTCCAAACACCGTTTCCGCATTTTAGATCGTCGTTATGCGCATGCGCACGTTGACCGTCTGCACCAGCAAAATGTGCAGAGCATCGAAACCAGCTCGCTGCATCTCGGATTGTTAGGGGATATGAAAAGGTTGAACTCACTGTTCTGTGCGGTGGCCTACAATGTGCTGGATCAAGATGAAAAGGATGCCAGGTCGTGACTGAAAAGATAACCCAAGTATGCTGAAAAATTGTGGGGCGCAAATGTTTGCGCCCTGAGAAAGACGACTTACTTATTCGAACAGATTATGATGTAGAGTGCGGACTACCTGATCGGCATCGTCACCCGGCACCAGAAAGCATAGGTTATAACTGCTGGCACCGTAGCAGATCATGCGGATGTTGAAGGGATCGAGTACCCCGAACACTTCTTTGCCCACGCCACAGGCCTGAGATAGCTTATTGCCGATTAACGCCACCAGCGCCAGGTTTTCCTCCACTTCCGTCCGGCACAGCGATGACAGTTCGGTTAACAGTGAAGTGGTCAGCAGGTTACCGCTGATAGAGGTAGAGCCGGTGGTGTCCATGGTCAGCGCTACGCTGACTTCTGAAGTAGTAATCAGGTCAACCGAGATATTATGCCGCGCTAGAATGTTGAACACTTCGGCCAGAAAGCCGCGTGCATGCAGCATATTCAGGCTGTGCAGCGTCAACAGGGTTTGTTTGCGACGCAGTGCTAGCGCGCGGAACAGCGGCAGATCCTCGGTAGTGTTGCATACCAGCGTGCCGCCAGCGGCTGGCTCCTTGCTGGAACCGACAAACACCGGAATATCGTTGCGCACCGCTGGCAGCAGGGTGGCCGGGTGCAACACTTTGGCACCGAAGGTGGCCATTTCCGCCGCTTCTTCGAAGGTGATTCTATCGATGCGTTTGGCCAGCGGCACCACGCGTGGATCGGTGGTATAGATGCCTGGCACATCAGTCCAAATATCAATCTGGCTGACATGCAGCGCTTCGCCCAACAGTGCGGCGGTGTAATCGCTACCGCCACGCCCCAGCGTGGTGGTACGGCCTTTCGGGTCGCTGCCGATAAAGCCCTGAGTAACCACTAGCGCCTTCTGTAGACAGGGTTTCAGCATCGTCTGGGTAAGTTCCCTCAACGCGGTGCTGTCCGGCACGGCACGGCCGAAGTGATCATCGGTACGCATCACTTTGCGCACGTCAAACCATTCAGCCTGCACGTTGCGGGCGCGTAAAATATCGACAAACAGCAGGGTGGACATCAGTTCCCCGTGACTGACCAACTCGTCGGTCAACGCCGGGGAGGTAGCTAACGCTGCGGCTTCCGACAGCATGGCAATATTTTCCAGCATGCGATCGATTTCTTTACGGCTTGCGTCCGGCGCGTTGAGGCGATCGAGGATGGTGTATTGGATGCGGCGGATCTCATCGAGCCGACAGTTGCGGTTGTCGGCATCGCAACCTTCGGCCAGAGCCACCAGCAGGTTGGTGATGCCTGCCGAAGCGGACAACACCACCAGGCGCACCTGAGGGTTAGCGAGCACGATATCGGCGCTGCGGTTCATGGCTGCGAAGTCGGCAACGCTAGTGCCGCCGAACTTGGCTACCACGGTAGAATTTTGGGGTACTGCTTGGATCATTAAAAACCTCGTGTCAGGGATGCTATCTTCAGACAGCATTTTATTTCATAGCCTTGGCACAAGGGGAGAGCGGTAAACAGGGAGCAGGCGTAGAGGTTAAAGCTACGATACACCCAGGAGCGCTCCACCTTGCTGACCGCCCCATAGGGGTGATCTTGGTGACAACTCAGGGGATTCAGCCCCTGTAGCCGATACGATGATTGCCGTGCATCATCCTATCTCGGCATCGCACCCCCTCTAGTGCCGTCATTGGAAAACGGTTCCTCTGACACCTTACCTGGGCGATGCACCTCTTCTGGCTTGCGCATCCGGTACGCAAGTAAGGCTGTTAGGAATAGCGGGTTATTGCGTGGCTGTCAACGGGCCGATGTTGCGGGATGTGTCGCACCTGGCGCAAACGATGCCATAGGCTTTGATAATGAGTACCTATCGCAAGAAAAGAGATCATAATCACAGTCGAACAAGGCTACAATCAGACAATTGTTTCACATTATTCTCGAGTCTAAGAGTATTGCTATGAAAAGTATCAATCCAACTCAAACTGCTGCTTGGCAAGCCTTGCAGCAACATTTTGCACAGATGAAAGATGTTCGTATCGCCGATCTGTTTACGCAGGACAGTGAGCGTTTCTCCAAGTTTTCCGCCACTTTTAACGACCAAATGCTCGTGGACTACTCCAAAAACCGCATCACTGTGGAAACGCTGGAGAAACTACAGGCGCTGGCGAAAGAAACCGATCTGCAAGGTGCAATCGCGTCGATGTTTGCCGGTGAGAAAATCAACCGCACTGAAGACCGCGCGGTGCTACACATTGCCCTGCGCAATCGCAGCAACAGCCCGATTCTTGTTGATGGCAAAGACGTCATGCCGGAAGTTAACGCCGTGTTGGTAAAGATGAAACGATTTTGCGTCCGGGTGATCAGCGGCGATTGGAAAGGCTATACCGGCAAACCGATCACTGATGTGGTGAACATCGGCATCGGCGGTTCTGATCTTGGCCCTTATATGGTGACTGAAGCGCTACGGCCCTATAAAAATCACCTGAACATGCATTTTATCTCCAATGTTGATGGCACCCATATCGCTGAAACCTTGAAGCCGCTGAACCCGGAAACCACGCTGTTCCTGGTGGCGTCCAAGACTTTCACCACTCAGGAAACCATGACCAACGCCCACAGCGCGCGCGATTGGTTGCTGAATAACGCTAGCGACCAGCAGCATGTAGCGAAGCACTTTGCCGCGTTGTCCACCAACGGCAAAGCGGTGGCCGAGTTCGGAATCGACACTGACAACATGTTTGAATTCTGGGACTGGGTGGGTGGCCGCTACTCCTTGTGGTCGGCGATCGGCTTATCAATTGCGCTGTCAGTGGGTTATGATAACTTTGAACAGTTGCTGAGTGGCGCACACGCAATGGATAAACATTTTGCAAAAACCCCGCTGGAGCAGAACCTGCCGGTGCTGTTAGCGCTAATCGGTATCTGGTACAACAATTTCTTCGGCGCTGAAACCGAAGCTATTCTGCCTTACGATCAGTACTTGCACCGTTTTGCCGCCTACTTCCAGCAGGGCAATATGGAGTCCAATGGTAAATACGTGGATCGCAACGGCAATCTGGTTGATTACCAGACCGGCCCCATCATCTGGGGGGAGCCGGGCACCAATGGCCAACATGCGTTCTACCAGCTCATTCATCAAGGCACGAAGTTGATTCCTTGCGACTTTATCGCCCCGGCAGTCAGTCATAACCCACTGAGTGACCATCATGCCAAACTGTTATCGAACTTCTTCGCCCAGACCGAAGCCTTAGCCTTCGGCAAATCGCTGGAGGTGGTGGAAGCGGAGTTCACCGCTGAGGGCAAAAAGCCGGAAGATGTCAAGCATGTGGCACCGTTCAAGGTATTTGAAGGCAACTGTCCGACCAACTCTATCCTGCTGCGAGAAATTACCCCGTTCAGCTTGGGCAGCCTGATTGCTCTGTATGAGCACAAGATCTTCACTCAAGGTGCCATTTTGAACATTTTCAGCTTCGACCAGTGGGGGGTGGAGCTAGGTAAACAGTTGGCTAATCGCATACTGCCGGAACTGGCAGGCAACGAGAAGGTCAACAGTCACGATAGTTCGACCAATGCCTTGATCAACCGCTTTAAAGAATGGCGTTAAACATCGCCTGAGTTGCTGCCAATAAAATCGCTCATCACCCGACGGTCAGGCGATCGTCGGCGTAGCGCTTTTGGCTAAAGCTTTGTGGGCTACCGGGTTATCACCCGTTTTCGCGGCCATGGATCTACAGGGTTCCAGCCTACTTTTCGATCTGTCAAATTGACGAACTGCAACCCCCACGAACCCGCCTGCCGCTTTTGTATTTCTAGGTTACAATGCGACCCTGTTAACAGTTTGTATCGTCTGGCGTGGTCTGTAAGGGGCGGCCCCAGACGTGGAGTAGAGCAATGTCTGGTAATAAGGATTCCATCCTACCACCGCTTGAGTGGTTGTTCGATCAGTATCCGCCACTGCCTGCTGCCATCAGCGACTGGCTGATGGAGTTGGGTTCCATGACCTGTCGTTTTGAGCGCCATTGCACGCGGGTACACATCGAACTGCAGCGCGAATGTTTTTTGACCCGTGATCAATTGGGCGAAGAAGCCGAGTATCTACCGGACAGCCCGCGCTACTGGCTGCGAGAAATTGTGCTACTGGGCGACAATCAACCCTGGCTGTTGGGGCGCACGGTGATCCCACAGGAAACACTGACTGGCCCGGAGCAGGTGCTGGTGGATCTGGGGACGCAGCCGCTGGGACGCTATTTGTTTAACAGCGGCAATATGACCCGAGATTATATTCATATTGGTCGACAGAATGCGCTATGGGCGCGCCGCTCCCGCCTGAGGCTAGCGGGCAAGCCGCTGTTGCTGACTGAGCTGTTTCTACCGGCTTCACCGCTGTATGTGTAACCCATATAGACAAATATACCTTGGAGGAAGTGTGACTCAAAGCAAATGGCGGGCTTACAGCCATCTGATGCGCATCGATAAACCGATCGGTAGCCTGCTACTGCTGTGGCCAACGCTGTGGGCGCTGTGGCTAGCCGGGCAGGGTGTGCCGCCGTTGTCGATCCTGCTGGTGTTCGTGCTTGGCGTGTTCCTAATGCGTGCTGCTGGCTGTGTAGTGAATGACTATGCCGATCGTGCCATTGATGGCCACGTGAAGCGCACTGCCGAACGTCCAATGCCGAGTGGTCAGGTGAGTGAAAAAGAGGCCAAAGTGCTGTTTGTGGCGCTGGTACTGATCTCATTCGGGCTGGTGTTGACGCTAAATGCGATGACCATCTGGCTATCGCTGGCGGCGCTGGCACTGGCATGGATTTATCCCTTGATGAAACGGGTGACTAATCTGCCGCAATTCGTGCTGGGTACTGCCTTTGGCTGGGGCATCCCGATGGCCTACGCCGCAGTCAGTGAATCGCTGCCACTGAGCTGCTGGCTACTGCTACTGGCCAATATCTGCTGGACTGTGGCCTACGACACACTGTATGCGATGGTAGATCGCGATGACGATCTAAAAATCGGCATCAAGTCTACCGCCATCTTGTTTGGTCGCTATGACAAGCAGATCGTTGGGGTGTTGCAGTTTGCCGCCCTGCTGCTGCTGCTGTGGGTTGGCTATCTGGCGCAACTGGGTGAGGTATTTTACGGGGCGTTGTTGCTAGTGGGCGTGCTGTTTATCCATCAGCAAAAGCAGATCGCCACGCGTGAGCGTGAAGCCTGTTTCAAAGCATTTCTGCACAACAATTACGTTGGGCTGGTGGTATTTATCGGTATTGCGCTGAGTTATTTGACAACTTAGAACCTATCCCAGTAGGCATACATTGTTACAGCCAGTTTGGACACCGACAGCGTGCAACAACCGGCGCGTACAGGGAGTCCGTGAGGATGGTGAGCATTAGGGCCAAAATGGCAAATAAAATAAGGGTTCTTAACGGACTGCGGGTAATAAACCAAGGCACCTCTCGGTGCCTTTGGCGTATTTGTTACAGGTTGCCGTTCAGTCCTCTTTCGCTTCCTCGGTAGCCGCTTCATGTTGCGCGTTGATTTCTACCGGCATGCTGACGCTTTCGATAGTCAGCCTGATTTCTGGGGTAATCAGGTCGCTCAGCATGGTGTAAACCTCCAAAGTAGGCTCACGGATCGCATCGCCGATATCGTTGATGTAGCCCTCTTCACGCAGCGTCGCCACCAAGGTGGCGAATACTGCTTTGTCGAAGAACTCCGGCGCGTTGATGCCGTGTAGCATCGACAAGCGCTGTGCCATGATACGGCTCTCTTTCTCCAGCGCACCACGGTTGATGCTTGGGTTAGTGCTGAGCACTGACATGGTGATGGCATAGCGTTGCAGGGTTTCACGCACGCCAGCGGCCAGCAACTGCAATGGACGGATACGAGCCGGATTTAGCACCAGATCCTCGTTTTTACCACAGATCAACTGTTGACGAATCATTTCATTGATTAGCGGCTGTAGCACCTCCGCCAACTGTTCCTTTTCGTAATGCAGGAACAATTCAGCCTTCAGCATGGGGTAAATCAGGTCAATCTGCCGCAGTAACTCGCTGCGCGACACTTTGCGGTGATGCATCACTATAGTGGCGATCAGTGAAGGCAGTACCAGCAGGTGGTGAATATTATTGCGGTAATAGGTCATCAGCACCGCTTGCTCACGCGGCAAGATGATGATATCGCCGATGTTATCCTGCTCTACCGCGAACTTGTTCATACTCAGCGCATGATCCAACAATTCATCCGGCGTCTGAGCCGGCACGGTAACATCGTGGGCGTAAGGCACGTTACGCATTAATTGCAGGTAGCACTCAAGTTGTTCAAGCAATTGCTCGCGGGTCAGCGAATGTTGGCGGGAGGCCAGCAGCGCGGTAGAGCATAGATTTACGGCATTGGCCGCAGCGGCATTGTTGATGCGCACCATGATTTTTTCCGCCAGATCGTTGACCGTTGGTGTCATCCAACTTGGGCGTTGGGCTTCGATCGGATCGATCGATTCACGCCACTGCGGCACATGCTGGTTCAGATAGGCGGTCAGTGGTAGCGGATCGCCGAAGTTGACGTAACCCTGGCCCAGGTTGCGTAGCTTGCGCAAGCCGCGCAGCATCTGAAGCAGACCCTCTTTTTCCTTAGTGGCACCGCGTAGTTCTTTGGCGTAAGTGCCCACTTCCATCACATGTTCGTAGCCGATGTAAATCGGCACCAAAGTGATCGGCCGGGTGCCGCCGCGCAGCATCGCCTGAATGGTCATCGACAGAGTGCCGGTCTTTGGCTCCAGCAGGCGTCCAGTGCGAGAACGGCCACCCTCCACAAAGTATTCTACCGAATAACCCCGAGTGAACAACTCACCGAGATATTCGCGGAACACCGTGGAGTACAGCTTGTTGCCCTTGAAGGTACGGCGGATGAAGAATGCGCCCAGGCGACGGAAGATCGGCCCGGCTGGCCAGAAGTTGAGGTTGATGCCGGCCGCGATGTGTGGCGGCACCAGCCCTTGATGATACAGCACATAGGACAGCAGCAAATAGTCCATGTGGCTACGGTGGCAGGGTACATAGACGATCTCGTGGCCGTCTTGGGCCAGTTGGCGAACGCGCTCAGCATTGGTAACGTTGATGCCCTGATACAGCCGGTTCCAGGTCCAGCTCAACACGCGGTCGGAAAGGCGCACGGCCTCGTAGGAGAAATCAGCGGCGATCTCTTCCATTAACACGATGGCGTTCTGTCGGGCTTTATCAAGGGAGATTTTCTTGCTGTGTGCTTCGTCTTCGACGGCTTTTTCGATCGCTTTGGAAGCCAGCAGCTTGTTGAATAGATCCTGACGTGCTGGCAGGCTGGGGCCGACTGCGGCCAGACGCTGGCGCGAAAAGTGCATGCGCGCCACGCGTGCCAGTTTCTGCGCGATGGCTTTGTCTGTGCCGTATTCGGAGGCCATGCGGCGCAGCGAAACAGTATTGGAGAAACGTACGAAGCTGTCACGGCCGAGCCACAGCACAGCTAATAATTTCTGCACGCCGTTCAGCAGGCGCAGGTGTGGTGTGCCTTGGCCTTCTCGCCCAGGTGAACGGCCAAACATCACCGAGACCGGCAGCATCTGGATATTGAGACGCGGATTACTGCGGTGCAGATCCAGATAGTCGTGGAACAGCTTTACTGACTCTTCCTTCGGCGTGTAATAACGGAACAGGCGCGGGCCATCGTGAATAAACACGTGGCTCGGCAGCACCGTGCCGTCGATTTCCAATAGGTCAAGAGGATCGGGCAGATCCTGCTCCAGGCACTGAGTGCGTAGCGTCAGCAAATCCGTCTTGGAATTATAAGGCAAAACATACAAAATCGGCCGTGAGGGATCTAATCCTAACTCCCTGACAGGATCTGAAGGGATAACCTTGCTTCTTACCAATAATTTGAGTGGTAAATTCAATAATTTATAATAAATTTTACGCCAACCTGACATAACTACGTGAAGCCTCTTGTTAGCAATGCAACACAAGCATACCAGAAACCGGGTAGCAGATCTGCGGTGTTGGAAAACGAGAGCCGACATCACTAAGTGATCTAGACTCTTTTTATGATTTACCCCTGAGAAAGGCACAGAAACATGGCAAATCAAGCAACCAGCCTGACCCGTATTATTAAAGCCGCTGGCTATTCTTATAAAGGACTTGCCGCTGTTTGGCGGCATGAGGCGGCATTCCGCCAGGAATTGGTGGTGGCCATGCTGGCTATCACACTGGCAATTTGGCTGAATGTAGGTGCGATAGCGCGCATTTTATTGATCGGATCGGTGGTATTGGTGCTGATTGTTGAGATCCTGAACAGCGCGATAGAGGCGGTGATCGATCGGGTAGGTAGTGAATATCATGAACTGTCTGGCCGTGCAAAGGATATGGGGGCAGCGGCAGTGTTGCTGGCGATCGTGTTGGCGCTGTTCGTTTGGGGGTCGATTTTGTTGCAACACTTCATTTGAACGGGGCGTGACACCCTGATTTTATTCATTCGTCGGTTCCCAATTCAGGCATGCCTGTATATACTTACAGCAAAACTGTATAAACGAACAGGGGGTGGAATGAAAGCACTAACTACCAGGCAGCAAGAGGTTTATGAACTGATTCGCGATCATATTTTGCAGACAGGCATGCCGCCGACACGTGCTGAGATCGCTATGCGTCTGGGGTTCCGCTCACCAAATGCCGCCGAAGAACATCTGAAGGCGTTAGCGCGCAAAGGGGTCATCGAGATCATCTCCGGCGCGTCGCGCGGCATACGCCTGCTGATGGAAGATGAAGCAGGTTTACCGCTGATTGGTGGTGTGGCTGCTGGCGAGCCACTGTTGGCTCAACAGCATATTGAAGGCCACTATAAGGTAGATCCTTCCTTATTTAAACCAAACGCGGATTTCCTGCTGCGGGTTATCGGCATGTCGATGCGCGATATCGGCATTTTGGATGGCGATCTGTTAGCGGTACACAAAACTCAGGATGTGCGCAATGGCCAAGTCATAGTGGCGCGCATTGAAGATGAAGTTACCGTCAAACGACTGAAAAAAAGCGGTAACATGGTTGAATTGCTGCCGGAAAACAACGAATTTCAACCGATAGTGGTCGATCTGCGCCAGCAAAATTTCACTATCGAAGGTCTGGCAGTCGGTGTGATCCGCAATGGCGACTGGATTTAAGCGTCACGCCTAACTAAACCGTTGTCCCCTGATTTAACCCGCCCCTGTTTTGGGGCGGTTTCGTTTTACTCCACCTAATGTGGCAACTGCACTACCATGGGAACATTGCATAATGCACCTGATCTCTGCCTTTACCAGCGACACCGATAAAGCCCTGTGGCACCTGGCCCTGCCGATGATCTTCTCCAATATCACCGTGCCGTTGCTAGGGTTAGTGGATACTGCTGTGATCGGCCATCTTGATAGCCCGATCTATTTGGGCGGTGTGGCGATCGGCACGATGGTCAGTAATTTCCTGTTTATGCTGCTACTGTTTCTGCGCATGAGCACTACCGGGTTGGCCGCCCAAGCGCTGGGAGCGCAGAGCCAGCAGAGGCTGGCGCGTGCCTTTATGCAGCCGCTTCTATTGGCACTATTGACCGGGTTGGCAATGGTGCTGCTGCGCCACCCGCTGATTGATTTGGCGCTGCGGATCGTTGGTGGCAACGTTAAGGTACTGGAACAGGCGCGACTGTTTCTGGACATTCGTTGGTTGAGCGCCCCGGCAGTACTGGTCAATATGGTGCTACTCGGCTGGCTGCTCGGCGTGCAGCATGTGCGTGCGCCGGTGATCTTCCTGATTGTCGGCAACCTGCTGAATATTGTGCTGGATATCTGGCTGGTAATGGGACTGGGCTGGAAGGTGCAAGGGGCAGCGATGGCGACTGCCATCTCAGAATATGCCACGCTGCTACTGGGGCTAGGGCTAGCGTGGCGGGTAATGCGCATGCGTGGGATATCGTTGCTGATGTTGCAACAGGCTTGGCGCGGCAACCTTAGGCGCTTGCTGGCCCTAAACCGCGACATCATGTTGCGCTCGTTGCTGCTACAACTGTGCTTCGCCTCGCTGACCCTCTTTGCCGCACGCCTAGGCAGCGAGGTGGTGGCGGTAAATGTGGTATTAATGAACCTTCTGGCCTTCTCCGCCTACGCTTTAGACGGCTTTGCCTATGCGGTTGAAGCACATTCGGGTCATGCCTATGGTGCGCGTGATGACAGCCAACTGAGAAAAATATGGCACGCTGCCTGTCGTCAGGCTTGCCTGGTAGCGTTGGCCTTTGCTGTGCTCTACTTCTTGGCTGGTCAGCAGATAGTGGCGGCCTTGACCTCGCTGCATGAATTGCGTGCGTTGGCTCATCATTATTTGCTGTGGCAGGTTGTCTTGCCGTTGGTTGGCGTGTGGTGTTATTTGCTGGATGGTATGTTTATTGGTGCCAGCCGTGGTGCAGAGATGCGCAACAGCATGGCGGTGGCGGCCGTTGGCTATGTATTGACACTGTTTAGCGTACCGTGGCTAGGCAACCACGGGTTGTGGCTGGCGCTGGCGGTATTCCTCATACTGCGTGGTCTGACGCTGGGCTGGCGCTGGCATCTCCATAGGGTGCATGGCAGTTGGTTTGCAGCACCAGAATGATGGAAATATCTAATACGCATTGATGCTGCCAGAAAAAAGAGGCGGCTGAGAAAGAAGTGAAATCTTGGGGAACTTACAACAAGTAGCGCTAATAGCACCAGAGGCATTCGCGGATTGACGCCTGAAGCTACTATAGCTGGCTTGACGATAGCTACAAAGAGATCCTGTTAGCCCAGCCTATTTCCTTTTGATGGCGATGCTATGGTCGTGTTCGCCACAATCATGCTTGCTGTCGCAAGCTTCAACCTCAACACAGCCAGTACACAGACCGTGTGCTTCCACCACGCTGTGGCGCAGCGCAAACCCTGACTCTTTCGCTAGCTTTTGCAGCGTTTTTTCCACGTCCTCGGTGGTGCGCTCGGTCACTTGGCTACAGCGATCACAAATAAACAGCGCAGAGGTATGCATCGGCTGGCCAAAATGGTGGCACAGTATATAGCTATTAGCCGACTCTACCCGATGGATAAACCCTTGATCCATTAGGAAATCGAGCGCGCGGTAAACCGTGGGTGGCTTAGCCTGTGGCTCGGCGATCCGCAGCAGGTCGAGTAGGTCGTATGCGCTGATTGCACCGGGCTGCTGTGACATCAGGCGCAGTACTTCCAGCCGCTGCGGCGTTAATCGCACATTGCGTTGCCGACAGAGTTGTTCAGCCTGCGCTAACAGATTTTCCTGGGTGGTTGAATTCATCGCAAATACCGCTCCCGGAGTTAAATGACCTATTTTAACATAATTACGGCGAATCACCGAGACAACGGATTCTATTTGGGTTACCCAGGTAGCAGCGCCAGCTTTTGCGAACCTATGGGGTCAGAATATTTTGCTTTCACGATAAATACACTTGCCGTCTTATTGCACGCCCGCAATGTAACGGTAGTGGAAGCAACCTGATAGGCTCTCCCCATTTTCTGCACCACGACTGGAGTATCAGCGGATAGAGTTTTGTCGCATTAACACAATAAAGTTAGCCGGATAGATATCGGTGATAATAATCGCAATGTGGCTGCGGCATCCCGTTTAGCGGTCAGCAGGAACTCACCGGCACACACGCTCAGTGGGCCTTCGGTATACAGCGAAACACTTACGTCCAGGGTATCCCGCACCGCCATGGCCAACGTTCAACGTCTGTTCACCCTGTGCCTGCATCAGCCCGCTGTTGTTAAGCATCTGTGCCGTTATCTGGCTGTTACGACTGGCGGCCAGTTGGCCCGCGTTATTCAGATTATTGGCCTGTCACGCCAGATCGCGCCCGGCAGTGAGTTGCCCCAGCCAATCCGCGTTGCCACTGAAGGTGAAATGAAGATCCTGTTGTGCGCTGAGTACGCTGCTGGCTGCACTTTGCAGGCTGGCACCCTGCACGGTGAAATCCCCACCGGAACTAGCTTTCCCCGCCAGATTCAGCGCGCCACCCTGCAGCGTTACGCCACTCAGCCCGGTCAGTTGGGAGCCGCCATCCAGCACCAAGCCACGCAGGGCTTCGGCAATCACAGTCCCAGCCCCAAGTTGGCTGTTCAGCCACTGCTACTTACCGGCTGTTACCGCAAGCCGCTGCGTGGCGGTCAAGTTACCTTGTACGTCCGTGCCTGCCAGCAGGGTGCTGTTGGTCGAACGCAGCAAACCCGCAGCACTCAACCGGATATCCTGTGCCGCGCTGAGCGTGGTTTGCTCGAGCGCCAGTTCACCGCCATTGAGCGCGATCTGTTGACCGGCTTTCACCGAGGTGTTGTTCAGTGCCAATTAGCCCTGGCTGTTCAAGGTGACGTTCTGAGCGGACTGATGGCTGCCACTCAGTGCAATATCGGCTGCATTGACGCTCAGGCTCCCCTGCGCCAGCGAGTTATTCAGCGTCAGTTTGCCGCTGGCATCAAGGGTAATATCCCCATCACGGGCATTGAGGTTGCCGCGGTTGACGCCAACGCCGGTTTCACTGGCGACCAGATGAATGCGATTGGCATACATCCCGCCTAGCGCGCCAGTGTACCTCGACCTGACCGGCGTTCGGCGTAACGTTGCCTTGTGCATCCACCCGGTTGGCTCTGAGCGTGATGGCCGCGTCTTTGGCATGCAGTTGCACGTTGATGTCGGTGGCGCGGGCAATCAGCGCGAACTTGTCGCTCTGGCTGGCATCCAGCCCTTTGCCCTGAATGCTGATTGCCCCCCTGGGTCACTTCCAGCGCCTGCAAGCTACCATCGGCACTCAGAACCGGTTTGCCGGTGGGCAATATTGCATTCGGGGTGTTGGGGTGGTGACAGCACCTTGCTGAACAGCGGTATGTAACGCAACGAGGGCACAGAACGCGAGGTGGGCGAGGTCTTCACGGTCTGATCAGGAGGCGTTTGTCATTGATGCCATCATGTTGACTAACGTGGAGGCAAAGGGTAACTAAGCCAGATGCGTGGGGCAACCTCAGTCATTGAGCATGGCGGCGTCACAGACCCAAAATCCCGTAGTAAAGGCATAGGTATAAACTGAATAACGTGCAGTAGCGGCTTTTGGGGCGGGCTAGGGCCATTTGCAGTGACGAGCCGCTTATTATTTGGCCCACTAAACTTCACCGCCTGCACCTGGGCTGCGTGTTCAAATGACCCCAGCGCTCACCTGCCATTGCCGGATATCGCCTCGCACAGTTGCGAGGCGATATCTGCTTGGTGCCCATAGGTGCCGTTTTAGGAGTGCTGCCAGCGTAGACCTTTCCTCCGTTATCCAAGCATGGGTGGGTATGCCTGTAGCGCGCTGTAACATTTGTCTAGTCATTAATTTATCTTATTAGTTATTGCATTATTTTTTTTTTGACTATAATAGATTCCGTGAGGTAATTCTTCCTCACATATCATGTTACTAATTATTAACCTAAACAAAGAAGGGTGATTTTTATGAACAAATTCAGTAAATTACTTGCTTCAGCATTGCTTGCTGGTACCGCGTTTTCTGCTGCTACTGCTTATGTCCAAGCTGCCCCTGCACCTATCCAATGCCAGGATGATGAAATTGCAGTGAATGTTGCTGGCAAATGGGTATGCGTTAAGGTTAAGTAATCCTTAACATTAAGGGTGATTGCTAAATCACCCGCATGATTTTTAAACAGTAGTGCGCTGCGGCGTGCTACTGTTTCGCTTAGTGTAAAATAGTGCTAACTCTGTGACGTTTCGTTGCGAGGGTACGGTAGTAGAACGTTAAATCAGCGCGTTAAAACTGCATGAAATGGGTTTTACTGAGCCAAAAATTTTCAGATCAATATAAAGGCGGGGAGCCGAGTGGCCGAGTTTTGAAACGGCGGTGTAGCCACATATATTGCTCTGGCGCGCGCATGATCTCCTTTTCCACCACTTTATTCATGTAGGCAGCCGCCGCTAGTTCATCGGTGAGCGGATAATCTTCCAGCGCCGGTTGGATCAGCAGGTCATAGCCACGGCCTTTCTCGCGGCGGATCAGCACCACTGGCACCATCGCTGGCTTGGCCATGCGCGCCAGCATAAAGGTGCCGCTGGTGGTAGCAGCTTGCTCGACGGCGAACAGCGGGGCGAACACACTGCCACGTGGGCCATAGTCTTGATCTGGAGCGAACCAGACAGCTTCACCATGCTTCAGTGCGCGCACCATACCGCGCAGATCCTTGCGATCGAGCATGGTTTTATTGGAACGCATGCGGCCTTTAGTCTGCGCCCATTCCATCGCCTTGTTATTGTGCGGGCGGTACATCGCCATCATCGGTTGGCACAGGCCCATGGCGCGGCCACCCAGCTCCAGCGACATAAAATGCACGCCAATCACCAACACGCCGCGTTGGTTCTGCTGCGCCATTTTCAGGTGATGGATGCCGGTAGCCTTGAACCAGCGTTTGACACGCTTGTCCGACCAGAACCAGGCCATACCGGTTTCCATCAGACCCATGCCCAGCGATTCGAAGTTGCCCACTACTTTGCGTTCGCGCTGTGCTTCATCCATATCGGGGAAGCACAGCTCCAGGTTACGGTGGGTAATGGAGACTCGGCGTTTCAGAAAGCGCATTGAGCTGCGGCCCATCCACCTACCAAGCCGATGCAACAGCGGATAGGGGAGTTGAACCAGCAAGAATAACGAGACCAGACCGAACCAGGTTAGCCAATAACGTGGGTGCAGCAGCGCCGATTGAAATTTTTGCGGATGCTTCATATGAACTCATTTATGCATTTGGGAACGGCAACCGGTGACCGTTAACGGAACCATTCAAAAGCGATACAATTTCTCAGACCCCGAGTAACACCATGGCTTAGGCAGATTCTTGACTCATTGATATTCGAAGGTGGTATACGTTGCTAATCTGGCTTCAGAGGGATAGCTGTTGGCTAGTCGAAAGCGACGCTAAGTATATCTATCCTACCATAGAATCGAGAGACAATAGGCAAGAGAACATATCTTCACTCTAGTCTTTCGTCTGAATCACAAAACTGACTATCAATCATTACGTTAAAGCTAATGTTGCTCTGGTCGCCGGGTTTAAAGCTGACCGTAAAGGAAATCTCTGCACCGGAGCCAGCACCGAAGATACTCCAGCGTTAGTAGAAGCCACCGCTTTCCACGATGTTGTGAACACACAGCGGACAACGAACGCCTTCCTTAAGGGGGGCAAAGCACGATGAACATTGACACCACTAATCCCCAGTATTTCGCCAGTACGGGCGATATTCCTGCTCTCCATAAACGTCATGAAAATTTCGCGCTTTCGGAAGGTGACCGCAACGTCTATTTTCATGGCAAGGCTCGTTAAAATTAAGAAAGGCGATACATTATCTTACCCGACTACCCCGGAACCGATGCTACAAGGGCAGGGGAAAAGTGTAAACGGCCGGTTTTGTTGGTAGATCGGCGATGGCGGTGATAATGCCCACCTCGGATAAATACCGCCATTCTGCTGCACCTGTTATCCGCTGGTAAAAAAGGGCTGGCGAAAGTGTGACGGCATCAGGAAGCGCTATTTAGGATTGAAAATCGTCTCTAACCTACTATAGCCTTTATCTATATCTATCTCTCAAGGTACAGCCAATCCGCTGTGCCCTTTCGTTAGGATCAGAGCATCACATGCGCATACCCCGTATTTACCATCCGCAGCCATTGACCGACTATGAGGAAATCGCCCTGAGCGCTGAGGCGGCCAACCACGTTGGGCGCGTACTACGCATGAGCATCGGTCAGGCGTTGGCGCTGTTCGACGGCAGCAATCAGGTGTTCGATGCCAAGATCCTCCAGGTGGATAAGAAAAGTGTTCAGGTGCGGCTCGGTGCTGGCCGGGTGGAAGACCTTGAGTCACCGCTCAACCTGCATCTTGGCCAAGTGCTCTCGCGTGGCGAGAAGATGGAGTTCACCATCCAAAAATCCATTGAGCTGGGCGTCAACGTCATCACCCCGCTGTTTTCTGAACGCTGCGGCGTTGTGCTTTCTGGCGAGCGCCTGATAAAAAAAATTCAGCAGTGGCAGAAGATCGCCATCGCCGCTTGCGAACAGTGCGGCCGCAACCGCATTCCTGAAATTCGCGCGGCGATGCCGCTGGAGGCCTGGTGCGCCGAACAGGACGGCAGCCTGAAACTGAATTTGCACCCATGCGCCCGCCACAGTATCAACACCTTGCCGCTGCCAGTGGATCACCTCCGCCTGCTGATCGGCCCAGAGGGCGGTTTATCCGCCAACGAAATTGCGATGACCACCGGCCATGGATTTACTGATATCCTGCTGGGGCCACGCGTTCTGCGTACAGAAACTACAGCGCTCACCGCAATTACCGCTTTGCAGGTACGTTTCGGCGATCTGGGATAAAGGAGAAAAGATGATCAAGCTCGGCATCGTGATGGATCCTATCGCTTCCATCAACATTAAGAAAGACACCAGCTTTGCCATGCTGCTTGAAGCGCAGCGCCGTGGCTGGGAGCTGCACTACATGGAGATGAACGATCTCTATCTGCACGCTGGTGATGGCCGCGCATGCACGCGGCGGCTGAGCGTAAAAGAAAACCAGGAAAGTTGGTATAGTTTTGCTGCCGAGCAGGATCTGGCGTTACAAGATCTGGATGTGATCCTGATGCGCAAAGATCCACCGTTCGATACTGAATACATTTACGCGACCTATATACTGGAGCGTGCAGAGGTTAAAGGCACGCTGGTGGTCAATAAACCGCAAAGCCTGCGTGACTGCAACGAGAAGCTATTCACCGCCTGGTTCCCTGAACTGACGCCGGACACCTTGGTCAGCCGCCGTGCCGCACATATCCGCAATTTTCACCAGCGGCACGGCGACATTATCCTCAAACCGTTGGATGGCATGGGCGGCGCATCGATCTTCCGTGTGCAGCAGGATGATCCGAACCTGTCAGTGATCATCGAAACCCTGACCGAGCACGGCAAGCGCTTCTGCATGGCGCAGAATTTCCTGCCGGCGATCAAGGAAGGCGATAAACGTATTCTGGTGGTCGATGGTGAACCGGTGCCTTACTGCCTAGCGCGTATTCCTGCTCATGGTGAAACCCGAGGCAACCTGGCGGCTGGTGGTCACGGCGAAGTGCGTCCGCTGAGCGAGAGTGACTGGAAAATCGCCCACGCGGTGGCTTCAACGTTAAAGGCAAAAGGGCTGTTCTTCGTCGGCCTGGACGTGATTGGTGACCGCTTGACTGAGATCAACGTCACCAGCCCCACCTGTGCGCGTGAGATCGAGGCAGCCTTCTCGGTGTCTATCACTAGCCTGCTGATGGAAGCGATAGAAAAGCGTCTGGCGGCGAAGTGAATCTGCAATGCGGGCGGAAAACCGCCTGCCATTGCCCCTTTCGCGCCGTGATTGTCGCTTTAGGCCAGGCTATGGCTTGAAAGGTTACGGGTATGGCCGCATACTGGCGGTTGTTTAATTTATCCCCCATCAATCACCCTGATAACGCCATGAATCTACAGCACCATTTTCTGATCGCCATGCCATCACTTCAGGCTTCTTGCTTCACACGATCGGTCATTTACATCTGCGAGCATAATGAAGAAGGCGCTATGGGGTTAGTGATCAATAAGCCGCTGGAGCAATGCACGGTAGCGATGGTGTTAAACAAGCTGAAGATCATGCCCCAAACACGCGATCCGGCGATCAACCTGGAAAAACCGGTATTTGCTGGTGGCCCATTGGCAGATGACTGCGGCTTTATCTTACATA
The DNA here is from genome assembly GCF_000821185.2 of Serratia symbiotica. NCBI lineage: Bacteria > Pseudomonadati > Pseudomonadota > Gammaproteobacteria > Enterobacterales > Yersiniaceae > Serratia > Serratia symbiotica. Next base: position 2,887,592 of record NZ_CP050855.1, on the reverse strand, counting down.
CGCCATGCCAGGGCTTTGGTTACAGCATGGCGATCTCAGAGCAAACCATGATTACCACCTCGAAAGACGTGTTGGAAACACTGGGTACTCCAGAGCAGCCGGACAATGTGCTGGTAGCGTTGGGCTATGCCGGTTGGGAGCCAGGCCAATTAGAGCAGGAAGTGCTGGAGAATGTTTGGTTGACCCTCGAAGCCGACACCGACACTCTGTTTCATACGCCGATCGCCAAGCGTTGGCGTGAGGCTGCTAACCGCTTGGGCGTCGATATCCGCAGCATCGTCAACCACGTAGGACACGCCTGATGAGCAATCGCACCGTTATCGCCTTCGATTTCGGCAGCAAAAGCATTGGCGCGGCGATTGGCCAGGAGTTGACGGGCAGCGCCCGCGCACTGGCGGCTTTCAAGGCGCAGGCTGGTTCACCAGACTGGCAGAAAATCGCCAAGCTGCTGCAAGAGTGGCAACCGGATCTGGTGGTGGTTGGCTTGCCGTTGAATATGGATGGCAGCGAGCAGCCGGTGACCGAGCAGGCACGCAAGTTTGCCAATCGCCTGCATGGTCGTTTTGGTGTGCAGATTGCCTTGCATGATGAACGTTTGAGTACCGTTGAGGCCCGCGCCAACTTGTTTGATCGCGGCGGCTTCCGCGCTCTGGATAAGGGTAGCGTAGACTCCGCCTCGGCGGTGGTTATTCTGGAAAGTTGGTTCGGGCGTCAGCAGGGCTAAAACCGCCTGCCTCCGCGCCATTTCCGCCCAGCAAACCCGCCTCGATCCGCTGTTGCAGCCCTTGTTCAAAGGTCTGCATGCCGGACTGCGCCCCCGTTTGCAGCACGCTGTTAAGTTGATGGGTTTTGCCTTCGCGGATCATGCTGCTGACTGCTGCCGTTGCTGTTAGCACTTCAAAGATAGCCACCCTTCCACTACCGGGGCGTCTTAGCAGCTTTTGGGCGATCACCGCCTGCAAGCTACCGGCCAATTGGGCGCGGACACAGTGCTTTTCCTCGGCTGGAAACACGTCTACCAGTCGCTCAATCGCCTGCGCTGCGCTGCGGGTATGCAGAGTCGCCAGCACCAAATGGCCGGTTTCCGCTGCGGTAAGCGCGAGGCGTATGGTCGTGGTATCGCGCAACTCGCCCAGCAGGATCACATCCGGATCTTCTCGTAGCGCAGCGCGCAATGCCCCATCGAAACGGTGGCTGTCACGGCCAATTTCGCGCTGTTGAACCAACGAACGCTGGCTGTGATGAATAAATTCGATCGGGTCTTCCAGCGTCAGGATGTGCCGCCGCTGGTGCCGGTTGATCTCATCGATCATCGCTGCCAAGGTGGTGGACTTACCGCTGCCGGTGGCACCAGTGACCAAAATCAGGCCATCTTCGCGCCGCAGTAACGTCGGGAGTATTGCTGGCGCTGCCAACGCCGCCAGCGTTGGGCAAAGGTCGGTAATGCGGCGCAGCGCCAAAGAGATCCCTTGCCGTTGCATAAACGCATTGGCGCGCAGCCGAGTGCCATCTGGCTGTTGCACAACAAAATCGGCCTGCCCTTGCTGCTGTAGCTCGCGGCGTTGCGGGGAAGCCAACAGTGCATCACACCAGGTTAACATCTGTTCTGGCGTTAGGTTTTCCGCCCCTGCCAGCGGCTGCAATTCGCCATCAATGCGCAACATTGGTGGATGGTCAGCACAAAGGTGCAGATCGGAGGCATTATGCTTTACACTAAGGGCGACTAATTCACCGATATCCATATCAATCTCCTAGGTCAATTATGCGTACTATCCAACAGAATCTGCAGGATGTCCGAAACCGCATTGCGACGATGTCGCAAGACTGCGCGCGCGCGCCAGAAGAAGTGACCTTGCTTGCCGTCAGTAAGACCAAACCTGTGGCGGTGATCGCTGAAGCTATCGCTGCGGGTCAACGCACATTTGGTGAAAACTACGTGCAGGAAGGGGTAGACAAAATTCAGCATTTCGCCGCTTTGCCGGAAGGGACGGCGCTAGAATGGCACTTTATCGGCCCACTACAATCGAATAAGAGCCGTCTGGTGGCGGAACATTTCGCTTGGTGCCAGACAGTGGATCGGCTACGTATCGCCGAGCGGCTGAACGATCAACGCCCGGCCACGATGGCACCGCTTAACGTGCTGATCCAAATAAATATCAGCGATGAGCAGAGCAAATCTGGCATTGTACTGGATGCGCTGCCAGCGCTGGCCGAGGCGATCGTCGCGCTGCCGAACCTGATGTTGCGTGGGCTGATGGCCATTCCAGCACCGGAAGTGGTTTACCCACGGCAACTCGCGGTGTTCGGCCAGATGAACGATGCTTTTCTGGCGCTACGGCAACGTTACCCGCAGGTAGACACACTGTCGATGGGCATGAGCGATGACATGGCGGCGGCTATCGCCGCAGGCAGCACCATGGTACGCATCGGCACTGCAATTTTTGGTCACCGTGATTATTCACCCGCCTGACAAAGAGAGGGATTTGATGCAATATCGCAAGATTACCTTTATTGGTGCTGGCAATATGGCGCGCGCTATCATCGCTGGCTTGGTGGCGGACGGTTATCCGGCCAAATTCATCCGTGTTTGCGCCCCCTCAACCAAGAACCGGGATGCGCTGATGGCGAGCTTAGGCATCGTCAGCAGTGGTGATAATATCGCCAGCGTGCGCGAAGCCGAAGTCGTGGTGCTGGCGGTCAAACCACAGATGATGGCGGAGGTGTGTCAGCCACTGCGGGAACACGTCGACTTTACTGGCAAGCTGGTGCTGTCGATCGCCGCCGGTATCCAGGTCAGCCGTTTCTATCAACTGTTGAGCGACAAGCTGAGCTTGGTGCGCATCATGCCAAACACCCCATCACTGGTTGGCAAAGGCATGAGCGGGCTGTATGCGCCACCGCAGGTTAGCCCGCAGGATCGTGAATACACCGCCGATCTGATGAGTGCGGTCGGCAAAGTCTGCTGGGTTAATGACGAAAACGGCATCAATAGGGTGATCGCCGCAGCGGGCAGCGCCCCGGCCTATTTTTTCCTGTTTATGGAAGCAATGCAAAATGAGGCCGAGCGTATGGGGTTTGACTGCCAAACCGCGCGCGATCTGGTGCAGCAGGCCGCCTCCGGTGCTGCCGCCTTGGTGGAAGCCAACCCGAATACGCCATTGTCCACGCTGCGCGAGCAGGTGACTTCCAAAGGTGGCACCACCGCTGAAGCGCTGAGGGTGTTTAACCAACAGCAACTGCCGGAAACCGTAGCCAAAGCTATGCAAGCGGCGGTATCGCGCGCGCAGGAAATGGAAAAATTATTTTAAATAACATAATGTTAATGGGAAGGGCTGTAACATGCTAACGCTGACTTTTTTGGTCAAGACCGTTATTGATCTTTACGTGATGGTACTACTACTGCGCATTTGGATGCAGTGGACGCACATCGATTTTTACAACCCGTTCTCACAGTTTGTGGTCAAGATCACCCAGCCAGTGGTCGCTCCGCTGCGCTGCATCATCCCTTCGCTGGGACCGATTGACAGCGCCTCGCTGCTGCTGGCGTTCCTGCTGATGACCATCAAGTACCCACTACTGCTGCTGATCCAGGGTGGCGCGATATCGCTTAACCCGTATAACCTGTTGTTTGGTTTGATCTCGTTGGTCAAATCCGTCGGTTACTTGATATTCTGGGTGATGATTATCCGTGCGCTGATGAGCTGGATCAGCCAGGGGCACAGTCCGATTGATTATGTGATGTACCAGTTGACCGAACCGTTGATGGCACCGATCCGCCGCATCATCCCGGCGATGGGGGGCATCGATTTTTCCGCTATGGTGGTGATCTTGATCCTGTATCTGCTCAACTATTTGGGTATCGATCTGTTTGGCGAACTGTGGTTCTTGCTGTGAGTGCAGTCATCCCCGTGGCGGATGGGCTGGCGATCAGGCTATATATCCAGCCGAAAGCTAGCCGCGATCAGATCATCGGTTTGCATGGCGACGAAGTTAAAGTTGCCATTACCGCCCCGCCAGTCGACGGCCAGGCCAACGCCCATTTGATCAAGTTTCTCGCCAAGCAGTTCAAAGTGGCGAGAAGTAACGTCACCATTGAGAAAGGCGAACTGGGGCGGCATAAACAATTACACATCATTCATCCGCAGCAGATCCCCGCCGTGGTCGCGGCGCTATACACAGCATAATTGAATCATTTTCAAGGTAGTTGCTATGCAAAACGTTGTTCTTGCCACCGCTAACCCAGGCAAAGTGCGTGAATTCGCCGAGCTGTTGGCCGATGTTGAATTCAAGGTGATTGCACAAACGGAACTGGGTGTCGATCCCGCCGAGGAAACCGGCCTGACGTTTATCGAAAACGCCATCCTGAAGGCGCGTCACGCGGCGCAGGAAACCGGCCTACCGGCGATCGCGGACGATTCTGGCCTGGCGGTGGACGTGCTAGGCGGCGCGCCGGGCATCTACTCTGCTCGTTACGCGGGAGATAACGCCTCTGATCGGCAAAACCTCGACAAATTACTCGCGGCGCTGAAAGACGTGCCGCAGGGCAGCCGTGGGGCGCAATTCCACTGCGTGCTGGTCTACATGCGCCATGCACAAGACCCCACACCGCTAGTGTGCCATGGCAGTTGGGTGGGTGAAATCACCATTGGAACCCTGGGTGAAGGCGGCTTCGGCTATGATCCAGTCTTCTACCTGCCAGAGCTGGGCCGTACTGCCGCCGAGTTGAGCCGCGAGGAGAAAAGCGCGCTGTCGCACCGTGGTAAAGCATTAAAGCTGATGCTGGCTGCCATGCGCAATGCTTAAACTGCCCCCGCTGAGTTTGTACATTCATATCCCGTGGTGTGTGCAGAAATGCCCGTACTGTGACTTCAACTCGCATGCATTGAAGGGGGAGGTGCCGCATCAGGAGTATGTCGATCACCTGCTTGCCGATCTGAATGCCGATCTGCCGCTGGCGGGGGATCGTGAAATCAGCACCCTTTTTATCGGCGGCGGCACCCCCAGCCTGTTGAGCGCCGAAGCGATGCAGGCGTTGTTAGACGGCGTGCGCTCACGCATCCGCGTTGCCGACGACGCTGAGATCACTATGGAGGCCAATCCTGGCACCGTCGAGGCCGATCGCTTTAGTGGCTACCAGCATGCCGGTGTGAACCGCATTTCGATCGGTGTGCAGAGCTTCAACGCTGAGAAGTTAATCCGTCTGGGGCGCATCCATGGTGCGGAAGAGGCTAAACGTTCGGCGCATTTGGCGACTGGCCTCGGTCTGCGCAGCTTCAACCTCGATTTGATGCATGGCCTGCCAGACCAGTCATTGGAAGACGCGCTGGATGATCTGCGCCAGGCGATCGCCCTTAACCCGCCACACCTGTCGTGGTATCAGCTAACCATTGAGCCGAACACCCTGTTCAGTTCGCGCCCGCCGGTGTTGCCGGACGACGATGCGTTATGGGATATCTTCGAGCAAGGCCATCAGTTGCTAAGCGACGCCGGCTATCAGCAGTATGAAACCTCGGCCTATGCAAAGCCGGGTTATCAGTGTCAGCACAATCTCAATTATTGGCGTTTTGGCGACTATTTGGGGATCGGCTGCGGTGCGCACGGCAAACTGACTTTCAGCGATGGCCGCATCCTGCGCACGGCGAAGACCAAACATCCGCGTGGTTTTATGCAGGGAAAATATAGGGATAAACAGCATGAAGTGGTGCTAGCGGATCGGCCGTTCGAATTCTTCATGAACCGCTTCCGCCTGCTAGAGGCTGCGCCACGCGCCGATTTTGTCAACTACACTGGGCTGGCGGAAAGCGCCATCCGCCCGCAGTTAGAGGAAGCGCTGATGAAAGGTTATCTGAAGGAGACGCCGGAATATTGGCAAATTACTGAGCAAGGCAAGCTATTCCTCAACGCGTTGCTAGAGTTGTTCCTGGTGGACGAGGCTTTGTTGAATAAATCAGATTTTGGGTCAGCAGCCCCGTGATAGCTCCGACGCTCAGGCAATGCGCCCACTTTTTGGCATACCTACCTTGGTCATTTTATTCAGAGCACGCACTATGGCCAAAGCCTCTGTAACCTGACCCTCGTAGTTATGTAACGTTGGCGATGCGTGATCTGCTCCTGGGTGAGGGCAAAAGTTCGATTTATTCAACAAAGCCGCTGAACGAATACAACAGCGAACGCCCCCATGGACTCCTGAATAACCTGACGCCGGAAGAGTACCGGCTGATGGCTGAAAACCCGGAAATCTCAAAAAGTGCGTGGAACTAAGACAGGTGTGTTTACCGTTGAAAAGATAAATTGCACGGACCACTGGTTGGTTACAAGTAACGGGGAATTGAACATTGGGCGGGCATCATAAAAATCGATGCCTGTAGGTCGTATCTGCTTTGAAAAAGACTGATGCAGGATATCCCTAACATCTTTTAATGCAAAACACGCGCCTACCCATCGCCCGAATGCAAATATTCTATGGCTTATTTCTCTATGCCAATTGAGATTAGGTAACAGATGCTGACTATATGTTGTATCTCTATGCGGATAAAAACTGTTCGTTTTTACTAATCCTAAACTAACACTTCTATCAGCCGGATTAAATGCCAACGCTATTCCTTACATTATATTTTGACCCAGTACTCTTTGCGTGACTATTTCATGTTGGAACTGTGCTATTGCCAGCTCTGCTGCACTTGATTCCGTACCTCACTCTGCAAGATAATCTATTGAATGCCGAAGTTCATAAAAACTACTGTCGGTATCCATCCTGTATAAGTAAAGGTTCCATGTGAAATTGGGATTGGAGTAATATGCAACTGCAATAGCTAACATGTTGTCAAGGCTTGATGTAGTAGCAACATATGCACTATCCCTACTTCCCGCCATGCATGAAGCTCCTCGGAAATGCGGCAGAATATCATTGTTAGTACCAAGGGGTGAAAACCATCACTGAATACAACATCAGGGGGGCTGCTATCTACTCTATAACCCCAGCTATCCGCTGATGATGGCAATTAAACACCTATTAAAAATGAGTAAAAATAAATTTAATAAAGCGAAATAAAAAAACTATCATTTTCCATATATGCCCCTCTTTTTATAACGCAAACTCTAACTAGTGATTATTTTTTAAAGGGCGAATGGTGATACCTTAAATGAGTAGAACAAGTGTTTTTCCATGCAGGCAGCGATGACGTTTTCATGTAGCTCAATCGAACGTTATCCGCATTTCGTCTTGCAAACCAGCCATTTAATACGGATGCTTGATGTCAGCAGCTTGTTACGCTCAATGCGTTGAGTGAAAGTTTTGCCATTCAGGTGTTTATCCTTCGAGTATAATTGCCCTGTTCGTCGCTGGTTATCATATCGATGTTGCAGGACGTGAACAGCGGCAACGGTTCCCGAACCTACTACTAACGAGAATCCATCGTTTGGCAACTTCGCAGACAAGTGCGACATCAACATGGTCTGCTAGCAAATAAATTAGTCGGATAAATAGTAGCTTGGTATTCAAGTTGACAAAAAACAAGCAAATCAGCAATTGTTATGCATGCATGATGCCTGGGGCGGGGTTGGTTTCAATCAGAAAGCATACCGACTTGCCCGTTTCCGTGGCCAGCTGGATGCCCGGTGGTGAGAAGGTGCTGTGCTTGATGGCGTTATTCAGGAACAGGATTTTCGCCGGTTCAATGAAGATTGATGCCAGTGGAAGCAGGTGGTTCACTTCCATGGCATGTATGCTGGCCGTCAGCAGTTTGGGTAAGGCTTCCACCAGTGGGCCGATACCCAGGAGGGCCAGGATCGCCAGTAGCATGCCGGTGACACCTACGGAGAAGTTGTTCACCAGCATCTCAAAGTCGCTTTTGATCTTGCCGTCTACCCAGTGATCAACATGCATGATTGTCCAGCCACCTAATGGGCCGGTAATCATGGTGCCAAGGAACATCGGCATGTCTGCGTCGACGATCACGCCGATGGTGGTGATGGTGCCGACCAGCTTGGCGAGGGCTTCATTCGGCAGCCAGCCGGAAGGAATGAGTAACGCGGAGCGATAAAGGTAGCGATGTTGGGCATGACCATGTTACTCAGGAAGCGGTCAACGTTTTGAACTTTAACTCTGATGTTTGGTGAAAACATAAAACCCACCCCTATTTATTACGCGTTGACAGCAGAGTGCGTGATTATTGTTGTGACGTGCCAGCCGTGTTTATTGCGTTATGCGCAGTGGACTCTATCACGTTGTTTTATTAGGTGAACCTCATGGGTGTTTGTGACATAAATCACGTATAACATCCGGTGGTAGGGGTATTTTTAGTGATGAACAGCACATTAATGGATAAATTCCGCACAAAAATGTGATCAAGTTATTTTTCGACGTGATGGGAGCCAGGCTAGAAAGTGATTTTCCCTGGGAGTCTTTTCCCGCTGGGGAATAGCAATACGATTAATTGAAGTGCCAGAAGTTGTGGGAGCTAGCAGCGCGTGAGTTATTGGAAAGGCTGAGAGGAATTAACCCAGGCCGGCTGTCGGCCTGGGGTTTTGAATAGAAAGAACTTATTGCATTAAGGGCTGAATGGTCTGCTGTGCTTTCAGTAAATCCTGCTGTTTGGCCACCAGATTCAATATCATGGCGTTATATTGCGTCGCCTGCTGAGCTGTGCGGAACTGCACACCATTGTTGTTGAAGCTCACCTGGTTGCCTTGAGCCTGCAAAAAATCCCCAATGTGTACCAGATCCTGGATGAAGCTGGTGGTGGTTGGGATCGCTGGCATCAGTGCGTGAGTTGGCACAGTGACAATGTTGTCATAAACCTGGTTGTACACCGCTTTTAGATCATCTGGCTGTTTCAACGCCATACGCGCGGCATCTGCCTGCGACTTGGCTGATTGGATCTGTTGACCCAACAAGTTGAGCGCCCCAATTGACTGCTGTAAGGCATCACGCTTGCTCATATAATCCTGGGCAACGCGGATTTGGTTGATCTGATCCAGCGCTGGCGTCAGGCTCGCACCGATGGATTTGGACAACTGCTGGGAAAAGCCGACTAAAATGGCGTAATCGCCGTTATAGTTGCTGAACTTCTTTTGCTGATCTTCGCTCAGTGTGGGGAGTCTCGCCCCGCTGTACATCACCGTATTCTGTAAGTAGTCAATGAACGCTTTGCGTTGTTCTGGCTCTTTATCGCCACAGGCGGTCAGTTGCATGATCATCAACAACGCCAATACTGGCAACCACCAACGCGTGAAGCCTCTATTTTGGATCCCTAATGCCATGTGACATAACCCCTGTTATCAACCTGCTTTTTCATCGGACTCCCTGCCTTTTGCTGCACTCCGTGCGCCTATAAGAATAGATCAACTGACAACGATGCGATACGCGATTGCGTGCCAGATAAACATTACTGTGGCCGATGGCCGCAGGGTGGTCAATAACGGGCTGCTGCGCAGGTAAAGCGCACATGATACACTTTTGTATCCTTTATCACCTATCGTCAGGCTAACTTGCGCATGTCGTTTTATCAGCCTCCGTTGACCATCACCTCTTGCATACTGCATGACCAGGCGCTTAACGCCAGCAAGCAGAAAACCGACTGTACGCCTTTGGTCGAATGTATGCTGGAGATGATTCTGCAAGCGCTTGAGCAGAGCCTTACCCCCCAAGTCACCGAATTGCTGGCGGTATTGCGGGGAGAAATGGCGCGGGGAGCGATACAGAACGCATTGCAGCTATAGGATCGGAAATCTTTTCGCGAACGTTATCTGCAACCGGCCTTAAATGCAGGATGGATAGAAATGACACTGCCAGATAAACTCAACAGCCGCTTGCAACGTTATCGGTTAACGGCTGCCGGTTGCCAGAAGTAACAAAGGCGCTCGTAAGCGCCTTTTCACCACAAAGTACCGGTTACTGCAATACAGAAATATCCGCCACCTGCAAAAACAGCTCACGCAGCTTGCTTAGTAGTGTCAAACGATTCACGCGCACTGCATCGTCCTCGGCCATCACCATGACATTCTCGAAGAAAGCATCTACCGGCTCGCGTAGGGTAGCCAACTCCACTAGTGCGTCCTGATAATTGCCAGCAGCGAAATATGGCTCCAGCTTGTCGCGCAGTACCACCAGATGGCTCGCCAGTTGGATCTCAGCGGCTTCCTGTAATACTGAAGCTTGTACGTGGTTGTTCAACGTATCCGTGGATTTAGCCAGGATATTGGAGACGCGCTTGTTGGCTGCCGCCAACGCCGCCGCTTCTTCCAAAGTACGGAAGTGGCTGACGGCCTTGACGCGAGCATCGAAGTCGGCCGGCTTGGTCGGCCGGCGCGCGAGCACTGCCTGAATAGTGTCTAGCGCATGCCCTTCTTCCTGATACCAAGCGCGGAAACGGCCTAACATGAATTCCACTACCTCATCGACCACCTTGACGTTGGTCAGCTTGCTGCTGTAAAGGTGCACGGCCTCTTCGGTCAGGATTTGTAGATCCAGCGGTAGGTTTTTTTCGACGATGATGCGCAGCACACCCAGTGCGGCACGGCGCAGGGCAAACGGGTCTTTGTCGCCTTTTGGATGTTGCCCGATGCCAAAGATACCGGCTAGGGTGTCCATTTTGTCGGCGATTGCCAGTGAACAGGCGACCCGCGACTGTGGCAACCTATCCCCGGCAAAGCGTGGCTGATACTGCTCATTCAGCGCAACGGCGACGTCTTCCACCTCACCGTCATGACGCGCATAGTGCATGCCCATCACGCCTTGGGTGTCGGTGAACTCGAACACCATGTTGGTCATCAGGTCGCACTTCGACAGTAGGCCCGCACGGGTAGCGTGGTTGACGTCGGCACCAATCTGGCCAGCAATCCAGCCCGCCAACGCCTGAATGCGATCGGTTTTGTCGCGCAGAGTGCCCAATTGTTGTTGGAAGAGTACAGTGTCTAAACGTGGTAGGTGGTCTTCTAGACGTTTTTTACGGTCAGTGTTGAAGAAGAACTCAGCATCCGCCAGACGCGGGCGCACCACTTTCTCGTTACCAGTGATGATTTGCTGTGGGTCTTTGGATTCAATGTTGGCCACGAAGATAAAGTTTGGCAGCAGGTTGCCTGCGCTGCCGTACACTGGGAAATACTTTTGGTCGCCTTTCATGGTGTACACCAGCGCTTCCGCTGGCACCGCCAGGAATTCCTCTTCGAACTTGGCGGTCAGTACCACTGGCCACTCCACCAGCGAGGCGACTTCTTCCAGCAGGCTTTCGCTCAGATCGGCCTTGCCGCCAATCTTTGCCGCCGCTCGCTCGGCGTCACGCTTGATCAGAGCTTTACGTGCTTCGTAATCGGCGATCACTTTACCGCGCTCCAGTAGGATCTGCGGGTAGTGATCAGCATTGTCGAGGGTGAACTCGGTTTCGCCCATAAAGCGGTGGCCGCGTATGGTACGCGCAGATTCAACTCCTAGCACGCTGCCAGGGATCAGTTCTGCGCCTAGCAGCAGGGTTACGGTATGCACCGGACGCACGAACTGCACCTCGGAATCACCCCAGCGCATCAGCTTCGGGATCGGCAATTTAGACAGCGCAGTGTTGACCATGCTGGCCAGCAGTTGCTGCACAGGCTGTCCTTTAACGTGGGCACGGTACAGCAGCCACTCGCCTTTGTCGGTCACCAGGCGTTCGGCCTGATCGACAGTGATGCCGCAGCCACGCGCCCAGCCTTCGGCCGCTTTGTTAGGTTTGCCTGTAGCGTCGAACGCTTGGTTGATCGCCGGGCCGCGTTTTTCAACGATGCGATCAGCCTGTGCCGCGCTCAGATTAGCCACTTTCAGTGCCAGACGGCGAGGAGTGGCGAACCAACTCACTGAACCGTGTTCGAGGTTGGCATTTTCCAGCTCGGTGGTAAAGTTGGCGGCAAAGGATCCCGCCAGCGAGCGAAGAGCCTTCGGCGGCAACTCTTCCGTGCCGATTTCCACCAGGAAAGTCTGTTGAGTCATGGCTGCCTCTGAGTTCTCGTTTTGCACATTGGGAAGCCCAGCGCTTCACGGGAAGCGTAGTAGGCTTCGGCAACGGCTTTAGTCAGTGTGCGGATGCGTAGAATATAGCGCTGGCGTTCGGTCACCGAGATAGCCTTGCGGGCATCCAGCAGGTTAAAGGTATGGCCAGCCTTTAGAATACGTTCGTAAGCGGGCAGCGGTAACGGTTTTTCTAGCGCCAGCAGCGATTGGGCTTCTTTCTCGTACTGCTCGAAGCAGGAGAACAGGAAATCTACATCGGCGTAGGTGAAGTTGTAGGTGGATTGTTCCACTTCATTCTGATGGAATACGTCGCCGTAGGTGATGATGCCCTGCGAACCGTGGCTCCACACCAGATCGTAAACGCTGTCCACGCCCTGGATGTACATCGCTAGGCGTTCCAGGCCGTAGGTGATCTCACCAGTAACGGGTTTGCACTCCAGGCCACCGACCTGTTGGAAATAGGTGAACTGCGTCACTTCCATGCCGTTCAGCCAAACCTCCCATCCTAGACCCCAAGCGCCGAGGGTTGGGTTTTCCCAGTTGTCTTCCACGAAGCGAATATCGTGAATAGTCGGGTCTAGCCCCAGTTCCTTCAGCGAGCCGAGGTACAGCTCCTGAATGTTGTCCGGAGAGGGCTTAATCACCACCTGGAATTGATAGTAGTGCTGAAGGCGGTTCGGATTTTCACCGTAGCGACCGTCGGTCGGGCGACGAGAAGGCTGCACGTAAGCGGTGGCCATGGGCTCTGGGCCGAGTGCACGTAGGCAGGTCATCGGGTGTGAGGTTCCTGCGCCGACTTCTATGTCCAATGGTTGAACAAGGGTGCAACCTTGGCGCGCCCAGTAGTCCTGTAGTGTCAGGATCAGACCCTGAAAGGTCATGGTATCAAACTTTTGCATGTTGAATTCGCACGCGATACAAGTGGATTTAGATGGAATGCGCCAGTATACCTGTTGACCGTAGGATATACAGCCCGAATCCAGCGACATGTGTGAATCGGTTAAGCTGCATAGAATTATTATGCACCCAAATGAGGCTATAGCGCCCGCAGCTTGTGGTTTGCCGCCGATGATTCTTTAAACAAGTTAGCTTCAGCAGGTCAATTTGCTAACCGGTGCGATCATCTCGCTGGTTTTTGTCTTATCGTTAAAAAACACACAAAGAAGTAAATGAAATGAAAAGAAAATAAAAATATAGCTCAGTGTTATTGATGGCTCCAATTTACTTGCCATAGTGACTATGGTAGGGTAATTAGCCATAGCTATATAAAAAAATTAAACGATCAACTTGATTGGGGGAAATAGTTAGAATGATGAAGTTCTATGATGTAGGCTATAATCTACTTTCCAATAATAGATCAAAAGAGTTATTCTCTTTGAGAAAAAAAACGTTTAAAGATCGTCTCGACTGGATAGTGAATTGTGAAAATAGCATGGAGTTTGATGAGTACGATAGTCATCATACCACCTATATTTTTGGTGTTTATCAAGATCATGTTATTTGCAGCCTGCGATTTATTGAAACTAAGTATCCTAATATGATTTCTTGTGGGGAATTTAACGCTTACTTTAATAATAAAATCACTCTGCCAGCAGGGAACTATGTTGAAGCGAGCAGACTATTTATTGATAAAGAACGAGTACGAACGCTAGATCTCGGTCAACAGCCGATCAGCTCAATACTTTTTTTATCCATGATTAATTTCGCCAGAAACTTTGGATATCAAGGGATTTACGCGATCATTAGCCATGCTATGCGGATTATTTTTCAACGCTCAGGTTGGGATATATCGGTAGTGGAACGTGGCTGTTCTGAGAAAAATAAAAATATTTATCTGGTTTATATGCCATTAGATGACGACAACCAACACCGAATGATCGAGCGCATCACCCATCAAGCTTTCCTATCGGGCAATCCTCTGGACTCCTGGCCATTATCCTTCCCCATCAGTGAGAAGCGGCCGGATCAGCTGTAACTCAATACTTAGTCTGATGGCATGCTTAGCGTTGGTAACGCCCAGTTTTTTAACCACGTTGCCAATATGATATTTTACTGTAGTAAGCTTTATCCCCAGGATAAGCGCGATTTCTTGATAGGATTTTCCCATGCTTGCCCAGTAAATAATCTCGTTCTCGCGCTTAGAAAATATCTCCCGTTGGTTCATTTTTTCAAAATCTGTGGGAGTATTCACACGCTGATAATTAGCAGTGAGTTCTTCGTGCGTAGTGAGCAACAGCATCTGAATTTTGTCTTTATTATTTTCGATCTGTTCTCCTATATTATCGTCACAACATTTATCCAACATGATGGATAGCACCACAAGATTGTGGTTGTTATCGTGTAACACAAATGTGTATCCATTTAGGATATTGTAATTCTTAGCCATAACAAAAACTTTTGGCAACTTAATCCCCGAACTGATCGTGAGATCCTTATCCCATGTGAACGGGGTGATTCTGTGTGAGGCAGTAATCAGCACAGGATCGATAAATTGATAGTTATTCTTTATATAAAACTCAAACCATTCGGTTCTGTTTGATATTATAGAAAAATTAGTGGGATTATTCTTATTCATTATCGCATAAGCATATTTAATGTTGCTGTATTCACTTAGCTCCTTTTCCAACTTATTTTTTATCGAGGTATTAATTATTTCATCACTAAAAAATGAATTAGACACGGATCAGTCTCCTTGAGAATCATTATTCCAATAAATCAACAAGCGAAGTATAGCACCAATTTATAACATGAGTATAACCTTATTAAAAATCTAGTTAACTTTATGTATTTACTGGTATTTTATAATGCCAACAGATTGTTATAATAAGGTGATTACCAGATGCATAATAAATTATTTTTATTTATTAGTGGGTTATTAGTAATACCAAAAACTTAAGCACTGTTTTTTTGTAATACATTAATAAAGCATATCAATATCATTTTTTTAACAATTTATCGTGTGTGTAGTTGTGCTACAACAGAAGGAGAGAAATAAAATGAGTGGCGTAAGCAAGCGGATCGATGGATTGAACACCTGCGACCTTGCGGCCGCAGGAGAAAGAAATCAACAGTGAATATTTTATTATATGAGAATAAAAAAGGGTTCCCTGGTGTTAGCCAAATGGCTATCTGATCCTTAATGGGATCAGCTTTTATGCCTAGATTTGAAATGTCTTATTATTAATAAATAGTAGGGGTATTTATTTACGAATAATAGTTGTACTAAAGTACAGTATCTGACCGATATCCTAAATAATTCACGTTGCAGGAAGGCGGCAATACAGCGACAAAGCTGAACACGGTTGATTGGTGTGATCCTCACCGATACGCTACTCGGTAGACGTGATACGCGGTGTCTAAGCCGCTTGCAAACCGTACGGCTTCACCCTGTTAGTGTAATATCAACAATAAAGTCAACTGGGAGCAACACGACTTATCCTGGCCTGTTGGCCGAACGAATGGAAATAGCACTCAACGAGCAGAAAAAGCTGGATCTGCGGATCTACTACCCGTTAAATTCCCGACGTTAGTGTGGCCTGTAGCTTGCGTGCAAACTCTTTCTTTCCCCATTTATTACGACTATTTTTGCGCAGCTTAGTGATTTAGATCATATTTTTATGTCACTTTTAATTAAATAAAAACGACTTTATGTTACATTAATGCCACATTTTCGGTGGGGGCAATACAACCTCAGGAGCGAAAAATGAAAAAAGAAATTATCGTGATAACTGGTGCGTACGGTACCGATACTGTCCGTCAGCTTGGTGGTCAGGCAGCTATATTGCCCATTATCTCTGCTGCGGGAGCCGATGGCGTGGAAATTCGCCGCGAATTGTTTTCCGAACATGAATTGGCGTCTTTGCCAGAACTGGCGCAGGAAATTGAACGCCAGCAGCTATTTGCCGTCTATTCCGCTCCAGAAGCATTGTTTACCGAGCAGCATGGGGTGAACCCTAACCTGCCGGCGTTGCTGGCTGAGACCCAGACACTGAACGCACGCCAGTTGAAGCTGTCTCTCGGACACTATCAGCCAGGTTTTGATTTTACCGAACTGAAGGTAACGCTGGAGCAACACCCGGTTAAACTGGTGGTGGAAAATGACCAGACGCCGGACTGCGGTAGCTTGTCGCTGCTGAGCGCCTTTTTCCATGAAGCGGAAAATAACTGCCTGCCAGTTCGCATGACCTTCGATATGGCCAACTGGCAGTGGGTGGGGCAAGATGCGTTAGCCGCCGCTGAACACCTGGCGCGCCACGTTAGCTATGTGCATGTCAAAGCTGCCACCCTTGGCCATAGTGGCTGGCGTGCCATTGCGCTGGCCAAGGGGGGCCATTGGCGTGATCTGCTGGCTCGCCTGCCGCAGGAGGCACCACGTGGTCTCGAATTCCCATTGCAAGGCGACGACCTGGAAGAGGTGACCCGACACTATGTTAACCTTCTGCGTGCCGAGTAGATCATGATGACAACGCTATCAATGGTGTGTACGCGTCGTTGGATGTGATCACGCTGGGTGAGGCGGGGGCAATGTTCGTGGCGGTTAAAACCGGTGATCTCGCAGAAGTGGAAATCTTCACCAGGTGTATCGCTGGTGCTGAGCTGAACGTAGTCATCGGCCTGGCGCTGGCATAACCTGTACATGTTGGTTCTGACATGCCAGTGCTGTAAAACGCGCGTCGACCCCATGTACAAGCCGAACAATGTTTTAGCGTCCCTCATTGTGATCTGGACTGTGGCGCGGTAGTTGATGAGTAAGCGCTGATTAGAGCTTTGCAAAACAGTACGCTTCATGTCAGCCGGGTTGGCTGTCGTCGAGAAAGAGCTGTTGCTGATATCTTCCACGCTGCTGCGGCTTCCAAACGTAGTGGCGGGTTCTTCCACCCCTGAAATGCGCTAAGCATGGCAGAATGTGCGTTAGATAACCTGACCGCTGCGCTGACAGGCACGGTGAGAGAAAACTTATTGCAAAAGTAACTCAGCATGGCCGCTTATCTGTAGATAGCTGGCTATGATATTCTGCTTGCTCCGCGTGTCCAACCATTCGGCGATCGACCACTACAGCAAGCAACGTAATATCATATGCTATGAGGACATATTTATCGTAATTTATGCAAAGTGTTTGATTTATTAGCTGTATTGCGCCGGAATTTATCTGGCGGTATGATGGATAAATCCCTACTAAAAACACTATTTCTATTTATGACTTTTTCACTTTTCGGCGACAAATTTACCCGTTATACGGGTATCACACGCTTGATGAATGATCTAAACGAAGGCTTGCGTACCCCCGGTGCTATCATGCTTGGCGGCGGCAATCCTGCGCAGATCCCAGAGATGGAAAGCTACTTTAAACAATTATGTCAGGATATGCTCGATCAGGGCAAACTGAGCGAAGTACTGTGTAACTACGATGGCCCGCAAGGCAAGGACGCGCTGCTGAAAGCGCTTGCCAATCTGCTGTGCGATGAACTCGGCTGGCAGATCTCTCCACAGAATATTGTGCTAACAAATGGTAGTCAAAGCGCGTTTTTCTACTTGTTCAATCTGTTCGCTGGCCGCTACGCCAACGGTTCATGCCGACGCGTGTTGTTCCCACTGACACCGGAATACATCGGTTATGCCGATGTTGGGCTGGAAGAAGAATTATTCGTCTCAGCCAAACCTAATATCGAACTGCTGCCGGAAGGCCAGTTCAAATATCACGTTGATTTCGAACACCTGAGTATCGGCGACGATATCGGCATGATCTGCGTTTCGCGCCCGACCAACCCGACCGGTAACGTGATTACCGATGAAGAACTGATGAAGCTGGATTTACTGGCGCAGCAGCGCAATATTCCGCTGGTGATCGACAACGCCTATGGCGTACCCTTCCCCAGCATCATCTTCAGCGAGGCCACACCACTGTGGAACTCGAATATCATTCTGTGCATGAGCCTGTCGAAACTTGGTCTGCCAGGCTTGCGCTGCGGCATCGTGATCGCCGACGAGAAAGTGATCAGCGCGCTGACCAATATGAACGGTATCATCAGCCTGTCCCCTGGCAGTATGGGGCCAGCGATGGCAATCGAAATGATCGAACGTGGCGATCTGTTGCGTCTGTCGAAAACGGTGATCCGCCCGTTCTATAAACAACGCTTGGAGCACACTATCGAAACAATCCGCCGCTACCTATCGCCAGAACGGTGCCTGATCCACAAGCCGGAAGGGGCGATTTTCCTCTGGCTGTGGTTCAAGGATCTACCGATTACCACTGAAGTGCTATATCAGCGCCTAAAGAAGCGCGGCGTGCTGATGGTGCCAGGGCATTACTTTTTCCCTGGGCTGGAGCATGAGTGGTCGCACACCCATCAATGCATGCGTATGAATTATGTGCCGGAGGCAGAGAAGATTGAACGTGGCGTGGCGATTTTGGCGGAAGAGATCGAGCGCGCTCATAAGGAAGCCGGGTTCGGAGTGCCAGCGCTGTAAAGAACCACGTTTATGAGCTAACTATTACCGCTCTTTTTGTCGATTATTCGGTGTGCTGTTGATGCGCTGCGGCAGCAGCGCTTCCGGTTCGGTGTAGCAGATTGATGTGCAACAAGCCGTCTTCAAATTTAACGTCGGAGACATCTCTACAGCCTGGGTGACCATGGGCACAATAGCGTAAAATCATTAACGGAATGTTTTAGACACGGTGTTCAGGAACACCATGGCGTGATTTACCTGAGCGATATGGCCCACGGAAAACCCTTTACAACCGTTTTAATCGGTGGTCGAAGTCGGGAGTGATTAAATTTATTTTTAACTGGTTACTTTTATACCTTGATGCTCATGGTCTTGTTGACTGCTCTGCCAGCGCTCTGGATGGTCGCTCACGCGATGGTTATGGCACCAAAATCCATATGGCAACAGATGGAAGCGGTATCCCGTTAACTATCGTGCTGAGTCCCGGACAGGCCCACGAAAGTCAGTTCGCGTTACGCCTTCTGGACGGCATTGGCGTGCAGCGTGAAGACGGCAGCATGAAATATCGTGGACGTGCGGTACTGGCTGATAAAGTTTACTCCGGGCATACACAGCGTAACGGGCTGAAACGCAGAGAGGTAAAACGGTTATCCCCCCGAAAATCGAACGAAAAATGGTTTCAGATGGACGTTAAAAACTCGTTCATAATGCTTATCGCCACCGCAATATAGTGGAGCGGTGTTTTGGTCGATTAAAGGAATATCGTCGTATTGCCACACGTTACGAAAAAACGGTACGGAATTATCTGACGATGGTGAAACTGGGCTGTATCCGGTTCTTTTACCAAAAGCTATACATTTAAGGGACATAGCCTAGTGGCGGAACGGTATAATAGGGAAAGATAAAGTTGCGCATAAGGCAGCCTCCTAAGGCACTTTAGCGAGGTCTCGATAATAAGCCTGCTACTATTCTGGACAAGCCAATGAGTCGGAACTCCCTTGCGGCGAATGCTTAATCTTGTCTTGTGGTGAAAATGGAGATGAGCCTCATCATTTCATGATAGTGAGCGGCAAAATTGACAATCGGTACTGCGAATATTTTTTTATCACTTACAATAAAGTGAGAGAACCGACACAAAGTGGGGCTTTGTTCCTTCTAAAACGTCAACAGATGTTGTAAATCAGCATATTTCTGGGGAACAGCAACCCTGTAGGATGGATTCATGGCAACGATAAAATTGATAGTGGCCAGTTGCATGCTGTTAGCAACCAGCGGTTGCTCCAGTGTGATGAGCCATACTGGCTCGAATCAGGGTTATTATCCTGGCACGCGAGCCTGCGTGGATATGCTGAAGAGTGACAACACCAGTTGGGTGATGATGCCACTGGTGGCGCTTGATCTGCCGTTCTCAGCACTGGTGGATACCATTTTGTTGCCTTATGACTACCTGAATTCCGGCAACGATGGCACCGCAGACTCGCCGAAAGCGCGCATCCTGCACGGTGAAGAACCAAACCTGGTGACACCCCATAGCACCGACTCTGCGACGTATTAATTATCGCTAGCCTCCGCCACTTTGCTTTATCACCATTGAGTTGTTATAGATTTTTACCTCCATGGTGCGAATATTTTTCGCGCTGATAGACTTGGTTATACAGTTCGCGCGCCCTCCATTCGTGGATTTCGTTGATTGAGTTGTGCCTACATTAACGGAGGCTTCTGGTATCGACCGTATAGCTGAGTACTGAAAGCTTTTATCCCTATGCCATCAGCTGTTTTAGCAAGCAGGAATAATTGTATCCTACAAACTATTATCTACGTCTTTCTTTTTTTGCTTTATGTCTCACTCAATCTTCCCTAATAAAAGAGTAAATAGTGAGTAAAATCATATCAATACATTATCCTATAATAGGGTGCTATGGGATTCAAAACGCCTCATGTAATAATCCATTATCAGAGCCAAGTATTATATTTAATGAAAAAATCCATATAAATAATAATTTATTTCTAGCGTGGCTGTCAGAATGGGTTTAAGTATAGATATGACTAGGGTGATAATTAAATTAATATGGCTTCATTGCCGAATAAAAATAGTCTCACCATTCTTTAACTCGATACGCGTACTGTTTCTATACAATAACCAATCAAGTCCTATCCCAAGAAAAATTCCTACAGTCATTTACGAGCGCCGATAGTGCGGTGAAAAAGGTTTCATCTTTAACCCCAGCCCCCTTAAAGGCTATATTAACGATTTGCTCTTTAACGCTGGACTTATAGGTCAGTTGGAATACGGAGCGGCATTCACGGCAGTGGAAGCGCACCAGATCTTTAGGGTTCTGACCATGGCGATAAACCAGAGTAGGATCACAGCGGGGACAATGAACGTTAACGTGTAGTGGTCAACTAAAACTGGCCACCGCGTTAGAGTTTTTCCAGTATCGGTTTTCCGATTCGTTTGGTGGTAACCCACCGTTATATTCATGCGGCCTGAGCGCGCTGTAATACCCAACGATATAGTCCGTTATTGCGTGGGCTGCATCGCTGAAGTTTATGTAACCCGTCACCGGTACCCATTCGTTCTTCAGACTCCTGAAGAAGCGCTCCATTGGGCTATTATCCCAGCAGTTTCCACGCCGACTCATACTCTGTCTGATCCGATACCTCCACAGTGACTGCCGGAACTGTCTGCTTGTGTAATGGCTGCCCTGATCGCTGTGGAACATCACTCCGGCTGGTTTTCCCCGGGCCTCCCACGCCATCTCCAGCGCTTTGATGGTCAGCCTGCTGTCCGGTGAGAACGACATTGCCCAGCCCACCGGTTTTCTCGCGAACAGGTCGAGAACAACGGCGAGGTAGGCCCAGCGCCTGCCTGTCCAGATATAGGTCACATCGCCACACCACACCTGATTAGGCTCTGTCACTGCGAACTGCCGCTCAAGGTGATTCGGGATAGCGATGTGTTCAAGGCCACCGCATTTATACCGATGAGTGGGCTGTTGACAACTGACCAGCCCCAGCTCTTTCATGAGCCTGCCGGCGAGCCATCGTCCCATCCTGAAGCCCTTCATGGTTGCCATAGTTGCGATACTCCTTGCGCCAGCAGAGCCATGGCTGACGCTATGCAGTTCCAGTACCTGGCTGCGTAATACAGCTCGTCTGCCATCTGGTTTTTCAGGACGGTTTTTCCAGTATTTGTAGCTGCTGCGATGAACCCCGAACACGTGGCAGAGTGTGACCACCGGATAATGCGCTCTGAGTTTCCCGATTATCGAGAACTGTTCAGGGAGTCTGACATCAAGAGCGCGGTAGCCTTTTTTAATATTTCGTTTTCCATTTCAATACGTTGTATTTTTTTCCTCAGCTCACGTATTTCAATTTGTTCAGGAGTAATGGGAGAGGCTTTAGGTATTTTTCCCTGCCGCTCATCACGCAACTGCTTCACCCATCGCGTCATTGTGGAAAGGCCGACATCCATAGCACTGGCTGCATCTGCCACGGTGTAGTTCTGGTCAACGACCAGTTGAGCGGATTCGCGTTTGAACTCTGCACTGAAATTTCTTTTTTTCATTGAAGCACCTGTAATGTCCTGAGGTGAGCATATCACCTCTGTTCAGGTGGCCAAATTCAGTGTGCCACTACACCATGAACGGCGGTTCTTGCCCATAGGGGCAGGAGTGTCAGGGCCGTCCCCCACAACGTCGCCTATAATGCGGAGCAGCGACATATCCGCAAGCTGGAGAAACAAGTTCGCCGCCTGAGCGTGTAGGCTACTTAAAAAGATCGCTCTGTTGTTGTAGATCGTCACTGTATCAGCGCCAGACATACTCAATACGAGATTAGGGCTTTGCCCCTATTCACTGTTTGTGGCCTAACAATTGAAAATCATTCGCCATTGTTTTGGGAAAACGCTTCTTTTTCTGGGCAGTAGCGCGCTAACGGACGATGAAAAGTTGCTCTGACGTTGGGAACGTCGCAATATCTTGCACACAGGCCGGTAACGCAACGAGAGCACAAAAAGCGAGGTGAGCAAGCCGTGGGTGGTTTGGTCGGGAGGAACTGCCATTGGTGCCAGTAAGAACCTATCCCATTAGGCTATTTTATTTGCCATTTTCGCCCTGGGCAGTGTTCACCCTCCTCACGGACTCCCTATAGGCTGCGGTTGTTGCACGCAGTCCTGGTTCAAACTGGCTGCAATAATGTACGCCTACCGGGATAGGCTCTAAGCTGATTAAAATTTATGTTGATGTTATCCAAGCACTATGGTGGTGACAACCCAAAATCGTAGCAGTAATGTGGGCAGATTAGCTAGAATTTGTTAATCTAGCCGAAAGCAGTGAAGCACCTTGAAATCAGACAGTTAAATAAATGTAGGTCAAAATAAAGGTTTTCTCATGAATGCATTAACGCATTTAAATCTACTATGAATCAACGGTGTAATGGCTTGCATGAAATACCGTGACTTACGTGATTTCCTCTCATTGCTGGAAAAGAGAGGGGAATTAAAACGCATCAGCCAGCTAATCGATCCCTATCTGGAAATGACAGAAATTGCTGATCGCACGCTGCGTGCGGGTGGCCCGGCACTGCTGTTTGAAAACCCGAAAGGCTATGACATGCCAGTATTGTGCAACTTGTTTGGCACCGCCAAACGCGTGGTGATGGGCATGGGGCAAGAAGATATCAACGCGCTGCGCGAAGTCGGCAAGCTGCTGGCGTTCCTCAAAGAGCCTGAACCGCCAAAGGGTTTCCGCGATCTATTCGCCAAAATGCCAAAGTTCAAGCAAGTGCTGAATATGCCGACTAAAGTGCTGGGGTCTGCACCGTGCCAGCAGCAGGTGTGGCAGGGCGATGATGTCGATCTCAGCCGCATTCCGGTGATGCATTGCTGGCCGGAAGACGCTGCGCCGTTGATCACCTGGGGGCTGACAGTCACTCGTGGCCCGCATAAAGAGCGTCAGAACCTGGGCATTTATCGCCAGCAGGTGCTGGGCAAGAATAAAGTGATCATGCGTTGGCTGTCGCACCGTGGCGGCGCGCTGGATTATCAGGAATGGTGCCAGGCGCATCCCGGTGAACGCTTCCCGGTGGCGGTGGTGCTCGGTGCCGATCCTGCGACCATTCTCGGTGCGGTAACGCCAGTGCCGGATACCCTGTCCGAATACGCCTTTGCAGGGTTACTGCGCGGCAGCAAAACTGAAGTGGTCACTTGCCTCTCCTGCGATTTGGACGTGCCCGCCAGTGCGGAGATTGTGCTGGAAGGTTACATTGAACCGGGTGAAATGGCCCCAGAAGGCCCATATGGCGATCATACTGGTTATTACAACGAAATTGACAACTTCCCAGTGTTCACCGTTACTCACATTACTCAGCGCCGCGACGCGATTTATCATTCCACCTATACTGGCCGGCCGCCAGATGAACCTGCGATTCTGGGCGTGGCGCTGAACGAAGTGTTTGTGCCGCTTTTGCAAAAACAGTTCCCGGAAATCGTTGATTTCTATCTTCCGCCAGAAGGGTGCTCGTATCGCCTGGCGGTGGTGACCATCAAAAAACAGTATGCCGGTCATGCCAAGCGCGTGATGATGGGGGTCTGGTCATTCCTGCGCCAGTTTATGTACACCAAGTTTGTCATCGTCTGTGATGATGATGTCAATGCACGTGATTGGAATGATGTGATCTGGGCAATGACGACCCGTATGGACCCGGCAAGGGATATCGTCTTGGTAGAGAATACGCCGATCGACTATCTGGACTTTGCTTCGCCGGTTTCCGGATTGGGTTCAAAAATGGGGCTGGACGCTACTAATAAATGGCCGGGTGAAACTGAGCGCGAATGGGGCCGTCCGATTCGGATGGATGAAAAAGTGCGGGCGCGCGTCGATGAAATCTGGGATGAGCTGGCAATTTTCACTGGTAGGGAACCGACGCTCTAATGTCAGGCTCTGTTCTCAGTTTTGTATTGATGACCCGATAGAGGGAATGCATGGCAATATTGAGTTGTAAAGTGACCTCGGTAGAGGCCATTACCGATACGGTCTATCGGGTACGTTTAGTACCTAAGATGCCGTTTTCGTTCAAGGCTGGGCAATATCTGATGGTGGTGATGGATGAGTGCGACAGGCGCCCATTCTCTTTGGCATCAACGCCATCTCAGCAGGAGTACATAGAGCTGCATATCGGCGCTTCGGAACTGAATCTGTATGCCATGGCGGTAATGGAGCGCATTTTGAAAGAACAGGCGATCACTGTCGATATACCGCATGGTGACGCTTGGCTGCGTGAAGAGGGCAACCGTCCGCTGGTGCTGATCGCCGGAGGTACTGGGTTCTCCTATGTGCGTTCGATTTTGCTGACCGCGTTGGAACAACAGCCGGATCGTGATATCTCAATCTATTGGGGGGGACGAGAACTGAAACATCTGTACGATCAAAGCGAATTGGAAGCGCTATCACAGCAACACCCACACCTAAAGGTGATCCCGGTGGTGGAGCAGCCGACAGATGAGTGGCATGGTCGTAGCGGAACTGTACTCAGCGCGGTGCTGCAGGATTTTGCTACCCTGGCGGATCACGATATCTACATTGCGGGTCGTTTCGAGATGGCAAAAATCGCTCGCGAACGTTTCTGCACCGAACGCGGCGCACAAGAGGCGCACGTGTTCGGCGATGCATTTTCATTTATCTGAGACATGGGATGAGTCTAGAACGGGGAACTGCCCCGTTTTGAAACACCACTCATACTGATTTATATTAGATTTTTCATCAGGCCGTTCTGGTCATCAATAATTGGTCTTCGCAAAGTTATGTGCTATCTGCATTTGCCCGAATCAGTGTTTCATGACGGGGATCAGAATGAGTCAAGTGACATGTGTGACGCGGTGCTGCTTGAACATTCATGGGAGCTGGCGATGGCGTGACTCGGCTTGTTCAACAGGCTGATTGTTAAGCTGTGGATGTCGCGTTGAATTGCGAACTGCTCTGCATGCTATAACGTTGTATGGGGCGCGCCTGGGCGCTGTGTTAAGATGATTTTTTCGTGCTAAGGATACTGTGATGGCAACGCTGGCTTCTTTGTATAACGACCACCTGGCAGAGTGGCAGAAACGTACGCGCGAAGTGCTGAAACGCCACGCACTGGATGCGCTGCTGATTCACTCTGGAGAACTGCAAAAGGTCTTCCGCGACGACCGTAGCTATCCGTTCAAAGTAAACGTGAATTTTATAGCCTGGGTACCGATAACCGCAGTGCCGAATTGTTGGCTATGGGTTGACGGCGTTAACAAACCGAAACTGTGGTTCTATTCACCGATCGATTACTGGCACAGTGTCGAGTCGCTGCCAGACAGTTTCTGGAGCGCATCCTTCGAGATGATGCGGTTGGCTAATGCCGATGACATTGCACAGCAACTTCCGGCGCAGCGTGGACGCGTGGGCTATATCGGTTATGCGCCGCAGCGCGCCCGCGATCTTGGTATTGTCTCGGAGAACGTCAACCCACAAGCGGTGTTGAACTACCTCGACTTTCACCGTTCGATCAAGACCGGCTACGAGCTGGCTTGCATGCGAGAAGCGCAGAAAACTGCGGTCATGGGGCACCGTGCAGCACATGAAGCCTTCTTGTCTGGCATGAGCGAGTTCGATATCAACTTGGCTTACTTGACGGCAACCGGCCACCGCGATACCGACGTGCCTTACGACAACATTGTGGCACTGAATGAGCATGCCTCGGTACTACACTATACCAAGCTGGATCATCAACCACCGGCTGAAACGCTGAGTTTTCTGATCGACGCGGGTGCGGAGTATAACGGTTACGTCGCTGATTTAACTCGTACCTATGCAGTGCACGGTAGCAGTGAGTTCGCCTGTCTGGTGAAAGACCTCAACAACGAACAGTTGGCGCTGATCGCTACCGTCAAAGCTGGTATGCATTATACCGATTATCATGTGCAGATGCACCAGCGTATCGCCAAACTGCTTAAAAGCTACCAGCTAGTGAGCGGTATTAGCGAAGACACGATGGTTGAGCAAGGCCTCACCACGCCATTCCTGCCACACGGCTTGGGACACCTTTTGGGGTTGCAAGTGCATGACGCTGCCGGTTTTATGCAGGATGAGCATGGTACTCACCTGGCAGCCCCATCCAAATATCCATTCCTGCGCTGCACCCGCGTATTGCAGCCGGGCATGGTGTTGACTATCGAACCAGGTTTGTACTTTATCGAATCACTGCTGGCACCGTGGCGCAGCGGAGAGTTTAGCCGCCATTTTGCCTGGGATCGCATCAATGCGTTGAAGCCGTATGGCGGTATCCGCATCGAAGACAATATCGTGATCCACGAGCAGCGTATCGAGAACATGACGCGCGATCTGAATTTGGCCTGATGCAGTCTTACCCGATAGCTACCTCCCCGATCAGCATCAATGGAGCAATTAAGACGCGTCGCTTTATCATCTTGCTGACCACGGTTAATCGTGTAGAGGCAGCAAAAACGTTTATCCAGCAAGTTCGTATGTTTTGCCATGTGGCTGGCGTTGGTGGGAAATTTGTTACAGAAAGCCAAAGGTCGGATACTACAGGATGAATATGGCAGCACTTTCTTGCTACATCTGGATTTATTGGCAACCTGCGTTGCGCTGTTTGGCAATAAATTACGTGCTCTCAGTCGCAGTAATTTGCAATGAACGCCTATTTCACAATAATTCCTCCCAACTGAATTACTAAGGATCGTGCTGAAATGCATTTTCGCGCTATAACCCGTATCGTTGGTTTGCTGGTCATCCTGTTTTCCGGGACGATGTTTATTCCCGGGCTGGTTGCATTAATATATCGCGATGGAGCAGGGCGGGCATTCAGCCAGACTTTCTTTGTGGCGGTGACTATTGGGCTGATACTGTGGTGGCCCAACCGCAAGAAAAAACATGAGTTAAAGCCGCGCGAAGGTTTCCTAATCGTGGTGCTGTTCTGGACTGTACTGGGCAGCGTGGGGGCGTTGCCGTTTCTGTTCTCGGATCGACCCAATCTGTCACTGACAGATGCCTTCTTTGAGTCTTTCTCCGGCCTGACAACGACTGGCGCTACTATGCTGGTGGGGTTGGACTCATTGCCAAAGGCTATTCTGTTCTATCGCCAGATGCTGCAATGGATGGGCGGAATGGGGATCATCGTGTTGGCGGTGGCGATACTGCCAATCCTTGGTGTCGGTGGTATGCAGCTGTACCGGGCGGAAATGCCCGGTCCGCTGAAGGACAATAAGATGCGTCCACGTATTGCAGAAACCGCCAAAACTCTGTGGCTTATCTATGTATGGCTGACTGTCGCCTGTGCGGTAGCACTATGGGGGGCGGGAATGCCAGTGTTCGATGCTATCAGTCACAGTTTTTCGACCATTGCTATCGGCGGTTTCTCCACCCATGATGCCAGCATCGGCTATTATGCTAGTCCAACCATCAACACTATCATTGCCATCTTCCTGCTGATTTCCGGCTGCAATTATGGCTTGCACTTCGCGTTATTGAGTGGACGTAGCCTTAAGGTCTACGGGCGGGATCCTGAATTCCGCATGTTCATCTTGGTACAACTGACGTTGGTGGCAGTGTCTACGCTGGTGCTTTGGGAACATGGTGTCTATAAGACCGGCATGGAAACGCTGAATCAAGCATTTTTTCAGGTGGTATCGATGGCGACGACCGCAGGCTTTACTACCGACAGCATTGCCAAATGGCCACTGTTTTTGCCGATGTTGTTACTGTGTTCCGCTTTTATCGGCGGTTGTACTGGCTCGACTGGCGGTGGCATGAAGGTCGTCCGCATGCTGCTACTGTATCTGCAAGGTTCCCGTGAGTTGAAAAGGCTGGTACACCCGAACGCCGTTTACACTATTAAACTGGGCAACCGCGCACTGCCGGAGCGTATCCTTGATGCGGTATGGGGGTTCTTCTCGGCCTATGCGCTGGTGTTTATTGTTAGCATGCTGGCGATTATCGCCACCGGCGTTGACAATTTCTCTGCTTTCGCCGCCGTAACGGCGTCGCTGAATAACCTAGGGCCGGGGCTAGGCGTAGTGGCGGACAACTTCACCGCCATGCCGCCAGTGGCTAAGTGGATACTGGTGGTGACGATGCTGTTCGGGCGTCTGGAAGTGTTTACACTGCTGGTTCTGTTCACGCCGACGTTCTGGCGTGAATGATCCTGACATTAAGGAGTAACGTCATGAAAGCACTGATACTTTATTCAGGTCGTGATGGGCAGACACTGTCTATTGCTTCTTATATAGCAAGCAAATTGCAGGACAGACTTCGTTGTGAGGTCATTGACCTGCTGCAAGCAGAGAACGTTGACCTTAGCCAGTATCAGCAGGTTATGATCGGCGCTTCCATACGCTATGGCCATTTTAATTCGGCTTTGGATAAATTTGTGAAGCATCGTGCTGAGCAGTTGAACCAAATGCCAAGTGCATTTTTTGCCGTTAACCTGACGGCCCGTAAACCGGAAAAGCGTTCACCACAGACTAATGTCTATACCCGTAAATTTCTGCTTGCCTCACCTTGGCAGCCAAAACAGTGTATGGTGTTTGCTGGAGCACTACGTTATCCGCGCTATCGATGGTTCGATCGCATCATGATTCAATTTATTATGTGTATGACGGGTGGAGAAACGGATACCAGCAAGGAAGTAGAGTACACGGATTGGCAGCAAGTCGAACGCTTCGCTCAGGAGTTTAGCCAGATTAAGTACGAAAAGCGACCTAAATTCGTCACTTTCACCCCTCTTGCTTAAAAAAAACGCGCTTGAAAAGTTTTTTGCGTTTAGGGGTTGCGGGCTGCCGAGAACGCCCTATAATGCGCCCCCACTGACCCGGTATTTCGGCAGATACGCCGCCGGATCAGCAAGGGAAAAGCCAAAATAATGGCTTGACTCTTCAGAGGGAAAGCGTAGTATACGCCACCTCAAGTTTGCCGCCGTGCTGCGGCTGACTTACCGCTCTTTAACAATTTATCAGACAATCTGTGTGGGCACTCCACAAGACAATATCCCGTCCCTGTTGGGACGAAAAAATATCAAGTCTTGAAGAGTGACTACCTGAAGTAACATTCATGCAGTAAATCTTTGAGCAGCGCTTCACAAGTTGAAGCATATCAAGCTTTGAATTGAAGAGTTTGATCATGGCTCAGATTGAACGCTGGCGGCAGGCCTAACACATGCAAGTCGAGCGGTAGCACAAGAGAGCTTGCTCTCTGGGTGACGAGCGGCGGACGGGTGAGTAATGTCTGGGAAACTGCCTGATGGCGGGGGATAACTAGTGGAAACGGTAGCTAATACCGCATAACGTCGCAAGACCAAAGTGGGGGACCTTCGGGCCTCACGCCATCAGATGTGCCCAGGTGGGATTAGCTGGTAGGTGGGGTAACGGCTCACCTAGGCGACGATCCCTAGCTGGTCTGAGAGGATGACCAGCCACACTGGAACTGAGACACGGTCCAGACTCCTACGGGAGGCAGCAGTGGGGAATATTGCACAATGGGCGCAAGCCTGATGCAGCCATGCCGCGTGTGTGAAGAAGGCCTTCGGGTTGTAAAGCACTTTCAGCGAGGAGGAAGGGTAATGTGTTAATAAGACATTGCATTGACGTTACTCGCAGAAGAAGCACCGGCTAACTCCGTGCCAGCAGCCGCGGTAATACGGAGGGTGCAAGCGTTAATCGGAATTACTGGGCGTAAAGCGCACGCAGGCGGTTTGTTAAGTCAGATGTGAAATCCCCGCGCTCAACGTGGGAACGGCATTTGAGACTGGCAAGCTAGAGTCTTGTAGAGGGGGGTAGAATTCCAGGTGTAGCGGTGAAATGCGTAGAGATCTGGAGGAATACCGGTGGCGAAGGCGGCCCCCTGGACAAAGACTGACGCTCAGGTGCGAAAGCGTGGGGAGCAAACAGGATTAGATACCCTGGTAGTCCACGCTGTAAACGATGTCGATTTGGAGGTTGCGCCCTTGAGGGGTGGCTTCCGTAGCTAACGCGTTAAATCGACCGCCTGGGGAGTACGGCCGCAAGGTTAAAACTCAAATGAATTGACGGGGGCCCGCACAAGCGGTGGAGCATGTGGTTTAATTCGATGCAACGCGAAGAACCTTACCTACTCTTGACATCCAGAGAACTTTCCAGAGATGGAGGGGTGCCTTCGGGAGCTCTGAGACAGGTGCTGCATGGCTGTCGTCAGCTCGTGTTGTGAAATGTTGGGTTAAGTCCCGCAACGAGCGCAACCCTTATCCTTTGTTGCCAGCGATAAAGTCGGGAACTCAAAGGAGACTGCCGGTGATAAACCGGAGGAAGGTGGGGATGACGTCAAGTCATCATGGCCCTTACGAGTAGGGCTACACACGTGCTACAATGGCGTATACAAAGAGAAGCGACCTCGCGAGAGCAAGCGGACCTCACAAAGTACGTCGTAGTCCGGATTGGAGTCTGCAACTCGACTCCATGAAGTCGGAATCGCTAGTAATCGTAGATCAGAATGCTGCGGTGAATACGTTCCCGGGCCTTGTACACACCGCCCGTCACACCATGGGAGTGGGTTGCAAAAGAAGTAGGTAGCTTAACCTTCGGGAGGGCGCTTACCACTTTGTGATTCATGACTGGGGTGAAGTCGTAACAAGGTAACCGTAGGGGAACCTGCGGTTGGATCACCTCCTTACCGAAAGATATTGATTTGTGTGGCGTGCTCACACAGATTGTCTGATGAATGTCGATGAGCAAGAAAACCCTTTCGTTGAAAGGCGCTAGAGGCGACTGAGTGGTTAACACCGTGGTTGCTTGACTTTGCCAGCAGAGTTGCGCCTTTACACGGAAATAGCCAATCAGCGATTTGCCAGGCAATTTCTGTGTCCCCATCGTCTAGAGGCCTAGGACACTGCCCTTTCACGGCTGTAACAGGGGTTCGAATCCCCTTGGGGACGCCATTGTGATAATGAGTGAAAGACATTATCACCGACTATCTCAAAGCTGACTTGCGAGTCGGATTTGAGATAGTGCTCTTTAACAATCTGGAACAAGCTGAAAATTGAAAAATGACGGCTGAAGCTTATCCCTGCGTAGAGGTATTGGGGTAAGGGTCAAGCTGTCATGGTGACACTCACCTGTTTGCAATGCGAAGTGAGACACCTTCGGGTTGTAAGGTTAAGTGACTAAGCGTACACGGTGGATGCCTAGGCAGTCAGAGGCGATGAAGGGCGTGCTAATCTGCGAAAAGCACCGGTAAGGTGATATGAACCGTTATAGCCGGCGATACCCGAATGGGGAAACCCAGTGTGATACGTCACACTATCGTTAAGTGAATACATAGCTTGACGAAGCGAACCGGGGGAACTGAAACATCTAAGTACCCCGAGGAAAAGAAATCAACCGAGATCCCCCCAGTAGCGGCGAGCGAACGGGGGCCAGCCCAGAACCTGAATCAGCGGGTGTGTTAGTGGAAGCGTCTGGAAAGTCGCGCAGTAAAGGGTGATAGCCCCGTACACAAAAATGCACTGGCTGTGAGTTCGATGAGTAGGGCGGGACACGTGACATCCTGTCTGAATATGGGGGGACCATCCTCCAAGGCTAAATACTCCTGACTGACCGATAGTGAACCAGTACCGTGAGGGAAAGGCGAAAAGAACCCCGGCGAGGGGAGTGAAAAAGAACCTGAAACCGTGTACGTACAAGCAGTGGGAGCACCGTTGAGGTGTGACTGCGTACCTTTTGTATAATGGGTCAGCGACTTATATTTTGTAGCAAGGTTAACCGCATAGGGGAGCCGTAGGGAAACCGAGTCTTAACTGGGCGAAGAGTTGCAAGGTATAGACCCGAAACCCGGTGATCTAGCCATGGGCAGGTTGAAGGTTGGGTAACACCACCTGGAGGACCGAACCGACTAATGTTGAAAAATTAGCGGATGACCTGTGGCTGGGGGTGAAAGGCCAATCAAACCGGGAGATAGCTGGTTCTCCCCGAAAGCTATTTAGGTAGCGCCTCGTGAATTCATCTTCGGGGGTAGAGCACTGTTTCGGCTAGGGGGCCATCCCGGCTTACCAACCCGATGCAAACTGCGAATACCGAAGCATGTTATCACGGGAGACACACGGCGGGTGCTAACGTCCGTCGTGAAGAGGGAAACAACCCAGACCGCCAGCTAAGGTCCCAAAGTCATGGTTAAGTGGGAAACGATGTGGGAAGGCCCAGACAGCCAGGATGTTGGCTTAGAAGCAGCCATCATTGAAAGAAAGCGTAATAGCTCACTGGTCGAGTCGGCCTGCGCGGAAGATGTAACGGGGCTAAACCATGCACCGAAGCTGCGGCAGCGGCGCTGATGCGTTGTTGGGTAGGGGAGCGTTCTGTAAGCCGTTGAAGGTGTCCTGTGAGGGGTGCTGGAGGTATCAGAAGTGCGAATGCTGACATAAGTAACGATAAAGCGGGTGAAAAACCCGCTCGCCGGAAGACCAAGGGTTCCTGTCCAACGTTAATCGGGGCAGGGTGAGTCGACCCCTAAGGCGAGGCTGAAAAGCGTAGTCGATGGGCAACAGGTTAATATTCCTGTACTGGGTGTGACTGCGAAGGGGGGACGGAGAAGGCTAGGCAGGCCGGGCGACGGTTGTCCCGGTTTAAGCGTGTAGGGGGGCGTTTTGGGTAAATCCGGAACGCCATACAGAAACCCTGAGGCGTGATGACGATGCACCAAGGTGCAGAAGCTGTTGATGCCCTGCTTCCAGGAAAAGCCTCTAAGCATCAGGTCACCTTTAATCGTACCCCAAACCGACACAGGTGGTCAGGTAGAGAATACCGAGGCGCTTGAGAGAACTCGGGTGAAGGAACTAGGCAAAATGGTGCCGTAACTTCGGGAGAAGGCACGCTGGCATGTAGGTGAACTCCGTATCGGAGGGAGCTGAAGCCAGTCGCAGAGACCAGCTGGCTGCAACTGTTTAATAAAAACACAGCACTGTGCCAACACGAAAGTGGACGTATACGGTGTGACGCCTGCCCGGTGCTGGAAGGTTAATTGATGGGGTTAGCCGCAAGGCGAAGCTCTTGATCGAAGCCCCAGTAAACGGCGGCCGTAACTATAACGGTCCTAAGGTAGCGAAATTCCTTGTCGGGTAAGTTCCGACCTGCACGAATGGCGTAATGATGGCCAGGCTGTCTCCACCCGAGACTCAGTGAAATTGAACTCGCTGTGAAGATGCAGTGTACCCGCGGCAAGACGGAAAGACCCCGTGAACCTTTACTATAGCTTGACACTGAACATGGAGCCTTGATGTGTAGGATAGGTGGGAGGCAGTGAATCGTGGACGCCAGTCTGCGAGGAGCCACCCTTGAAATACCACCCTTTAATGTTTGATGTTCTAACTTTGCCCCGTGACCCGGGGTGAGGACAGTGTCTGGTGGGTAGTTTGACTGGGGCGGTCTCCTCCCAAAGAGTAACGGAGGAGCACGAAGGTCAGCTAATCACGGTCGGACATCGTGAGTTTAGTGCAAAGGCATAAGCTGGCTTGACTGCGAGAGTGACGGCTCGAGCAGGTACGAAAGTAGGTCTTAGTGATCCGGTGGTTCTGAATGGAAGGGCCATCGCTCAACGGATAAAAGGTACTCCGGGGATAACAGGCTGATACCGCCCAAGAGTTCATATCGACGGCGGTGTTTGGCACCTCGATGTCGGCTCATCACATCCTGGGGCTGAAGTAGGTCCCAAGGGTATGGCTGTTCGCCATTTAAAGTGGTACGCGAGCTGGGTTTAGAACGTCGTGAGACAGTTCGGTCCCTATCTGCCGTGGGCGTAGGAAGATTGAGAGGGATTGCTCCTAGTACGAGAGGACCGGAGTGAACGCACCGCTGGTGTTCGGGTTGTCATGCCAATGGCATTGCCCGGTAGCTAAGTGCGGAACAGATAAGCGCTGAAAGCATCTAAGCGCGAAACTGGCCTCGAGATGAGTCTTCCCTGGGTCTGAGAGGTCCCTGAAGGCACGTTTAAGACGAAGACGTGGATAGGCTGGGTGTGTAAGAGCAGCGATGCTTTGAGCTAACCAGTACTAATGAGCCGTGAGGCTTAACCTTACAACACCGAAGGTGTGTTATAGGCAGGGGTGGAGTTATTTTCAGCGAGTTCCGAGATTGGTTCTGGTGGTTACGTGAGTAACGGCCGAGAATGAAACAGACTTTGCCTGGCGGCGATAGCGCGGTGGTCCCACCTGATTCCATGCCGAACTCAGCAGTGAAACGCCGTAGCGCCGATGGTAGTGTGGGGTCTCCCCATGTGAGAGTAGGACACTGCCAGGCATCAAATAAAGTAGAAAGCCTCATGCGAAAGCATGGGGCTTTTTGCTTTGTGAGTTACCGAGAGTGAATGGCCTGGGCCTGTGCAGGTGAAACGAAAGAGTCGGGAAAACGTTAGGCGTTGCTTGACAGCGACCTGAAGGGGAGTGAGCAGGAAAGCCCGCTGACGGGCCTTCACCTGCGGCGATATCCGGTAGGTGTGAGCTTAGAATGAGCTGAACACTGTTGGTATCAAATAGAACGAAAGCCCACGTGAGAGCCTGGGGATTTTTGTTTCGGTGCCGAAAAACGTAGCTACGGTGTTCCCTGCCCCTGCCTGTCCAATATGCTCAGTCCGGTTTGTGAACGCACAAACTGGGAGCGAAAGTGTTGGCGCTCCTGTTGTCCGGCGAACGAGCTGTCGGTAACAGAGAATAGCCAAGTGCCGACAAAGGCCACGAGCATTGAAAACAGCGCAGGGTATTCGTAAGGGTAAATGGGTTTTTCATGGACAAGGATTTGCACCCAGATGGTTGGTCCAATAATCATCAGGATCACAGCGGTTAACAGGCCCAGCCAGCCGCCAATCATGGCCCCACGGGTAGTCAGGCGTGACCAGTACATCGATAGAATGATAATCGGGAAGTTACAACTGGCGGCAATGGAAAACGCCAGCCCGACCATAAAAGCGATATTCTGTTTCTCAAACAAGATCCCCAGCGCGATAGCTACAACACCTAGTACCACTACGGATATTTTGGATACCTTCAGTTCGTCACGTTCGGTTGCCTCGCCGTTTTTAATCACGTTGGCGTATAGATCATGGGATACCGCAGAAGCGCCTGCCAGTGTTAGGCCAGCAACCACCGCCAAAATAGTGGCGAAGGCGACTGCCGAGATAAAGCCGAGGAAGAGGTTGCCTCCGACCGCATTGGCCAGGTGTACCGCCGCCATGTTAGTACCACCCAGCAATGCACCGGTGGTGTCTTTGAACGCCGGATTAGCGCTGACTAGTAGGATCGCGCCGAAGCCGATAATAAAGGTCAGGATATAGAAGTAACCGATAAAACCGGTGGCGTAGAACACACTCTTACGGGCTTCTTTGGCATCACTTACGGTAAAGAAGCGCATCAGAATATGCGGTAGGCCGGCAGTGCCGAACATTAGCGCTAACCCCAATGAAAGCGCCGATATCGGGTCAGCGACCAGTCCGCCGGGGCTCATGATGGCGATACCCTTCGGATGTGCTTTTACCGCTTCGGCAAATAATGTGTTGAAATCGAAGCTGACCGATTTCATCACCATCAATGCCATAAAGCTGGCACCCGCGAGCAGCAACGCCGCTTTGATAATTTGTACCCAGGTAGTGGCTAGCATGCCGCCGAACAGCACATATAGCACCATGAGAAGGCCAACCAGAATTACCGCCACATGGTAGTGAAGCCCGAATAGTAGCTGAATCAGCTTGCCAGCGCCGACCATCTGTGCGATCAGATACAGCGCCACTACCACCAGGGAACCGCAGGCTGACAGAGTGCGAATAGGCTTCTGCTTTAACCGGTAAGAGACGACATCGGCAAAGGTATAGCGGCCGAGATTACGGAGGCGTTCGGCAATCAGGAACAGAATGATCGGCCAGCCGATCAAAAAACCGATAGAGTAGATCAGGCCATCGTAGCCAGAGGTATACACCAGGGCGGAGATACCGAGGAAGGAGGCGGCAGACATGAAGTCGCCGGCGATCGCCAGCCCATTTTGCAGGCCGGTGATGCGTCCGCCTGCGGTATAGTAATCTTGGCGTGAACGGGTGCGTTTGGAGGCCCAGTAGGTGATATAGAGGGTAGCGCCGACAAATAGGACGAACATCATGATCGCTTGGATGTTTAGCGGCTGGCGATGCACTTCACCGCTAATAGTGTCGGCGTAGGTTAGCCCCGACAACATCAGCAAAGCAGCAGCGGAGAGTAAAGGCTTCATTGTTTCACCTCTTGTAAAATCTCTGTCGTCAGGCGGTCAAATTCCCCATTGGCACGAAACACGTAGATCCCGGTCAGTACAAAAGAGATTACGATAAGGCCAACGCCTGCCGGGATACCACGGGTAATGGATGATCCTGTGGTGATTGGTGTGCCCAGCCACTGAGGATCAAAGGCGATCAGTAAGATAAAGCCAACGTACAATGCTAACGTAATCAGCGAAAGCAGCCAGGCGAAGCGGCCACGTTTTCTCACCAGTTCCTTAAAGCGCAGATTTTCCTCAATCCGTTGATAAATAGTGTCATTCATCAGATCATCTCCAGTAGATGTTGGCAGGGTGCGAACTATGATGGTAGTTTTACCGATTGTTTTTCTTCCAACAGCTTGTCAACTACGGCTGGATCAGCCAGCGTTGAGGTATCCCCTAGGTTGCTAGTATCATCGGCAGCGATTTTGCGCAAAATACGCCGCATGATCTTGCCGGAACGCGTTTTGGGCAGTGAGTCTGTCCAATGCAGCATGTCCGGTGTGGCGATCGGCCCTATCTCTTTACGTACCCAGTTGCGCACTTCGGTATAAAGCTCTGGCGTTGGTTCTTCACCGTGGTTAAGCGTGACATAGGCGTAAATTGCCTGACCTTTAATGTTATGTGGGATACCAACTACTGCCGCCTCGGCGATTTTCGGGTGTGATACCAGGGCGGATTCAATCTCGGCGGTGCCTAGACGGTGGCCAGAAACGTTCAGCACGTCATCAACGCGGCCAGTGATCCAGTAATAGCCGTCCTCGTCGCGGCGTGCACCATCACCGCTAAAATACATACCTTTAAAGGTGGAGAAATAGGTTTGCTCGAAGCGTTCGTGATCACCGAACAGGGTGCGTGCCTGACCAGGCCAGGAGTCGATGATCACCAGGTTGCCTTCGCAGACACCTTCTTGCGGCGTGCCAACATTGTCGACCAGCGCGGGTCGCACGCCAAAGAATGGCTTTGTAGCGGAACCGGCTTTCAGCTCGGTAGCTCCCGGTAGCGGAGTGATCATGAAGCCGCCAGTTTCGGTTTGCCACCAGGTGTCGACGATCGGGCATTTGCCATTGCCGATCTTGTTGTAATACCATTCCCAGGCTTCTGGGTTGATCGGTTCGCCGACTGAACCCAAGATGCGCAACGAATCACGCTTAGTGTGCTTGATCGCTTTATCGCCTTCGGCCATCAGCGCGCGGATGGCGGTTGGCGCGGTATACAGGATATTGACCTGATGCTTATCGATAACCTGCGACAAGCGGTTAACGTCAGGGTAGTTAGGCACGCCTTCGAACATCACAGTGGTAGCACCACAGGCCAGTGGGCCATACAGCAGATAGCTATGACCAGTGACCCAACCGACATCGGCGGTACACCAGTACACATCGCCATCGTGATAGTCGAACACGTATTTGAAGGTCATGGCAGCATACACCAGATAGCCGCCAGTAGAGTGTAGTACCCCCTTTGGCTTGCCGGTCGAGCCGGAGGTATACAGAATAAACAGCGGATCTTCTGCATTCATCTCTTCCGGTGGACAATCGGCAGAAACGCCGTTGGTCAGCTCATGCCACCACAGATCGCGTCCTTCCTGCCAGTAGTCCAGCTTGCCTGTACGTTGGAACACCACCACGTTGGTAACGCTGGTCATGCCGGGAGCCTTCAGCGCGTCATCGACGTTTTTCTTCAGCGGTACAGCACGGCCTGCACGTCGTCCCTCGTCGGCAGTGACCACCAGTTTGGCATGGGAATCAATGATGCGCCCGGCGATCGCCTCTGGCGAAAAGCCGCCGAATATCACCGAGTGCACGGCACCAATGCGTGCACAAGCCAACATGGCGACGGCCGCTTCCGGTACCATCGGCATGTAGATAGCCACCACGTCGCCTTTCTTAACGCCTAGCTTTTTCAGCACGTTGGCGAATTGGCAGACATCGTGATGCAGTTGTTTATAGGTTATTTTTTTCGACTGGGCGGGATCGTCGCCTTCCCAGGTAATGGCTGTCTGATCGCCGTGTTTGGCTAGGTGACGATCAAGGCAGTTAGCTGCCAGGTTGAGGGTGCCATCTTCGAACCAGCGGATGCTAACGCACCCCAGATCGAACGAAGTATTTTTTACTTTGGTATAGGGTTTGATCCAATCTAGGATCTTGCCATGTTCCCCCCAGAAATCCTCCGGGTCTTGCACAGACTGTTGATAGTACCGCTGATATTGTGCTGGAGTAATCAAGGTGTGCTCTGCAATTGCAGAAGGAACAACGTGTTTGTGCAATGGGTTCATAACTTTTCTCCTTAAGATTGTTAATGATATGTCAACTCAAGGTTAAGTATAGTTTGCTATGATTGTTTGTTTCTTTTTTGCGCAGTAGATCACGTAAATTGTGATATTGATTTGTAATTAATGAACTGGATTCGATCATTAATAAATATATCATTTTTATAATATTAATTATCACCATGACAATATTCGATAAGAATATACCTCCTGACTGAGTAAATTAAAGCGACTGAATAACATAGTCAGTTATTGCTAGCATGAATGACACATGATCCGTGCACTTATTAAATACCGAATTGTTCATTTTTTACTCTTTGATTAAAGATTCGCTTTACTGTTCAAGGGAATGTTACTCGTTCATCCCCATTGCCAGCACCTTCTTGTAACAAAATAAAAACATCTCCTGTAGACTAAATATGCAAAAAGTGCAAAAAATAACGCATGCTAGTTTTGTATAAAAAAACATCTAAATGGTATATTGAAGTTCACCCTAAGTAAAATTACATGTTTAATAACAATGTATTATATTTTTTGGGGTGCGGTGCAATATTTGTGTGATTCGATGCAGTACAGGGGCCTAACAAATCAAAGCTTGCAGACGAGGCCTCTCAGATGGTACAGATTTGTACTGCGTCACACTAAAATGGCAGGTGAACGCATTCATTGAATTAACATAGGCCTGTATCAAATAATTAAGTATTCTCTTTGTCGCACGGTGGTTAAATGTGGGGAGGAGAGTCTCTAAGGACTTTTGGGTATGAAAAGTGTAAAAATTAGCCTTGCATGGCAAATACTGATAGCGTTGGTGTTGGGTATTATTGTCGGTGCGGTATTGCATAATCAGGTCGAGTCGCGTGAGTGGTTGGTCAGCAATATTCTCAGCCCTGCGGGCGATATTTTTATTCGTCTGATTAAAATGAT
Organism: Serratia symbiotica; assembly: GCF_000821185.2. Classification (NCBI taxonomy): domain Bacteria; kingdom Pseudomonadati; phylum Pseudomonadota; class Gammaproteobacteria; order Enterobacterales; family Yersiniaceae; genus Serratia; species Serratia symbiotica. Next base: position 2,847,686 of record NZ_CP050855.1, on the reverse strand, counting down.
TGTCGTGCCGATTGTTATTTCCACGTTGATCGTCGGCATTGCTGGGGTAGGAGATGCGAAGAAGTTAGGGCGCATCGGATTAAAAACGATTATATATTTCGAAGTGATCACCACGATCGCCATAGTGGTAGGGCTAACACTGGCCAATTTTTTTCAACCCGGTCACGGCATCGATATGTCGACGCTGACCACAGTGGATATCTCGCAGTACGAGAAAACCACCGAGCATGTGCAGAGTGGTTCGCATAGTCTGGTGGTCACCATCCTGTCGTTGATCCCATCTAACGTCTTCTCATCAATGGTCAAGGGGGACATGCTGCCGCTCATCTTCTTCTCGGTGTTATTTGGCCTAGGCTTATCTTCATTGCCGAAGGAAACCAAAGAACCGTTCCTGAAGATGTTTAAAGCGGTTTCAGAGAGCATGTTCAAGGTCACCCACATGGTTATGCTTTACGCGCCAATCGGGGTGTTTGGCTTAATCTCGGTGACGGTGGCGAACTTCGGCTTCACCTCGCTGCTGCCGTTGGCTAAATTGGTGCTCTTGGTGTATTTCGCCCTCGCCTTTTTTGCTTTCGTGATATTGGGCGTGGTTGCGCGTTTATGCAACCTACGCATCTGGATGCTGATCCGCATTCTGAAGGATGAATTGATCCTAGCCTACTCTACCGCCAGTTCAGAAACGGTGCTGCCGCGCATCATTGAAAAGATGGAGGCTTATGGCGCGCCTAAGTCGATCGTCAGCTTTGTGGTGCCTACCGGATATTCCTTCAACCTGGACGGATCAACCCTGTATCAAAGCATTGCCGCTATCTTTATTGCACAGCTGTATGGGATTGAGCTGTCGCTGGGCCATGAAATCATCTTGGTACTGACCTTGATGGTCACCTCAAAGGGTATCGCGGGTGTACCCGGCGTTTCCTTTGTGGTGTTGCTTGCCACATTGGGCAGCGTTGGCATCCCGTTGGAGGGGCTGGCGTTTATCGCTGGTGTTGACCGTATCCTTGATATGGCGCGTACTGCTTTAAACGTGGTGGGTAACGCATTGGCGGCGCTGGTCATTGCCAAATGGGAGCACCAGTTCGATCGCAAGAAGGCGCTGGCTTATGAGCAGGAACTCCTCTCGGATAAAGCCCAATCGGCCAATTAGCCTTAATCCGCGAACGCCCCCAGCCTCACTCTGGGGGCGTTTTGTTATCCGCTATTCCCCCATTAAAAAACTGAGCGGAGGTCGGCATGAAAAGGGGCAATGCCCCTTTTCATTGGTTTATGGCTATCGGAAATGGCTGTTAATGCTAAGGTAATAGGTTCGGCCCGGTTCGTTGTTGGTAGCCGCACCTGCACCGGCAATGTTAATTAAGCCGGTTGTTGGGTTACCGGTGTTCTGCGCGTTGCCAGCGCGGAACTGGCGTTTGTCGAACAGGTTCTCGATCCCGGCGGTGACGCTAACGTTTTTGGTCAGGCCATCGCTGGCACTGGCCCCCACGATGGCGTAAGGGCTGACTTCATGTTTTTCAGATCCAGTAAGCGGTTTGCCCTGATAATTGTACTTTTTCGGCTTTTGACGGCCGTACCAAGTCAGAGTGGATTGTATCGACAAATCCTGGGTGGCCTGCCAGCTCAGGGGCGATTTGAGGGTGAACTTAGGGATCACCGAGAGGTAATCGCCGGTGCTCTTGTTCTGGTTTTCGATCATGTAGGTGGCGTTGTTGCTCCGGGAGACGCTCTCGCTAACAGGTACGTTCAGCGTACCTTCCAGACCTTGGACTACCGCTTTCGGCACGTTTTCCCACGGATAAACTGCTGTACCGGAGCTGCTGGTGGCGATCCTGGCCCTGCCCGCTTCGTTTTTTTTCGTGATAGTCGTTGCCGAAGTAGGTTACGTCAGCCAGCGTTATGGAACTCCAGCCCGAGTTCCTTATTGACGCTGGTTTCCGCTTTCAGATTGTCGTTGCCAATCAGGTAACAGCTATTGACGATATCGCTGCCCACGCAACCTTGGCCTTGGCTGTACAGCAAATAATTTTTGTTGGTCTGGAATAGGTTAGGTGCCTTATAGGCGTGGGCGATGCCCATTTTCAGGGTGAAGTTGTCGCCTACTTCCTGCGACAAGTTCAGTGATGGGCTGCAGTTGTTGCCAGCCTTGGAGTGCATACCGTAACGCAGGCCCGCGTCAACATGGTACTGTCGGTCAGTTCCAGATTGTCTTCGGCGAACAGTGAAAAGACATGGGCAGAAGCATAAGGGCTACGAGTGCCGCTCTCTCGGCCGGGTAAGGTTCTTCCCACCAGCTTTTGACTGGTTGACGATGCATCTTTCATGTGCTGCTGGTTCCATTCGGCACCCAGAGTAGCGGTTTGTGTTACGCCGAGTTCAAGCGGCATATTGACTTCGCTGTGTGCCAGGAAACTGTCCAGTTTGGTGGTCCTGAAACCAGGATCCTTGAGATTAAAGATGCCCTCGGGGCCGCCGGCCAACCCTTCGTTCAGGCGGGTATTGCGGGTGCGCTCAAATTGCACGTAGTTGTTGGTGCTGACGCCATTGTGCACCGTGGTAGTTCAAACCGTAGTTTTCGCGATAAATGCGGTTGGTCTCTTTACCGGAGTTACTTTGCACCAGCGCAATGGTGTTGGTGTTCTGGGTATCCCCGGCATACAAATTGCCCTGGCGGTCATAGGCATATTCGAACTCCAGCGACTGCAAATGGGCGAAGTCCCAGTGAAGCAGTGCATCAATGTTTTTATTGATGACGCCTTCGCGCCCAGCGGGAATGCTATTGATATGGGTAGGTACACGTTCAGATTTATAGGGTGCATTGATATCCCATGCATCGGCCTGCCTTTTGCTGTAGCCGCCAAACAGACGGAAACTCAATTGATCACTCAATGGGCCGGACAGGCTGAAGTCGGTGCGCTTAGCGGCACCTTCCTGCTTATGCTGGGGTAGGTTGAAATAGCCGTTCAGCGTACCGTGTAATGCGTTGCTGGTCTTCTTGGTGATGATATTGATCACGCCGCCAGCAGCACCACTGCCATAACGCGCTGCTGCGGGGCCGCGCAGCACATCAATGCGTTCGATCATTTCAGGCGGCACCCAGGCGGTATCACCGCGTGTATCATGCTCTCCGCGCCAGCCTTGACGCACCGAGTTGCGGCTAGAGGCGGGTCTGCCGTCGATCAGGATCAAGGTATTTTCTGGCTCCATGCCGCGAATATCGATCTGGCGGTTGTTGCCACCTTGGCCACTGTTGGCGTTGCTCGTCAGGTTAACCCCTGGCATGGTGCGGATCAATTCGTTGATATCACGCGCCGGCGGGCGTTTCTTGATGTCTTCGGCGGTGATGGTGGAAACCCCTGGTGCCTGCAAGTTCTGCCTGGCAGCGGCCACCACGATGGTGTCTTCCGCTCGTAGTTTTTTATCGGCTGAACTGGTGTTTTCTTCGGTGGTGGTGTCTGTCTGCTACGTGGCGTTGGCCATCGCTGATGTTAGCCCTAACCCAATGATAGTGGCTAAAGAATAACGAGATAATGTGCGGTTCGTTGGTGTGTCCTACTTTGCTGCTATAACCCGCGCGAAGCGGGAAGAGTGGTGGTAGTTTTTGCGTGGTTGAGGCATTAAGAAATCAGCTGCGGCAGGGGATATAACCTTGTGTATCTAGCATCCCTCGCCATTGTGCAATTTCTGCACGGTTTCCAAGGTTAATACACCATTGTAAATGCAAATAAGTATCAATATTATTCTTCTTATTGCGTTACATTGCGTCTAGGCTAGTTCTCCTATCGTTACGGATAAGACCAATGTTTATCTGAACCGCCAACGACAAAACGGATAGGCATTGTGAATATAGAAAGCAGCAAATTATTGACCAGCCCCCATGCCGGTAGCCCGGGCTGGTGGTTGCAAGTGGTTCGTCGCGGCACCCCGTGGATGGAACCAGCGGATAATGGCCGATGGCGAGTTACGTTTTTCTGGCGTGATCCCCAGGGATGCGAGTTAACTTCCAACTGCCAGCGGGTATGGGTGCACATTAACTGCCTGACTGACCATCATCAGCCGAATCCCCCACAGAGCTTGCAACGTCTGAATGGTACCGACGTCTGGTATTGGCAGACAGAGCTGAACGGTGACTGGCGTGGTAGTTACTGTTTTATTCCCTGCTTTGATGAGTGTCTGCCAGAGCTCAGCAGCGATGACGCCCACGGCAACATGCACAACATGCGCCACTGGTGGTATCAGGTGTCTGCCAGCGCCACGCATGATCTACTCAATCCTCGCCGTGCTTGGTCGGGTACTAGCGGCCACTTTCTCTCTGGCCTGCATCTGCCGGAAGCGCCGCCGCAGCCGGCATGGCGCGCATTCGATGAGTATGAGATCACCAGCGGGCGTTGTACGCCAGCACCGCCAGCGCGTCTGCAACGTCATACCTGGTGCAGTGAGCGGCTGGGCAACAGCCGCAACGTCTGGATCTATACCACCGGCGATAGCCAGCCAACCGAACGCCCACTGGCTATTCTGCTCGATGGTCAATTCTGGGCGCAGCAGATGCCGGTGTGGGAACCGCTGATGCAACTGACACGCGGGGGCGCGCTGCCGCAAGCGGTATATGTGCTGATCGACGTTATCGATCTGAAGCAGCGTGCGCGCGAACTGACCTGCAAAGAAGATTTCTGGTTGGCAGTGCAGGAAGAACTGATGCCGCAGGTGGCCGAGTGGGCGTCATACAGCGACAGCCCCGCCAACACAGTAGTCGCGGGGCAGAGCTTCGGTGGGCTGTCTTCCCTGTATGCCGGGTTGCGTTGGCCACAGCGCTTTGGCGCGGTGATCAGCCAGTCCGGTTCATTCTGGTGGCCACGGCGCGACATGCTACAGCAGCCGACCATGCCGGACGATGCTGGTTGGTTGATACAACAGGTGGAAAAACATGGTTTGGGTCATTCCGGTGCGCTGAAAGTGTTTATGGAAGCTGGCTCGCATGAAACGCTGGTGTACCGAGTCAGTGGCCAAATGGCGACGCTGTTGAGCCATGCCGGGCATCGGGTGCATTACCGGGTAGTAGAAGGAGGACACGATGCGCTTTGTTGGCGCGGTGGTCTAACCGACGGATTACAGGCGGTGTGGGCCGTATCCTTTGCTACCAGCGGTCCCGTGCAGTTGGAGCCAGCTCTTTCATCAACACAAGGGGGGCAGAATGGAAAACCTGAATCCATTCGATGAACCACAGCAACGTAGCCTGGTGCTACGTAACGAACAACAATAACAATACAGCTTGTGGCCGGATTTCTGTGCGGTCTCTGCTCACTGGACGGTAGCATTCGGGCCAGCGGCGCGCACCGAGTGTGCCGAGTGGTTGGAACGGCATTGGCAGGATCTTCAGCCAGTATTACCGCCTAGCGCATAATCGGTATCAAGCAATAAAGGGAGCAGCAACATCGTGCATATCCCCCATGTCTACCCCTGGGCTAATTGTCGGCGAAATGCCGCTGGTTGCGGATCAGCCCGGCATCTGGATGGCCGATCAAATTTCCTCGCACTGTAACGCCTATACCGTTGCACATTATGTTGAATTCAACGGATCGATCGACTCAGCCCGGCTGTTGCAGGCTATCGGATTGGGTCTCAACGAAGTGGATACGCTGCGGCTGCGCTTTGAGGAACGCGACGGTGTGCCGGTACAGTGGCTGGATGAGTGGCTGACGGTGCGTGAACCGGAATTTGTCGATCTGGCGTCTTCACCGGACGCTGAGGCTGCTGCGCGGGGGCTGATGGATATTGACCTTTCCGATGAGTTACGCGCTGCGAATGGCAAACGGCTGTACCGCCATGTGCTGATGCGTTTGGCAGATAATCGCTGGTTCTGGTATCAGCGCTATCATCACATGCTGGTGGATGGCTGCAGCTTTACCGCCATCGCTCGCCGCATCGCTGCGATATATACCCACCTTTGCTGCGATGAGCCGCAGGAGCCGACACCCTTTACCCCGTTCAGCGAGGCAGTGGCGGAGTATCAGGCTTATCAGCAGGCACCCGCATGGCAGTGCGATGCCGATTTTGGGTTCGACAAAGCGCGCCAATTACCGCCAGTGACGACGATTTGCTCGCAGCCGCTGGCTGGCCAAGTGCCAACGCCGCGTATTCACCGCCTCGAACAGCATTGCGATAAGCAGGCATTTGCCACGTTGGTGTATACCGCTGGCCAACAAAAGCTGAACGCTACTGATGTGGCGGTGGCGTTGCTGGCGCTATGGGTATCGCATCTGAGAGGTCAACCCTGCTTCAGCGCCGGTTTTATATTCATGCGCCGTACCGGCTCGGTCGCGCTGTGCGCCGCTGGGCCAGTGATCAACGTGCTACCGATGGAAATGCATCTCGAACTCCAAGCCACACTGTATCAGGCCGCCGCGCGCATTAGCCGCGAGCTAAAGGGTGTACGCCGTCACCAGCGTTATGACGCTGAACAGGTGCAGCGTGATCTGGGGCATATCGGCGATGCCGAGCCACTGTATGGCACGGTATTCAACTTCAAGATGTTTGAATATCAACTGGATTTCGCTGGCATTGCAGGCATTACCCATGATCTGGCCTCCGGGCCAGAGCGTGATCTGGAGATCGTGCTGTTTATTGGTGAGAACAATCAGTTGAAAGTTGAGCTGCTGGCTAACGCTGAACGCTACAGTCACCAGGAATTGCAGGCTCATCTGCAACGCCTACCGCTGCTGCTGGCACCATTTGCTGCTCAGGCGGATCTACCGATCGGCGAAGCCGACATGCTGACTCCTGAAGACCACGCTTTGCTGGCACGGATCAACGATACCGTGCATCCGGTACCAGCGACCACCCTCAGCGAACTGCTGGCGCAACAGGCCCAGCGCACGCCGCAAGCACAGGCATTGGCGGATGCCCACGTCAGCTTCACCTATCGTGAAATCCGCGAGCAGGTTGGTGCGTTGGCGCGTCAATTGACTGCTCAGGGCGTGCGGACAGGAGATATTGTGGCTGTGATGCTGCCGCGTTCGGTATTCCTGTCGCTGATGGCCATTGTCGAGGTGGGAGCCGCTTACCTGCCGCTGGACACCGGCTATCCAGACGCACGGCTGGCAATGATGCTGGAGGACGCTGCACCGCGCCTGATCGTCACCCACCCGGCTCAGCAAGCGCGCTTTGCTGGTCAGCGCGACGTCCTGCTGTACGATGCGCCGCTGCCGACTGACCACGCAGCCGGGGTGGTGGTTACTGGCCCGACGCCGGATCACGCGGCCTATATCATCTTTACCTCAGGTTCCATGGGCCGGCCGAAAGGGGGGCTGATCAGCCATCAGGCGCTCGTCAACTGACTACTGTGGATGCAACATCAGTATCCGTTGGTGGCGGATGATGTAGTGCTGCAAAAAAAGCCGTGTAGTTTTGACGTGTCGGTCTGGGAGTTCTTTTGGCCGCTGATGGTAGGTGCACGGTTGGTGATGGCACCGCCAGAGGCGCACCGCGATCCAGAACAGCTACAGCAGTTGATCGCCCAGAACCGGGTTACCACTATGCACTTTGTGCCGTCGATGTTGGCAGCGTTTGTCGCCACGCTGGACGGCAAACAAGCGATAGCTGCTTGCGCCTCATTGCGTCAGGTATTCTGTCGTGGTGAAGCGCTGCCAACAGAGTTGTGCCGTCTGTGGCAAAGCCGCACTGCGCTGCCGTTGTATAACCTGTAAGGCCCGACTGAGGCGGCGGTGGATGTCACCTGGCATCCTACCTACGGCACCGCGCTGGCGCGGGTGACCGGTGCCAACGTGCCGATTGGCCAGCCAGTGTGGAACACCAGCCTACGTATTCTGGATGCAGGCCTACGGCAAGTAACGCTTGGCGTGGCAGGCGATTTATACCTGACTGGTATCCAGTTAGCGCGGGGCTACCTTGGGCGGGCAGAATTGACCGCTAGCCACTTTGTGGCTGATCCCTAAGGCGAGGGCGGCCGAATGTATCGCACCGGCGATGTGGCGCGTTGGCTGCCGGGTGGCGAGGTGGAATATCTGGGGCGTAGCGATGATCAACTGAAAATTCGTGGGCAGCGCATTGAGCTGAGTGAAATCAATCATGCATTGCTGTCACTACCGGGTGTGCGCCAAGCGGTGACCCATGCGTTAGTGCTGCAAGGTACGCCAGTGCAGAGGGGGGGGACGCGCGCCAACTGGTGGGGTATCTGGTGGCACAACCGGGCGTGGCATGGGATCTGGCGGTGCTGCGTGCGGTGCTGGCCGATCGCCTGCCACCGCATAGGGTGCCAGTGGCGCTGGTGGAAATGGATGAACTGCCGCTGAGCGCCAACGGCCAGATGGATCGTCAGGCATTACCGCAGCCGCAGAATAGCGATCGCAAGATTGGCCGCGAGCCACAGGCCGGGCGGGAAGCTGACATTGCTGTGGTGTTTGTCCGTTTGTTACAGCGTGAGCAGGTGTTCGCTGACGACGATTTCTTCGTCTTGGGTGGTCACTCGCTGCTGGCGATGCGCTGGGCGTGCTGTTGCTCGGAACGATGGGGGCATTTATGCTGCCAGCGATCAGCGCCAGCAGCTTTGGCACCGTGGCTTGCGGTATTCTGCTGGCCTTCACCATGACCGGGCTGCGCCAGGTTCGGTTAAGTAAGCCGGAGGTGCAACCCATTAGCGGTTAAAAGTCACATACCGCATAAAATGAGCTGTAGATTTAAATAATAATGCTTATCATTGGCATGTTGAAATCCACCGTCTCTATAGCGTTCTTTTGATGTGTAGGATGTGGCTAGATTTATTGACACGGCGAATCTCAGAGAACAATTTATCGTATAAATAATTATCATTATCATATTTATCAGTCAATAAAATAAGGTGTTGCAATGAGCATTACCGCGAAGGGTACTAGTCTACAGGCACTGCAAAATAGCGTTGCTAAACAATGTTGCACTGACATTTCCCCTACATCAGGCTTCTTCTTTACCTCTCCCTTCCGCAGCCTGATCACCGCTGGCTGTTTTACTCAAGTGACGCAACCGGCGGCAGAAGGTGGTGATCTCCAAGGTAAATTTCAGCAGCAGGTGCGCCAGGCATTTGCCGAAGCGCGCGTGGCGGGCATAAAGCAACCGCTACTGTGTGGTGCTATCCCGTTCGATACCCAGCAGCCTTCCGCATTGTTTATCCCGTATGAAAGCCGCTGCTTTGACCGTGCCGCCTTTGTAGCGGGTTTATCGCCGCTGGCGACCGGGCCAGAAATCGCCAGCATTGCCGAAGTGCCGACCCAGCAGTCTTTTATGCAGATGGTGAGCGATGCGGTCGTGGCGATGAAAACTGAGCAATTGGACAAAGTGGTATTATCGCGCCTGCTGGAGATTGAGACCTGTCAGCCGGTGGATTGCCATGCGCTGATGGCGCGCGTTATCGTGCAGAACCCTCACGGCTTCCATTTCCATGTGCCGTTGGAACGGGGGGCGTTACTGGGTGCCAGCCCTGAGTTGTTGCTACGCCAATCTAACGGACGCTTCTATTCTAACCCGTTGGCTGGCTCTGCCCGGCGTGTGGCCGATGCTGAATGCGACCTAGTGGTTGGGCAGCAATTGATGGCCTCAAAGAAAGATCGTCACGAGCATCGCATCGTCACCGAAGGCATACGGCAGGTGCTGGCCAGCCGCAGCCACTACCTGAACGTGCCTCAGTTCCCTGAACTGTTGACAACCACCACGCTGTGGCATCTTTCCACCCCGATCGATGGAGAAGTGGCCTCGCGCGACGAAAGCGCATTGTCGCTGGCCTGCTTGCTGCATCCAACCCCAGCGCTGTGTGGCATGCCAGCCGCAGCCGCGCATGCCTTGATCAAACAGTTGGAACCGTTTGATCGTGGCCTGTTCGGCGGCATTGTGGGTTGGTGCGATGCTGTGGGCAACGGTGAGTGGGTGGTCACTATCCGCTGTGGCACTGTCGACGGCAACCAAGTGCGGTTGTTCGCTGGAGCTGGCATCGTGCCTGGCTCTTCCCCCGAATCTGAATGGCATGAAACAGACACCAAACTCAGCACCATCCTGCGTGCTTTTGGGTTACATCAAGGGTAGTAACAACATGAGCATTATCTTTACTCCCTGGCCAGCAGAATTTGCCAGCCGATATCGTGAGCGCGGTTATTGGATTGACCAGCCGCTAACAGATATTCTTGACCGTCAGGCCACCAACGACGCTCTGGCGATGACCGATGCCCGTTGTAGCCTGAGCTACCGCGAACTGAACCAGCTTTCCGAGCGTTTAGCGGCGGCGTTGTTGCGCCGTGGTGTGCAACCCGGTGATACCGCCTTGGTGCAATGGGGCAATGTGGTGGAATTCTACGTGGTGTTTTTCACGTTGCTGAAAATTGGCGTAGCGGCGGTCAATGCACTGTTCAGCCATCAGCGCAGTGAATTGAACGCCTACGCAACTCAGATCAAACCGGTGCTGTTGATTGCCGATCGTGAACATGCCTTGTTTGCCGACGATAGCTTCCTGAAGCATTTTCGTGCGCAACATTCGTCACTGCGCGTAGTGGCACTGCGCAACCAACAGCAGGGTGAATTGGCGCTAACCCACTGGCTGGAAGAGACCAGCGACGGCTTTGTCGCTGTGCCCTCTGCCGCCGACCAAATGGCATTTTTCCAGCTTTCCGGTGGCCGCACTGGCACACCGAAGCTGATCCCACGGACCCACAACGACGACGACTACAGCAAGATCCGCCGTTTCGACCAACAGACCCGCTACCTGTGCGCCTTGCCGGTCGGCCATAACTATCCGATGAGTTCGCCGGGAGTGCTAGGGGTGTTTTACGGTGCCGGGCAGGTGGTGTTTGCCACCGATCCCGATGCCACGCAGTGCTTCCGCCTGATCGAACAACACCGTATCAACGTGACGGCGCTGGTGCCGCCAGCGGTGACGTTGTGGCTACAGGCGATCGAAGAGTGGGGCAGCAACGCCGCGTTGGCCAGCCTGCAACTGCTACAGGTGGGCGGTGCCAAACTGGGGGAAACCCTGGCAGCACGCATTCAGACCGAAATTGGCTGCCAATTGCAACAGGTATTCGGCATGGCGGAAGGGCTGGTGAACGACACCTGCCTGGACGATGATCCGCAGCATATCCTGACCACTCAGGGACGGCCGATGTCGCCAGATGACGAAGTTTGGGTCGCGGATGATGATGGCAACCCACTGCCAATAGGGGCTGTGGGGCGCTTGATGGTTCGTGGCCCTTATACCTTCCGTGGCTACTACCGCAGCCAGCAGCACAGCACCAGTGCCTTCGACGCTGAGGGTTTTTACTGCTCTGGTGACCTGATCAGCCTCAGTGAAGATGGCTACCTCACCGTACAGGGGCGCCAGAAGGATCAGATCAACCGTGGCGGTGAGAAGATCGCCGCTGAAGAGATCGAGAACTTGTTACTATGTCATCCAGAGGCGATCAACGCGGCGCTGGTATCGATGCCGGATGCGCTAATGGGCGAAAAAAGCTGTGCTTATATCATCGCTGACACCCCATTGAAGGCGGTGGTGCTGCGTCGTCACTTGCGCGAGCAGGGGGTCGCGGATTTCAAATTGCCAGATCGTTTTATTCAGATAGACAACCACCGTTGACAGCGATTGGCAAAGTGGACAAAAAACGCTTGCGCCAGCGCCTTGAAACGCAACAACAGGCTTAGAGAAATGAATTGATGACTATTCCAGAACTGAATGATTACGCGCTGCCTACCGCCAACCAATTGCCGGACAACAAAGTCAACTGGCGACTGGAATCGCCGCGCGCCGCGCTGCTGATCCACGACATGCAGCAGTATTTCCTCAACTTCTGGGGGACAGACAGCTTGCTGATCAAACATGTGGTAGAAAACATCGCCAACTTGCGCCGCTATTGTAAACAGCAGGGTATTCCGGTGTTTTATACTGCCCAACCGAACCAGCAAAGCGATGAAGATCGCGCGCTACTGAACGACCTGTGGGGGCCGGGTTTGAACAAGCATCCAGAGCAGCAGGCAATTATCGCCGCGTTAGCGCCGGATGAAGATGACAACGTATTGGATAAATGGCGCTACAGCGCCTTCCACCGTTCGCCGCTACAGGAAATCCTGCACTGTGCTGGCCGCGATCAACTGATCATCTGCGGTATATACGCTCACATCGGCTGCCTGACCACCGCCATCGATGCCTTCATGCGCGACATCCAGCCGTTTATGGTGTCCGATGGCCTAGCGGACTTCTCGCGTGAAAAACACCTGATGGCGCTGCGTTACACCGCCGAGTGCTGTGGGCAGGTAGTGACCACAGCTTCTTTGCTGCCGGGCATCGTCAGCAAAGAAGCGCTGCGCCAGCAGATCCTGCCGTTGCTGGATGAAGATAGCGAAGATATGGGCAACGATGAAAACCTTATCGACTACGGACTGGATTCGGTACGCATCATGGAACTGGCCGCCCGTTGGCGTGATATCGACTTTATCGCACTTGCCCGCAATCCGACCATCGACAGTTGGTGGGCGCTGCTGTGCGCAGACAAAACCTGATATTGACACAAATGCTGTTACCGTTGCCCGGCGCTGGTTGGGCAGCACATTGATTTTCACTATACGGAGATGACAATTAAATAATTGATTAAAAAAGGAAAAAATGCGACATTCCCGCTGATGCTGCTGTCTATAGTGCTATTTTCCGGCTCACTGTCGGCGCAAACCGCGCGGGAAGTACTGCGTAAGCCGATTGGCAAAGGTGCCTGTGAACTGGTGTATAGCCAGGGCGAGGATGCACTGTATCTGGCAACCTCGCAAAGTCGCAAACTGGACAAGGGCGGCGTGGTCTATCGCCTGAACCCGGCCACACTGGATGTGACGCAGATTATCCATAATGATATCAATCAGTTAGGCGCTTCCATCAACAACAAAACCAATATGTTGTTTTTTAGCAACAGGGTGAACAGTGCGATAACTGCTATCGATACCAAAACCGGTAAGGTCATGAGACGCTTGGTGCTGGACTCGCGCAAAGGCAGCGAAACTGTAAAGCCATTGGCACCGTGTGAGTTGGTGGTGGATGCCGACACCGATACCCTATACATCACTGGAGTGGGCGGATCTAGCGTAGTATGGGTAGTGAATGGCGAGGATCTGACCCTGCGTACCACCATCACTCATACCGGTAAGTTAGGCACTGGCCTGGCGTTGGACTCGGCCGCCAACCGCCTGTTTGTGACCAATGCTGACGGCGAACTGGTGACCATCGACACCAAAAGCAACAAGGTGTTGTCGCGTAAAAAGCTGGACGCATCCAAAGAACACTTTTTCTTGAACATCAGCTTGGATATCGCTACCCATCGTGCATTTATCACTGACTCCAAGCAGCCGCAGGTGCTGGTGGTAGACACCCGCAACGGCAACATACTGGGTAAGATCGATGTGCCTGAATCGCTGGCAGTACTGTTCAACCCTGTGCGCAATGAAGTCTATGTGACCCCCCGTCAGGCGGGCGAAGTGAGCGTGATCGATGCCCAGAGTCACCACCTGCTAAACACCATCAAAACGCCGACCCACCCGAATAGCTTGGCGTTGTCTGCGGATGGTCAAACGCTGTATATCAGCATCAAACAGGCTGCCAGCCGCGAGAAAGAAGCCAGTGCGCCGGATGATGTGATGCGCATCGCGCTGAAGTAACGGCTCTCGCGGCTGCTCATTTTGCGGCCTTCCCGCGCGAGTTTCAGTAGCCGGTTCTGGTGAACGGTTCTCTCCACACCTTCCGGTATCGCCAGTGCTTCGATGGTGTTAAGGCGATTTATATGTTGCAGAACATTCTTTCCATTGATTTTTCCTGGAGGCTGAAGCAACCATGTCAAACGGGAGATTTGTTTTTCAGTTGTCACCAGTAGCGCCTCAAGCGCTGATTTGCGCATTCAACGTGGTATAAACCGCTTTATCACCCAGCGTCATTGCTTCAGCACAGGTACGTTCCACAACATCAATACCAGGAACAATAATTCGCCGTTGGTGCAGATGCATCAGTAATTCCTCTGCGATCAACATGCCCCGATCTGTTCTGGTGGCCTGAGGGAGCAGATACTGGATGCATTCTTTCTGAAGCGCCCCGTTAAAGGTCTTCAGTTCCAGATAGCGATAAAGTTCACTCAGGTGCTCACGCCGGGTGGTATCACGGCTGGAAATATATTCCGGCCAGAGTTCTGCTGAAAGTTTAAGGTGGGCACCGATGATCCTGAGTAATTCTGCGTGAGGGGACGATTTTTTATCCGGAGCAAAACCGACATTTTTTAGATAACAGAGAAGAACGGCAAAACCAAACCGACTGGTGGGTTTACGGTGAGCATTAATAAATGCCAGATCCTGCTCACTGAAATACGCCATTCGGGTCAGCGTTAACTCATCGTCGGGTAATGCCAGTAATGATTCTCTTTCCGACAGTGAAAGGATCTGCATCCGTGCCATATAGTTTACTTTGTAAATTATTACACTCAGTATCTTTAACAAAAATGGTTATCGCATAAGGGTACACCCTGACGGCATAACCAAAACGTGGCGACACACGGTGAATGACATAACCTATATGCGATAGAGTAAATGCAATAACCTAAATGCGATAATGCGGTGAAAAATGTTCATCAGAGCTTATTTAAGGGCATCGACGGAAGATCAGTTCGCCGATCGGGCAAAAGAGATGCTGGAGCAGTTCGTCCAGGAGCGGGGACATAAAATCGCCAGCTACTATCGTGAAAACATTAGTGGGACAAAACTTGACCGCCCGGAACTGGGGCGCTTACTGATGGACAGTCACCGCAATGATATTTTGCTGGTCGAGCAGATAGACCGCCTGACCCGTCTCAGCAACAGCGACTGGATGACGCTGAAAAAGCAGATCGAACAACACGAACTGCGGATTGTCAGCCTGGATGTCCCCACTTCATTGCAGGCGCTGTCAGAGAAAGACCCTTCGCAAGCTGACCCGATCACCCGCGCCGTGATAACCGCCATTAATAACATGCTTATCGACCTGATGGCCACAATGTCACATAAGGACTGGCCGAGTCGCCGTCAGCGGCAAAAACAGGGAATTGAACGCGCACATACGTTGGGGAAGTACCGGGGTAAACAAGCCGATAGTGAGCGTCACCAGAAAGTCCTGTACTACCGGCAGATTAAGAAACTGAGTATTAGTGAAACAGCTGATGCTACCGGATATAGTTGTTCACAAATATGTCGAATACAGGCTATATATAAGCAAAATAAATTATTTAATACTCTTAAATAATTTTCGATATCCAAACTGACCCAAACGAGAACCCGCCAATATTTTGCCTGGTGTGAAAAACAAGATTATAAAGGTATAGTGTGACAAAATGGCATATTAAAGTGAGTGGGTGAACGATGACGGGATTCGAGTTGAAACTTTGGCGGATGGGGCTTGACTGGACGTAGGAACGGGCAGCGGAGGAATTTGGTATATCGATGCGTACCTACATCCGTTATGAGCAGAGTAAGCCGCCAAGGACGATTGTGTTGGCTATCCAGGCATTGTCCTTGGTGACCATGCTACCGGACATTGAGACTCTGCCGGTTGAGACTCTACGCCAGCGGATCAGAACACTGGCGGGCGACAGCTCCACTGGCTAAAGAGACAAATGTCGCATTTTGCAGCTTCGCCCCATAGAGCCAAATAAGTTGTCGCCAGAAGTGACAATCGAGGCGGAATTTTCGGGGGTTCCGGCATAGACGTCATTTTCGATGTATCTGGGTTTTCGTCTGTAAATCCATGAGCCGATCGGCAATCCGTATCAGCCCCTCATGAACATAGTCTCGTTGCATTGGCATGACGTTCTCATCGGCATTCAGTGCTTTCCTGAAGTTTTCGACGCATTCCTGCCAGTGGCCCAGCCGGATTATTTGTTCATCAAACACCGACAGGGCATTGCCCTGATAAGCGAGGTATCCCCGTTCCAGGGTTGCGGTCGTGGTGAGTATCTGTTCCATCGTGTGTTTATTGACGCGCATTAAGCGATGGCCCCTCGGCCAATGCGGGAGGGCCTGCGTTACTTGCCGCCTGCCAGATCGATAAAGCTTCCCGTCACGTAGGATGCCTTGTCCGACAGCAGCCAGACGATAGCCTGCGCCACTTCTTCCGGCGTACCGCCTCGCTTCATCGGTATCAGTTCCCTGACCCGATCAACCCGCCCCGGCTCTCCGCCGTCAGCGTGCATATCGGTATAGATAAAGCCGGGCCGAACCGCGTTGACGCGAATGCCCTGCGCCGCGACCTCTAGAGAGAGGCCGGTGGTAAAGGTGTCGATGGCGCCTTTCGACGCCGCGTAATCCAGATATTCATGCGGTGCGCCTAGCCGTGAGGCCGCCGAAGAGACGTTGACGATCGCACCGCCCCGACCACCGTGGCGCTGCGACATGCGTTTTACCGCCTCGCGTGCGCAAAGGAAGCTGCCCGTCACGTTGGTGGCGAACATCGCCGCCAGCCGTTCGCTGGTTAACGCTTCGATTGAAGCCTGTGGGCACCATGGCGGCATTATTTACTAGACCTGTGAGGGGACCAAGCTGCGCATCGATCCGCCGGAACAGCGCGACAACCTGCTCTTCGCTGGCGATATCGGCCTGAATCGCCAGCGCCTCGCCGCCAAGTTGACGAATGGCTTCAACAACCTCCTGCGCGCACGCCTCGCGCGTACGATAAACGATGCAGATCGCCTCGCCTCGCCTCTGGCCGCCAGCGCCTGCGCCGTGGCACGGCCAATACCGCGCGAGCCGCCAGTAATTAGGGTAACGTTTTTGTTCATTGATGTTATTCCAATCGGGTATTGGTTGCGGATCGATTAATCAGTAGCAACGCGGCAATAGTGAGGCAACCGAACGCCATAACGCAAAAAACCGCTTTTCCGTACCACTCCAGCAGCGCACCGCCTACAAACGGTCCCAGAGATAAACCTAATATAACCAGCGTAGACGCGCCGAGGTAGGCACCACGATGTTTTTCCGGCGCCAGCCGATCGAGCAGCACACTGAGGTTGGGCAGCAAGATCGCCTCGGCAACGCTGAATATCACAGTGACAAATCCCCACCAGAGCGCGCTGGTAGAGTCATTAACCCAGAAAAGCAGCTGTGAAAACGCGAATATAACCGCGCCGGTAACAATACGCTGGATCAGCGACATCGTGCCCATCAGATGTACCAGCCAGAGCTGCATCTTCTTCGGCAGCGACCATGGTGGTGAGCGCGGCGCACCGCTGTACGGCCTGATCGGTACGTGCAAACTCAACGGAATCGACCCGGAGGCTTATCTGCGTCATATCCTGAGTGTACTGCCGGAGTGGCCCTGTAATAAAGTGGCCGAACTTCTGCCCTGGAAAGTGGATCTCACTTCTCATTAACCGTTAATACGGCACTGCCTTTACGCTTACAACCGATCCGGATTTGACAAATAAAAACGCTCACTAAACGGAAAGAAAATTTTTTTGCCAATCATTAACGATAAAAATGATCAATAAACAAAAATTAATTCCTTTTACTGTCCGTTAATAAGTTCATCATATCTATTATTTCCCATAAACGCCCCAACAAACACATAAAAGAGGTGGTTTTTAGTAGATGTGAGCAACTAAGGCGATAATGCTCAATTTTATTCTAACGGTTTTATCTGTTCTTGCTGGGAATAAAATTCACCGTTCGACTTTACTCATGCATGGCCGGAAAGAAGGGGGTATTTATAAATAGAGCACAAAAATAAAAGGTAAAATAACCGATAAAATAGCAACAATAATTAATAAAATAATAAAATAATAAAATAATAAAATAATAAAATAATAAAATCAGACATGCTTACTCCATCTATATTTAGGCATTAATTCTAATTAGCTATAAAATAAACTTCTCTAATATCATCAAACTACCAAACTACCAAACTACCAAACTACCAAACTACCAAACTACCAAACTACCAAACTACCAAACTACCAAACTACCAAACTACCAAACTACCAAACTACTATTATTCTAAGTGTGGAAAAAATATAATATAAATCAATATGTCATTTATCCGAAATAAGACTTAGTCCTAGAACAGGGAGATTTCCCCCATCCTGGGGAGATAGGATGATGAATGACAACAACAAAAGTCACTCCGCAGGCCATGCAAGATTGTTGCGATAAGCGTACTCTGAACCTCATGTGAGCCGATAATACGTGACGAAGTTCAAATAAACAATAAACGCTCATCTATCAGTTTATAAAAGTGTTGTCAAACAAAGTAAGCCATTATCTACAGCCCAGTACCTGCTGAACCTTCTACATTACTACTCAATTGATTAATAAGGAACTATTGCATACAGTAGCCCAGGCGTTGTGTCTTATGAAGGGGGAAACTTCAGAGATCCACTAAGCGTATTGCATTCTGTTGCTTGATATCTTCCTAGCGTCTCGCGGTACATGGTGCTGTGTTCGAGATTGGAAGACCCATTAGAACAGCCGGAGACCCCTGTCTCCGGTAGAGTGATCTGTTATGCGTTTACTTAAACTAAGAACCTTTCTCATGGGGTTATTTTATTTGCCATTTTGGCCCTGGACAGTACTCCCCTTCCTCACGCACTCCCTGTACAATGCGATTGTTGTGTACTGTCCGTGTTCAAACTGGCTATGTCTCAGCCAATAGTAAATGTAGCGTCCCAATTGGCAGCGAGTAGTTACAGCATGCGGTGCAGAATCGCTTTTTTCTCAATACAGTGGTGTTTTATCACTGCCGCCACGTGGAGTATAATCATTCCCGCCAGCGCCATGCATGAACCGCGATGTACGCTAAAAAAGAATCTGTTTACTTCCACGTTGCTGATCGGCCTTGGGAAGTCTATAACGCCAAAAATTTGAAATCCTTTTTCCAGCATTAAAAACCCACTGATAAGCACCACGAAAATAAGCAGGTAGAAAATTTCGTGCAATAAATGCACCAGCCCCTTGTCATGCCCTTTCAGCATCTCGCCATAGGGAACTGCTGGCCTGAAATAACGCCAGAGGAAGCGTATCATCATCAGCGGCGTCAATGCTGTTGCCAATGACATGTTGGTTTCTGAGAAAAAGGTATACACCTGCTCATTTGGTATAAAATGCAGTGAATATCCGATGATCATAACGTAAATCATCACCACGGCAATGCTCCAATGCAGTATTCGGCTAAAAAGATCATAACGGGTGCGAACGTTAGGCACCCTAGTTTGGTGTTGCATAAATACCCCTAAAAAAAGCTATCGCTATATACTGAATATATTTTTACTGATATGGGATTGGGGTGCCCGCCAAATTGATAATGAACGGTTGCCCAACTGGATAGAATAATCGTGTAGGGGGATAATTTACCCCATACGCCTTAGAACCTATCCCATTAGGCGATCTTGATTTGCCATTTTGGACTTGGGCAGTGATCGCAACTCTGACGCTCTCTATCTACGCTATGGTTGTTGCGCGCTGTCTGTGTCCTAACTAGCTGTAACAAATGTACGCCTAGTGGGATAGGATCTTAGTCATCCTGCGGTTGCTGTGTGGCATACCCGCTCTGATTATTACAGTCATCCCTTCATGACTAAATTAATAGCCGGTTTCCATACCGGCTTATCTGGGGGCGCTTATGGCACGGTTTGCCACAAGGATTGCGCTACGCCGGGATTCCAATGCGCCATGGCCATATGACTTTGTAGACAAACGTATTTTTTACCCTGGTAAGTAACAAAATCGCCTCTCTTATAATTGACACCGACCTTCCAGTCGCTTTCTGTGGCTTCTGGTATCACCGGGTCATTGTGTGTTTTCACCCGCAACGTGCTGCTGGCTAGAGACATAACCCCAGTATCGCTTTCTGCAATGATGTGGTAGGTGTAGGTTTTACCTGCGGCCAAGCCAGTATCCAGAAATTGGTTGTCGGTCACAGTCCGCAGCTCTACACTGTCGCGCCAGACGTGATAGTGCCTGATCGTTACGTTGGTCACTGGTTCCCACTTGATGCTCAGGCTGTTTTTAGCGGCAGATACCACGTGCAGGCCCACCGGTGTGTTCGGTTTTATCTGCTCTGCGGACTGCTGGATTTTCTCCACCACCTCGTTACTGGCGTCAGAAAGGTTACCTGCGGCATCCCTGGCTTTAACCAAGTAACGATACTCCACATTGGGTTGTGCGGACTGCTCAACCCAATGGGTGCTGGAGGCACTGCTATAGTTAACGCCATCCCGGTAGATTTGGTAACCTACCACGTCTTTACCTATTGGTGCGTGCCAACTCAGTGAGATGGTGCCATTTTCGACTGTCGCTTTCAGCTCAGTGGGGGCGGAAGGCTTCACTGAGTTGTCATGGCCTGTGGCTTCGTTGGCCGCTTCTTTCATCGCGTTAAGGTAATTGATCTGATCGACGAAAGAGATGCTGTGATTGTTTGCACCCAAAGTCCAGACGAAGAAACCACCGAAGTTATTACGCGCCTGCCACGCTGCGCGCTCTATGTTATTTTGATAACTTTCGAAAAAGTTCCCCTCAGGCCCCCATTGGGCATTGATGGTCGAACCCAGAATAATTTTCGCTGGATTGCCAACGGCGCGTGCATAGTTATTCATCGCGACATCGAATTTAAAGTATTTGCCCGCGTCATAAGCCATAACATTAAAGAAGTCGAAAATGTTTTTGCCCTTTTCAAGGATCGGCAGCACTTCGCCATGGTGACTGGAGCGGGCTGGTTCGACATAGGAGCAATTCTGGGATATTGCCGGATTAGCGCATTCCAGCGGATCGGCACCCACATGATAGGTTGTCAGGCTCAGCAGCTTTTTGCTCGGCAACGCCATGGTTTTTTGACGCACGCGCTTAGCCAGATCCAACAGATTGGCATTCTCTTCCGGCGTCACACGCGCCGCTTTTTCAAAATCAAAATCGATCCCGTCCAGTTGGATGCTAGCGACTTTCTGGTATTGACCGTTCCCTTCCAATTTTTTGAATACCGGGAAATCCTTGCTCAGTAAATTCACCAGGCCTTGAGCAATCTTTTCACGGCTTTCAGGGGTAGTGAGGTAGGCCCAGATAGATTCATAATTTTGGCCACCGAACGCCACCATGATTTTTCGGCTCGGATTATCATGTTTGAATTGCGTCCAAGTTAAGTAAGAGGAAGGGATCCAATAGGAATTGGTAGGAATGTTAGCCATCTCGTCTGAGATTTGAATATTCCCGTTTGCATCCCACTGGCCGAAGGACAACAGCAAGGTGTCAATGCGGCTGCGTGTTATTTCTTTTTCTGCTTTTTCTGGAACTCCCCAAGAAGTTAGATAGCTAATAGCTCGATTATCTTGAGCGGAAAAAGCTGAGGGTGTGAGCAGCGCACTGCTGATAAGTAGGAAAGCAGTCATTTTCTTCATAGAGCATCCTTTTAATTTTAAACGTAAATTAAACATACTAAGAGCGAAAACCGTTTAAATCTGAAAAGAGAGCAAACTATATGTCAAGGCAGCTATATCTGTAGTAGCTGTCCACATAATATAATTTTTCTTATTGTTCTAGTATTGGGAATAAAGAACTGTTGATAGGGGGGATTGTCGACACTTATAAGAACTATCTTTATTTGGTGATGCATCTAATTAGTAGAATTATGTGTTTTTCTGATCTTGACCTGCTATATCCAGACAGCTTTTGTCTCTAAGTTAACGTTATCCGCTGGCTCCGGTATTCCCTCGGCGAGAGGTATCCCAGGGCACTGTGTGAATGGTTTTCATTGTAATGCTCGAACGCTGCCGCCAGGTTTATCAACGCCGTTCTCACATCCGGTTTTGGCATGAAGGTGATATAGCCACTTTTCATCGTTTTTACGAACCGTTCAGCCATACCGTTGCTCTGTGGACTGCTCACTGCTGTTGTGCACGGCTCCAGATTCAGTTCCCTCGCGAACCAGCGAGTTTCATGCGCTACATAAGCCGAACCGTTGTCCGTCAGCCACTGGATTGATTTTTCCGCTAACTGATTACCGAACCGCTTTTCCACTGCACCCAGCATCACATCCTGTACCGTGCGGCTGTCGTAACCCCCTGTGCTGGCAGCCCTGTCTATGGTTTCTCTGTCGCAGCAGTCCAGCGCGAACGTCACCCGCAGCTTTTTGCCATCATCACAGCCGAACTCGACGCCATCTGAACACCAGCGCAACTCGCTTTCTGCCACCGCGACTTTACCATTATGCTCCCGCTGCGGACATTGTGGTTTGTCGTGCAGCAGCAACAGGCGGTTCTCACTCATCACACGATAAACCCGTTTGGCATTCACGGGAGGAAGCCCTTCATTGCGCGACTGTTTCCGCAGTATCGCCCACCCCCGTCGATAGCCATAACCCGGCATATCGCTGATGATCGCGAGGATACGCGGCAGCAGTTGTGCATCTGCTTCCTCATTCCGTCTGTTACAGCGCCCGTCCTGCCAGCCGACGGGACGATCGACCCGAAGGGATAACTGCGCACGCGACACGCCTAAAGCCCGGCTAACCTGTGCTATTCTTTGTCCTTTGGTAACCAGGGCGCATGCGCTATCCATTTTCGCGACTGACCGCACTCCACCGCTTCTTTCAGGCTCTCGTTCTCCATTGTTTTCTTACCCAGAAGGCGCTGAAGCTCACGGATTTGTTTCACAGCGGTGGCTAACGCTGAAGCAGGAACGACCTCTTCACCAACAGCTACTGCCGCGAGACAGCCTTCCTGGTACTGCTTTTTCCACTTGAACAGCAGACTGGGCTTCTTGCCCTAACAGTATTCCGGTCATCTAGCCCACCCGTGGCCTCCATCAAAACCAGCGCGACGGCCTCAGTCCGGCAATAATGACATCAAAGCTGTCAGAGTCATTACTGACCGTAAACTGTGCAATATCACTGTTGGCAGCGATGTCCAGCGTTGCCTTGGAAACATTAATGCTCACACAAAGTGGATTTGGCAGACTCGTTATTGCCCCTCCTTGCAAATACGTCATGGAATACGGAAAACGGTTCGGGTTACAGATGAGTGGCTCAACGTATGCGTCAGTCGCTTAATTACGGGCTTAAAACCCCACGGGGAGTCGGGTTGCATACGCTGTGCCAAATCCATTCATCACTATAGTAACTAAATTTCAAGATACAAGGGGGTCATCTGCATGGGCGATGGGCAAAGAGATTATTCGCTTCGGCGCGAGTTTTTAAAGTACGGATAACCGAGTTGATACCGATGTTAAGCATTGTTGCTGTATCGCGAACCCCAGCGCCACATCAACGATTTGCTCTTTAACACCGGGCTTTCTATTCTGATATGTGTAGGGTAGCTGGAATTTGAATATACACTGGCACTCATGACAGCGGAAGCGCTCCTGGCCTTTAGGGTTCTGACCATGACGGTAAATCAGAGCAGGATCACAACGGGGACAATGAACATTAACGCTGGCTATGAGAAACCTCACAAACCGTATTGTACAACAGATCCAACCAATTAGAGGCCTCACCCGCATAGTTTACTGCTTGCATAATGATAGAGTTATTCCTTAGATGAAATTAAAAACCATGATCTTGAGTTGGATGATCTTCAGCCAGATTGATTTTATGCTGGCCTTATTAAACCTACAGGTTCGCGATGTATGGAGCCTGTCTTCGCTGGTGTGGTTTCCTGGCGGTTTATTGCAGGGAATACTTTTCGCATTGGCCCCGCGCAGCTGGTTGTTATGGGTGGCGACCAGTCTACTGATCCACCTCACCGCGAGCCAACTTTATGGACGTCCAGTGAGTGTCTCGCTGATTTTCGCTCTATTTGATGCATTGATGATGATGATGGTGGCGCTGATCTGGCAATTCTTTTATGGTGCGATGAAAGCGCCCAAAGATATCCGGCAAATTGCCATGTTGATCGCACTGTGTACGATAAGTGGCATTATTGAGCGATTTATCACCAAATGGACGCTTTATTTGCTGGATTATCCGATCGATAGAACGGTTTCTTTGCTAAACATTGTGGGCTATGTCCTGAGCTACTTGCCGTTGACATTCTTTGTCGTTTATTTAATTACACTGAAAGAGAGGTGGATAATAAACGCGAAATCTGCCGTTTTGGCTGCCGCTGGGTTAGCTGCAGTAGCGATTTTGTTTAGCGGCGTCTGGCCGTCTGACGACAGCATTCATTGGCAACATGTGGCGTTATTCTTTTCTTTTTGCCTGCCAATGCTGTTGGCGCTAAGTGGCAATCTGTTAATACTGAGCGGATTTTTGTCATTGTGTGCGGTGGGTAGCGTGGGGGTGGCGCTCTGTAAGCTGGGACCTTTCGTCAATCCATTGGCAAGCCCGCAGCAAAATGTGTTGATAGCGGCCTGGTACAGCGCCTCGCTGACTCTGCCAGCATTGTTGTGTTGCAGCTATTCATCGGCCTTGGCAGCGCGGTGGCAGTATTGGAAAATGCGTTTCTTACTGTTGAAGGTGGCAATAGGGGAGGTATCGCTCAGTCAATTTCATTTGGACGGGGGCCAGTGGCTTGATTGGCAAGAGGGTCATCGCTGGTGTTCATCAGCTCAAACGCCTGCCACCTGGCCACAACTGCTTGCGTGGATCCATTGTGGCGATCGTCCCGCTGTAGAGGCACTGAAAAATGCCGTATCATCTTCCCCGCAAGCGCTACGGGTGCACATTGCCGATGGGAAAGGAGGTGAAAATCTAGCCATACTCGTGCTTGCCACTTGTCGCAGTAAGCCCGGCGCTGGCATTGTTGGCGTCATAAATGAAACGGTAAGTGACGACAATTTGGAGAAGAACTAATGGCGATCCGAGTCATTATTGCCGATGACCACCCCGTGTTTTTGCTGGGGCTGCGTGCGGTGTTGGCGGCAATGCCTGAAGAGTACTTGATCGTAGGTGAGGCATATGACGTTGAGTCGCTTTTTTTCTTGTTGGGATCTCAAACGGTGGATTTGTTGATCACCGATTTCAGCATGCCGGGGGGTGAAACGGAGGACGGGGTGCGCATGATCAGCAGGATTTACAGTCAATATCCGGCGTTGCCGATCGTAGTGATCACCATGATTAGAGACCAGCGGCTGCTCTCTTTACTGGCTGGCTACCGTGTTAGGGCCGTGCTGAATAAAAACAGCTTGTCGGAGGAACTGGCAAAAGGCGTCGTGGGAAACAAAGAGGGTGATGTTCCTTACTTCAGCGAGATGTTTCGTGGGGCGACAGTCGGACAGTGCCTGACCGGTAAGGAACTGGAAGTGATGAAATTGCTGGGCCAGGGATTGGGTGTTAATGACATTGCTGCGCGCCTGTTTCGTACCAAACAAACTATCAGTGCACAAAAAATCAGTGCCATGAGAAAGCTGAACCTGCCTAATGATGCGGAATTGTACCGTTTTTTGCATCAGATCGGGCTATGACGATGGAACAACCGCGTAGAATACGGCGGTGGCTAGCGCTGCTGTTGCTGCTATTTGTGGGGCATGCCGAGCGTCTGTTTGCGGTCGATGATATGCAGACATTGCCACCAGAAGGGCGTTCTGCGGCGTTTTATTCGAGGGTCGCTCAAGACGCGGAACTCCCGACCGTGCCGAGAGGGAAAACGTTGCCCCAATATCCCACGTTGAAGATCGGTGTACTTAGCTGTAGCGACTCGCCGTTGCTGATGTGGCGTTGGGACGGAAAAATTGAAGGCATCTATGCCGATTACTTACGCTTGCTTGAGATCATGCTGAAAAGGTCGGTTGAACTTCGGCTGTATGGCAATTGGGCGCAGGCTAACGACGCTTTGCAGCAAGGAAAGATACAGCTATTGATTCAGTCATCCTCGTCGCTGATCAGCCGAACGAGCCAGAAGAACCCCATTTTGGTGCAACCGTACGCCTTGATGGTACGCAATGCCAACGTGAACACCAAGCCCGCCGAAATGACTATCATGGTTGCCTCGGATATCAGTGCAGAGGATGTCATCCGCTTACAAACTTATTATCGACGCGTTGAAGTGGCTAAAAGCCAACAGGCAGCGATAAAAGCGGTGGCTGAGGGGGAGGTAGACGGCTATCTGGATGGGCAGCTCCAGATAGCCAATCTGGAGGCTTTTCACCCAGTGTCAGGATTGGTCTACCGCAGGGAAGAATCGATGGGTGAACAATTTCACTGGTTTTCCGGCAGGCCGGATGCTGGGGTGGAAAATAGCATCAGCGCGATCTTGGCTACCATTCCCCATACGATAAAAAACGAGATCTACCAGCGTTGGATCTCCGGCTTGGCGTTGGGTAATAACAATGCTGCGCCCCGTTTTCTTCCGCAAGAGGAAAACTGGATGCGTCAGCATTCGGTGATCAATGTGGCGATTAACAGCATGGCTCCACCTTACTCTTTCCTCAACAAAAATAACGAGCTGATCGGCCTGGACGTGGATGTGATGCGTTTGCTGGGTGAAAAAAACGGCCTCCATTTCAACTTTATTCCGGCTGATGGATTGCCTGCGGTAAAGGCGTTGCTGAAAGCCGGTAAAGCGCAGATGACCCCATCATTGGCGGCAACGACGCAGCGGCGTGGCTGGCTCAATTTCAGCCAGCCGATAGGCACGATCGAATGGGTAATGATCACGCGTAATGAACACAGTGCCCCCTATACCTTTGATCAGCTTAAGCACCTTCGAGTGGCGATCTTGCATGACCATGCTTTGCTTGCCACCATCAGACAACATCCAGATGTTGCAGTGGTGCTGGTCAACACTATGGATCAAGCTATCCAGATGGTATTGGCTGGTGCGGTTGACGCCACCTTCGATAGCCTGGGCAGTGCCAACTATCAATTGGCGAGCCGTTATGGCAGCCGACTTGTCATCCAGGCGCTTAAAAACGCCCATCAGCCCGAATTGTACGCCGTTTTGCCTAATTACCCGCAACTGCTCACCATCCTCAATAAAAGCATTGAGGCACTGGGGCCGGATGAACTACGCATGCTGCGCCTGCGTTGGCTTTCTGTCGCCAATATCGTGACCAATAGTGACGATAAGATATCCCCCTGGGTTCTGGTATGGTTTGGCGTATTATTTATCGTGGCGCTGAGTTCGGTATTTTGGGGCAGCTATCTCGCGCACCAAATCAGGCTGCGTCAAAAAGCTGAAGGGCGGTTGCAGGCATTGCTGAGCGATTGGGAGATATTGTTCAACAATATGCCGACACCGATGTTTATCTGCGATCCCACCATGCGCATTACTGCAGCAAACTTGTATTTCTGCCGTGAGTTTGGACACCCAGATACCCCAGTGGTCGGGCAAACCCTACCTGAGCTTTGCTTCCTATCACCGCAAGATGAAAAAGAGTTGAGTCTGGTGTTCTTACGTTGTTTGGCTGGCGAGCCGGCGCATTTTTCCGATCGGCGCATCGTCATTAAAGGACAAGGCAAGGAGGTTTATCTTTGGCTAGAGGGATATAACAATACGACAGGGGTGAGTCCAGGGATCATCGGCGGTTGGTTTGATGTGACCGAACGCAAGCTGTTGGCGCGTGAGCTAAGGCACGAACGGGATAAAGCGGAAAACGCCAGCCAAGAGAAATCAGCATTTCTGGCGCGAATGAGCCATGAAATCCGCACGCCGTTACATGCGATTATCGGCATTCTTGATTTGGAGGTGCATAAAAAAGTCTCTTCCCCACAGTTGCAGATCGCCTGGCAAGCGGCGATGTCACTGCAAGGGGTGATTGGCGATGTGCTCGATTTCTCCCGGATCGAATCAGGGCGCATGACCTTGCATCTGCAACCCGCGTCGTTGACTGAAACGCTGGAAAACTGTGTGGCCACTTTCACTCAACGGGCAACCGAGAAAGGGTTAACCTTTTGCCAGCAGTTGAATTTGCCTTCAGGTGTGAACTATGAGCTAGATGTGACGGTTGTGACTCAAATCATCAATAACTTGTTGAGCAACAGCATAAAATTCACCGACAAAGGCGGTATGGAACTGCGAGCCGATTGCCGTGAGTGGGTCACCAGCAAGCATGACGAGGTGACGTTGACGGTGACAGACAGCGGTTGTGGCATACCGCAGGAGATGCATCAGGCTGTGTTGCAGCCTTACGTGCAGGCAGGGCATCATCACACAGGCAAAGCCGGGTCTGGATTAGGGTTGTCGATCTCCGCCCGGTTGACTGAACTGATGGGGGGGGCGCTGAGCATCGAACACGCGCCTAAGGGGGGAACAAGGGTGAAGGTGGTGCTGCCGCTGACACGCAGTCACGCGCAGCGGCCAATGGAAGCCGAATGGCCGGTGTTGATGGAGTCGCTGAACATTTTACTGGTGGACGATTCTGCTGCCAACTTGCAGGTATTGGCATTACAACTTGACGCTTCAGGGCATCAGGTCACGCTGGCGGAAAGTGGTGAAAGAGCGCTGCAACTGATGAATCAGGTCTATTTCGATATGGTGCTCACTGACTGCCAGATGCCCCGGATGAACGGTTATACCTTGGCACGCCGCCTGAGACAGATTGAGCAGGAAAGGCAATTGCCACCGTTACTGATTTTGGGTTGTACAGCGAATGCCTTCGTTGCGGAAAAAGATCTGTGTCTAGAAGCGGGGATGAATGGCGTGCTGATTAAGCCGATGACGCAGCGTAAATTGCTGTCAGAGATTAACCACTATTACCGTCAGGCGACAGAAGAGGATTCACTGCATTTTTATGAACTCCAGGCTTTAGCGCAGCATGATTGCAGTCAAGAAATCAAGTTGTTGTTGGCGCTGCGGCATGGGGTAGAAGAAGATATTGCGGTACTTAAAAATAACTCGTCTTCTTCACAACTGCTTGTTCGCTGCGCGCATCGCCTGCAAGGCGCGTTCGCTCTGTTAAACTATCGGGCGGGTATTCGTGTTTGCCTAAGGATAGATAAAGGTGGTCGATGTGACGCACAAACGTTGGCACTGTTGCTAAGTCGAACGGAGGAGTTCCTACAGGTGTTGTGGCAGCGTATGAGTGAGCTGGGCGAGGAGGAAACTTAGCGTCTATCCCGCGACGCACATTGTTACAGCCAGTTTGGACACGGACAGAACAACCGTAGCATACCTGGAATAGGTGAAGATGGTGAGCACTGTTTAGGTACAAAATGGCAAATAAAATAGCCTAATGGGATAGGTTATAACCCCTCCCCCGAAGGTTTCGGGGGAGGGGGGGGGAGATTAGAATGTTACGTGAAGTGAACCCCAAAGTGTGCGTCCTGGCTCTGCAATACGGCTAGTACCCGCGAAGCTAAAGTTTTTATTTCCTGCCATATTCAAATGTTCCGAATATTGTTTATTAAGTAGGTTATCAATGCCCGCGCTAAGACGAATGTGTTTGGAGAAAGTATAATCGGCATTCCAGGAAAGTACGCCAAAACCAGGGCTGGCACTGAGATCCTGACCCACTACGTTGCCTTGACCTACCGCGACGCGGTGTTGTGCGGATACCAACCGCCAGAGTAGCGCACTACTCCAGTCAGCGTTATGATAACTGAGCGACAAGCGAGCATCTAGCGGTGGCATTTGCGGCAGCGGTTCGCTTTCGGTCATGTTATAGCCCCGGTTGTAAGCCAGGCTGGCCTCGCTCTTCCAGTGTTCGTTCAGATGATAGGCTCCCCCCAATTCACCGCCAACAGTACGTGCCTTAATGTTGCGTGCCTGGCTGGTTGGAGTGCGGTAATCGAATAAAATGTAATCATCAACCTGACCGACATAGGCCGAAAGCCAAACTTCCAGCTCCGTGGTGCGATATTGTGTACCGATATCGAGCTGGGTGGTTTTTTCATTGCGTAGGGTGTTGAGATCCGGATTGCCACTGCGTCCGGAGAACAGCTCCCAATAGTCTGGGAAACGCTCGGTATAACCCAAAGCGACGTAGCTCATCAGCGGCAGGTCGGCGGCGCGATACTCATAACGGGAAAATCCCCCCTTCAGCAGGTCGCTGCGGGTTTGATGATCGCGGCGAAAATCATTGGCTTGGATCTTATCTACCCTAGCACCCGCCACGACATTGCCCTGAGATCCTGATTCGGTGCGCCACTCTGCGAACAGCCCGCTTTGCTGATACTGAGCATCTTTCAGCCAGCCGTCGACAGCGGAATTTTTGCGGTGCGTACTGTTTTGTATGTCGAATCCGGCCGCGAGCTGGCCAGCTTGCCATTGCCAGTTACTGGTCAGACGCGTACCCAAAGTTTCGCGATCCACATGGCCGGACATCTTCATGCCGTTGAGTGGTTGGCGTAGCTGATAGTTATCCATGATGTGGTCGGCGTGATTGTAGTAGGCCAGCCAGGTTAGAGAATCGAGATATTTACCGATATTGCGCTTTTCCAACCGTAGGGTGCTGCTACTGCGTAAGAACTGCGAACCATCCATGCCGCGCCCAGCATAGCGGGCTTCACCATCACTGCCTCCCAGGGTTAACTCTGCCAGCGAATCATTATCTGGCGTCCAGCCCAAGGTCGCCTCGGCATTCCACTTGTTCCAGTAGCCGGGCACAGGATCGCTGTTGCCATCCCGGTAATCGCTAGCACGCGACTTACCGCCGTTGATACGCAGATAGCCTTCTTGGCTACCCAGGGTTGCATCAACATTCTGGTCGATGCGGCCGTGCGAACCGAACAGCAGATGGGCCTCGCCCTGAAGGCTTGGTTGGTTAAAACTGGGTTTCTGGTGTTCAAACAGGATGGTACCAGCGGGAGCCATAGGTCCCCACAGCACGGTTTGTGGGCCTTTTAACACTGAAAGCAGGTTGAAATTGCTAGGAGAAATATAGGAAGTTGGGGCATCCATACGCGAACCACAGCCGCCATACAGGGCACCGCCATTGGTAAGAATATTCAGTCGTGAACCAAACATGCCACGTAATACCGGATCGCCATTGCTCCCGCCGTTGCGTATTTGGGCGAAACCGGGAATGGTTTTCAGAAGATCCGCGCCGTCACTGGCGGGGATCGGCTGGCGTGGTGCCTTAGGATTGGTGATGGTGGTCAATGGTGTATCAGTTGGCGCTGCTACGGTTATCACCTCCTCGTAGGAGACGGGGGCTGCCAGTGAGGCCGCAGGCAATGCGGCAGCACAGCAGGCTAGCCACAAAGGAGAAAGCAGGCAGCACTGGGCGCTTCCCAGATTAGGTTTGACGATATATTCAATAGGTTTTTTACGCATAATTATATAAACGGCTATATAGCTTCCTGGTTTGGTTCATGAACAATGGTTGCCACAATGTTATTTCGCGCGTAAAGACTGAAGCGTGAATGGATCATTACAGCAAATAAAATGCTTCTAGATGTTACGGATTGCTTCTGGCTGAAGAAAACCTTAATACTTGAGAATGCCTTGCTAAAAAATGAGAAATATCTCTGTCGCCTGAGATTAATTTTATTTCCCACAGAAGTTACGAATGAATTATTTTTTGCGAGTTTTTTAGGTCGGAACATTTTTTTGTTAAATACCAGAAAATAAAAATGATCTGATTAAAGATAATGTAACCGACAAAAACACATCGCCCACTTATTTGGGCAGGGAGATAATGGCCCTGGCCGTGCACCTCCAGGGGAGCGCCTCTATTTTTGGCAATTTGGCGGGCCTAGTGCCAGTAATAGGGTTAAAACGCAATATCGAACCACTGTGTTTTGGCTAACAGGCAGTAAAGTTGGCAGTCGGAATTGACACCTAATTTACTCATTGCGCGTAGCTTATGTGCACTAACGGTTTTGATACTGAGGTTCATGCGAGTAGCAATATGAGTCAGGTTCAAGCCTTTACACAGTAGGCGCAACACTTCAGATTCCTTGGCGGTAATGTTTGTTATGTCTTGTTGCTGATTGTTGAACAAGGACTTCATTAGATGTCGCTCAACATAGACTTCATTGTTCATTGCCGTGCTGATAACGCGCTCTAACGTTTTCTCGCCTACATCCATGCTGATATAGCCGACGG
Organism: Serratia symbiotica; assembly: GCF_000821185.2. NCBI lineage: Bacteria > Pseudomonadati > Pseudomonadota > Gammaproteobacteria > Enterobacterales > Yersiniaceae > Serratia > Serratia symbiotica. The sequence goes on along the minus strand of NZ_CP050855.1, from coordinate 2,815,764 downwards.
CCCCCAACTCCAGCATCATGCGTATTAGGCTAACGTGTTTGTAGGGGGAAATAATAATTATTTTTAGCCGTGGATATTTGCTGATCAACCATTTTGTTAAAGCATAACCGTCCATTGAGGTGAGTGGATTGCTGCTGCTATTGTCACATGTATTCAAAGAGTAGCCCAGCAACAGCAGGTCGACGCTGTTTTTTGCTAGCATGTTGATCAGTTCTACAGGTGTCGAAATAGCACCAACAATGTTGAAATGAGCGCTTTTATCTCCAGTATTAAGTTGTCCTTGATGCATGTTTTCAATCATGGACTTTATTCCGCAGCTAATAAGTCGCTGTTCTGTCGCGATGACGACGTTGGTTGTCATAAGAATACTCTCTGGTGTAAGTAATGTTTCTATCGATATGGATTGTATTATTCTCCGATTAGGGGGTAAATAAAATTCACATATTGTGAGAAAAAATCAGATTATTAGGCTATCTTTATGTTTTTATTGAATTATTATTTTTTATGGTGCGTTATTTTTCTGACTAGTCAGATTTCAATAATGATGTAAACTGTATTATGATTACTGTTTTTCCAGGGCTGTTTGTTTTTTATAAAATATAATTTTTGGTAAATATCTCACTATGAAATCAGATTTCAAAAAAATAGATACTTTTTTAGCTGTTGTCGAAACGGGCAGTTTCGAAGGCGCAGCAAAAAAGCTCTTTATTACCTCTTCCGCAGTTTCTTTGCGGATCAGTACGCTTGAACGCACCATGGGTATACCGTTGTTGTTGCGTCGTCGGCCTTGCGTACCGACCCCGCAGGGCCGGATTTTTTATCAGCACGCGGCCCAACTGACAAAAATGAAACAACTCTTGGAAAGCGAACTGGCGAACTGGCGAACTGGCGGCATGGCACGGAGTATGCCATTGTGAAGCAGGGTTGTTCAGCCCATCTCTCAAGTCATTTGGCATCGTTTGCATCCCAATAGGCTTTTGCTTGATTAAAGTGATGCGGCGGGCTGGGTAGGTATCAAAATTCTTACTACACCGAGTATAGGGAGATCTTTTGTCCTAGGGATCTCCTGATCGCTGTATCTCTTTTAGCACATCCAACTAGGCAGAGTTCGTAGTGCTAGCGTCGCCTTGCAGCGTATTTTCCTGATTTTTGCCGTGTTGCGGCCCACAGGGGAACGGTGATGATTTTCTCCTAAGATTGGTTAGCCTTTTACGACACTACGCATTATAAGGCTATGGTATCAGAATTCCTCGGCACACTGATGGTTTTCAGCGGCATCAATACTGTGCGGTTGGCGCGACGGTTACGCCGGATGCAGGAAGATATCTCAATTTTTGATTTGTTGACACCGACCACAGACAGAGAATATAGCATAAAAAAATCACGATTCGCCACAACATGACGCCGATACTCCTCGCGTCAATGTTACTGAACCGTTGACCGTTCATATCTGGACGCCTGAAGGAACGGCCAATACCTCGAACCTCTCCCGGACGGTGATGAAATGCTATATTGCTGCGGTAGATTCCGCAGGGATTATATCCATTGGGCATGCTGCGCTAGAACGATTGCCGAGTGTCTCTATTAGCCTGTATCCCGCAGTGGATATTGATCGTTCGCTTCCAGAATTTCTCAATATTATGAAAGCCACTAAAGATAATGACGTTCCTGGTATATTCCAACCGAACTATGCCAGCGAGGCGGCAAGCTGGTGTGATTCTGACCGCAAAATCTGCTTCCACGACTACAACAGTATGGTGTTAAGGCGTTATTGGAACGCATACAAACAGACGAAAACTTACAATCTGACCTATCGTAATTGTTCCAGTAGTGTCGCGTATGCTTTGGAGGTAGCGCTGGATGGTGTGCTTTCAAAACAGAGCCGAAGCGGGTTAAAGAGACTACAGACGTTGATGATGCTTGAGCTTGGGATCGCCGCGCGGTTACGTATACGTGCGTTATCGATGGCCTGGATGCCTGGATTACTGATGGACTATGCGCGGGCGATGCGTAGCATTATTCATCCTGTTCTTGAGCCGTGGTATCGGCGGGTGTCGAGAAAGTGGTGTTTTAGGGAAAAAGGTTAAAAATCGCCCGTAACCACGGATAGAGTGCCTCTCTTTGCCTTCTGGGAGGTGTTCTGTCATCGGCAGCCAGCAACGTTCTCATGGGTTATTGCGCAACGCAGCCTAGAAGGAGCATTGGGGCCGAATAGACGGATTAGTGTAGAGCCTTACACTGCTTCGGCGGAGGGGCATTCGCATCCTCTTCCACTTTGAATCTCCAATCGGCATAGCTTTTCGCGTTTTTAAAGTATTTATCATAGCGGGCGGCGAAGCCGCTTTTTTTCAGTGGAACCCCTTTGCCCTGGCTGTAAATCCCCACCCAATGCTGTTGCTTATCATAGATCATCCCCCACTCTTGGCTGTTGGTGAAGGGATCAAGGTACCACCTACGTAATTTACCGTAAGAGTCGCTTAACAGTTGCTGAAAATCTGTGGGGAAACAGGCGTGATTAATGGGATTTTTGCGGTAATTTTCGATGGCGTTACGGATTTGGTCGCCCGCGAACAGCAGTTGGTCTTCACGTTGCTGACGCCACAGGGTGAGGAGATGTTCTTCGCTGCGCAACATCATGATGGCCAACACGCTCAACCAAGCCAATAGCAGCAAGTAGCTAAACCCGGCTTGCCGATCACCATGTGGCATAAGTGTTGCCCTCCAGCGATTTTTGACTAGAGCCACTGTGTACGTCGATGATTTGACTGTGCTCATCGTTATTCACTGTCCAGCTATCATTTTTATTGGTCATGGGATCGAGCGGCAACTGGCGCAGATAGCCTTGCTCTACCAACTCCTGCAAATCTTTCGGCCCGTGAAGATGGTCGCGTCGAAACTGATCCAGCGACATACGTAGCGTATTCAGATTGTGCTTCAGCACCACTTCCCTAGCCCGTTCGGTTTGTTGGAAATAGCGTGGTGCTACCAGCGTCATCAAAACGGCGATGATCGCCATGACCACCAGCAATTCGATCAGGGTAAAGCCTTTTTCACCATTGCGCATAGGGTACTCCGTTCAACCCGATAGCGGTGCTGGATGAGGCTATGTCATACACATCCTTGCCGCCACTGAAATCATTCGGCGCTGCGGTTGAGCTACGGATGCGCCAGGTTTCGGCATCCGATGTACTGGCGCAGTCACACATTGGATCGCGCGGGATGCGGCGCAGGAAATAGATCTTGCTCTTATTGGGGGATTTTTTGTCGGCGACACCTTCCACTAAAAGGGGCAGATCTTTGGGATAACCCGAGGCATCAATGAGCTTTTCTATATTGCCGTCAACACTGGCCTGATGGTAACGATCCAGCGCCTCACGGATCTGACGCAGTGCCACGCGTAGCTCTTCCTCTTTTTGCCGTTGCCCGTACTTTTCTACCAGTGGCAGCGCGGCGGCGCTAAGGCAGGCCAATAAGGTGAGCGTTACCATCATTTCCACTAGCGTGAAGCCGCGTTGATGTTTGATCATGGGATCAGTTCCTGCTGTCATTCATTGAGTTCCACCGGTGGTGGTAGTTCGCCGGATGCTGGGGAATAGTGGGTAGGCGGTGCCAGTGGTGGCACGCCATCGCTGGCATCAGTGAACTGGAATTTGCCGACTGAGCGCAAAGTGGTATTCCGTTCGCCTGGCAGTTCTTCGGTGCCGGCAGGAATAGTACTGATATGGCTACCCGGCAGATCGAGATTACGTTCAATGTGTGGCGTGATTAACAGGATTACCTCGGTGCGCTTGTCATTTTTTTCAGAGGTGCTGAATAAACGGCCAAGCAAAGGGATATCGCTGAGCCAGGGGATGCCACTTTTATTACTCTTGCTTTCCTGGCTGATCAATCCTGCCAGCATCTGGGTTTCGCCATCGCGGCTGCTAAGCACAGTCTTGGCCATCCGGTTATTGGTGCCATAATAATCCAAGCCATTTTTGCTTCTTTGCGCTTGCCCTAAACTGCTGAGGGTAAAGTCAACGTCCATGCCGATCTCCCCGTCCAAGCTGATGTCGGGCGTGACTGCCAGTTTGAGGCCAACATCCTGATAATTGACCTGCTCGGAGGTGTGTTCACCATTGAGTATAGCGGTAATCACTGGTAGCTTCTCGCCGATTTCGATCAGGGCTTTTTTGTTGTTTTTAACGCGAATGCGTGGATTCGCCAGCACTTGTGCGTGGCTGCGGATCTTCTTGATGTCAATGTTTACGCCTTTACCTTTGCCCAGGTTGATAAACAGGTTGCCATGTCGGAAGGCGTCCAGTGGGATAGACTCACCGTTACTACCGGGTGCCTGGAGACCGACCCCGATGCTTTGTGGGTAGTTAATGCCAAGTTTCTGCGCGTCATCGTTGCTGATCTCCAGTACTTCCACCTCAAGCATCACTTCGGCTTCTGGCCTATCCAGCGTTATCAGGAGCCGTTCGACCATATCCACAATTTCACGCGCACCCCGTACTGTAATGGTATTTGTGCGCTCATCTACATGAATATCCCGAATTTTCAATATATTGCGGACGGCAATATTAACGTCTTTGGCCTTGACATAGCCGAGGAAGAAGGTCTTCACCACGATATCTTGATAGATTTTGTCTTTGCCCTGGCTGGCTGGGTAGATCAGTAGTGTATTACCGCTTAGCACTTTTTTGCGTAGCTGATTCGACATGAGCAGCAAATTGATGGCGTCTTCTGCGGTGGTGTTATCCGCCATGATACTGGCGACGGCGTTCCTCGGTACATCGTTGTCGAAGATAAAGTTGACACCGGTCATCTGAGAAATAACAGTGAAAATCTGCATTAGATTGTGTGAAGTGAAGTGCAAAGAAACCGGTTTTTGCAACTGCGAGTCCATGACATCGGACGAGCTATTGCTGGCGGAAAGTTTGCGTAGCAGGTGGTCGCGCAGTGCGGTGGCTTGTGCCCAGCTTGGTTCCTCCTCCAACACCAGCTTGATTTTTTGCAATGCTTGTGCAGGATCATTGGCCGCAAGACTGACAGCCTGGCGGTACAGCGCGTCCAGAGAGCGCAAAGTATTGATGCGTCGCAGCCCTTGCAGTGCGCGCATGTTGCCAGGATGATAGCGCAGTGCGCTACGCCACAGTTGCGCCGCCTGTTGATAATCGTTCCGTTCGGTGGCGGCATCTGCCTGCTTGAGGTACATATTCACTAGCAGGGTACTTTCCAACTGCTCACGGCTTTTCAGTTCCAAATCCTGCGGCGCGGCGCGGCGCTGTTTTGCCAGGTTGTCCAGCGAGCGGATCAGTTGCTGTTGCTCATTGAGTTCGGATGGGGGTGATGGTGGTGGTGCATCAGCACAGCCAGCCAGTAGTATTGAGCCAATGGCCAATACTAGCGTTTTTTTTATCAGCATCATTATAATTTCGGTTTGGAAGTCATATTACCCAGCGCTAGGCGCTGATCTTTTTTTTGTGGCAGCCAGCGAAAGGTCAGGAAGTCGGCACCGACCTCGACTAACTGCCAGCCCTGGCCCAAGTTCGCTCCAATCCAAATCTTGTCCCGTGCCCGGCATTGTCGGCAGATGATCCATTGTTGTATGCCGTCAGTGAGCACCAGCGCGCGCTGGTGCTGATCCCACCAAGCACCGTTGACCTGGAATGGTAACGGTGGTGTGCTGGGAACCGCCATTTTTGGCATGACTACTGGTGGTGGTTCGGCTTTATCCCCTTGAAAAGGGAATAAATTCAAGGTGTTATTCTTCCCGGTTGCCGTAGGCTCGACGCGCGGGGCAGAGCCAGTGGTGGGTGCGGGCGCAATCGTCGTCGCGCTCGTTACTGGCTGCGTCTCTGGCACCGAGAAAAATTGCCACAGGCTCAGAGCGCAGCTCAATGCGAGAGCTATCTGCAAATAGCGTGGTAATTTCATGGCAGCGCCTTCATCAGTGTCACGCGCAGCAACATATTCAGTTGAACATTGTCTGGCTTAGTACGGCTGATCTTCAGGGAATCAACCCGCAGCGGTAGGGTGGCATTTAATTCCTGTAATGCCGAGTACAAATCAGGATACTCGCCGATCAACGGGATTTCTAGCGCTAATAGGTCGGTAGTAGATTTGCTGGTGTCAGTCAGCAACTGGTAGCGGCCCTCTTTTGCCAACAGGCGGTGTTTTTCCATAATGACAAATAGCGCTTTGACCTGCTGATATTCAGTGGCACTGAGTTTTTGGTTTTCCGCCTCGACTTCCGGCTCTATGGGCGGCAGGGCAATGGCGAGTAACCTCTGGGTTTCTTGGTGCTGGTTCTGCATTTCCGCTATTTCTGGGCGTAGTATGCTGCACCAATAAATCACCAATATCAGCCAAAAAGTGCCAATCAATAGCGGTAGTGCGCCGATAAGTTCATATAACCGTGCAGCATGCCAGCGTATCATGATATACAGCCCATACGGCTGGCACAGGAGCTTAGGATCAAGACGCATGGTTATACTCCACATGCAGCGTGCCGCTAATTTGCCATGGCGGTATCAACGAGGGATTGCGGGTATGATTTTCCAGCCAGACTTTCGCTGGCGCTTCCTGTAGACGCGCGACAAAATCAAGCAGTGCCCCTAAGGAATGGCTGGCCAGTTCGATACGCATCCGCTGCGAGTGGGCATCCAGATCCAGCGAAAGCAGTGCTACGTCGTTTCTCCATGCCTTAGCTAATATCTCCAGGCCCACCAAACGCGGCGGGGATTGCTGCTGTTGGTGGGTATGCGTCTTCTGGCGCAGGCGGAGGGCTTCTGCCGCTTGCTGGTGCGCCAAGAGTTGCTGTTCCTCACCGACCAATTGAACGCGTAGCTCGCGCTGTTGCTGCCATTGTGCATGGATGCCTAGCAGCACAGGTAGCGTCAGTATCAACAGCAGTAGGCTGGATTTGATGGCCCACGGTGGCAAGGTGTAAAAATAATGATTGTTCATGATAATAATTTCGTTCCCGCAGGAGGAAGCTGTTTTTTCAGGATGCTTGTCTCTTGTTGCGTATGCATGACGTAGCGCTCTAGCGGCGGCAAGCCGACCAGAAGATTGGCGATATCAAGGTGTCGGACGCTTTCTCCCGTAGGTAAATTCAGGCTGAAAATACTGTGCCAGCGGCCCTGATAGCGAGCGGCGAAGTTGCCCTCGTCTTTACTGATGCAAGCGAATAGCGCCTTGCTCGGCAGGGTGTTGCCGAACATGCCCAACATACGGCTAAATGGGGTACTGCATCCGCGAAAACGCAGCCGGTGCCGTTTGGCGGCGGCCTTTAGCTCATTGAACAGGCTAGGGTCTAACGCGGCAGCAAAGGCGTTGGCACCGTAATGGGGGCCGATGAAGCTGATCATGTTGTCTTGCACCGCAGTGCCGTGCTGCTCGGCCAGTAACTTACGGGTGTATTGCCGCAGTTCTGCTGGTGTGACGATGCCCTGAGACCAAGGCGTTAGCAGATAGCTTATATGAGGCGTATCAAGCTCAAAGCCAATGCTATTTTGCCAAGGTAGGCGGCAATGTAGGGGTGACAACATGTGATCGAGCTGCTCGGCAAGTGGCATATCCGGTTGCCAACTCTGCTGCTCCTGTAATCTATTCCCCTGATAAAGCTGAATATGGTGCCGCTGCAATTGGCAACGCCAGCGGTCAGTGCGTGGAAATAACACGTTTAACCTCCTGTAGCGTGGTAAAGCCGTTGCTGGCGGCGTTTAGGGCGATTTGTTGTAAAGGGATAAAACCCTGTTGTAAGGCGCACTCGCGTAACTGACGCAACGGTGCCCGTGCCAGCAGAGCTTCTTTCATGGTATCGCTAAATTGCAGCACTTCCGCCAGCGCCAGCCGCCCGTGATAACCGCTGTTGCGGCAATGCTCGCAACCTTTGCCAATCGCCCAGTTTCCTTGCGCCAGTTGCTGAGGCGTCAGTTGCCACGATTGTGCTTCCTGCTGCTGCAACTGATGGGGTTGGCGGCAATGTGGGCAAATTTGCCTGACCAGACGTTGGGCGACGATGCCGTTAAGGGCGGTGATCAGGCTGGCCGGTTCCACCTGCATATACAAAAAACGTTCAAGCACGCTGAAAACGCTGTTGGCGTGTACCGAGGAGAGCACAACGTGGCCGGTTAGCGCCGCCTGCACCGCAATGCCTGCGGTTTCGCCATCACGGATCTCCCCGACCAAAATAATATCGGGATCGTGGCGCAGTATGGCGCCTAGCCCACGGGCAAATGTCAGCCCTTTTTTGTCGTTAACCGGGATTTGCAGTACCCCTTCCAGTTGATATTCCACCGGGTCTTCAATGGTGATAATTTTGCTTTCACCGGTGTTTAGCTCGCTAAGGGCAGAGTACAGCGTGGTTGATTTACCACTACCGGTGGGGCCGGTGACCAACACCATGCCATGCGGGATCTGCGTCAATTGGCGGATGGCTTTCAGGGTGTGAGCATCGAAGCCCAATGTTTCCAGACGCAGTTTTTTTTCATGCGATTTGTCGAGTACGCGCAGTACTGCGTCCTCCCCATGAATGCTGGGCATAATGGAAACGCGGAAATCGACATTGCGCTGCTGGATGTGCGCTTTAAAGCGGCCATCTTGTGGGATGCGGCGTTCAGAGATGTCCATATTGCCGAGCACTTTTAGGCGTGAAATCACCTGTTCCGCCGTCTGTCCACCATTGCAGCGTGTGATAGCGTGTAAAACACCATCGATGCGGTACTTCACTACCAGGCCGTCTGGTATGCTTTCCAAATGAATATCGCTGGCGCGGCTTTGCAAGGCATCGTACAGGGTCGCGTTCACCAGTTTAATCACTGGGCTTTGCTCCTGCGAAATACCGACCATCGAAATCTCCAGCGCGATTTCCTCTGCGGTACTGTCGAAACCTTGGGTATTGACCTGATCCATGGTGCGTTGTTGCCGTGACAAGGCGTCCAGTTGTTCATGCACCCAGCCCGGAGGCCCCAACGCCAGACGTTCGGTATGGCGTTGCGCCCACTGCCGCTGCGCTAAAGAAAACGGATCGGCCAGCAGCAGATAATCATGGCCGTCAACCTTGAGCGGCAATAAGCGGTGAGACAAAGCTTGAGGCAAGGTAACCAGGGAAAAATTCAGCTCAGCCTGGGTGAGACGCTCAAGGCTGAGTGGATACAGACCGAGTTCGGCCGCAAACGCTGGCAGGTGATCCGGGTGCTGGGTCAGCATGTTTTCCAGTTGCGCGCACCGGGTTTCAGGGGGGAGTTCTTGCCATACGGTAAGGGTATTTGCAAAGGATGAGGACATCATGAGAGACCCCCGGCAATTTCAAAGATCGGCATGTAAAGTAAGAACACCACCAGGCCGACCAACCCGCCGACGATCAGCATTAACACTGGTTCGAAAACCTTGCTGAATGTCTCTATGGCTCGCTCCAAGCTCTCATCATAAAATGCGGCAATACGTTCACACATGGCAGGTTGATCGCCACTGCGTTCACCGACCACCAGCAGGCGGCTAGCGACCGGGGTGGTGAGCTGTTGTGATTCCAGGCTGGATGAGAGTGCTTTGCCAGCCTGAACCTCGGTCAGCACCTGATTCAGGTTCTGATGATAACGCGGGGGCAGCAGGCTACCGGTAAGCGTCAGAGCGGTTACTACGGTCATCCCCCCCTGTAGCAACAAACCTAAAGTACGGTAAAAGCGCACCAGAATGGCCAGTTCGTACTGATGCTGCAATTGTGGAATACGTAACAGTTGGTTGAGCAGCATCTGGCGGAGACTTTTATCGCGCAGGGCGCTGACCAGCAGGATCGCGCCAGCGATGCTCGATACCAGTAGCAGAGTGCCATGGTTTTGAGTCAGATGGCCCCACCAAACGATAAATTGCGCACTGCCGTTCAGGTTCTTCATACCCTCAAAGACAATGGCGAATCGGGGAATGATAAATCCGAGCAGGAAGAACAAGATCAGGCAGCCGACGCTAAGGACAACGCTGGGATAGAGCAGGGTGCTGCGGATACGTTTACGCAATGTCTCCATCCGCTTTTCATAATGCAGGAAACGGCCGAGTGCTATAGCCAATTGCCCTGTTTGTTCCGATGAAGCAACGGTACTGATCAACAGGGGAGGAAAAAGAGCCGGTTGTTCCGCCAGCGCCTGAGAGAGCTGACGGCCACGGTGCAGTGATTGCATCAGCACGCCGAGCACTCGCTGCTGTTCAGCATCGCGGCTGCTTTCACTCAGCGCCTCAATGGCTTCGACAATCATCAGGCCCGCATCCAGCAGGGCGATAAGTTCCTGGATGAACAACGTCAGGGGGAAGGGCTTGGTGCGTCGCGTCAGGCGGCGGCAAGGTTTTATCTTTAGTACCAGAGCACCGCTACATTCGACCTGCGTGCGAGCTTCTTCCATGCAGGACGCTTGGATCTGTTGTGTGCTACGCGTACCGTTGAGCAGCAACGTCACTTCGAAACATTTCATTATTGAATGGCCCTATTCGGTGCCTGCTTTTGCTGGAGCAGCAGATAGTTAGGCAAGACGCGATAGACGTAACGCTGGCGTAAATAGCCACGTTGCGGGGTACTACCGGCGTTATAGGCACCGACGGCTTCCCAGTTGTAGCCATGCCGGCGTATAAAACTGGCCAAGATCCATGCGCCAGTCATGACGCTCAGGCAGGGATCCTCCAGTAACCGGCGCTGTGTGATCCGGTATTTATTCAGCGCTGGCAAATGGCGGCTGTTAATTTGCATCAAACCGATATCGTAGCTGCCGTCGTTGTTTTTGTTTACCGCTGAAGGGTTCATGCTGGACTCGGTGATAGCGATGGCCTGTAGCAGGATTGGCTCGATACCATAGCGCTTACCGGCTTGGCTCCAACAGGTGGCGCTGGTTGGCAATGCGAGCAGCAACAGGGTAAACAAAGCGGTACGCATCGTTAGAATCCGTAGTTTATAGTTTTACCATCATTGCCAGTGGCCAGCAGTTCAACTTCATAAACCGCATTTTTGTTGCGCGTCGGATTGTGCCATTGATAAGGGTTGCCCCAAGGATCGTTAGGAACGCTTTTGCTCAAGTAGGGCCCGCGCCAACCGGTAACGCCGCTTGGACGGTCGATCAGCGCCTTTAGCCCCTGAGTTTCACTGGGATACTGGCCAACATCAAGCCGATATTGACTTAGCGCGTCGGACAAGCTTTTCATTTGATTCAAAGCTGTTTTATCCTTGGCTTGATCAACCTGTGAAAAAAGACGTGGGCCGACAAAACCAGCCAGCAGGGCGATAATCATCAGCACCACCAGTAACTCAAGTAGAGTAAAACCTTGTTGCCGTCGGTAGTGCATTAATAATTTTTCTTTCATAAAATATTCACGTTTTTAATGATTGTGGAGGCTGATTTTTCTTTGAGCATTATCCAAATAGTTAAATAGAGTTTAAATGACATCCCTCTTTATCTGAATGGGAATTCTGGTTTAGTAATACAGAGTTTTCTGATTTTTCTGTTGTGGTGCATGTATCGTGGTGATAAGCGTGGTGATATATTTACCCAAGCAGTGGTCATGTGTAAAATTGACGCATTGGCGGCAGAATTTATGACTCCCATCAAGGTATCTATATCTTAATACTATCGGTAACGATATTCCAGTATGGCGAATTTATTCATATGCATATTATGCTATTTATGGCACTGGGTGCCATTATCGGCAGTTTTCTTAACGTGGTGATTTATCGTTTGCCGTTAATCATGGCGGGCGAAAAAATGTCGTTAAGCTATCCAGCTTCGGGGTGCCCGCTTTGTGGTGCCAAAATCCGTTGGCACCACAATTTGCCTCTGTTAGGCTGGCTGTTATTGGCTGGGCGTTGCACCGATTGCCATCATCCCATTTCATGGCGCTATCCTTTGGTTGAATTGTTGACTGCCGCGCTGTTTGCTTTGCTGATCCATCGCTATGGTCTGACGTTGCAAGGCGGATATGTTCTGGTTGCGGCTTGCCTCTTGGTGGTATTAGCCGGCATCGATCAGTGTACCATGCTACTGCCCGATCGCTTAACGTTACCGTTGTGTGGGCTTGGCATCGTCTGTGCCTTTTTAGGGGAAGGCCGAGTGAGCGGCATCGAATCTCTGGCGGCGTCTGCATTGGGGTTTTTGGTTCCCTGGTTACTGGATCGCCTGTTCTACCTATGGCGGCGTCATCCAGGGATGGGGATGGGCGACATGAAGCTATTTGCTGCGCTGGGGGCGTGGTTTGGCATGACGGGTTTATGGCGCATCCTAGCCTTTTCCCCTCTGCTGGCATTGCTCAGCGCATTGCTGGTATTACGCACTAAACTGGGGGAACCTTTCCCCTTTGGGCCTTATCCGATCGCGTTAGCGCTAGCGATGTTAGTGTGGGGATAAAAGCACCAAGGCCCATACCAGGCTAACTCCTGGTATGGGAGTTAATCTGGTCAAATTAACCACCCTATGGCCAGGTCTATGTGCATAGTGTTTCATTCGATCTAGGTAACCCTCTGAAAGGTTGTGTATTAATATTTTCAGCGTTTTTTCCTATCATGCACTCCCTAAATCTCACAGACTTTACCAGTGTTCTCCATTTTTTAAAGAATATGCCCATGTCTGTTTGTTACATAAAACGTCAAAATGATCAAGCTTGTGAAGGGGATCATCACGGCAAAAAAGATATACAGATACCCCAGCCAGGAAATACCTTTTAATTGCTTAATGAGGATTTATGAAACTTAATAAAATTGCAATTGCCGTTGCATCGCTCTTAGTTAGCGGTGCCGCATTGTCACATGGTTATGTGATGGACCCACCAGCACGCGCTTATTTGTGTTCGAGTAATGCTGTTGGGTATTCTCCTGTAACAAACAAAGGCTGTGGCAATATTCAATACGAACCGCAAAGTCTGGAAGCACATAAGGGCTTCCCGCACGGTGGAGTGGTCGACGGCCAGATTGCCAGTGCGAATAGAGTGCGCGGTGGCGAGTTGGATGTGCAGAATATGGATCGCTGGGCTAAAACACCTATCTCAGCGGGGAAAAACCAGTTTCATTGGACCTTTACCGCAGCTCATCCAACCACCAAGTATGAGTATTTTATTACCAAAAATCATTGGAACCCGAATGCACCATTGACGCGTGCCAGTTTTGAGACCACGCCATTCTGCACCATTCAGAGAAATGGCGCTGTACCAGGACGGGGGCCATCTGAGGTTCATACCTGTGATGTGCCAGCACGTGAGGGCTATCAAGAGATTTTGGCCGTCTGGACTGTCGATGACACCTCTAATGCATTCTACAATGTCATCGATGTCGAATTTGCTGGCAACAACAATGCAAAGCCAGAGCCTACACCACCGCCAAAGCCAGAGCCTACACCACCGCCGAAGCCAGAGCCTACACCACCGCCGAAGCCAGAGCCTACACCACCGCCGAAGCCAGAGCCTACGCCACCGCCGAAGCCAGAGCCTACACCACCGCCGAAGCCAGAGCCTACACCACCAAAGCCTGTTCCAGGGGGGGCTGCTTGGGATCAAAATAAAGTCTATGCGACTCCATGCGCCAAAGTCACTTACAACGGCAGCACTTGGATAAATGGTTGGTGGACTCGTGGCGATAAACCAGACAACAGTGGTGAATGGGGCGTCTGGCGCAAGTTAGGCTCCGCAAATATGCACGGAGGTTGCAGATAATTTCCTGGGAAGATGCTGTAACGTCTTTATAAGGTAGATTCAGAGGGGATGCACTACAGAAATGTCCCCTCGTAAATCTATAAAAATAGACGCAGGTACCCCGGTTAGATAATTTTTTTAATGAGGATTTATGAAATTAAATAAAATTGCAATTGCTGTTGTATCGCTCTTAGTGAGCGGTACCGCGTTGTCACATGGTTATGTGATGGACCCTCCAGCACGCGCTTACTTGTGCACGAAAAAGGCACATGATGCGAATTTTCCTGCGCTAAACTCAGGCTGTGGCAATATTCAATACGAACCGCAAAGTCTTGAGGCTCCTCAGGGTTTCCCGCGCGAGGGGGTGATCGACGGTCAGATTGCCAGTGCGAATAGAGTGCGCGGCGGTGAATTGGATGTACAGAATATGGATCGCTGGGCTAAAACATCTATCACAGCAGGAAAAACCCAGTTTCATTGGTTCTTTACCGCGCCTCATCCAACCAACAAGTATGAGTATTTTATTACTAAAAACAACTGGAACCCGAATGCACCATTGACGCGTGCCAGTTTTGAGAGCAAGCCATTCTGCACCATTCAGAGAAATGGTGCCGTACCAGGACGGGGGCCATCTGAGGTTCATACCTGTGATGTGCCAGCACGTGAGGGCTATCAAGAGATTCTGGCCGTCTGGACTGTCAATGACACCTCTAATGCATTCTACAATGTCATCGATGTCGAATTTGCTGGCAACAATGCGCAGCCCGAGCCTAAACCAGAATCTAAGCCTGAGCCTAAACCAGAGTCTAAGCCCGAGCCTAAACCAGAGTCTATCCCACTGCCTAAGCCAATGCCAGAGGGCTCTGCGTGGGATCAAAATACAGACTATTCTACTCCATGTACCAAAGTCACTTACAATGGCAGCACCTGGCTAAATGGCTGGTGGACTCGTGGCGATAAGCCAGGCACCAATGGTGAATGGGACGTCTGGCGCAAGTTAGGCTCCTCAAATATGCACGGAGGTTGCAAATAATTTCCTAAAAGGATGCTGTAATGCCTATGTGGATAGATTTAGATGGTATGCTGCACAGAAAAATCGCCCTGTAAATCTACATAAGCGCTACCGACTCGGTGACAGTATCTGCGAAGCTTTAAAACTAACCGCAACGGCAATGTTGCGGTTTTTTTCTCGCCCCAGGTTATGGGTAAGCGTTAAGTGAACCTTGTAACTACCCACGATTATAGGCTTTGTTGAATAAATCAGACTCAGCGACAAGAGCCTCCAAGGCAGAGCGATTATTATGCGATGCGGGTCATGTCCGGCATCCCCAACAGCGTCATCCGATTAAGCACTTTGTAGTGGTCAACTAAAACTGGCCACCGCGTTAGAGTTTTTCCAGTATCGGTTTTCCGATTCGTTTGGTGGTAACCCACCGTTATATTCATGCGGCCTGAGCGCGCTGTAATACCCAACGATATAGTCCGTTATTGCGTGGGCTGCATCGCTGAAGTTTATGTAACCCGTCACCGGTACCCATTCGTTCTTCAGACTCCTGAAGAAGCGCTCCATTGGGCTATTATCCCAGCAGTTTCCACGCCGACTCATACTCTGTCTGATCCGATACCTCCACAGTGACTGCCGGAACTGTCTGCTTGTGTAATGGCTGCCCTGATCGCTGTGGAACATCACTCCGGCTGGTTTTCCCCGGGCCTCCCACGCCATCTCCAGCGCTTTGATGGTCAGCCTGCTGTCCGGTGAGAACGACATTGCCCAGCCCACCGGTTTTCTCGCGAACAGGTCGAGAACAACGGCGAGGTAGGCCCAGCGCCTGCCTGTCCAGATATAGGTCACATCGCCACACCACACCTGATTAGGCTCTGTCACTGCGAACTGCCGCTCAAGGTGATTCGGGATAGCGATGTGTTCAAGGCCACCGCATTTATACCGATGAGTGGGCTGTTGACAACTGACCAGCCCCAGCTCTTTCATGAGCCTGCCGGCGAGCCATCGTCCCATCCTGAAGCCCTTCATGGTTGCCATAGTTGCGATACTCCTTGCGCCAGCAGAGCCATGGCTGACGCTATGCAGTTCCAGTACCTGGCTGCGTAATACAGCTCGTCTGCCATCTGGTTTTTCAGGACGGTTTTTCCAGTATTTGTAGCTGCTGCGATGAACCCCGAACACGTGGCAGAGTGTGACCACCGGATAATGCGCTCTGAGTTTCCCGATTATCGAGAACTGTTCAGGGAGTCTGACATCAAGAGCGCGGTAGCCTTTTTTAATATTTCGTTTTCCATTTCAATACGTTGTATTTTTTTCCTCAGCTCACGTATTTCAATTTGTTCAGGAGTAATGGGAGAGGCTTTAGGTATTTTTCCCTGCCGCTCATCACGCAACTGCTTCACCCATCGCGTCATTGTGGAAAGGCCGACATCCATAGCACTGGCTGCATCTGCCACGGTGTAGTTCTGGTCAACGACCAGTTGAGCGGATTCGCGTTTGAACTCTGCACTGAAATTTCTTTTTTTCATTGAAGCACCTGTAATGTCCTGAGGTGAGCATATCACCTCTGTTCAGGTGGCCAAATTCAGTGTGCCACTACACCCCTAATCACCCAACTGCCGAGGATATTAGCCTATCGGTGGACAGAGCGAGGTTGCGTCACCTTCACAACATCACCATGCTACTTTTTCTGCACATGCACAACTTTGTGAGCGTAATTGTACCCTATTCGCATCATTTTGTTGTCATTTTAGCCGCTCTGATGCGGTCGCATCAGAGCGGATGAGGGTATTATTAACAGCCAGCGTGCATATTGGCACTTCCTTTTTTACGCCATACGCCCCATGGGCTTTCGCTATCTGGAGCCTCGTTTTTCGTCCACCAACCGTTCTTCCATATACTGCCGTTATATCGGACTTCGGTGCAGGGGGTACTGTAAACTTTATCCTTATCCCATGCTGGAGTGCCGGTGAGGTCGTCTAGGGTAATCTTCACCCGGTGTGTTGCTTGAGCATGGCGCTGGCCTTTATCACTGCGGGCCTCAACCTTAACGATATAGTCACCTGCCGGTAAGTTGGATTTGATGATACCGCTGGCGTTGATGCCCTTGGGTACGTTCTGACCGTCTTTGGACAGGCTCCAGTTATACACCACTTGGTCAAAATTGGCGCTCGCTTTCAACGTCAAAGGGTGGATGGATTCCATAATGCTTGTACCAACAATGGTCACCTTTGGTGAGGTAACGTTAATCTCAACATCAGATCCCGCCTTTTTCCCCTGTGAATTCGTCGCTGTGACGCGAAAACGCGTTGAAACGTTCTCAAGGTTTTTAGGGATCACCACCTGAGTTTCAGCCGCACTGCTGTCCTTAATAAAGATGCGGCTATCGCCGGAGATACGTTCCCACTGCCAGTTCACATTGCCCTGCTGATTGCTTGTCGCGGAAATTGGGTAGAGAACTTCAGTGTCGTGGGCGACCACAGCGTTTATTGTACTGCGACTGACTGCAACCGTTGGTACTTCCACTTCGCTTAGCAAGATTTTCTTAAATGCTTTCTCCAGGTTAGGTTGCGTACCCACTTTTGCAGAATCATTATTGGCCAGTGGCATACCAGTTTCCACCAGTATGCGGCGCAGTTCTTTGGGTTTCAGTATCAGGTTGTGGGCTTTTGCAAAGCCGGAAAGACTGGCGGTGGCACCGGCGACGATCGGATTTGCGGAGGATGTACCGCCAAAATAGCTCATGTATGAAGCATGCGGTTTTATCCACAGGTCGCCTAATTCTGAGGAGGTGGTAGTCACCACATGATCTCCCCAGCTTGCGTTGTCAACGCGCGAACCCTAAAAGGAAAACCAGGCCTTACCACCGGTTTCTGGATCAAGGGCACCCACGATAATTGCACCAGAATCACGATAATTTCGATCAAATTTGTGGTTAAAGTCTGGGTGGTCGAGATTCACATTGCCGTTTCCTGCCGCTTCGATGACGTGAATGCCTCTATCCGTTAATGCACGGATCTCATCAAACCGGTGAGGTGTATATTCATCTGGAACAAAGCAGTAACGCTGACAGTTGGCAACACTGCCAATATCGATATGAAGGCCGACCTGAACTACATCGCCTGGCTTAAGTTTATCTATGAGCTCGTAGAACACTGATGCGTTATATGCGGCATAACCAAAGGTGGCCTTGTGAGCGATACCCACTATACCAGCGCCGTTATCTTTTGCTGCCATAATGCCCACGGCGGCAGTATCGTGATAATGTACATCGACACTTCCGGCGCTAAATGCCCTAGGAGGGAGATCGACATGTTTATCATCCCATGCGCCAATTTCCTGAGATACCACAGTGATACCTTCACCTTTTCCACCATAGTATTGCCAGGCATAATCCGCATTAATACCGCCTGCTTTAAAGCCGGGGGCAAGCGTTTCGGATGAACGTAAATAGTACTGTATGGCAGAGAAATCCGGAATATCGCCAGACTTTGCGGCCATTTTCACTGTGTTAGGTCGGCTGAGATCTCGTACGACCGGCTTGGCATTTGGCTAAGCAATTTCAACGATATCCTCTTCACTTAACTGTGTCAGCAAGTGGTTAATATACTCGATGTCTGTTGATTTGCTTCCTGGCAACATAATTTGATAATAGCGATCAAATCCATATTGTTCATCTAGCCGCATGGCAGATGCAGCATTATACTTTCTTTTTTTCTCCGTATCATACAAAGGAATGGTTTGGAGGGTAGTCCCCGGCAAAATAAACTGTTGATTTTGCATGATGGAACGGGCGTTTACACCAGATTTAGCCTCTTCAGGTCTTTACCTTCCGGGCGTGGACGTCGCTGGCCGTTTGAACATATTTGCGAACTGCTGCGCGCGCTCGTAAAGTATTCACCGGGTGACTTTGGTTATCAGCGTTCCCGCTGGCGTACTGAACTGATGGCAATAAAAATCAATGAGATAACCGGATGCCGGTTGCATGCCGGAACAATCCGGCGCTGGTTCTCCGTCGCCGGGCTGGTATGGAGACGCGCAGCGCCCACTCTCCGTATCCATGACCCGAATAAAGAAGAAAAAATGGCGGCGATAAGCGAGTCACTGGTGCAGTGCAGTCAGGAACATCCCGTGTTTTACGAGGATGAGGTGGATATCCATCTTAATCCCAAAATCGGAGCCGACTGGCAACTCAGGAGGCATCAAAAAAGGTCGTCACGCCGGGTCAGAATGAAAAATATTATCTGGTGGGAGTCCTGCACAGTGGTACCGGGAAGGCCAGTTACGCGGGCGGAAGCAGTAAAAGTTCAGTGTTATTTATCAGCCTGTTAAAGCATCTTAAAGCAACATACCGGCGGGCAAAATCTATCACGCTCATCGTCGATAACTACATTATTCACAAGAGCCGGGAAACGCTGCGCTGGCTGAAACAGAATCCAAAGTTCAGGGTGATTTACCGGCCGGTTTACTCGCCGTGGGTCAATCATGTTGAGCGCCTGTGGTAGGCCCTGCACGATACCATTACACGTAATCATCAGTGCCGGTCAATGTGGCAACTGTTGAAAAAAGTACGCCACTTATGAAAACTGTCAGCCCGTTCCCGGGCGGCAAACATGGTCTGGCAAAAGTGGAGCGCTATTAGACGCAGCTATTTAGGGTGCACAGAGAGCACGAAACAAAAATCAGGCAATTGCCTAATCTCGTATACAGTCTCCATCTCGCGGCTATTTGGCAGCCACTCAGGCTATGAGTGGCCACGATACTTTTTAATAACTGCTATCCCTCCAAGCTCAATACTCCTATTGCTCACTTATCCGCGTTTCACACAATCCTATTCCTACTATCCTGCTCTATCAAATGCCGGGATTAAACCCCTGGTCACAATCTCGTAATCAATCAGCATTAATGACTAGGCGGTGCCCGCATTTGAGCGCCATTGGTCGGTCAGGTGCGGGGCAAGCCAATGTCCTGGCATAACCCAGTTCAGTCTCCCCCATGTGGGTATAACGCCGTACCCAGGGTATCAGGGGGTAGGCAGGTTATTTGGCGATCTTCTTGTACTTGATACGATGCGGTTCTAGCGCTTCCGCACCTAGAGTACGCTTTTTGTACTCTTCGTATTCGGAGAAGTTGCCTTCAAAGAATTCCACCTTGCCTTCGTCCTGGTAATCCAGGATATGGGTGGCGATGCGGTCGAGGAACCAACGGTCGTGCGAGATAACCATGGCGCAGCCAGGGAATTCCAACAGGGCGTTTTCCAGTGCACGTAGGGTTTCAATATCCAGATCGTTGGTCGGTTCGTCGAGCAGCAGTACGTTGCCGCCCACTTGTAGCAGCTTGGCCAGATGCAAACGGCCACGTTCACCACCAGACAGCTCACCCACACGTTTGCCCTGATCGACGCCTTTGAAGTTAAAACGGCCAACGTAGGCGCGGCTTGGCATTTCGGTATTGCCGATGCGCATGATGTCCTGACCACCGGACACTTCTTCCCATACGGTTTTCGCGTTGTCCATGCTGTCGCGAAACTGATCGACAGAGGCCAGCTTGACAGTATCACCCAGCACGATGCTGCCGGAATCCGGTTGTTCTTGGCCGGACATCATGCGGAACAGCGTGGATTTACCCGCGCCGTTCGGGCCGATAATGCCGAGAATAGCCCCCTTCGGCAACGAGAAGGAAAGATCGTCAATTAGCACGCGGTCGCCATAAGATTTGCACAGATTATTGATTTCCAGCACTTTATCACCCAGGCGTGCTCCAGGTGGGATAAACAGTTCGTTGGTTTCGTTACGCTTCTGGTATTCGGTGTTGTTAAGCTCTTCAAAGCGTGCCAGACGCGCTTTGCCTTTCGACTGACGGCCTTTGGCACCCTGGCGTACCCATTCCAGCTCTTTCTCGATTGACTTGCGACGTGCGGCTTCGGCAGAGGCTTCCTGCGCCAGACGGGCGTCTTTCTGCTCCAGCCAGGAAGAGTAGTTGCCTTCCCAGGGGATGCCCTCGCCGCGATCCAGTTCGAGGATCCAGCCAGCGACATTATCGAGGAAGTAACGGTCATGGGTGATCGCCACCACAGTACCTTCAAAATCGTGTAGGAAGCGTTCCAACCACGCGACTGACTCGGCGTCCAGGTGGTTGGTCGGTTCGTCCAGTAGCAACATGTCTGGCTTTTCCAGCAGCAGACGGCACAGTGCAACGCGGCGACGTTCCCCACCGGAAAGGTGGGCGATTTTTGCTCCCCATTCTGGCAGGCGCAGGGCATCGGCGGCACGCTCAAGCTGGGCGTTAAGGTTGTGACCATCGTGAGCTTGAATGATCTCTTCCAGGCGACCCTGTTCAGCGGCCAACTTATCAAAGTCGGCATCCTCTTCTGCGTACAGTGCGTAGACTTCATCAAGGCGCTTCAGCGCAGCGACCACCTCCGCTAACGCTTCTTCTACTGATTCACGGACGCTGTGCTCCAGGTTGAGTTGCGGCTCCTGTGGCAGGTAACCGATTTTAATTCCCGGCTGTGGACGCGCTTCTCCTTCGATATCGTTATCGATGCCGGCCATGATGCGCAGCAGGGTAGATTTACCGGCACCATTCAGACCTAGTACGCCAATTTTGGCACCGGGGAAGAAGCTCAGGGAAATGTTTTTCAGAATGTGACGCTTCGGTGCAACCACTTTACCGACGCGATGCATGGTATAAACGTATTGAGCCACGTTGCTCTAGCCTCTTTATTTCAGTTTTTATAGGATCTCTGGTTGCGAGTGTAGCCCGTTTCAATCACGGTTCCCAGACATCACCCAGCGATCGCTAAGTATAACTTGCAACATGCTCGGAAATGCGTACTACCTTGCTCTTTCAAACCGCAATTATGCTCGCAGCTTTCCTACACTGGCCCAATCTAGTGGCCGCTTATGGTGTGACGATGATCGCGACGCGGCGGTTTTGCGCAGGTCTTTTGGCGGTGCGGTTGTTGGTGACGGGATTGCGTTTACCCATACTACGGGGTTCGATACTGGCGCGCAGAATGCCTACGCTGGCCAACAGATTGGTCACTGTGGTGGCGCGGCGTAGAGAAAGTCGGTCATGATAGCTATCTTTACCTTAGTTATCAGTATGATCGTCCGAACAGAACTGGGGGATGCCGACGCTCAGCAACGTGCGCCCCATCTCTTGCACTCTCCTGATGCCCTTTGAGTTCAGTGTGTCGATGTTGTTACCAAGCAGCACTTTGCGAGACAAGTCGGACTCCCAGCCGTTATCCGTCAGTCTAAACCCTCGTGATTGCAACAGCGCAATCTACTCAGGCGTCAGACCTTGCAGTTTGTTCTGGCAGCCAGTGAGCGCCAGGAGAGCGATAAACATGATGGTCAGTGGTGAAAATGGTGTTTTAGCCTGTGTTGCATCATAATCAAGTCCCTAATTTAAATTTAGGTTGGCGCTTTTATTTATGTATGGTTGGCGGCTAGCCGCCATTATCTCTATTAAAATGAAGCTTTGCCTGATACATTGCATCGTCGGCTTCGTGCAGAAGTCCTTGCGGCGTCATCGCGTGATCAGGGTAAAGCGCAATGCCGATACTCAGAGAAGTCATCACCCGCTCATCGTTTGGCAAAATTACCGGTTGGGTCATGCAGTCGATAATATTATCGGCGATCTGTAACACATCTTCGGTATTGTTAATGGGGGCCAGTAGCATGGCGAACTCATCCCCGTCCAAATGCGCCACCCAATCGCTCTCGCGTAGTTGTGCGCGAATGCGGTCAGCAATGGTGGTCAGCACCGCGTCGCCAGCCGCATGGCCCTAACTGTTGTTCACCTCCTTAAAGCGATCGCCGTCGATAAACAACACTGCCAGCTTTTCCGCTGGCTTGATATTCCCCAAAGCCCGGCTCAGCCGACCTTCAAAGCAGGCACGGTTCGGCAGCCCGGTCAGGCTGTCATGCATCGCTCGGTGGGGCAGCGCGTTATTTTCCTGTTTGAGATGAGCCTGCCAAGTTTCCATCTCGTCGAGAAGGCCGTTAAAATCGCTAATCAATTCATGTAGTTCAGCGATCGTTGCTGATGGCACTCGCAGCCCGAAGGTGCGATCGCAGCGTACCGCCTGCGCTACACTAGCGATATCATCCAGCGATCTGACGATGCCGACCAGCATCCGGCGGGACAATACCAGCGCACACAGGGTACTGAGCACCAGGCAGGCGATCATGCCGACCATGCCGCGCAGCAGGAAGCGTAACAGGCTACCGCCGTGGCCGTTTAGGCATACTTCGCCGACCAGTTTGTTTTCATGGATGATCGGCAGTACGACAGTTTTTGGCAACGCCCAGTGGGCGACAATCTGTTCCATGCTGTGCAGTGGTCCATCTTTGGGGTGGTGCCAACTGGCCAGCACCTTGCCGTTGTTGCCCAGGATACTGGCTTCCGATATTTCCTCTTTGGAGGCGATCAATATCAATGTCTCGTTTGTGGCGGTGCGGTCTGCAAACACCACGGCGGCTTCGACAGCGTAGCTGATGGAGCGTGCGATCAGGTGCAGGTTGTGGTTAGCGTAGGCATGCAACGTAAACAATGCCACCAGCGTCAAGAAGACGCCCGCAGTGCTGGCAGCAATCAGTGCCAAGCCAAGATGCGCCTGTTGCAGTACCCGCCCCAGCGTTGGGCGCACGTTGTTGGCAGGTTTTTTGCGCGACAGCCTCATAGCGGCGGTGCCTTTTTACGTGCCAGTTGCAGCACGTTAGGGTGAACACGCACTCCGCTGCGTGCCAAGGCATCCAGGTTGGCCTTGAAGCTAGCTTGATCACCGACGATCTGTAGGCAAAAAACGCTACCAGCGGCGCATTCAATATCGTTCTCGCTGATGCTAAGAATGGAATGGCCAGCAATACGCCGTATAAAATTCTGTTTCTGCACCTGGGGGATATCCCCCAGATAAATCACGTCACAATGGGTACTCAGCCGTGGGCTGTTATGGGTCAGACGTGCGGTTTTTATCGGATGGGGAGCTTTTAGCAGAATCGGACCGAACAAACCTTCGGCGTAGCGGGGCGAGGCGGTGACGTACAGGCGGATAGGGTTGGGTCTACTGGCCCAACGCGCTTAACTGATAATGTCTACCACAATGGTGGACACCGCGTGCGTTTTTGGTAGAGATCATTGGGGGTAGGGTAGGCCTGACAGGGAAACGCCAGCAGTACCAGTATGACGATCAGCAGACGGCCAAAACTGCTAAAGAAAGCCTGAAATAGGTTTTTTGTGCAGTTCGTCAATCCTGTGGTATTTTTCGCCATTATCATCTGCCATTCCCGCGTGGAAATGCCGCCAGCATGCGGTAATTTATCAGTGGGAAATCTGGTTCAGACATGGGGATAATCAGCCTGGCTGAAAGCTTTCAATCGCATTGTCTATAATTTTGGTGCGGATTGTATTATAAGATGCATCTATTACGCACCTTATAGGCCATTTTTTTATAGGCTTCTCAATCATGCTCGGCGATGTATACCATATAGGCTAGTCGTACTCTCTCTATTTCTATTATTTCCAAGAAAATAATTAAAATTATTTTCTTGATTCTATGCCGTAGGCGCTTAATCGTGTCAGTCATAATAAGGCCAACGGAAGAATGTTCAACATGACTGTGACCAGCGCTGCCATAATGTATTAGTGGAGATAATGTTTTTTACCGCGCGCCTACCGTGACGGCACATCTCTTCTACTACAGTAGTATTGAATGGATAAGCGTTTGCGCTGTCTATGGAAAGTTTCTGCTTCCGGGTGCCAAGCCCGGTATTATTTTCCCTAAGCGCCCAAATGCGGCAGGGCAGCCCATTTTTCGGGGGGATGGGTTCAGCAATCCGTTGGTCGCTGTCGCGGTGCTAAGCTCACCCCTGGCAGCATAACCAGCGAGGAAAAAGCAAATATGATCAAGGTGGACAAACGGTGGTTTTTGGCGGTAGGGCTGTGCCTGACAGCGTTTTCCGGCGTGACGCTGGCAGATTCTTTGAATGCCCAACGTCAACGCTACCAGCAAATCAAACAGGCATGGGACAGCAATCAGAGAGCCGTGGTGGCACAACTGATGCCAACGCTGCAAAATTATCCGCTTTATCCCTATCTGGAATACCGGGCATTGACGCAGGATCTCAGCCAGGTTGGGTTTTCTGAAGTAAACACTTTTATCAAGCAAAACCCGACGCTGCCGCTGGTGAAATCGTTGGTACCGCGCTTTGTCAATGAGCTGGCACGCCGTGAGGACTGGCGCACTCTGTTAACGTTCAGCCCACAGGCACCGAAACCGGTGGTGGCACGCTGCAACTATTACTACGCCAAATGGGCGACCGGCGATCAGCCGGCGGCATGGCGCGGTGCCGATGAGTTATGGCTGAGTGGTAAAACACAGCCGGGGGCGTGTGACAAACTGTTCAACGTTTGGCGCGGTGCGGGTAAGCAAACGCCGTTAAATACCTTGGAACGCATGAAACTGGCGTTGAAAGAGGGCAACAGCATGCTGGTCAACAGCCTATATCGCCAATTGCCGTCAGATTATCAGGCCATGGGCAATGCCCTAGTGCGTTTGCAGAATGATCCTACCACGCTTGAGGCTTTCGCCCGCAATGTAGTGCCAACCGATTTCACCCGCGATGCCATCGCTATCGCTTTTGAACGCCTGGCGCGGCAAGATGTGCAAAACGCCCGTGCGATGCTCCCGATCCTCGCGCGTTTGCAAAAAATGAGCGACAGCAGACGCATGGCGTTGGAAGAAGCAGTGGCGTGGCGCTTGATGGGCAGCGATGCCACCGATGAACAGGCTCAGTGGCGCGATCAGGTTATTTTGCGTAGCCAGTCGCCTGCATTGTTAGAGCGCCGGGTACGCATGGCGTTGGGCGATGGTGATCGCCAGGGTGTGGCTACCTGGCTTGCGCGTCTGCCAGTGGAATTGCGTAATAAGGATGAATGGCGTTACTGGCGCGCCAACATGCTGCTGGATGCTGGTAAACGCAGTGAAGGCGAAGGGATGCTGCGTAACCTCATGACCGAACGTGGCTTCTACCCGATGGTGGCGGCGCAAAGACTGAATATTGCTTATCCGGTGAGGGTAGCGGTTGCAGCCAAGCCGCACGCCACGTTGGTGGGTGCGCCAGAAATCGCCCGGGTGCGCGAGCTGATGTATTGGAATATGGATAATCTGGCGCGCAGCGAGTGGAGTGCATTTGTTGCTAGCCGCAGCCATATTGAGCAGGAAGCACTGGCTCGCTATGCTTTTGATCAAAAATGGGCTGATCTCAGCGTGCAGGCGACCATCGTTGGCAAATTGTGGAGCCATCTGCAAGAGCGCTTCCCGCTGGCTTGGCCGCAGGAGTTCCGCCGCGCCACCGATGACAAGGGGATAACGCTGAGTTATGCGATGGCCATCGCCCGGCAGGAGAGCGCCTGGAATCCGAAAGCACAATCTCCCGTGGGTGCCGCCGGGCTGATGCAGGTGATGCCGCGCACCGCCCAGCACACGGTGCAGATGTTCACTATTCCGGGGTATGTTGGTGCGAGCCAACTGTTTGATCCTCAGACCAATATCACCATCGGCACGCGCTACCTGGAGTACCTGTATCAGCAGTTTGGCCGCAACCGTATTTTATCGACGGCGGCTTACAACGCTGGGCCATCGCGGGTGAATACTTGGCTTGGCAACAGCGCGGGGCGGGTTGATGCGGTGGCGTTTGTCGAAAGTATCCCATTTTCTGAAACCCGCGCCTATGTTAAGAATGTGCTGGCCTACGATGTGTTTTACCGCTATCTGAGCCACCAGCCAGCAAAAGTGCTGACCGACGCCGAGTGGCAGCGGCGTTATTGATTTTGACTGCCCTATGGTATGCTGCTGTACTAGTTAAATAGTATGGTGGCTGCCATGTCGCAATTATCGCTAAATGACCCCGCTCTTTCACCACAAGGCAATGAGGATTGGCTACGCTTCGTTGCGCTGTTGCAGCAAGCATTTGCACAGGGATTGCAACAGCCGCTGATGCAGCTCTTACTGACATCAGATGAGCGAACTGCACTGGGTACCCGGGTACGGATTATTCAGGAATTGATGCGCGGTGAAATAAGCCAGCGTGAGATAAAAAATGAACTGGGGGCGGGAATAGCCACCATTACCCGTGGTTCGAACAGCCTGAAGGCAGCCTCGCCAGAGTTGAAACAGTGGCTGAAGCAACAACTGCTGGATCAGGCGCAATAGCCTGGGCTATTGGCTATGTTGCTGGTAAATCGGGTTGTGGAATGGCACCAATGCTAGCAATAGAGCCTGATGATAGACGCTAGTGCGACTCAGTTGCCCGTTGGTAAATATGCCTATCGCACCGCCCTGACGTTTCACTTCGGTGTTGCCGGTGATCTTCGCCATTTCGCTACCCAGTTCGCGACCAGCGCGGATACCCTGTAAAATGGTTTCGGGCAGCATTAAGCTGGCGCAACGTGACTCACCTTGGGTATGCGGGTTTTCTATTGTTATCCAGGCAAAGGTCATGTTCTCCTCAATTCCGGCCTCCACGCCGATCCAGAAATCGGCTTCTGGCCGCATTTTACGTGCTTCAATCACTCGCTGGCGAGCGCCGGTGCGGGTTTCATCGGTGCCCAGCGGCTGAAGCGAAACGCCGCTGGCGACATCGACGGATTCAGTATGGCAGTGGCCTGCGCCAAAGGTATCGTCAAAGGCTAATTGAATAGCCTGGAGCTTTGCCGGGTTGGTTGTTGCAGCGACAACATGGTACATAACGGATCTGATATCCTTCTAGTCGATATGTTGGCGGTGGTATAACGGGCCGCCCGGCGCTGATAAATTCAAGTTTCACGGAGTAAAACGGAAACCAACAATGTTACAGGTATATCTTGTCCGCCATGGCGAAACGCAATGGAATGCGGCTCGCCGCATCCAGGGACAGTCTGACAGCCCGTTAACTGCCAAGGGTGAACACCAGGCTCATCTGGTCGCCAGACGTGTCAGCACAGTGGGTATCACGCATGTGATCACCAGCGATCTGGGACGCACTCGCCACACCGCACAAATTATCGGCACCGCTTGCGGCTGCATGGTGATTAACGATCAACGCTTGCGTGAGCTGCATATGGGGGTTTTGGAGGGACGCCTGATCGACCGCCTGACGCCGCAGGAAGAACAGTGGCGCAAACAGATGGTTGATGGTACTCCTGCTGGACGTATCCCTCAAGGTGAATCGATGGAAGAACTGTGCGAACGGATGCGTGCTGCACTGGAAAGTTGCCTGATGTTGCCAGCAGGCAGCAAGCCGTTGATTGTCAGCCACGGCATTGCCCTGGGATGCCTGATCAGTTCGGTGCTGGGGCTGCCAGCCTATGCGGAACGCCGCTTGCGCCTACGCAATTGTTCGCTGTCGCGCCTTGATCATCAGCAAAGCCCGTGGCTGGCTCCCGGCTGGATCGTCGAAAACGCGGGCGATATTACTCATCTGGAGATGCCCGCATAGCATTAGCGACGGATCGGGATTAAATAGTCGCAGTTGATCATCAGTCAGTGTTTGGGGGGGCTGTCGATCACCTTCTGGATAAAAGCGCTCTATGTCGTGCCTCTTGCGACGCCTCAACTTAAGCATTGGCAGACAGGAGCCATAGACCATCTGGATAAAGTCAAACAGGCCCAAACTAGGCCGCTGGCCTGCTGGCATTTTCTCCGGTAGGTAATGCGGCTCCAGCGCGGTGGTGTACACGGCGGTTTTGGACAGCTTTCTGGTTTGGATGAAGCGCCGAGGGTGTATCGGTAAGGTCTTTGAACATCCGCTGTAGATGCCATTTGGAGTAGCCCGATTTTGTCGCCACGTTGTCCAGTGACAAGGGGTGATCCAAATTTTTTTCCAGCCAACTAAGCAAATCGCGAATGATACCGGCTTGATCCATAGATCTTCCTCGTAGAGCTTTAGGGCTGTTGATTCATCACGCCAGTGCTTGCATTATTAGACCATGTTGTATTGCACTCCTTTGCCTCTTGCAATGCACAGTGCGCAAGAGTTTGATTGGAGCGCTCTCTTAGAGAGCGCTGATAAGAACTTATCCCAATAGACGATTTTATTTGCCATGTTGGATCTGGGGAGTACTCATCATCCTCATTGACTCCCTGTATGCTGCGGTTGTTGCGCGCTGCCTTGTGCAAACTGGCTGCAACAATGTGCGCCTACTCTAATGGGATAGGCTCTAAATAACGACGCCGTATAATAGCAATTTTTTGCTGCGAGACCGCCAAAGCGCCAAAGATTTTTTTCACGCTCCTTGCTAAAAGGAGTACGGTGGGCCAGAAAAATTCTGATTGCTGAGCCTGTTGCGATAAAGTAATGCTTGTGGGAGTTAAGTAAATGAGAAAAGAGTGGCTATTTTTTTTGGGTTTCGGTTGTGCAACGATAAACAGCGCGCAGGCGGACCAGGTGGGATCGGTGGATACAGTATTTAAACTGGTGGGGCCGGATCACAAAATTGTGGTGGAGGCGTTCGATGATCCAGACGTTAAAAATGTAACTTGTTATATCAGCCGCGCCAAAACTGGCGGTGTCAAAGGCGGGCTAGGGCTGGCGGAAGATACCGCAGATGCGGCCATTTCCTGTCAGCAGGTAGGGCCGATCGCCTTGAGCGATAAGATCATAAACGGCAAGGCAGAAGGTTCGGTGGTGTTCCAGAAGCGAACCTCACTGGTGTTTAAGAAGCTGCAAGTCGTGCGTTTTTATGATGCCAAGCGCAATACGTTGGTCTATCTGAGCTATTCGGATCGGGTGGTTGATGGTTCACCAAAAAATGCACTGAGTGCGGTTCCGATCATCCCATGGGGTGAGGTGAAATAACAATCGGGATCCAGCAAGCTGAACTCCGATTGTTTTGAAGCGGGCATTACGCTTGCAGATCGCCGCAGAAACGGTAGCCTTCACCGTGGATAGTGGCGATGATTTCCGGTGTATTTGGTGCCGACTCGAAATGCTTACGGATGCGGCGGATGGTAACATCGACGGTGCGGTCATGCGGCTTCAACTCACGGCCAGTCATCTTCTTCAGTAGTTCGCCGCGTGACTGAATCTTGCCTGGATTCTCGCAGAAGTGCAGCATGGCGCGAAATTCGCTACGCGGCAGCTTATACCGTTGCCCCGCCGGGTTGACCAGCGAGCGGCTGTTAATATCTAACTCCCAGCCGTTGAACTTATAACTTTCCACCAAGCGACGTTCTTCGCCGACGCTACTCAGGTTCATGGTACGCGACAGCAAGTTACGTGCGCGAATGGTTAATTCACGCGGGTTGAACGGCTTGGTGATGTAATCATCGGCCCCGATTTCCAGGCCGAGAATTTTATCAACCTCGTTATCGCGTCCAGTCAGAAACATTAGTGCAACGTTGGCTTGTTCGCGTAGTTCACGGGCCAACAACAGGCCGTTTTTGCCTGGCAAGTTAATGTCCATGATGACCAGATTGATATCATTTTTAGACAGGATGTTGTGCATCTCTGCACCGTCATTGGCTTCGTGAACCATGTAGCCTTCCGCCTCGAAAATGCTCTTTAGGGTGTTACGCGTGACTAACTCGTCTTCGACAATCAGAATGTGCGGGGTCTGCATATTTGCTACCTAAAATTGCCAACAAAATAAAAAATAGGAAGTACAGAATTCTTTGTTTTTAAGAGGAGGGCAGAGATAGCGCCACGTTCCCTCTTATCAAATGACTAAAGTACGTAAACTCATTCTTGATACACTTTCCATTATGTGTCAACAAGAACGCTAGCGTGCTGGGGATACGCGTCTCTACAGCCGCCTGTCTATGCCTGTTAACAACAGTATAACAGAACATCGAATTTATCACCCAAAAAAACCATGGTTATGTTGACATATATCAAATTCAATTGTAGCACGTTAACATATTGGTGAAAAACACTTACAGAATTGCCTGCTTAAGTCACAAAACCTCGAATTTTATGAACGATTCTGCTTCATCGGCAGCAATAGGGTACAATTTACAGCTTACTGTTCTGCAAGTTATTTTAATGTGTTGATTAATATTAACTGTAAAACATAGAACGATAATGGTAGTTGTTGTACAGAACAATAATCTGTTGAATCTGGTTTGGATCAATCAACGTGATTTTGTTGCGTAATTGTAAATGTAGGTGAGCTATGCGGAACAGTCAAAACCGCGATCCCTTTTCGGTGGAGTTTCGATGCAGCTTTATATTGTTTTAGTGGCTCCGACCCGGCCAGAAAATATTGGTGCCGCGGCGCGGGCGATGAAAACCATGGGCTTTACTGCGTTGCGCATTGTCGCCAGTGAAGCGCACCTACAGCCGTCGGCACGCTGGGTGGCACATGGTGCCGGTGAGATCCTTGATGGCGTCCAAACCTTCGCCACGCTAGAGCAGGCGCTGGCGGATGTGGATTTCACCGTCGCCACTACTGCCCGTAGTCGGGCGCGCTTCCACTACTATTGCACGCCGCCGCAGTTGCTCAAGCAACTGACTGAACGCCAGCAGTGGGCGAGACAGGCTGCTTTGGTGTTCGGTCGTGAAGACTGCGGTCTGACTAACGAAGAACTGGCCCTGGCGGATTTGCTTACCGGTGTGCCGATGCAGGCGGATTACCCTTCGCTTAACCTCGGTCAGGCGGTGATGGTGTACTGCTACCAGTTGGCGGCATTAATGAATGTCAGCGTGGCGCAACAGCCGCCAGCCAATACCGGCCAGCTAAACGCTTTGCGCCAACGTGCTGAGGGATTATTGAGCGTGTTAGGGGTCAGTGGCGATCAAAAATTGTGCGATTGGGTGCACCAACGGCTTGGGGCACTGCAACAGCGGGATACAGCTATGCTGCACAGGCTGCTGCATGACATAGAAAAAAAACTCGCCAAATGTTTATCCCTATTCTCTGGGAATGACTCAGTGTGATCTCCTGCAATAGCGCGGGTAGGCTGCTTTTTTATTCTGTATATTTTGCTTTTCTATGGGCCTTTTGCGCATTCTTTAGGCTGAATAGAGCGTGAGCAAATAAAGAAATAATTTGACTTGGGGTAGCGATTGCTTTAACCAGTAGAGCGGAGATCATATTTATTGAGACAAACAGCATGCAGCCCCTCAGCCTGAATAGCACAATGATTACCACCACCGATACCACAGGTAACGGGGCGGGCTGACGCATACAGGAAACACAGAAAAAGCCCGCACCTAACCAGTGCGGGCTTTTTTTTGGCTTAAATTTGGGAGAGATCAGAAATGCGAGTGCTGAAATTTGGTGGAACCTCGGTGGCGGATGCGCAACGTTTTCTAGGCGTTGCTGACATTATAGAAAGTAACGCCCGGCTGGGGCAGGTGGCAACGGTATTGTCTGCACCCGCCAAGATCACCAACCATCTGGTGGCGATGATTGAAAAAACGGTGGCGGGTCGCGATATTCTGCCGGATATCAGTGACGCCGAACGCATCTTTGCTGATTTGCTAAGCGGCCTGGTTAAGGCACTGCCGGCTTTTGAGTACCAACGGCTAAAGCGTGTTGTCGACCAGCAGTTCGCCCAGCTCAAGCAGGTGCTGCACGGCGTGGCGCTGTTGGGGCAGTGCCCGGATAGCGTGAACGCCTCGATCATCTGCTGCGGCGAGAAACTCTCCATCGCCCTGATGGAAGGTGTATTTCATGCTAAAGGTTTCCCGGTGACGGTGATCAACCCGGTGGAGAAGCTGCTGGCGCACGGGCGCTACCTGGAGTCCTCGGTAGATATCGCCGAATCCACGCGACGCATTGCCGCAGCGGCGATCCCGACTGATCATATCCTATTGATGGCGGGCTTTATCGCCGGTAATGACAAGGGCGAACTGGTGGTGCTGGGGCGCAATGGCTCCGACTATTCCGCCGCCGTGCTGGCCGCTTGCTTGCGCGCCGATGGTTGTGAAATCTGGACTGATGTCGATGGTGTTTATACTTGCGACCCGCGCACTGTACCGGACGCCAAACTACTGAAATCGATGTCGTATCAGGAGGCGATGGAGCTTTCCTATTTCGGAGCCAAAGTGCTTCATCCTCGCACTATCGCCCCGATCGCCCAATTCCAAATTCCTTGTCTGATAAAAAACACGGCTAACCCACAGGCTCCCGGTACGCTGATCGGCGAGGAAAGCAGGGATGAGAATATGCCGATGAAGGGTATCACCAGCCTGAATAATATGGCGATGATTAACGTCTCCGGCCCAGGCATGAAGGGCATGGTTGGTATGGCGGCTCGCGTGTTTGCGGTGATGTCGCGTGCTGGCATCTCGGTAGTGTTGATCACTCAGTCCTCTTCCGAGTACAGCATCAGTTTCTGCGTGCCACAGCATGAGCTGCGGCTCGCCCGCCGGGCGCTGGAAGACGAATTTTATCTGGAACTGAAAGACGGTGTGCTAGAACCACTGGATGTGATGGAGAAGCTGGCGATTATCTCGGTGGTTGGCGATGGCATGCGCACCTTGCGCGGTATCTCCGCGCGTTTCTTCTCCGCACTGGCGTGCGCCAACATCAACATCGTCGCTATTGCCCAAGGCTCTTCCGAGCGTTCCATTTCGGTGGTAGTCAGCAATGATGCTGTCACCACGGGCGTGCGTGTCAGTCACCAGATACTGTTCAACACCGATCAGGTGATCGAAGTATTTATCATCGGCGTGGGGGGGGTCGGTGGTGCATTGATCGAACAGATCTACCGGCAGCAGCCGTGGCTGAAGCAGAAGCATATCGATCTGCGGGTGTGCGGCATCGCCAACTCGTGCGCCATGCTGACCAATGTGCACGGTATCCCGCTGCAACGCTGGCGCGACGAACTGGCCGGGGCGCAGGAACCGTTCAACCTCGGCCACCTGCTCCGTCTGGTGAAGGAGTATCACCTGCTGAACCCAGTGATCGTCGATTGTACCTCCAGCCAGGCGGTGGCCGATCAATACGCCGACTTCCTGGCTGACGGCTTCCATGTGGTGACGCCGAACAAGAAAGCCAACACCTCGTCAATCGCCTACTATCATCGGTTGCGCGCTGCCGCTGCCGGTTCACGCCGCAAATTCCTGTATGACACCAATGTGGGTGCCGGTCTGCCGGTGATCGAAAATCTGCAAAACCTGCTGAACGCTGGCGATGAGCTAACGCGTTTTTCCGGCATTTTGTCTGGTTCGCTGTCGTTTATTTTTGGCAAATTGGATGAAGGCGTGTCGTTGTCGGTGGCTACCCAACAGGCCAAGGCCAACGGCTACACCGAGCCAGATCCGCGCGATGACTTGTCCGGCATAGATGTGGCTCGTAAGCTGTTGATCCTGGCGCGTGAAGCTGGCTACCGGCTGGAAATGGACGACATTGAGATCGAACCGGTATTGCCGCCATCCTTTGATACCTCCAGCGATGTAGAAACCTTTATGACGCGTTTGCCTGAACTGGACAAAGCGTTCGCCCGTCAGGTGGCCAATGTCGCCAAACAGGGCAAAGTATTGCGCTATGTCGGGGTTATTGAAGAGGGGCGCTGCCAAGTGCGCATTGCAGCGGTAGACGGCAACGATCCATTGTATAAAGTGAAAAACGGCGAAAACGCGCTGGTCTTCTACAGCCGCTACTATCAGCCGTTGCCGCTGGTGTTGCGCGGCTACGGTGCCGGTAATGATGTGACCGCAGCGGGAGTTTTTGCCGACTTGCTGCGCACACTGTCATGGAAGTTGGGAGTTTAATATGGTTAAGGTGTATGCACCGGCCTCAATAGGCAATCTCAGCGTCGGTTTTGATGTGTTGGGTGCAGCGGTATCGCCGATTGACGGCACCCTGCTGGGCGATTGCGTCAGCGTTGCAACTGCCAGCGAGTTCAGCTTACAAAATGCTGGCCGCTTCGTCAGCAAGCTGCCGGACGATCCGAAAGAAAATATCGTTTATCAGTGCTGGGAACGCTTCTGCCAGGAGATTGGCCGCGAAATCCCGGTAGCGATGCAGCTGGAGAAAAATATGCCGATCGGTTCTGGCCTCGGCTCCAGCGCCTGTTCAGTGGTCGCTGGCCTGGTGGCGATGAACGAGTTTTGCGATCGTCCGCTGAACAAAATGACTCTGCTCGGTCTGATGGGCGAGTTGGAAGGGCGCATTTCTGGCAGCGTGCACTACGACAACGTCGCCCCTTGCTACTTGGGAGGAGTGCAACTGATACTGGAACAAGCAGGCACCATCAGCCAGGCAGTACCCGGCTTTAACGACTGGTTATGGGTGATGGCCTATCCAGGTATCAAAGTTTCCACTGCCGACGCCCGCGCGATCCTGCCCGCACAGTATCGTCGTCAAGACTGCATCAGCCATGGCCGCTATCTGGCAGGCTTCATCCACGCTTGCCACACTCAGCAACCGCAACTGGCCGCCAAGCTGATGCGGGACGTGATCGCCGAGCCTTAT
Organism: Serratia symbiotica; assembly: GCF_000821185.2. NCBI lineage: Bacteria > Pseudomonadati > Pseudomonadota > Gammaproteobacteria > Enterobacterales > Yersiniaceae > Serratia > Serratia symbiotica. The sequence goes on along the minus strand of NZ_CP050855.1, from coordinate 2,780,702 downwards.
CGTACCCGCTTGTTGCCGGGCTTTGCCGCTGCGCGCAAGGCCGCACAAGATATCGGCGCACTGGCTTGTGGTATCTCCGGCTCCGGCCCGACGCTGTTTTCCGTCTGCAACGATGTCACCACTGCCCAGCAAGTGGCCGACTGGCTGAAAAATCACTATCGGCAAAACGACGAAGGTTTTGTTCATATTTGCCGCCTGGATACCGCAGGCGCTCGACTACTGGGATAACGCATGAAACTGTATAACCTTAAGGATCACAACGAGCAGGTCAGCTTCGTACAGGCGATCAAGCAGGGCTTGGGTAAACAGCAAGGGCTGTTTTTCCCGCTGGATCTGCCGGTGTTCGAACTGACTGACATCGAGCAATTGTTGGAGCAGGACTTTGTCACCCGCAGCCGCCGCCTTTTGTCGGCGTTTATCGCTGACGAAGTGTCTGAAGATGCGTTGCATCAATGCGTAAAAGCCGCCTTTGAATTCCCGGCACCGGTAGTGCAGGTGGCAGAGGATGTGGCCTGTTTGGAACTGTTCCATGGCCCGACGCTGGCGTTCAAAGACTTCGGTGGCCGCTTTATGGCGCAGATGCTGGCGCAAGTGGCTGGTGACCAGCCGGTGACCATTTTGACCGCCACCTCCGGTGACACCGGTGCCGCTGTGGCGCACGCTTTCTATGGCTTGCAGAGCGTGCGGGTCGTGATCCTCTATCCGCAGGGCAAAATCAGCCCGCTGCAAGAAAAGCTATTCTGCACGCTGGGTGGCAATATTCACACCATGGCGATCGACGGCGATTTCGACGCCTGTCAGGCGCTGGTAAAGCAAGCCTTTGATGATCGGGCGCTGAAAAAAGCGCTGCACTTGAATTCTGCCAACTCGATCAACATCAGCCGCCTGCTGGCGCAAATCTGCTATTACTTTGAAGCGGTAGCACAATTGCCGCAGGATGCGCGCAATCAGTTGGTGATCTCCGTGCCGAGTGGTAATTTCGGCGATTTGACCGCCGGCCTGCTGGCCAAATCGCTGGGCTTGCCAGTGAAGCGTTTTATCGCCGCCACCAATGCCAACGACACCGTGCCGCGTTTTCTAAGCAACGGCCAATGGCAGCCGCACCCCACGGTGGCGACATTATCTAACGCCATGGATGTCAGCCAGCCGAACAACTGGCCACGGGTGGAAGAGCTGTTCCGCCGCAAAGTCTGGCAATGGTCAGAGCTAGGACACGCAGCGGTGAGTGATGAAACCACCAAAGACACCCTGCGTGAGCTGGCTGAACGGGGCTATATCTCCGAACCGCACGCGGCGACTGCCTACCGCGCGTTGCGCGATCAGTTGCAGCAAGGGGAATTTGGTCTGTTCCTGGGCACTGCGCATCCGGCTAAGTTCAAACAGAGTGTCGAAGCGATCCTCGGCCAGAAACTGTCGTTACCGAAGGCGCTGGCGCTGCGTGCTGATCTGCCGCTATTGTCACACCGCTTGCCAGCCCGCTTCAGCGAATTGCGCCAGTTTCTGCTGTCATTACCTGCCTGAAACCCTGCGCCATAAAACGACAAGCCGTCTTTGCGACGGCTTTTTCATTACTGCTCAGGGCGTTTGAACACCCGTTCGTTGCCCTGCGATGCGCTCTCGTCAAAGGCATAGCCTTCCAGATTGAAGTCTAACAGTTGTTCGTGCTGGGTCAGGCGGTTCTTGATGATAAAGCGGCTCATCAGGCCACGTGCCTTCTTGGCATAGAAGCTGATCACCTTGTACTTGCCGTTCTTTTCATCAAGGAACACTGGCTTGATCACTGAGCCGTATAGCTTGGCTGGCTTGACTGACTTGAAGTATTCGTCGGAGGCCAGATTGACCACCACATCATCCCCCTGCTGTTCCAGCGCCTCATTTAGCTTTTTAGTGATTTGCTCGCCCCAGAAGCTGTACAGATCCTTGCCATTGGCGTTTTCGAGTTTGAGGCCCATCTCCAGCCGGTAGGGCATCATCAGATCGAGCGGACGCAGCACGCCGTACAGGCCGGAAAGTATGCGCAGGTGCTGCTGGGCGAAATCGAAATCGGCTTCGTTGAAGTTTTGCGCCTGTAGGCCGGTATAGACATCGCCCTTGAACGCTAGCAGTGCCTGGCGAGCGTTCAAGGGCGTGAATTTGGGTTGCCAGTCGCTAAAACGTGCGGCGTTCAGCCCGGCCAACTTGTCGCTGATACCCATCAGGCTGGCGATTTGTGCTGGCGTCAGCGCGCGGCAACTTTTGATAAGCTGCTGTGACGCATCCAGCAGTTCAGGCTGTGTATAGCGTTCTGTTGCCAGTGGGCTTTTATAATCAAGCGTTTTAGCAGGTGAAATAATAACGAGCATGAGCACATCCTGTTTATCCGAGTGTCGTTACTGTAGCAAAAAGCGTGGGGAAAAAGACAACAAGCCTGATAAGCACGGTGCCCGGCAAAGTTAGCGTGTTGGCTGCGGGTTACTCCAGACGAAAGATATCCGCGTAAACGGGTGCCCGGTCAAAGATAAAACCTGCACCGCCAGGTTGCGTCTTTCCAGCCTTGCTCCGGGCTTTACGCATGTTATTATCAGGAAAAGGCATGGTTGAATAATGCCAAAAGTTTACGCACAAACGATGAGATAATGCCAACATGACCGACAAATTAACTGCTTTGCGCCAGTTCACCACAGTAGTTGCGGATACGGGCGATATTGCGGCAATGCAGCTGTATCAACCGCAAGATGCTACTACCAACCCATCGCTGATCCTTAATGCAGCCCAAATTCCTGAATATCGCCAACTGATTGATGAAGCCATCGCCTGGGCGCGCGAGCAGAGCAGCGATCGCGAGCAGCAGATCGCCGATGCTGCTGACAAGCTGGCGGTCAACATCGGTTTGGAAATCCTGAAGCTGGTTCCGGGCCGCATCTCCACCGAGGTGGACGCGCGCCTGTCTTACGATACCAAAACCAGTGTCGCCAAGGCAAAACGCCTGATCAAGCTGTACAACGAAGCTGGCATCAGCAATGACCGTATCCTGATCAAATTGGCCTCTACCTGGCAGGGCATCCGCGCAGCGGAGCAACTGGAGAAAGAAGGCATCAACTGTAACCTGACGCTGCTGTTTTCCTTTGCACAGGCGCGTGCCTGTGCCGAAGCTGGCGTTTACCTGATCTCGCCGTTCGTTGGCCGTATCCTCGACTGGTACCAAGCGAACGGCGACAAGAAAGAGTTCGCACCGCACGAAGATCCGGGCGTAGTTTCCGTTACCGAGATCTATCAGTACTACAAACAGCACGGTTACAACACCGTGGTGATGGGGGCCAGCTTCCGTAACCTTGGTGAGATCATCGAGCTGGCCGGCTGCGACCGTCTGACCATTGCGCCTGCGCTGCTAAAAGCGCTGGCGGAAAGCGAAGGCACGCTGGAGCGTAAACTGTCCTATACCGGTGAAGTGAAGGCGCGTCCAAGCGCGCTGACCGAATCTGAATTTTACTGGCAGCACAACCAGGATCCGATGGCGGTTGAGAAGCTGACCGATGGTATCCGCAAGTTCGCCGTAGATCAGGGCAAACTGGAGAAAATGATCGCCGATCTGCTGTAATTGTTAAGGGGCGCGCAATAAAAAGGTGGCTCCGGCGACCTTTTCAATGCCTGTGGCAATCGGCAAACGCCTTTGACCCTAAATAATTCGAGTTGCAGGAAGGCGGCAATGCAGCGACAAATCGGCCGGGAACCGATTTGAGCGGCGCTTGCGCTGGGCTGCGGGCTGAACCTCAGGGAAATCCCCAGGCGCTTACTCCGGTAAGTGAATGGGGTGAGTGAGGAAAACTCACGCACAGGCAACTTGAAGGAAGTATGACGGGTTAGACCCTCAGCATCATCAACCGGGCGTGAAGCGCCCCATCAGGCTGGTTGACATTACCCATGAATATTTTACGTATTGGTTTGGTTTCCGTTTCTGACCGCGCTTGCGGCGGCGTTTACCAGGATAAAGGCATTCCGGCGTTGGAAGCGTGGTTGAACGTTGCACTGGCGACGCCGTTCAAGCTGGAAACTCGCTTGATCCCCGATGAACAGCGGCGTATTGAACAAACGCTCTGCGAACTGGTAGATGAGCTGGGTTGCCATCTGGTGCTAACCACCGGCGGCACCGGCCCGGCACCCCGCGATGTGACCCCCGATGCTACCCTGGCGGTCGCCGATCGCCTGATGCCTGGCTTTGGCGAGCAAATGCGCCAAATCAGCCTGCATTATGTGCCAACGGCAATTCTTTCACGTCAGGTGGGTGCGATCCGCAAGCAGGCGTTGATTATTAATCTGCCTGGGCAACCGAAATCGATCAAGCAAACGTTGGAAGGAGTGAAGGATGAGCAGGGCAATACGCGAGTGCACGGTATCTTTGCCAGCGTGCCTTATTGCATCCAACTGCTCGAAGGACCTTATGTGGAAACGCATGGGGCGGTGGTGGTCGCATTTCGTCCTAAGAACGCGTATCGCGAGATAACTCTCTAAATTTCCGCGATCGGTGAATGCTAAACGCGGCGGTTATTCTTAGAACCTACACCTACAGGGATAGGCGCTAATCTTGCCAACTGCAAGCACCGTTAATTTTGTCTCGTTGGTCTATTGCAAAGATGGCTTTATGCCAGCCAGCGCTGGCCATCGAACGTGTCACTGCCCCATTGAATTGGGTATGTACACTCACGCGGATATTATCATTGCCCTTGCTGGCAAAAATCCTCGTTTGCTGTTGTACGCTGTGGGAGGTGCTGTGCATGTGGTTGCGGATCAGGGGGAGACTGATATCCAAGGTCACATTGCCGCGTTTGCGAAGATAAGTTTGAAAGAAAAGTAGTCAGTGTTAAAGTAGTAGCCCGGCCAGCAGCGACTTTTGCATCCGTTGTCTGGCCGGAACTGTTTTCCCTGGTGTTGGTTAAATTGGCCACCTGACCTCTCGGTCAGGTTTTTTTTTGCCATTTGCCAAGCGAGAGTGATTTTACGCTGTGCTGCCTAATCCGTAAATTATACTTAAGTACAGTTTCTCTCGCTGGCATCGTTGTCGGTCATTATCGACCGATGTGCTAGAAGCGAAAGAAGCACAGCTTGCCAGCGCGCCTTATCTTGTAGGCAAAAGCATGCGGATGTGGGAAAACCATGATCTGGATGACGATAAAAAAGAATTTTTTCGCTTTGCCCCTTGATGCTGAGTTGGATGGCCCCATCTTATTTTCAACCGCAGTTGCTAACCGCAGGTAAAACTGAAATATCGGGCAGTTGAAAAGTAAAAGACTGCCTGCTTGCTAGATTAGCAACCTGATCGATTATTAATTATTAGTGGAGACGTTTAGATGGGCAAAATCATTGGTATCGACTTAGGTACAACCAACTCTTGTGTAGCAATTATGGATGGTGCTAAGGCGCGCGTGCTGGAAAACGCCGAGGGTGACCGCACCACTCCTTCTATTATCGCCTATACTCAAGATGGTGAGACTCTGGTTGGTCAACCAGCTAAGCGTCAGGCTGTTACTAACCCCCAAAATACCTTATTTGCGATCAAGCGCCTGATTGGCCGTCGCTTCCAGGACGAAGAAGCGCAGCGCGATAAAGGCATCATGCCATACAAAATCATCGAAGCTGACAACGGCGACGCTTGGCTAGAAGTGAAAGACCAGAAAATGGCACCGCCACAGATTTCTGCTGAAGTGCTGAAGAAAATGAAGAAAACGGCTGAAGATTACCTGGGTGAACCGGTAACTGAAGCGGTGATCACTGTACCTGCTTACTTCAACGATGCACAGCGTCAGGCGACCAAAGATGCTGGCCGTATCGCTGGCTTGGAAGTAAAACGTATCATCAATGAACCGACCGCCGCAGCCCTGGCCTACGGTTTGGATAAAGAAGTCGGCAACCGTACCATCGCGGTTTATGACTTGGGTGGTGGTACTTTCGATATCTCCATCATCGAAATCGACGATGTTGATGGTGAAAAAACCTTTGAAGTTCTAGCGACCAACGGCGACACCCATTTGGGTGGTGAAGACTTCGACAGCCGCCTGATCAATTATTTGGTGGAAGAGTTCAAGAAAGAACAAGGCATCGATCTGCGTAATGACCCGTTGGCGATGCAGCGTCTGAAAGAAGCCGCAGAAAAAGCGAAAATTGAGCTGTCTTCCGCTCAGCAAACCGACGTTAACCTGCCGTATATTACCGCAGATGCGACCGGGCCAAAACACATGAATATCAAAGTGACCCGCGCAAAACTTGAGTCATTGGTTGAAGATTTGGTTGCGCGTTCCATCGAACCACTGAAAGTGGCGCTGAAAGATGCGGGTCTGTCGGTCTCCGACATTCAAGATGTGATCCTGGTAGGGGGTCAGACTCGTATGCCTATGGTGCAGAAGAAAGTCGCTGACTTCTTCGGTAAAGAACCGCGTAAAGACGTTAACCCAGACGAAGCGGTCGCTGTGGGCGCTGCGGTGCAGGCTGGCGTATTGGCGGGTGATGTGAAGGACGTATTGCTACTGGACGTTACTCCGCTGTCGTTGGGTATTGAAACTATGGGCAGCGTGATGACCCCGTTGATTACCAAAAACACCACTATCCCGGCCAAGCACAGCCAGGTGTTCTCGACTGCTGAAGACAACCAGTCTGCGGTAACCATCCATGTGCTACAGGGTGAACGTAAACGCGCCAGCGATAACAAATCTTTGGGGCAATTCAACTTGGATGGCATTCAGGCGGCACCGCGCGGTATGGCGCAGATCGAAGTAACTTTCGATATCGATGCTGATGGTATTCTGCATGTGTCCGCCAAAGACAAGAATACCGGCCGTGAGCAGAAGATCACCATCAAGGCTTCTTCGGGTCTGAACGAAGATGAAATCCAGAAAATGGTACGCGATGCTGAGCTTAATGCTGAGTCTGACCGCAAGTTCGAAGAACTGGTACAGACCCGTAACCAGGCGGATCACTTGATCCACGGCACCCGTAAGCAGTTGGAAGAAGCAGGCGACAAACTGTCGGCGGAAGACAAAACGGCTATTGAAACGGCGCTACAAGACTTGGAAGCAGCGTTGAAAGGCGAAGATAAAGCTGCGATCGAAGCTAAATCCCAGGCATTGGTGCAGGTTTCTGGCAAGTTGTTGGAAATGGCCCAGCCTCAGCAAGGCGCTGACGCCGGTGCTGACAATGCGGCACAGAAGGACGACGATGTCGTAGACGCTGAGTTCGAAGAAGTTAAAGACAAAAATAATCGCCCTTAAGCGGGCACGGAACGGCGGCGAAGCCGTTACTGGAAACCAGCACGGGCGTCGAGGTAACTCTACGCCCGTGCATGCATGTTCAGGGTAAGAAAAAGAATGGCTAAGAAAGACTATTACGAGATTCTTGGTGTCAGCAAGACGGCAGATGAGCGTGAGATAAAAAAAGCGTATAAACGCCTGGCGATGAAATATCATCCTGACCGTAACCAGGAAGAAGGCGCTGAGACCTTATTTAAGCAGAGCAAGGAAGCTTATGAAGTGCTGACTGATAGTCGAAAGCGTGCGGCATACGATCAGTACGGGCACGCGGCCTTTGAACAAGGCCACATGGGTGGTAGCGGTGCAGACTTTAGCGACATCTTTGGCGACGTATTTGGCGATATCTTCGGCGGGGGTCGCCGGAAACGTGCCACCCGTGGTTCAGATCTGCGCTATAATCTGGAGCTTTCCCTTGAGGAGACGGTGCGTGGCGTTACCAAAGAGATCCGCATTCCGGTGTTGGTGGAGTGTGATGCGTGCCACGGTAGTGGTGCCAAGCCAGGTAGTTCGCCGATCACCTGTCCTACCTGTCACGGCCAGGGGCAAGTGCAGATGCGCCAAGGTTTCTTCAGTGTGCAGCAGGCGTGTCCGCACTGCCATGGCCGTGGGCAGATCATCAACGATCCCTGCAACAAGTGCCATAGCCATGGCCGGGTAGAAAAATCCAAGACGTTGTCGGTGAAAATCCCGGCAGGTGTGGATACTGGCGATCGTATTCGTCTGGCAGGTGAGGGAGAAGCGGGCGAGCATGGCGCTTCAGCGGGCGATCTGTACGTTCAGGTTCAGGTTAAGGCTCACCCGATCTTCGAGCGTGAAGGCAACAACCTATACTGCGAAGTGCCAATCAGCTTTGCTATGGCGGCGCTGGGCGGTGAGATTGAAGTGCCGACGCTGGATGGCCGGGTGAAGCTGAAGATACCTGCAGAAACCCAGACCGCCAAGTTGTTCCGCATGCGCGATAAGGGCATCAAGTCAGTGCGTGGCGGTAGCCAAGGCGATCTACTATGTCGCGTGGTAGTGGAAACCCCGGTTAATCTAAATGACAAACAGAAACAGCTACTGAAGGAACTGGAAGCCAGTCTCGGTGGCCCTTCTGGCGATAATAACAGCCCGCGTTCGAAGAGCTTCTTCGATGGGGTGAAAAACTTCTTTGACGACCTGACTCGCTAATTCACTGTTTTTAATGGTGAGTGATTCAACCCCAGGCTTATACCTGGGGTTTTTATTTGTTGTTATCTGCATAAGATGTGTAACTTCTGTGGTGAGTTGATTGGTTTGCGGATATATCCCGTATAGGAGAACACAATAACACCGGCTCTGGCTGTTGCGTATTGGGACAAATAGGGGTGAACATTGCCTGAAACAGGAAAAGGACATTTGTCGAAGCGAAACGTTATGGAGAACTGCTCATGAGCATGTCGCATATCAATTTTAATCACCTTTATTACTTCTGGCAGGTTTGCAAGGCAGGGTCGGTGCTGCTGAAGTACTGTTTCTGATTACTGGTCAGATTAAGGTGGTGGAAGAACGCCTGGATGGCAAGCTGTTGATCTCCGGTCAGCGTTCTGGGGCATAAGTTGCTCAACTGGTTCAACACCCAGGGTACTCAGGTCGAGATCCTGGGCGAGTTCGACGATGCCGCGCTGATGAAGGCGTTCAGTATGTATTCAATGCGATCTTCGTTGCGCCGACGTTGTATGTGCAGGATACCAATAACGAAGACCGTGTGGTGGAGATTGGGAGGATTGATAGTATACAGGAAGAATATTACATCATCTTTGCTGAGCGTATGATCCTGTATCCTGCGGTGCCTGCAGCGGTTGTGCAACAAAGACTTTTCGGTGCTGTTTTTTGCTAGCAGGGGAGAATCGGGGCATAAAAAAACCGGCCTGAACCGGTTTTTTTATCAAGCAAATAACCTAATGCTTACTGCATTGCGTTGATACGTGCAGTCAAGTTTGACTTATGACGCGCTGCTTTGTTTTTGTGGAACAGTCCTTTAGCCGCTTGACGATCCACAAGTGGTTGCATTACGGAGAATGCGTTTTGTGCTGCTTCTTTGTCGCCTGCTGCGATAGCCGCGTCTACCTTCTTGATAAAGGTACGCACCATTGAGCGACGGCTAGCATTGTGCTTGCGGCGTTTCTCAGACTGTATGGCGCGTTTCTTAGCTGATTTGATATTAGCCAAGGTCCAACTCCCAAATATATTCTATTGAGGACAATTCAAAGGCCGAGGAATATGCCCTTTTAACCTTCGTTTGTCAATGGATTTGTGCAAATAAGCGCCGCTTGTACGGGCGGCACTTGCTACGTTGTGATGGCGCAGGATTTTAACAGCTTAAGGCATGGGAATACAGTGTTTCCGCGAAAATTCGCCGAGGATTTGCTGCGATGAGTGCCAACTGCTGGTTGGGGGCGCTTATTGGCTTTAAGACGCAGGATAATTTGCGGCTAAGCCGTTTCACCCACCGATGATCTCCGGTATGGTATGCCTATGACATAAAGGCACCAATCGCGGGTTAACCTTACCGACTGTACAAGGTATAATCCGCCGATTTCCATTGTTTTGAGCCAGCTATGCAGCTAATTCGCGGCATCCACAATATTCAGGCGCGCCACCATGGTTGCGTGCTCACCATCGGTAATTTTGACGGCGTACACCGAGGCCATCAGGCAGTGCTGGAGCAACTGCAGCAAGAGGGACAACGTCTTGGGTTGCCGGTCATGGTGATGATCTTTGAGCCGCAGCCGCTGGAAATGTTTGCAACGGATCAGGCACCGGCTCGCCTTACGCGTTTGCGTGATAAGGCGAAATACCTGGCGCAAGCGGGGGTAGACTACCTGCTGTGTGTCAAGTTTGATCCACGTTTCGCCGCCAACACCGCACAGGCGTTCATCGCTGAATTGCTGGTGGAGAAGCTGGGCGTTAAGTTACTGATAGTCGGGGATGATTTTCGTTTTGGCGCAGGCCGCCAGGGCGATTTCACGCTATTGCAGCAGGCTGGGAAAGAATACGGCTTCGAGGTGGTCAGCACATCGACCTTCCGTGAAGGTGGGCAGCGCATCAGCAGCACCGCCATTCGCCATGCCTTGGATGACGGTGCCCTACCGCTGGCAGAAAATTTGCTGGGTCACCCGTACAGCATTTCTGGCCGAGTGGTGCACGGCGATGAACTGGGGCGCACCATTGGTTTTCCTACCGCCAATCTACCGCTGAAACGTCTGGTGGCACCCGTGAAAGGAGTCTATGCGGTGGAGGTTTACGGCCTGGGGCCTGATCCGCTCCCCGGCGTGGCCAATATCGGCACGCGGCCGACCCTTGATGGTGTGTGCCAGCAGCTAGAAGTGCATCTGCTCGATGTCACAATGGATCTTTATGGGCGTCATATTGACGTGGTACTCCGTATGAAAATGCGCAACGAACAGCGTTTTGCTTCGCTCGATGCGCTGAAGCAGCAAATCGCCGATGATGTGGTGACAGCCCGGAAGTTCTTCGGGGTAAAAACATGAGTTTAATCGTTTACCCTAGTGAACGGGCATTCAGTAAGCGATCTGGGTGAAAAATCTGCCTAAAGCAGATTTGAACGCTGCTTGCAGTGGCTCCGTAAGGAATGAGGCCCACATGATGGGCCGAATAGACAGGCAACCAACTAACAAAGAAAGATGTAACTTGAAATATCACCGGTAAATAGCCAAAAACGGAAACGAGAATCTCATGAGTGACTACAAGAATACCCTGAACTTGCCGGAAACAGGGTTCCCAATGCGCGGCGATCTAGCCAAGCGTGAGCCTGGCATGCTGCAACGTTGGTATGAACAGGATCTGTACGGGATGATCCGTACTGCTAAAAAGGGCAAAAAAACCTTCATTTTGCATGATGGCCCGCCGTATGCGAACGGCAGTATTCACATTGGTCACTCGGTTAACAAAATTCTCAAAGACATTATCATCAAGTCGAAAGGGTTGGCTGGTTTCGATTCACCCTATATTCCAGGCTGGGACTGCCATGGCCTGCCGATTGAATTGAAGGTTGAGCAGTTGTACGGCAAGCCGGGCGAAAAGCTGAGCGCGGCCGAGTTCCGCCAAAAATGCCGTGAATACGCCGCTGAACAGGTTGAAGGCCAGAAGAAGGACTTCATCCGCCTGGGCGTGCTTGGCGACTGGGAACGTCCGTACCTGACCATGGACTTCAAAACCGAAGCCAACATTATCCGCGCGCTGGGCAAGATCATCAGCAACGGCCACTTGCTGAAAGGTGCCAAACCGGTGCATTGGTGTACCGATTGCGGCTCCTCGCTGGCGGAAGCGGAAGTAGAATATTACGACAAAACCTCTCCGTCGATCGATGTGGCGTTTCACGCGGCTGATGCTACTGCGGTCGCGGCCAAGTTCGGCGTGAGCAACTTCAGCGGTTTCATCTCGCTGGTGATCTGGACCACCACCCCATGGACGCTGCCCGCTAACCGCGCTATCTCGCTGCACCCTGATTTCAGCTATCAACTGGTGCAAGTCGATGGTCAGTGCCTGATCCTGGTGGCTGAACTGGTGGCAAGCGTGATGAAACGCGCTGGCATCACCGAATGGACGGTGCTGGGTAGCTGCAAAGGTGCCGATTTGGCGTTGCTGCGTTTCCAGCATCCGTTTATGAGCTTCGACGTGCCAGCGATCCCAGGTGAGCATGTGACGCTAGATGCGGGTACTGGTGCGGTGCATACCGCCGGTGGTCATGGCCCGGACGACTTCGTTATCAGCCAGAAATATGGCCTGGAGATCGCCAACCCGGTGGGGCCGAACGGCTGCTACCTGACAGGCACTCACCCGCTGCTGGACGGTAAGTTCGTGTTCAAGGCCAATGAGCTGATCGTCGATCTGCTGTGTGAGAAAGGCACGCTGTTGCATGGGGAAAAAATGGTGCACAGCTACCCATGCTGCTGGCGTCATAAAACGCCGATCATCTTCCGCGCCACGCCACAATGGTTTATCAGCATGGATCAAAAGGGGCTGCGTCAGCAGTCGCTAGAAGAGATCAAAGGCGTGCGCTGGATCCCAGACTGGGGACAGGCGCGCATCGAAACCATGGTGGCCAACCGCCCGGACTGGTGCATCTCGCGTCAGCGTACTTGGGGAGTGCCGATGTCATTGTGGGTGCATAAAGACACCGAGCAGTTGCACCCGCGTAGCGTAGAACTGATGGAAGAAGTGGCCAAGCGTGTCGAGCAGGGCGGTATTCAGGCGTGGTGGGATTTGGACGCAGCCGATATCCTCGGTGCCGACGCCGCTGATTACCAGAAAGTGCCGGATACCCTGGACGTCTGGTTCGACTCCGGCTCGACTCATGCTTCGGTGGTAGACGTGCGTCCTGAGTTTCACGGCTACAGCGCCGATATGTACCTGGAAGGATCTGACCAACATCGCGGCTGGTTTATGTCATCGCTAATGATTTCCACCGCAATGAAAGGTAAAGCCCCTTACAGGGAGGTGCTGACTCACGGTTTTACCGTTGATGGTCAGGGGCGCAAGATGTCCAAGTCGATCGGTAACACCGTCAGCCCGCAAGAGGTGATGAACAAACTGGGCGGCGATATCCTGCGTTTGTGGGTGGCGTCTACCGATTACACCGGCGAAATCGCGGTATCCGATGAGATCCTCAAGCGTGCAGCCGATTCTTACCGCCGTATCCGCAACACCGCGCGTTTCCTGCTGGCCAACTTGAACGGGTTCGAACCCAGTACCGACTGCGTGGCACCGGAAGAGATGGTGGTGTTGGATCGCTGGGCGGTTGGCCGTGCGCTGGCAGCGCAGCAGGATATCGAACAGGCTTACGCCAATTACGATTTCCACGAAGTAGTGCAACGTCTGATGCAGTTCTGCTCGGTTGAAATGGGATCCTTCTATTTGGATATCATCAAAGATCGTCAGTACACCGCCAAGCGTGACAGCATCGCCCGTCGTAGCTGCCAGACCGCGCTATTCCACATTGCGGAAGCACTGGTGCGCTGGATGGCACCGATCATGTCGTTCACTGCCGATGAAATCTGGGGCTTCCTGCCAGGCAAACGCGCGCAGTACGTATTTACTGAAGAGTGGTATAGAGGCCTATTCGCCCTGGCGGAAGGCGAAAACATGAACGATGCTTTCTGGGCTGAGCTGCTGAAGGTGCGCGGCGAAGTGAACAAGGTGCTGGAGCAGGCGCGCGCCGACAAACGCCTCGGCAGCCCGCTGGAGGCGGCGGTGACCCTGTACGCCGACAGCGAACTGGCAGAGCGGCTGAATAGCCTACAAGACGAACTGCGCTTTGTGCTGCTGACTTCTGCCGCGCATGTTGCACCGTTGGCCGATGCACCAGTGGATGCTCAGGCTACCGAATTGCTGAAGGGGCTAAAAATCGCCGTTAGCACCGCTGAAGGTGAAAAGTGCCCGCGTTGCTGGCATTACACCACCGATATCGGCTTGGTGGCGGAACACACAGACATCTGCGGCCGCTGTGTGACCAACGTAGCCGGCGACGGCGAAAAGCGTAACTATGCCTGAGAACCCGATACCTGATGAGTAAATTAATCTGTTCGACTGGCTTACGCTGGCTGTGGGTGGTAGTGGTAGTACTGGTGTTGGATTTCGTTAGCAAGCAGTGGGTGCTCAGCTACTTGGTGCTGGGCCAGTCCGAACCGCTGATGCCATGGTTCAATTTGTTCTATGCCCGTAACTACGGTGCTGCGTTCAGCTTCCTGGCCGACCATGGTGGCTGGCAGCGCTGGTTCTTTGCTGGTATCGCCATCGCTATCGTGGCGGTACTGCTGGTGATGATGTACCGCAGCAGCGCGCAGCAGAAGCTAAACAATATCGCCTATGCTTTCATCATCGGCGGCGCGCTCGGCAACCTGTTCGATCGCCTGTGGGACGGTTTTGTGGTCGACTTTATCGACTTTTACATCGGCAACTGGCATTACCCAACTTTCAACCTGGCGGATAGCTTTATCTGCGTGGGGGCGGCGATGATCATGTTGGAAGGTTTCCTGTCGCCAGCGAACCAAGGCGCAAAGAACAAAGGTGAATAATATGGCGGTTCAGGTTATCGCTGGCAGTGCAGTGCTGGTTCACTTTACGCTGAAACTGGAGGATGGCGTGATCGCCGATTCTACCCGCAGCAGCGGCAAACCGGCGCTGTTCCGCCTGGGTGACGGCAGCCTGTCGGCACCGCTGGAAGAGCAACTGCTCGGTTTGCATGCAGGTGACACATGCACTTTTACCTTACCGCCGCAAGCAGCCTTCGGCGCAGAGAACCCGGATCTGATCCAGTTCTTTTCACCTCGCGACTTTACGGAAATCGGCGTGCCGGAGGTAGGCACCATCATGCTGTTTACCGCTATTGATGGCAGTGAAATGCCGGGCGTGGTGCGTGCAGTAGTGGAAGATTCGATCACTGTTGATTTCAACCATCCATTGGCAGGCCACCCGGTGACCTTCGATATCGAAGTGCTGGCGATTGACCCACAGCAGGAGGCGAGGCATGCAAATATTGCTGGCTAATCCACGTGGCTTCTGCGCCGGTGTCGATCGTGCGATCAGTATCGTTGAGCGTGCTTTGGAGCTTTACGGCGCGCCAATCTACGTGCGGCATGAAGTGGTGCACAACCGCTATGTGGTCGACAGCTTGCGCGAGCGCGGCGCGGTGTTTATTGAAGAGATATCCGAAGTGCCGGACGGGTCGATTCTGGTCTTCTCGGCACACGGGGTATCTCAGGCGGTGCGCGCCGAAGCCAAGGCGCGTGATCTGACCATGCTGTTTGACGCCACCTGCCCGCTGGTGACCAAGGTGCATATGGAAGTGGCACGCGCCAGCCGCCGTGGTACCGAGGCCATTCTGATTGGCCATGCCGGTCATCCTGAAGTGGAAGGTACCATGGGCCAGTACAGCAACCTACAAGGCGGCATGTACCTGGTGGAATCGCCGAAAGATGTGTGGCAGTTGCAGGTGAAAGATGAAAATAATCTGTGCTTCATGACCCAGACCACGCTGTCGGTAGACGATACCTCAGACGTGATCGACGCTCTACGTCAGCGTTTCCCTAGCATCATCGGGCCGCGCAAGGATGATATTTGTTACGCCACTACTAACCGCCAGGAAGCCGTGCGTAATCTGGCCGATGATGCGGATGTGGTGTTGGTGGTGGGATCGAAGAACTCCTCCAACTCCAACCGTCTGGCAGAACTGGCCCAGCGCGTCGGCAAACCTGCCTATCTGATCGACTCTGCGTCGGATATTCAGGAAGCCTGGCTGAGCCAGGTGAGCAACATCGGCGTCACCGCTGGCGCTTCTGCACCCGACGTGCTGGTGCAGGAGGTGATCAGCCGCCTGAAAGCACTGGGCGGTAAGGAAGTGCATGAAATCAGCGGCCGTGAAGAAAACATCGTGTTTGAAGTGCCTAAAGAGCTGCGTGTGGATATCAGGCAGCTTGACTAAGCCGGTAAACGCTGATTACAACCTCCCCGTTTTACGTTCAGACGGGGGAATAATCCATTTCTGTGCTATGACACCACTCTCAGTGTCTTTTTGATGCTTTTTCTATCCAAAGTTAGAATATCACCCAATACAGCATGCTTGAATTTAATCCTGTCGGAGCAATTTCCCAGATTGGTGCGGGGAGCGTTGGTATTGTAGAGTTTGGTATTGATAGCATAATTTCAAATCAAAAACCGCAAGGGGTAATGGTAAGTAGCAACCGGGTACTTCTGTGTAGTTGCATGCCATCGCTTGAGACTGGCTCTGAATTTTCCAAGATCGACCAGCTTGAGCATGTCGCTTAGGTATCATGCTCTCACTGACACGAAAAACAGCATGTCTGTTTCGAACCTATCATGATGTGAACGGCTAATCTGAATCCACTTACCGAAGTCGTTCTGGCGATAGCGGGTCTGATAGACTCTCAGTTTCCGCTGAAAATAAGGGGCCTAAAGGCTATCAGCGTCATCCAGCGACGCAGCGTTTCATCGGATAAAGCGACATTTGTGGCGCTCTGATCGTTTTTCAGCAGCAAGAGTTAAGGCCGAAATCAGAGTAGTTCTGCCTCACAAGAGTCAGTACCTTAACTTGGGCTTAGCACACTTTAAACTGGCTTTCCTAGCAGCGTCTGAAAGTCGGACGTCGTTGTCCTGGTGTTCGCTAAAGTCATGTTGTGCTGCCGCATCACGGAGACGTCATTGCTTTTCGCACACAGCTTCGCTCACAGTAAGCGGATTCAACTCTTTATCTGACATCGCCACTAATATCCAAAAGTCCCTGTGACAGGAAGAGTAAGACCGCTATGCCGGAAAAAGGAACAAGACGAAATAGAGCTAACATTTCTTAAGAGTCACTGCATGATTATGTACAATCTTCTCAGGTACCTGCATTGGCTGAATATTAACCCATTGGCAGTGTTGCTGATGAAAAGGGGAGATAACATAATTATCTAATTATGCGAAGGATCCTCTGGCGGTAATCAAGGTGGGGTCATTACCCTGAATGTATAAACCCGTGATACTTGAAGTTGCATCGGTGTTGGCCGCACTCATTGACCTGAACAAGTTCATCGGGATAAGCCACCTTGATGCAGCTTCAATTATCTGGGGTGCTGAAATCAAATTAACAAGAGAGCGAACATGACTGGTTCACATATACGTATGGCGATTGCGGGCGCTAGCGGCCGTATGGGGCGTCAACTGATCCGGGCGGTGCAGCAGGCGGAAGGCGTAGTGCTGGGGGCAGCGTTGTCGCGTCCGGGTTCTAGCCTGGTTGGCGTCGATGCTGGCGAGCTGGCGGGCATTGGCACAGTGGGCATTACCCTAAGTGACAGCTTGGACAAAGTGGTAGATGACTTCGACATCCTGATCGATTTCACCCGCCCAGAGGGTACCTTGAGATACCTGGATTTCTGCGTGGCACAGCGCAAAGCGATGGTCATTGGCACCACGGGTTTCGACGATGCTGGCAAGCGGGCGATCCGCAATGCGGCGCAGCATATTGGCATCGTGTTTGCCGCCAACTTCAGCGTTGGCGTCAATTTGGTACTGAAGTTGCTGGAGAAGGCTGCTCAGGTGATGGGTGACTCTAGCGATATCGAAATTATTGAGGCACATCACCGCCATAAAGTGGACGCACCATCGGGAACTGCATTGGCGATGGGCGAGGCGATCGCCGGCGCGTTAGGGCGCGATCTGAAAGACTGTGCAGTCTATGCGCGTGAAGGCCATACTGGCGAGCGCGATCCGAGGAGTATCGGCTTCGCTACCCTTCGCGCTGGGGATATCGTTGGTGAGCATAGCGCCATGTTCGTTGATATCGGCGAGCGGGTGGAAATTACCCATAAAGCCTCCAGCCGTATGACTTTTGCCAGCGGTGCGGTACGTGCCGCATCCTGGCTGTATAAGCACGATAAAGGGCTGTTTGATATGCACGATGTGCTTAGTCTTGACCAATTATAATTGATTATTGTGCTGGCGTGATAAAGTTGTATTGGTTATATCTGGTTGATAAAATGGTTATTTTATTATCGCCATTTTATTTTTTTATTAAAATAGTCATCATGGTAAAAATTTATGTTCAAGTTGATATTTTCATGTTTTTTATTGGTTGTGGATGGCGATTTTCCCCGCAAAAGGTATTCTTCAACTGATTTTAGGGCCGCAATACGTTGATTTTCTATTATTGCGTCTCGCAAACCATTTACCCACCCAAGTTTAGCGGTATTTTTATCGCTGCTGAGCTGATTAAACGGCGAAAGCGGCAAAAATAAGGGAGGAAATGGTGCTTTGGGTAGACAACAGCGGTACTCATCATTAAAATTGCGCACAATTTACCGAAAATTGGCCTCGCGGACGGATTTTTGCATTGATTTGGAACGTGACATCTGAATTAACATGCAAGCATTGCGATTAATTATTCCTTGGAGGGTATTTTGATTAAGTCAGCGCTGTTGGTTCTGGAAGACGGAACCCAATTCCACGGTCGGGCCATCGGGGCAGAGGGTACGGCGGTAGGGGAAGTGGTCTTCAATACGTCGATGACCGGCTATCAAGAAATCCTCACTGACCCTTCCTACTCCCGCCAGATTGTTACTCTTACTTATCCTCATATCGGCAATGTCGGCACTAATACTTGCGACGAAGAATCCTCCGCTGTTCATGCCCAAGGGCTGGTTATTCGCGATCTCCCACTGATTGCCAGCAATTACCGCAATGAAGAAGGTCTCTGTGCATACCTCAAACGTCATAATATTGTGGCGATCGCCGATATCGATACCCGCAAGCTGACCCGTCTGCTGCGTGAGAAAGGTGCTCAGAACGGCTGCATCATTGCCGCCGACTCGCCGGATGCTGAGCTGGCGTTGGCCAAGGCGCGGGGCTTCCCCGGCCTGAAGGGCATGGATCTGGCAAAACAAGTCACCACCAAAGGATCTTATCGCTGGCAACAAGGCAGTTGGCGGCTTGAAGGTAACTTACCAGAGGCCCAAACCGCTGAGGCACTGCCGTTCCATGTGGTGGCTTACGATTACGGTGTCAAACGCAACATCTTACGCCTGCTGGTGGATCGCGGCTGCCGCCTGACCGTGGTGCCGGCGCAAACTCCGGCCGATGAAGTGCTGAAGATGAGTCCTGACGGCATCTTCCTATCCAACGGCCCAGGTGACCCAGAGCCGTGCAACTATGCCATCGACGCTATCAAACAGTTCCTGGAAACCGATATTCCTCTGTTCGGCATCTGCTTGGGTCACCAACTGCTGGCGCTGGCCAGTGGGGCGAAAACCATAAAGATGAAGCTTGGCCACCACGGCGGCAACCACCCGGTGAAAGATCTGGACAACAACTGCGTGATGATCACCGCCCAGAACCACGGCTTTGCGGTAGATGAGAACAACCTGCCAGCGACCTTGCGTGTAACGCACAAATCGTTGTTTGACCAAACGGTGCAGGGCATTCACCACACCGATAAAGCGGCGTTCAGCTTCCAGGGCCACCCAGAGGCCAGCCCAGGCCCGCACGATGCCGCGCCGTTGTTTGATCACTTTATCGAGTTGATTGAGACTTACCGTTCTAACGCCAAATAATCAGGAGCAATAAAAAATGCCAAAACGTACCGACATAAAAAGCATCTTGATCCTTGGCGCTGGCCCGATCGTTATCGGCCAGGCGTGTGAGTTCGACTACTCAGGTGTTCAGGCGTGTAAAGCGCTGCGTGAAGAGGGTTACCGCGTCATTCTGGTCAACTCCAACCCAGCCACCATCATGACCGACCCAGAAATGGCCGATGCCACCTATATTGAGCCAATCCACTGGGAAGTGGTGCGCAAAATCATCGAGAAAGAGCGTCCGGACGCGGTGCTGCCGACCATGGGCGGCCAGACGGCGTTGAATTGCGCGCTGGAGCTGGAACGTCAAGGCGTGCTGACCGAGTTTGGCGTGACGATGATCGGTGCCACTGCCGATGCTATCGACAAGGCTGAAGACCGCCGCCGTTTCGATATGGCGATGAAAAAAATCGGCCTGGACACCGCGCGTTCTGGCATCGCCCACACCCTGGAAGAAGCGCTGGCAGTGGCTGCTGAGGTGGGTTTCCCCTGCATCATCCGCCCTTCTTTCACCATGGGCGGCACTGGTGGCGGCATCGCCTATAACCGCGAGGAATTCGAAGAGATCTGCCAACGCGGCCTCGACCTTTCGCCGACCAAAGAACTGCTGATCGACGAATCGCTGATCGGTTGGAAAGAGTACGAGATGGAAGTGGTGCGCGATAAAAACGACAACTGCATCATCGTCTGTTCGATCGAAAACTTTGACGCCATGGGCATCCACACCGGCGACTCCATCACCGTCGCGCCAGCTCAGACCCTGACCGACAAAGAATACCAAATCATGCGTAACGCTTCGATGGCAGTGCTACGCGAAATCGGCGTAGAAACTGGCGGCTCCAACGTGCAATTCTCGGTCAACCCGAAAACCGGCCGTCTGATCGTGATCGAAATGAACCCTCGTGTGTCACGTTCTTCTGCGTTGGCCTCGAAAGCCACCGGCTTCCCGATCGCTAAGGTTGCCGCCAAACTGGCGGTGGGCTACACCCTTGATGAACTGGTGAACGATATCACCGGCGGTCGCACGCCAGCGTCATTTGAACCGTCCATCGACTATGTGGTGACGAAAATCCCTCGTTTCAATTTTGAGAAATTCGCCGGAGCCAATGACCGCCTAACCACCCAAATGAAGTCGGTCGGTGAAGTGATGGCCATCGGCCGTACTCAGCAGGAATCGTTGCAGAAAGCGTTGCGTAGCTTGGAAGTGGGTGCCACTGGCTTCGACCCGAAAGTGAGCCTTGATGATCCAGAAGCATTGACCGTCATCCGCCGCGAACTGAAAGATGCCGGTGCGGATCGCATTTGGTACATCGCCGATGCCTTCCGTGCTGGCTTGTCAGTCGATGGCGTATTCAACCTAACCAATATCGACCGCTGGTTCCTGGTGCAGATTGAAGAGCTGGTACGTTTGGAAGAGCAGGTGGCGGAAGCCGGCATCAATGGCCTGACACCGGGTTTTTTGCGCACCCTGAAGCGCAAAGGTTTTGCCGATGCGCGTTTGGCAAAACTGGTGGGTGTCGCCGAGAGCGAAATTCGCAAGCTGCGCCACAGCTACAGCCTACACCCGGTTTACAAGCGCGTAGATACCTGTGCGGCAGAATTCGCCACCGACACCGCCTACATGTACTCCACCTATGAAGAAGAGTGCGAATCCAACCCGACCCACGGCCGCCGAAAAGTGATGGTGCTGGGCGGTGGGCCGAACCGTATCGGCCAGGGTATCGAGTTCGACTATTGCTGCGTACACGCCTCGCTAGCGCTGCGCGAAGACGGCTACGAGACCATCATGGTTAACTGTAACCCGGAAACCGTCTCTACCGACTATGACACCTCCGATCGTCTGTACTTCGAGCCGGTCGCACTGGAAGACGTGTTGGAAATCGTACGTATCGAGCAGCCAAAGGGGGTGATCGTGCAGTATGGTGGCCAGACCCCATTGAAGCTAGCGCGCGAGTTGGAAGCAGCAGGCGTGCCGATTATCGGCACCAGCCCGGATGCGATTGACCGTGCCGAAGATCGTGAGCGCTTCCAGCAGGCGGTTAACCGCCTGGGCCTGAAGCAGCCAGCTAATGCCACTGTGACTACCGTCGAGCAGGCGGTAGAGCAAGCAGCCAGTATCGGTTATCCACTGGTGGTGCGTCCTTCCTACGTGCTGGGTGGCCGGGCGATGGAAATCGTCTACGATGAAATCGACTTGCGCCGTTACTTCCAAAATGCAGTCAGCGTCTCTAACGATGCTCCGGTGCTGTTGGATCGCTTCCTGAATGACGCAGTGGAAGTGGATGTCGATGCTATCTGTGATGGTGAGCGTGTACTGATTGGCGGCATCATGGAACACATTGAACAGGCAGGTGTGCATTCTGGTGACTCCGCGTGTTCTTTGCCAGCCTACACCCTAAGTAAGGACATTCAGGACATAATGCGCCAGCAGGTGGCAAAACTGGCGTTTGAATTACAAGTACGCGGCCTGATGAACGTGCAATTCGCGGTGAAAAACCATAAAGTCTACCTGATTGAAGTTAACCCACGTGCCGCACGTACTGTGCCGTTCGTCTCCAAAGCTACCGGTGTGCCGTTGGCCAAGGTTGCTGCACGGGTAATGGTGGGCAAAACACTGGCTGAGCAGGGTGTCACCGAAGAGGTAATTCCGCCGTACTACTCGGTGAAAGAAGTGGTGCTGCCATTTAACAAATTTCCTGGTGTTGATCCGATCCTCGGGCCAGAAATGCGCTCTACCGGGGAAGTGATGGGGGTGGGGCGCACCTTTGCTGAAGCCTTCTCCAAGGCGATGCTTGGCAGCCAGTCAGGCATGGAGAAACAAGGCCGTGCGCTGCTATCGGTGCGTGAAGGCGACAAAGCGCGGGTGGTGGATCTGGCTATCCACCTATTGCGGCAGGGCTTTGAGCTGGATGCGACCCACGGTACTGCGGTGGTACTGGGCGAAGCGGGTATCAACCCACGGCTGGTCAACAAGGTGCACGAAGGCCGCCCGCACATTCAAGACCGTATCAAAAATGGCGAGTACACCTATATCGTCAACACCACTGCGGGTCGCCAGGCGATTGAAGATTCCAAGCTGATTCGTCGCAGTGCGCTGCAATATAAGGTGCACTACGACACCACGCTGAACGGCGGGTTCGCCACCGCAATGGCGTTGAAGGCTGATCCGACTGAGCAGGTGATCTCAGTGCAGGAAATGCACGCGCGCCTCGGCAAGTAATTGCGCGATGCCATAACTCCCGGCCTTCGCCGCGTTGCTTGGGGTGGTGTGGAAGGGGGCGCACATGCTGATGCTGCATGTCGGTATCAACATTAAGAACCTGTCCCAGTAGGCTATTTTATTTGCCATTTTGGTTCTGGGCGGTGCTCACCCTCCTCACGGACTCCCTTGTACGCTGCGGTGATTGCGCGCTGTCCTGGCCCAAACTGGCTGCCACAATTTACGCCTACTGGCATAGGCTCTAAGTAGGCGTTGTTGCTGGTGGCGGTTTTTATCGGCATGATCGGTATCTGCTGGTCGCTAGCCGACCCGAAGGTGTTTACCGTCGCAGCGGTGATCCCAATGTGCCCCGGCATTTCCGCCTATACCGCGATGATTATGGTGGTGGAAATCTCGCACCTGGGCTATAGCGAGGCGTGGATAGAAACCATGATCACCCATTTTCTTAAAGCCAGTGTTATCGACGCTGTACTGTCTATCGTCCTGTGGCTTTAGCCTAAACGCCCCGGCGTATGAAACCCAGCGGCCACTCATCGCTGGTGAGTCAATAGACCTGTAACAGCTATTTCTCTACCCATCTTGCTTGATTCGCCTATCGACGGCAGAGGAGCCTTTACGTATAGTGTGGGCAATTTGCTGCCTACACAGGGTTAAACAATGATTATCAGCCTGATTGCTGCCTTGGCGGCGGAGCGTGTTATTGGTATGGAAAACGCCATGCCGTGGCACCTGCCGGCCGACTTGGCGTGGTTTAAACGCAATACGTTGAATAAGCCGATCATTATGGGGCGTAAAACCTTTGAATCCATTGGCTACCCGTTACCGGGGCGGCATAACATTGTATTGAGCAGCCGTTCGGGCAGCGAGTCTGGGGTCACCTGGGTGAGTTCGCTGGATGATGCATTAGCCGCTGCTGGGAACGTGGAAGAAGTGATGGTGGTGGGCGGTGGGCGTATTTATAGCCAGTTCCTCGCACGCGCTCACCGCATGTACCTGACGCATATTGATGCTGAAGTTGGTGGCGATACTCATTTCCCAGATTATGAACCGTACGAATGGGAAACCTCGTTCAGCGAATTCCACGATGCAGACGAACTGAATTCTCATAGCTATTGCTTCGAGATCTTGGAACGCTGCTGATTGCTGGGCATTCAATCTAATCATGAGGGCGCAAAGGATTGCGCCTTATGTCGTCTCTGTGAGTTCATGCGGGGCGGTAATCATTTCTGCTCGGCTTTGTTGAATAAATCAGATTTTGGTTCAGCAGTTCCGTGACAGCTCCATCAAATCGCAACTAATAAAAATCACATGTCTCTCAATGTAATGACGCCATCTATATTGATGTCATTAATAAAATCTTGATCGTGACTGACGATAAGAACGCTGCCGGTAAATCATTCAACGCCTGCGCTAACAGTTTTCTCGACTCCATGTCCAGATGATTTCCTGGTTCATCACGTATCAGATATCTGTAACCTGACCGGAAAAGTTTATGCAAAGTAAGACGTGTAAGCTGACCACTGCTTAATACGTCACCGGGCAAGAAAGGGTCTGTAGGGAGTTCCATCGCCAATAGTTGTTGCTCGATTTCCTCTTTCAACAGCCAATTATCACCAATCAGATCAAAGTCGGACAATGCGCAGTAACCATCTCTGACTCTGCTAAGAGCCAGTAGAATATCTTTTACGCCGAGAAAGTCGCATATTCTAAGCTGCGATAAATAGGATTTATCAGCACCTACTTGAGATAACCTCCCCACCTTTTATTATGATGCCCTCACCGCCGCTTTTGCTGTATCTGTAGTGGTCAACTAAAACTGGCCACCGCGTTAGAGTTTTTCCAGTATCGGTTTTCCGATTCGTTTGGTGGTAACCCACCGTTATATTCATGCGGCCTGAGCGCGCTGTAATACCCAACGATATAGTCCGTTATTGCGTGGGCTGCATCGCTGAAGTTTATGTAACCCGTCACCGGTACCCATTCGTTCTTCAGACTCCTGAAGAAGCGCTCCATTGGGCTATTATCCCAGCAGTTTCCACGCCGACTCATACTCTGTCTGATCCGATACCTCCACAGTGACTGCCGGAACTGTCTGCTTGTGTAATGGCTGCCCTGATCGCTGTGGAACATCACTCCGGCTGGTTTTCCCCGGGCCTCCCACGCCATCTCCAGCGCTTTGATGGTCAGCCTGCTGTCCGGTGAGAACGACATTGCCCAGCCCACCGGTTTTCTCGCGAACAGGTCGAGAACAACGGCGAGGTAGGCCCAGCGCCTGCCTGTCCAGATATAGGTCACATCGCCACACCACACCTGATTAGGCTCTGTCACTGCGAACTGCCGCTCAAGGTGATTCGGGATAGCGATGTGTTCAAGGCCACCGCATTTATACCGATGAGTGGGCTGTTGACAACTGACCAGCCCCAGCTCTTTCATGAGCCTGCCGGCGAGCCATCGTCCCATCCTGAAGCCCTTCATGGTTGCCATAGTTGCGATACTCCTTGCGCCAGCAGAGCCATGGCTGACGCTATGCAGTTCCAGTACCTGGCTGCGTAATACAGCTCGTCTGCCATCTGGTTTTTCAGGACGGTTTTTCCAGTATTTGTAGCTGCTGCGATGAACCCCGAACACGTGGCAGAGTGTGACCACCGGATAATGCGCTCTGAGTTTCCCGATTATCGAGAACTGTTCAGGGAGTCTGACATCAAGAGCGCGGTAGCCTTTTTTAATATTTCGTTTTCCATTTCAATACGTTGTATTTTTTTCCTCAGCTCACGTATTTCAATTTGTTCAGGAGTAATGGGAGAGGCTTTAGGTATTTTTCCCTGCCGCTCATCACGCAACTGCTTCACCCATCGCGTCATTGTGGAAAGGCCGACATCCATAGCACTGGCTGCATCTGCCACGGTGTAGTTCTGGTCAACGACCAGTTGAGCGGATTCGCGTTTGAACTCTGCACTGAAATTTCTTTTTTTCATTGAAGCACCTGTAATGTCCTGAGGTGAGCATATCACCTCTGTTCAGGTGGCCAAATTCAGTGTGCCACTACAATCAGCAAGAGAGCTTTCAAAGCCTGGCTGTTCGACACGGATAAAATGGCAAAGGAAGAAAGCAATGATATACAGCGTCGTATAGGCAATAACGACACCAATTGTGCTGAAGTAAGGCAGAAGAACAACGGCAATGGCTGGCGCAAGGAAGTTAGACAGACCTGCGGAGAGGTTATAGACCGAAATGGCCGCACCTTTGTGACGAGGCTCCAGTGCCGGAAATACCGCAGCCATCGGCACGAATGCCGCGACAAATATGCCTAATGCGATAGCAGGGATCAGCGCCATACCGAAATTATGACCAAAGTGCTGCGGCACATAGTAAAATACCAGGCTTGAAGCCGCCATCCCAAGGCAACCAAACCAGCGAACAACCCGCATCCAACCCATTTTTTCGGCGACGATCCCCCAGAAAATATTGGAGAAAATGGTAGTAAAGAAGAATACCGCCCACACCTGTAGCCATTCGGTCGTCGTGAAGCCTAGTTCATCTACAAACATCAGGGGCATAATCACCGCAAAACCAAATAGAGAAAGGGTGTTGATAATCCGCACCATGCTCGAATACATGATGCTGCGATTGGTGTACAGTAGCGTAATAGCGCGGCTTAGTTCATTCAGTTTCTCACGCGTCATAAGGTTGTGCATATGCGTTGGGGTTTGCACCTTACGCAATGAAATCATGGCAATCAATCCACCTGTGAGGCAGAAGAACAGCGCCATCCACAGCGTCCCCAACTCCCCGACAAGCGGGATAGTAAAGCTCGGAATATAGCTACCGGCTACGCCGATACCGATGGAATAGACCGCCCAGTACCAACCAAGCGCTGAACTGGAGTTTTCACTCTTCACGTTATGGATAATGACCACGATGAAAGAGTAAAGGAATAGCGGGTAGGCAAACCCGCGAATACCGTAAAACAGCAGGATCAGCGGGTAGTTTGTATGCCCCAGACCGAAGACAAGGAACAGAACATGGAAAATGCACCACAGCACAAAACCAATAAACATGGTTTTCTGCGGCGTGATAATTTCAGCCACCACACCGGAAACCCAGGCAGAAAGTGCCGCTGCTAACCCATAAAGCGTGAAGGCAAAAGAAGCCTGTGCAGGAGAGAATCCCAGCTCTTTGATGTAGTGGGACAAAAATGCCAGCTCAAAACCGTCTCCGGTCATAAACACGGCAATAGCTATGTAGCCCCACAGCAGATGTAGCGGTAACCCAAACCACTGTTTGTTAGTAACAGACATAGTGACCTCATTTTCGTGTACAAGAGGATCCCCCGGTTATGACTGGGGTTTTTTATTATAAAAATCAGTCATTTCTAAAATTCAGATCGTTCTCATACAAAGACTTAAATTGCGTATACCTTTTCAGTAGGCTTTTATGCTGTACAGGGCGTGCACGCCATGTCTGGTTGATTTCCGGTTTCTTGCAAACTGTAGCCAGATCTTTGCCCGCAGCCAGACACGCTAACCGCGCCGCGCCAAGAGCACCACTGGTTTCACCACCTTCGTGTGTCACGACTGAGATATTGAGAACATCCGCCAGCAGTTGCGCCCAGAGCGGGCTGCGCGCACCTCCTCCCACCAACGAGCATTGCGCTAAGTGTGTGCCACTTTCCTGCAACACATGAAGACCATCGGCGAGGCCGAAATTGACACCTTCCAGTACGGCGTAACCCATCGTTGCGCGATTGCTGGCGTGCGTCAGACCGTGAAACATCCCTTTGGCATCAGGATCGTTATGGGGAGTTCGTTCGCCCGATAGATAGGGTAAAAACATCGGCGCGTTTGCTCTTTGGCTATCGCTGAGTTGTGCTACCTCCTCCAGCAATGCGGCTTCAGTAATCCCTACCAGACGGCAGAACCATTGCAGGCAACTGGCAGCACTGAGCATCACGCTCATCTGGTGCCAACGATCGGGTAACACATGGCAAAACGCGTGGACAGCAGAAGCTGGAGCCGGGCGATATGCTTCGTTCACCACAAATAAAACCCCGGAAGTACCAAGTGAAATAAAGGCATCACCGGGATTTACAGCCCCCACGCCAATCGCACTCACCGCGTTATCCCCCCCACCCCCGGCAACAACCACTGACGGGTTCAATCCCCAACGTTTGGCTATTTCCGGTGCAAGTGTGGCGGAAATGTCGCAGCCTTCGACGAGTTCGGGCATGTTGCGTCTTGAAAGTCCGCATTTCTCCAGCAGCGCGTCAGACCAGTCGCGCCTGGCGACATCAAGCCAGAGCGTGCCAGCGGAATCCGACATGTCAGAGATTTTTTTTCCTGTCATTTGCCAGCGCAGGTAGTCTTTTGGCAATAAAACTGTGTCGATGCGTTTGAAATTATCGGGTTCTTGTCTGCGAACCCACAGCAGTTTCGGTGCAGTAAAACCTGGCATGGCGAGATTTCCGGCAATCGAATGCAGCTCAGGAGCGATTTCCTCAAGCTCCGCGCACTCCAGAGCACTACGGGTATCGTTCCATAAAATCGCCGGACGAATAACTTCCCCCGCAGCGTCAAGCAATACCGCACCGTGCATCTGCCCGCAGAGGCCAATGGCTTTTATCGCCGCCCAGTGTTGCTCACATTTCTCTTTCAATGTGGCCATCAGGTAATGGGTGGCTTCCCACCAGGCCTGTGGACTTTGCTCTGACCAGTGTGGATGAGGCCGCTGAAGAGTCAGAGGTGCGCTATGGCTGGTAACAATCTCGCCGCTTTCATCAATGACCAGCGCCTTGACTTCAGAAGTTCCAAGATCGATGCCTAAATACATGGTTCACCCCTCAGCGGATTAGCGCGTAAATTGCTTGAATTTTTTCACGTAACAGCACGTCGAAATCCTCACGCAGCGTTAACTCTCCGAACAGGGCCTTGTCGTTGGCAAAAAGCGCAATCGGGTCTTCTGCGTTAAACATGGCGTGAACCGCGTCTGCATCCAGAATGCCATCTTGATATTCGTAAGGCAGTTGCCCCTTATGCCACTGCTCCATGAAGACAAAGAACAGTGCAGGCAGCATTGCGGTTGCGTGCGGGATCACACCACGCTGATAACATGCGCTCATCGTCGGGGTAATCATTGCCGGGATTTTTGAGAAACCATCCGCCGCTACGCGCTGGTTGGTATCTTCAATATAGGGGTTGGTGAAGCGCTTAAGGACAATGTCACGGTATGTCGGCAGGTCGATGCTGTTATCACCCAGTCTTGGGATAACATCTTCGGTGACATAGCGATCGGCAATGGCATAAATGGCGTCAGTTAGGGTGCTTTCATGGATAAACTGCTTGCCCATCAGCGTTCCGGCCCAGGCAATACAGCTATGGGACGCATTCAGAATGCGGATTTTTGCCTCTTCGTATGGAATAACAGATTTAACCATTTCCACACCGACGGCTTCAAGATCAGGCCGAACATCGCGGAAATTGTCCTCAACCACCCATTGAATAAAGGTTTCACTCATCACCGGTGCTTTGTCATCAATACCGGTTTTTTCTTTAATACGTGCTGGCAGATCCGCCGCTGGGCGTGGTGTGATGCGGTCAACCATGGCATTTGGGCAACTGGCATTCGCTTTTAGCCAGTCAATAACGGCATGTTTTTCTCTCAGTGCGAGGAACTCTACCAGGCCATCATGGAAGCGTTCACCGTTATGACGTAAGTTATCACAGTTGAGCAACGTTAACGGACTGGCATGATTGACCATACGTTGTTCAAGAATACGGGTAATAACGCCATAAATCGTTTTATTACCGCCCTGCAAGTCACAGGCTAAATCAGCGTTACCGACCTCGAGTTTATGAGCGGTATTCAGATAGTAGCCGCCCTCCGTCACGGTAAAAGCGATAACTTTGGTCTCAGGTTTTGCACCTTCAGCAATCAATGGCTGCAAATCTGCCTGCCACGGTAACAATTTATGAATAGACGTTATTTCTTCATAAATACGTTTACCCTCAGGACTAACGGTTTCTAACACGTAGCGGCCTTGCTGCGCAGTCAGAGCGGTAACCACATGTTCAGCATCATTACGAATATTACCGGCGGCGATATGCCAGCGGGCATCTCCTTGTGCAATCAAACGGTGCAGATACCAGGCCTGGTGCGCGCGGTGAAAAGATTCCAAACCAATATGTAACCAGATGTAACCAGATTGCGTTGTCATAACATTGCTCTCAATTTCAGTTTGCGAGCAAGAATGTAATTGAAAAGTTAAATAATTTAAGGGCTTTATGTCACAAAGATCAATTGACCTAAAAAATAACAAATGATCAAAAAGAGGAGAAATTGAGTTGCCTGCACGTCCCAAAATGTGGATATACATTCGGGAGCTAACTCTCCCGTTTACAATATTAAAGTACTGAATAAATTTATAAATGAAGAAGATACCCGGCAGAAAGTTCGCGCCGCCTGGATGTACTACATAGCCGGGCAAAACCAGAGTGAAATTGCTATGCAACTGGGCATTTCACGTCCGGTGGTATACGCCTGATTGCTGCTGCGAAAGACGAAGGGATTGTTTCTATTGGGCTGAATCATCCTGTCGTGAGTTGCCTGGATTACGCACAGATGCTCAAAGAAAAATATGGGCTAGTTGAATGTAACGTTGTGCCCGCTTTTACTAGCGACGTGACGCTCGATAGCGTTTCCTTTGGCTGTTATCAGTTAATGGAAAAATACCTAAGAACCGATGGCGACAAAGTTATTGGGATAGGCTTCGGGCTTACGTTGAAAGAGACTATCAGACGCATCGATTTTGATAGCGCTAACACCCGCTGCGTCGCCTTAATCAGCGCCATGGATGCTGGTGGGAAATGTAACTATTACGATGACGTTCCACTGCTGTTGGCGAATAAAATTCAGGCTAACTATTATCAATGTCCTGCACCACGCTATGCGCAAACCTCCCTTGAACATCAAATGTGGTGTCCATATCGTCTGTTCAAAAGCGTTTCAAATGTCGCAAAAGAATCTGACGTTATTTTTGTCGGTATCGTCGCGCTCACTCAGGAAAGCCCAATATTTAAAGATGGGTTTATTACTCTCGAACAGCTTGAAATGCTGACGCTGCAAGGGGCTATCGGGGAAATTCTGGGTCGCTTCATTGATGCTAACGGTGACGTCGTGGAGAGTGATATCAATAACCTGATCACCAGTTACGATATGCGCCGCAGCCTACGGTGAAGATAAGCGCCGGGTTATTTTTTCAGCGCTTAAGGGCAAATGGATTAACGGCCTGGTCACCGATGAACACACTGCCCGTTAGCTGAGCGTTGGCGGAATTTCGATGCATTGAATCTTCGCATCTCCAGAATCAATGATTGAAAACACCGCCTCAAGCATAGCCGGGACATCCTGCCTGACCATATCGATATCATGCCCCAGTAATGGGACAAAAGGATCCCAGTCAAAGCAGCCCATCGGCGGTTGTCGCTCCCCTGTTTGCCCACGCGCAGCCAACCACTGAACTACACCTTCCAACGATATAGTCGAATTAACAAACAAACCATAGACGCCATTTTCTGGGGGAGTAAATGCTGTCAGCGTTTCCTGAACATGTTTTGGTGAATAGCCGTCGATAAAAATACTCTTCGCGCAAACCACTAGCCCCGCTTCTTGATGTGCATCGCGAAAACCCCGCAGACGCTCACGCGTGTTATGGTCATTGCGTCGTCCACCGACAAACGTTAGCGGAATTTTTTTTCCGAAACGCTTTTGGGTATTAATCAAAATACGTTCAGTGAGTAACTTTGCGCCGTCATAGTTATCGGAAATAACCGAAGGTGCCAATGTTCCAGGCAAATCGAGGTTTAAAGTATGTACGCCAGCCTGAGTGCAGAGTTTAGAAATTTCATCCGCCCGCGTCGCCCCTGTCGCAATAACCCATTCAACCTGCCAGGAAAGCAGGGTACGGACCGCATCAAGTT
Source organism: Serratia symbiotica (assembly GCF_000821185.2). Lineage (NCBI taxonomy): Bacteria > Pseudomonadati > Pseudomonadota > Gammaproteobacteria > Enterobacterales > Yersiniaceae > Serratia > Serratia symbiotica. Next base: position 2,749,126 of record NZ_CP050855.1, on the reverse strand, counting down.
CCAGGTCCGGGTTGCGACGGGTGCACGTAATGATAGGAAACAGGCCGCGCTCACGCGCCATCTCTTCAAATTTTTCAACGATTGAACCGAAGTAGCGGTTGTCGTATTTCGGCACAATCATGCCGATAACACGTGATTTTTCTTTTCGCAGCAAGCTGGCCTGCCGATTGACGGCATATCCTTGTTCCTGCGCAATCTGCGTGACTTTCTCTGCCAGTTTTGCGCTGATGCGGCGCTTCTTCCAGGTGCCGTTAAGAATTGCGCTTACTGCACTCGCTGAAACGCCCGTCAGTTCCGCCAAATCGTAAATGGTAATTTTCTTCGTATTCCTGGCGTGCATCACAAATTTTTCTCTCCATGTCTAATTGTGCTTGTCGCAAATATCATCTGGTGCTAATTCTGCTCTATCGATTGAGCAAAAATGACGACATCCCAAAATTCTGGCCCACTGAAGAGGATTATAAAATGAAAAATACCATACCCTCTAAGAATAACTCTCTCAGCGGTAAAACTGCGGCCATCACAGGTGCAGCTTCCGGTATTGGTCTTGCATGTGCCAGAACTTTACTGGCTGCCGGCGCTAAAGTTGTACTTATTGACCGCGACGGTGAAAAACTGGAGAAATTGACGACTGAAATGGGTGAAAATGCATTTCCACTGGTCGTCGATCTGATGCAGTCACAGCAGGTCGATAAAATTCTTGAGGGCATTCTGGAACGCGCGGGACGTTTGGATATCTTCCATGCCAATGCCGGAGCCTATATCGGCGGCCCGATTGCAGAAGGTGATCCTGATGTTTGGGATCGCGTGCTGAATCTTAATATTAACGCTGCATTTCGTAGCGTGCGTGCCGTTCTACCTCATCTGATCGCACAGAAATCAGGCGATATCATCTTCACCAGTTCAGTTGCCGGTGTGGTGCCGGTTATCTGGGAGCCAATTTATACCGCGTCAAAATTTGCAGTACAGGCCTTTGTTCACTCCACCCGTCGCCAGGTTGCACAATATGGTGTACGTGTAGGCGCAGTGTTACCAGGCCCGGTAGTTACTGCCCTCCTCGACGACTGGCCGAAAGAGAAAATGGAAGAAGCGTTGGCAAATGGCAGCCTGATGCAGCCCATTGAAGTTGCTGAGTCCGTGCTGTTTATGGTTACCCGCAATAAAAACGTGACCGTTCGCGATTTGGTAATACTGCCAAATAGTATGGATTTGTAATTCCAAATAAACGGGCTATGAAGATGAAAAATAAAGCCGTAGAAAAAAATACTGTCATTGGCGTCGATGTTGGGTCGGGCAGTGTGCGCGCTGGGATTTTCGATCTTTCTGGGCATTTACTTGCCCATGCTACGCGCCCTATTACAACGTTTCGTAGTGCAGGCAACAAAGTTGAGCAGTCCAGTAACGAAATCTGGCAGACTGTATGCCAGAGCATTGGTGAAGCAGTTGGCGCTGCGGGTGTAGCGCCAGCAAGCGTAAGCGGTATTGGCTTTGGTGCGACCTGTTCACTCGTTGTGCTGGGTCGAGGCGGTGAACCGCTGCCGGTTGGGGATATCACGCAACCAGAACGTAATATCATTGTCTGGATGGATCACCGCGCAACTGAGCAGGCCGAACGCATTAACGAGACTCAACACCCGGTATTACAGTATGTCGGCGGCAAAATGTCACCGGAGATGGAAACCCCAAAAATCCTGTGGCTGAAAGAGAACCGCAGGGAAATCTATGATAGCGCATGGCAATTCTTCGACCTGGCAGACTTTCTCACTTGGCGCGCGACCGGTGATTTGGTTCGTTCAACTTGCACAGTAACCTGCAAATGGACCTACTTGGCGCACGAAAAACGTTGGGAGCCAGACTACTTCCGCATCATTGGTCTTAATGAGCTGGCAGATGAAGAATTTGTACGTATCGGCCAGAATATCAAAGAGCCGGGAACGCCTTGTGGACAAGGCTTAAGCGCCATGGCGGCTGATGAAATGAGATTGCCTGTCGGCACCCCTGTTGCCATCGGCATGATTGACGCACATGCGGGGGGTATTGGCACAGCGGGGATTGATAATGGTGCGCTGCATAATCTTGCCTGGGTTTTTGGTACTTCTGCCTGCACCATGACATCGACAGAAAACCCGGTCTATATTCCGGGCGTATGGGGTCCGTACTATTCAGCAATGGTTCCGGGTATGTGGTTAAGCGAAGGTGGTCAGAGTGTTGCCGGAGCGGCTATCGATCAGCTCGCAACCTTCCACCCTGCTGCTGGCGAAGCAAAAGAACAGGCGCAGGCGCTTAATGTTCCTTTGCCAGTATACCTTGCGGATTTGGCACTGGCTAAAATTACCGATCCTTCCCGCGCTATCGAACTGGCCCGAGGTCTACATGTGGTTCCGGAGTTTTTAGGTAATCGTGCACCGTTTGCTGATCCTGAGGCCAGAGCTGTTATTGCCGGGTTAGGGATGGAACGCGACTTGGACAATTTAATTGCACTGTATATCGCCGGGCTTTGTGGGATAGGCTACGGGCTGCGGCAGATTATAGATGCTCAACATCAGCAAGGAGTCAAGACTGATAAGATAGTCATTAGCGGTGGTGCAGGGCAACATCCGTTGGTACGTCAACTGCTGGCCGATGCCTGCCAGCAGCCCATTATCACTACGCAATGTAGCGAACCGGTGTTGCTGGGTTCAGCGATTTTGGGTGCTGTAGCCGGGGATGTTGCATCAACCGTGCATGAAGCTATGACGCTAATGACTAAACTGGACAGGCAATTCGAGCCACAAGAGGCTTATCGCCAGACGCACCAGTCACGCTATGAGAGCTATAAGCTCTTACAGCAAACGGCTAGGGCGATTCGAAATAATTAAAATAGGGCGGATCACTGCCCGCATAAGATAACCTGTGTCATTCATGGACATCGTTTCACTATAATACCTCACGATGAACAGGGAAATTCAGCTGTGATTACCGCGAGTAAAACTCTATGAAACGTCTGGTGATGCGGAGTTAGTATGCTGTCGCTGTGATATTTCGCCTCCCACATTACGTAAATGGAGGCGCAGGTATCTGGCACAGGGAATGGTTGGTCTGGAAAGCCATAGCTGTCGCCCTAGAAGCTTACCATCAACTAAAACCGGCCCAGACGAAGTCAGCGCTGTTCTGGAGTCACGTTCACAGTAGAATTTGGGTGCCAGGCGGATCCAACGCGAGTTCAAGTGGCTTCATTCAATCTCTTTGGCGATGGCAACGATCCATAAGGTTGTTAGCCAGAATCAGATTAAGCCAGTGGTTAAATTTCGACAGAAAGCTGATTTTATTCGCGACAGGGTATTAAGGCTTTACTCACGTCGCACAGCTGTAAACACGCTGGATTTTATCAATTGTGTTATTGAAGAAATGCCTTTCTCAATACAGTGGTTCCAGACGGAGCGGGAAAGAGAGTTTTTTGCCGTTAAGGTATAGGAAGAATTAAAAGAATGCGGTATCAAATTCCGCCCAAACAAGCCTGCTTCACCTCATACACCGGGTACCAGACACTGTTTACCCAGCCGGACATTCAGGAGGCGGCCTGCTGAGCGCACTTGGCCTAACAGCCGGTTGTGTGAACTGTTGCCTTACCCAGAAAATCATTTCGTCTGATAGTGGTAATGAGTTTATCCCCCCCCCCAAAAAAAAATGCAAAAACCATGTGAGTTGGCGCAACGCTTACGCTGCTATTGGCGCTGGCGGTGCTGATCGGGCTGACAGCCTGGTTGAGTTGGCGCGGGTGGCACCAAGATAAGCGCCGCGATGATCGGTTGAGTCGTTGGCTATCGCCGGGGTGGCTGCGCGTTACCTGCTCGCTGAGTTGGCTGGCGGTGCTTACCGGCGGCTACTTGCTGAACCAGCAGCAGATGCCAGTGTCTTAGCATCTGCTGTGGCAAGTGCTGTCTGGTTGATCTTTCAAGCAGCGCTCTCCTTCCTGCCTAGCTGGATTGCTCAGGAAGGGCGGCGGGTCGCCAGCCCCCGCCGCACGCATAAAAATGTACCTTACGATCACGCTTTGCTCGAAATACCCAATACCCAGGCTTCTGGCGCGTTGCCGTCCAGCAGAGCCTGTGTTGAGCCGTCGTAATCGATGCGGCCATCCACCACCAGCAGTGTGCGCGGCGCGATACGCACGGCGTCCTCCAGATTGTGCGACACCATCAGTAGCGTCAGCTTGCGCTGTTCGCACACAGCCAGCAACAGTTGCAGCATCTCATGGCGTAGCGCTGGATCAAGCGCCGAGAAAGGTTCGTCGAGCAGCAGGATCGGCCGTTGGCGGATCAGGCAACGTGCCAGGGCAGCACGCTGCCGCTGACCACCGGACAACTGCGATGGTAAACGCGGCAACTGTTCTTCCAACCCCACCTGACGGGCGATCTGCGCCAGTTGCTGCTGTTGATCCGCGCTCAGGTGCAGGCCGGGATCCAGACCCAGGCCAATATTCTGCGCCACCGTTAGGTGAGCGAACAGGTTATTTTCTTGAAACAGCATCGATACCGGGCGTTTGGCTGGCGGCGTGACGGTGTGATCTGCGCCGTTAAGCACCAGCTTGCCACTGGTGGTTGGCAAAAATCCGGCGATCAAGCTTAGCAGGGTGCTTTTCCCTGCACCGCTTGGCCCTAGCACCGCAACGCGCTCACCCGGCTGGATGCACAGGTCAAAGCACATGGCTAGATGTTCATAGCGATAGGTCAGTTTTTCAAGCGTCAGCATATGTCCTTCATCTTTCAAGTTGCCGCTTTGTGGCATTCAACTCGTTTTCCGACCGATTTGTCGCTCAGTTGCCACCTTGCAGCACCTTGAAATCTATAGGGCTGAGCGGCCTGGTAAACGTTCGATCAGGGTAAACAGCAGGAAACATAGCAACAGCAACAGCAGCGCAGTCACTGCGCCATCGTGACTGCGGTAGGCACCCATCTGCTGGTACAGGTAAAAAGGCAAGGTACGGAAATGCGCGTTGCCAAACAAGGCGACCACGCCGAAATCGCCGATGGACAGCACGCAGGCGAAAGCCAGCGCTTGTGCCAGCGGCTGGCGTAGCGCTTTCAGTTCAATCAGCCGCAGCCGTTGCCAGCCGTGTATGTCCAGTGACAGACATAGCAGGTTGTAGCGTTCGGCCAGATCACACATCGGGTTTTCCAACACCTTCAGCGCATAGGGCAGCGCCATCAGCGCGTTGCTGAGGATCACCAGTGCGTAGGGTGACTGTGGCACTCCAAGGGTATGGCTGAGCAGCAAGAAGAAGCCGGTAGCCAGTACGATGCCCGGCATTGCCAGGATCACCATGCCGCTCAGCTCCAGTGTCTGGCTCCAACGGAGCCGTTGCCGTAGCTTTAGCTCACGGCTGCTCCATAGCAACATCAGGGTCAGCGCCACGCACAATAACCCGGCACCGAGCGCGATGCGCAGCGAGGTCATTAGCGCCTGCCATAGCTGCGGCTGCTGCAACACGCTTGCCAGCGCCTGGTTGATGCCGTTGGTCATCACCGCCAGCAGTGGCGGCAGCAGCAGCAACAGGGCGGCGGCGATCAGCAGGCCATCGACGATGCGGCACCACTGGCTGTCTGCCGGGTTGCGCCAGTGGTGGGCATGGGTGTTGCCCACCGGCAATGCGCGGCTCAGTTGCTGGCTGAGCAGCACCAGCCCCAGGCAGCAGCCCAACTGGATCAGTGCCAGCAGCGCGGCGCGGCTGAGATCGTAGTCGTAGCTCAACGCCTGATAGATCGCCAATTCCAGGGTGGTGGCCTGCGGCCCGCCGCCCAGCGCCAGCACTGTGGCGAAGCTGGCGAAGCACAGCATAAAGATCAGTGCAGCGCTCGGCAGGAGTTGGCGGCGCAGCGCTGGCCATTCGACAATGCGCCACTGCTGCCAACTGTTCATACCGAGCTGAACCGCCAGTTGGCGCTGTTCGACCGGTATATTCTCCAGCGCATGCAACAGCAGGCGGCTGGCTAGCGGCAGGTTAAAAAAGAGGTGCGCCAGTAAAATGCCCCGTAAACCGTAGGGCGAGAAGCTGTAGTTAACACCCAGCCAACTGCACAACGTGGCCAGCCAGCCCTGCTGGCCATAGACGCTGAGTAGCCCGAACACCGCCACTAGCACCGGCAGCACCAACGTCATGGCGCATAGCCTAAGCAGCCACTGCCTACCAGGGAAACGGCGGCGATACAGCGCCCGCGCCAGTAAGATGGCGGGCAGCACCGAGAGCAGTGCCGACAGCAGTGCCTCCCAGAAGGTGAAGCGCACCACATGCCATAGGTAGCTGTCCTGCCACAAGTTGCGCCAGTCGCTTTCTGGTGCATAGTGCCACAGTGAGCCGAGCGCCAGCGTGGCGATGGTCAGGATCAGACCTGCGGCCAACAACCCAGGCCACCACCAAATGGGGATCAGTGGCTGACGGCGGTTTGCCATGCCCGAACCCAATTGCCGCGATGTTTAGCCACTTCGTCGGTGCGGTATTGCAGTGTGGTTTGCACAGTGGTCATCTGTTCAAAGCCGATCGGCAGTGGGGTGTCGATGACGGGATACATCCAGTTGCCGAGAGGGATGCTGCTCTGGAATGCTGGCGTCACCATAAACTGCATGAAGCGCTTCGCCAACGCAGGCTGTTTGCTGGCCTTGAGTTTGCCGGCAACCTCGACCTGAAGATAGTGGCCTTCGCTGAATTGGGCGGCGGCATAACTGTCTTTTTTTTCTTTGATCAGGTGGTAGGCCGGGGAAGTGGTGTAGCTGAGCACCAGATCGGCTTCGCCCTTGAGGAACAGGCCATAAGCTTCGCTCCAACCCTTAGTGACGGTGACGGTTTTTTTCGCCAGTTGTTGCCAGGCCTCTGGCGCTTTTTCGCCATAGACTTTTTGCATCCATAGCAGCAGGCCAAGACCAGGGGTACTGGTGCGCGGATCTTCGTAAATTACCCGCCAGTGTTGGTCACGGCTCACTAGTTCTTGCAGGCTTTTAGGCGGGTTTTTCAGTTTGTCCTTGTTGTAGACGAAGGCAAAGTAGCCGTAGTCGTAGGGCACGAAGGTTTTATCCTGCCAGCCCCCCGGTACGGTCAGTTTGCTGGTATCCACATCGCTCGGTGCGAACAGGTCGGTTTGCTGCGCCGCTTGCAGCAGGTTGTTGTCCAGCCCAAGCACCACGTCGGCGGCGCTATTTTTGCCTTCCATGCGCAGACGGTTCAACAGCGATACGCCGTCTGCCAGTGTGACGAATTGCAATTCGCAGCCGCAGTCGGCCTCGAAGGCTTTTTTCACTGCTGGGCCGGGGCCCCAGTCGGCGGCGAAGGAATCATAGGTATAAACCGTCAGTGTCGGCTTGGCGAGCGCCGATGCGGCGCACAGCAGCAGTAAACAGGGCAGGTATTTTTTTTTGACCACTTTGCACTCCTGAAAAATAAAAGGGCAAGGGTATCTGAGGGGGCGAGGCGGTGAGGCTGGGTCGCTAGGCTCAAATCCCTCCGCCGGTATTGACCGGATCAGGTTCGACGGGTGTGCTCTCAGCAGAAAAGGGCCAGCCCCTTTTCCGCACCCCGATGAGACGGCACCATTGTAAAGACTAACCGATGCAAGTGAAAGGCGCTAAGAACCGCATTTAGTCCTCTGACGGTGCAAACCAGGCAGATTTGAAGTCAAACCAGCCGAGGGTGTTCATGCGCACACCGCGCATGCTGCGCTGGCCGTGTAATTGCAGCCAGTGGTGAAACAGCGGATGTAACAGGTGGCTGCTGACCAACCGTTGGCAGAACGCTGCCAGCGGCAGGCTGTTGGCGCGCCACAGTGCGGCTTGCTCGGCCAGATCCTCACTCATGCAGTGCTGCATCAACGGCATCTCATACAGAGTGGCGAACAGCGAGAACGCCAACGGTAGGGTGAAGTTGGCGCTGCCGAGCCACAGATCGCTCTGCGCTTTGCCTTGGTGCCAGGTGGGGTAATCCACGCTCTGTACCCTCAATGTGATGCCGTGTTGTGCCAGCAGCGGTTTGATGGTTTGACAGATGGCGTGGAACTCCGAGTGCTCGTTGAAATAGGTGATCGTCAGCGCGCTCAGGCTTGGCGGTTTCGGCTGTTGCGTCAATGTACGGTTATGATGCCAGCGCGGCAGCAGGCCGTAGGCGGGCGACCAGTAGCGTTGATAGACAGTCTCGGCGTTGTTCAACAGGGAAATCGGGTTGAGCAGTGCGCACAGCCAACTACGGATAGCCGCATCGGCCGCCAGCGGTGAGCGTTGATCGAACAGCAGAAAATAACAGCCTTCCTCCAGTCGGCTTTCCAGCTCGTTTTTGCTGGTGTCGTCACCCTGCAATTGTACGCCGGAGTGCATCAGCTCTTCAGTCAATTCTGGTAGTACCCAGATATTCACTTCGTCGATCAGCGCCCGGTAGCCAAAATAGTCGTCGAAGGCGTGGATCTTCATTTGGCTGTGGTGGTTACGCACCATGCTATACGGCCCAGTGCCGATCGGGTGGCGGGCGAAATCCGGCAGGCTTTGCCATTCACGCGGCAGGATCATCGCATGCACGCTGCCCAATAACCATGGTAGCCAGTAATCGGGGCTGTGCAGATGCACATCGATGACGTGAGGGGATGGTGATGTCACATGCTTGATGTGTGAAAACAGTGGCTGCGGCATCAGGCGGGTGAGCGAACGGATGACATCTTCCATCTCCAATTCGCGACCGTGGTGAAAACGAATCGCTGGACGCAGATAAAAACGCCAGTGTAGTGGCGTCAAGACTTGCCAGTGATGGGAAAGATCTGATTCTGGTTCCCCATTTTCCTCATTTATCCGCGTCAAACCGCTGAAGATCTGCCGAGCCAAGTGTGTTTCCGAACGCCGCAGTGCTGAGCCGGGCAGCAGGTTGTACAGTTGGCGATAGTAGAGCACCCGTAGAATGTGTTTTCCTTGGCGAAAGCGGCGGCCGAGTTGGGATAACAGCATTTGGCGAAGCTCATTTTTATTGCCGACCAACTGTACCAACTGATCGATGCGATCTTGATCCAGTAACTCTTCAGCCCACTGCTGCTGCAACGCCAGGCCGGTGTAATGGAAGGTGAGGAGAGAACGCTTGCTGCGCCCCGGTTCCGCTTGCCAGGTGAGCCAATCCCGCTGCTGCATGGTGTTCAGCAGCGAACGCATATGACGCCGCGAGCACTTGAGCACGTCTGCCAACTGCTGAAGCGTGGTTTCGGTGGTCTTGCCATGGTAGCGCTGCCACAAGCGGATGAACTGCTGCTGCAATCTGGAAGTGGACATAAAAGAGGAATACTCCTGTGTCAATTCGTCAATTTATCTTTTCCCATATTACGCCGACAATTTTCCTCAACGAACGGGGGAGGGCGAATAATGAAAACTTTCTTGTCAAAACAGTTTTATCAGCGCTATTTCAGTGCGGTGCGCCGCCAGCACGCTGATTGGTTGGGGGTGGTGCCAGAACAGGCACGGCTGGAGATGCTGGCTCACCTGCTCCAGTGGGATCTTAGGCCGTATCCCACCGTTGAATCTGACACCGCAGCAGACCCAACAACCCGTTATCCCGACGGAGGGGGCGGCCAATAGTGGGCTATGGGCAAGCCCGACAACGTAAACTAGGCCTGTGTTACCCGCCGCTCATTTGGCCCACTACACCTCACGACCCGCACCTTGCTGCGGGTCAAATGACTACAGCCTTGACATGAAGGACAAACAGTATCGCGAGCCTCTGTGATAAGGCAACAAAGTGATGCCCAATGGATTTCATACCTTAGCTAGGCGGCAAGGGGAGAAAATCCAACAACGCTATGATTTGAAATACGAAGAGCAAAAGAGTTTCTGAGTAATGCGGCTGTTTCGCCAGCCAGTGGGGCAACCCACAGGTTTTTTTATCCTGTCAGGCGTTCATCTTCTTGCAATTTACATCAGCTATCCTAAGGTTTTCACTTCTAAGAGCACTGACTAAGAGAAGATATGAAACGCCCCAATTGGTTGTCCCAACGCTTTAATCCCATCTTTGCCGCTTTCCTGCTGATCGCCTTTCTTTCCGGCATCGCTGGCGCGTTACAGGCACCGACGCTGAGTCTGTTCCTGACCACTGAGGTGAAAGTGCGGCCGCTATGGGTCGGGTTGTTCTATACCGCCAACGCGGTGGCTGGCATCCTGGTCAGCTTCCTGTTGGCTAAACGTTCCGATACTCGCGGCGATCGGCGTAGGTTAATTTTGCTGTGTTGCGTGATGGCCGTCGGCAATTGCTTGCTGTTCGCCTTCAACCGTGACTATCTGACGCTGATCACCCTGGGGGTGTTGATGGCGGCGATCGCCAATACCGCGATGCCGCAAATTTTCGCTTTGGCGCGGGAATACGCTGACAATGAAGCGCGTGAGGTGGTGATGTTCAGTTCGGTGATGCGCGCTCAACTGTCGCTGGCGTGGGTGATCGGCCCGCCGCTGTCGTTTGCGTTGGCGCTGAACTACGGTTTCACCAGAATGTTTCTGATAGCTGCTGCTACCTTTGTCGTCTGTTCGTTGCTGGTCGGGTTCACCTTGCCCTCGGTACCGCGTGCGAAGGCGATGGACAATACCTTGCAGGGCGGTACTACTGTGCTGATCGCTCCTGCCAACGCTTGGCGCAACCGCGATGTGCGTCTTTTGTTTATCGCCTCAATGCTGATGTGGACTTGCAACACCATGTACATCATCGACATGCCGCTGTACATCACCGCCGATCTCGGCTTGCCGGAGAACCTGGCGGGGGTGCTGATGGGTACCGCAGCCGGATTGGAGATCCCAGCGATGTTGCTGGCGGGTTACTGTGTCAGGTACTTCGGCAAGCGCAACATGATGCTGTTTGCGGTGCTGGCTGGGGTGCTGTTCTACGCCGGGTTAGTGGTGTTCAATGGTCGGTCGGCGCTGATGGCGTTGCAGTTACTCAATGCCATCTTTATCGGCATCGTCGCGGGTATCGGCATGCTCTATTTCCAGGATCTGATGCCGGGGCGGCCAGGTGCTGCGACGACGTTGTTTACCAATAGCATTTCTACCGGGGTGATCTTGGCGGGTGTATTACAGGGAGCACTGGTGGAAAATCTGGGTCACTATGCAGTTTACTGGCTGGCAGCGCTGCTGGCAGTGGCAGCGCTGTGGATGAGCACCCGGGTGCGGGACGTCTGAGAAACGTTGGCATTATTGACCTATATCATTGAGAATGATGCGCCACACAGCCAAGCTATGCGGGCACCGAGTGCGATTGCTGCGCTCTTTTCCATCTTGCTTGAGATGCCGATCCGTTTAGAAAAAAGTGGGTACGTTATGGATACACTGACACCGCTCAGACCTGTTCCTTCACTGTGCGCCGTTGCTGCTGCATTGATTATTTGGTTCCTTATCCCAGTGCCGGCAGGCGTTGCCGCTAACGCCTGGCAGTTGCTGGCGCTGTTTGTCGGCACCATCATTGCCATCATCGGTAAGGCGATGCCGATCGGTGCCGTTGCGGTGATCGCCATTGCGCTGGTGGCTGTTACTAGTGTCACTCATCCCGACAATCCGGGCGCGGCGTTGGACGATGCGCTGAGCGGATTTTCCAACCAGTTGATCTGGTTGATTGGTTTTTCAATCATGATCTCCCTTAGTCTGAACAAAACCGGGCTGGGTGCGCGCATTGGCTACTATTTCATTTCGCTGTTTGGCAAAAAGACGCTGGGCATCGCCTATGCGCTGACGCTGGCAGAATTGACTCTGGCACCGATTACCCCCAGCAATACTGCGCGCGGCGGCGGCATTATCCACCCGATCATGAAATCGATCGCTGAAAGCCTCGGCTCTAAACCTGAACTGAATACCTCTGGCATCATGGGCCGCTATCTGTCGTTGGTGAACTACAACATTAACCCGATCACCTCGGCGATGTTTATTACCTCCACTGCCTCTAATCCGCTGATCGTTAGCCTGATTGCCAAAGGTACGTCCGGCAGCGTCGAGCTTTCCTGGTCGATGTGGGCGGTAGCCGCGCTGGTGCCGGGGCTTTGCTCTTTGTTCGTCATGCCGCTGGTGGTTTACCTGCTGTATCCGCCTGAGGTGAAAAGCACCCCGGATGCGCCGCGTTTCGCTCGCGACAAACTACAGGAACTGGGGGCGTTGACGCTGCCGGAGAAAATCACCCTGGCGGTGTTCACGCTGCTGCTGCTGTTGTGGGCGGGCATTCCGGCGATGATTTTCGGCCCGGCGCTGACAGTCAACCCGACTACGGCGGCGCTGATTGGTCTGGCAGCGCTATTGGCGACCGGCGTGCTGAGCTGGCAGGACGTGCTGAAACACAAAGGTGCCTGGGATACTGTGGTGTGGTTCTCGGCGCTGGTGATGATGGCCAGCTTCCTCGGTAAGTTGGGGTTGATCGACTGGCTATCGCAGACTGTGGGCAAAGGTATTGACCAAATGGGCATGAGTTGGGTAGGTGGTACCGTGCTGTTGATCATTATCTATCTGTATTCTCATTACTTCTTTGCCAGCACCATCGCGCACGTCACCGCGATGTTTGCCGCTTTCCTCACTGCTGGGATTGCGCTTGGTGCACCGCCAGCACTGCTGGCGCTGATTTTGGCGTTTTCTTCCTCATTGATGATGTCGCTGACCCATTATGGCACTGGCACCGCACCGATTATTTTTGGCTCCAACTATGTCACGTTGGGTGAGTGGTGGAAAACCGGGTTTGTGATGGGCGCGATTAACCTGCTGATCTGGATGGTAATCGGCGGGGCTTGGTGGAAGTGGCTGGGTTACTGGTAATACCCGTCATACTTGAAGCAACTGCTGCGTATGTTATTCGGCCCAGCCCTGGGCCTCGTCCCTTCGGTCGCTGCAGGCAGCGTTCAAATCTGCTCCCGGCAGATTTGTCACTCCCCGGTCACTAAGAGCCTATCCCATTAGGCTCTAGGGGCCTGGCTGACTTGCCGCAGCACCGATTATTTAGGCTATGAGAAGATGATCAGTGCAAAAACGCTGGCTGTTGTGCCTCAAAATGGGAGATATCCGCTTCGCGCTGTAGCGTCAGGCCGATGCTATCCAGCCCATTGAGCATGCAGTGGCGGCGGAAACTGTCGATCTTGAACGGGTAGCTTTTGCCGCCAGCATTAACCGTTTGGTGCTCCAAATCGACCATGAACTCAATGCCTTCGTTGCTCGCCACCTGCTTGAACAGCTCATCGATCTGCTGTTCGCTCAGGGTGACTGGCAGTAGCTGGTTGTTGAACGCGTTGCCGTAGAAGATATCGGCGAAGCTCGGTGCAATCACCACCTTAAAGCCGTAATCAGTCAATGCCCAAGGTGCATGCTCACGCGAAGATCCACAGCCAAAGTTTTCCCGTGCCAGCAGGATACTGGCCCCTTTATAACGCGGTTTGTTCAGCACGAACTCCGGGTTTGACTGCTGGCCTGCATCGTCGAGGAAGCGCCAGTCGTTAAACAGATGCTGGCCGAAACCGGTGCGGGTGACTTTCTGTAAGAACTGTTTGGGAATGATGGCATCGGTATCAACATTAGCAGCATCAAGCGGTGCTACTAAACCGGTGTGTTGAGTAAATTTAGCCATGTTAGCCCCTTTGGTGAATATCGCGGATATCGGCGAAATGGCCAGCGATGGCAGCCGCAGCGGCCATCGCCGGGCTGAGCAGGTGGGTACGCCCACCGCGCCCCTGACGCCCTTCGAAGTTACGGTTGCTGGTGGATGCACAGCGTTCGCCTGGGTTTAGGCGGTCGTTGTTCATTGCCAGGCACATTGAGCATCCTGGCAGACGCCATTCAAAACCGGCTTCAATAAAAATTTTATCCAGGCCCTCGGCTTCTGCCTGTGCCTTTACTGGGCCGGAGCCTGGCACTACGATCGCTTGTACGCCGTGGGCAACCTTATGCCCCTTGGCGATCACCGCCGCCGCGCGCAAATCTTCAATGCGTGAGTTGGTGCAAGAACCAATGAACACTTTGTTGATCGGCACCTCGGTCAGTTTGATGCCCGGTTCCAGATCCATATATGCCAGTGCTTTCTCAGCAGAGGCACGCTCGACCGGATCGCTGAACGATTCTGGCAGTGGAATGGCCTGGTTGACGGCGATCACTTGGCCTGGGTTGGTGCCCCAAGTGATCTGTGGCGCAATGTCTTCGGCACGCAGGGTGACCAGGGTATCGAATTGAGCGTCGTCGTCGGACTTCAGCGTACGCCAGTAACTGACCGCCAGTGCCCAGTTGCCGTCGGTCGGCGCAAACTGCCGACCTTTCAGGTAATCGAAGGTGGTGTCGTCTGGTGCCACCAACCCTGCTTTGGCACCCATTTCGATCGCCATGTTGCACAGCGTCATACGGCCTTCCATGCTCAGCGCTTCGATCGCATTACCGCAGAATTCCACCACATGGCCAGTACCGCCAGCGCTACCGATTTTGCCGATCACCGCCAGCACGATGTCCTTGGCGGTAATGCCTATGGCGGCAATACCGGTCACCTCAATCTTCATGGTTTTGGCACGACCCTGTTTCAGCGTCTGAGTAGCCAACACATGCTCCACCTCGGAGGTGCCGATGCCGAACGCCAATGAACCGAAGGCACCGTGGGTGGCGGTGTGGGAATCGCCGCAGACGATGGTCATGCCTGGCAGTGTGATGCCCTGTTCAGGGCCGATCACATGCACGATGCCCTGGAACGGGTGGTTCAGGTCATACAGCGTGATGCCAAATTCCGCGCAGTTCTTGATCAACGCCTGCATTTGGATGCGCGCCATCTCGCCGCTGGCGTTAATGTCTTTGGTTTGGGTCGAAACGTTGTGATCCATGGTGGCGAAGGTCTTGCCCGGTTGGCGCACCTTGCGGCCCATAGCACGCAGGCCATCGAAGGCTTGCGGCGAGGTCACTTCATGCACCAGATGACGGTCAATATACAGCAGTGGCGTCTCGTTTGGCGCTTCGTACACCACGTGGGCGTCGTACAGCTTCTGATATAAGGTTTTTGCCATGTTATGCCCCCTGAGTTACAAAGCGGGCGATGATGTCGCCCATTTCATCGGTGCTGACGGCTTTACCCTCGCCGACCAGATCGGCGGTGCGGTAGCCTTGTTCCAGCGCCTGGTTGATGGCGCGCTCCACGGTATCGGCGGCATCAAAAGCACCCAGGCTGTAACGCAGCAGCAGGGCGGCGGACAGGATCTGGGCGATTGGGTTGGCGATGCCCTTACCGGCGATGTCCGGCGCTGAACCACCCGCCGGTTCGTATAGGCCAAAGCCTTGCTCGTTCAGGCTGGCTGATGGCAGCAGGCCCATTGAGCCGGTGATCATCGCGCACTCGTCGGATAGGATGTCGCCAAACAGGTTGGAGCACAGCAGCACATCGAACTGCGATGGATTTTTAATCAACTGCATGGTGGCGTTGTCGATGTACATGTGTGTCAGTGACACCTCTGGGTAGTCTTTGGCAACCTGATTGACGACTTCACGCCACAGGATCGAGCTTTGCAGCACATTGGCCTTATCGATCGAGGTGACCTTGCTATGGCGTTTGCGGGCGGACTCGAAGGCGATGCGCGCGATGCGTTCAATCTCGTATCGGTGATACACCTCGGTATCAAAGGCGTACTCCTGCATGCCTTGGCCTTCGCGGCCTTTCGGCTGACCAAAGTAGATGCCGCCAGTCAGTTCGCGTACGCACAGGATATCGAAACCGCGGGCAGCAATGTCGGCGCGCAGCGGGCAGAACGCTTCCAGCCCCTGGTACAAACGAGCAGGACGCAGGTTGCTGAACAGCTTGAAGTGTTTGCGTAGTGGCAGTAGAGCGCCGCGCTCAGGCTGCTCGTCCGGTGGCAAGTGTTCCCACTTCGGGCCGCCTACTGAACCGAACAGGATCGCCTCGGCCTGCTGGCAGCCGGCGAGAGTTGCTGGCGGCAACGGGCTGCCGTGGCGATCGATGGCGATGCCGCCAATGTCATACTCGGCGGTGGTGATGCGCATATCAAAGCGCTGGCGCACCGCGTCCAGCACCTTGTGTGCCTGAGCCATTACTTCTGGGCCGATTCCGTCTCCGGGCAAGACGGCAATAGGGTAAGTCTTCGTCATGTTCACACCGTTTCCTGATTATTTTGATGGGTGCTTTGCTGCAAGCGCTGTTTTTCTTTTTCTACCTGCTGTGAGCGCCAAATATTATTCAATACGTGAACCATCGCCTTGGCGGAGGATTCGACGATGTCGGTCGCCAGACCCACACCGTGGAAGAGGCGGCCGTTGTAGGACACCACGATATCCACCTGGCCCAACGCATCGCGGCCCTGGCCTTTGGCAGTCAGTTGGTATTTCACCAGTTCTATCGGGTAGCCGGTGATGCGGTTGATCGCCTGATAGACCGCGTCAACCGGGCCATTGCCAGTGGCCGCCTCGGTTTTCTCTTCGCTGCCGCAGATCAATTTCACCGACGCGGTGGCCATAATGCTGCTGCCGGACTGCACGCTGAAGTAGTCCAAACTGAAATGCTCCGGCTCTTCATGCTGCTTGTTAATGAAAGCCAAGGCTTCCAGATCGTAATCGAACACCTGGCCTTTTTTGTCGGCCAGCTTCAGGAAAGCGGCATACAGGCTGTCCAGGTTGTAGTCCTGCTCCTGGTAGCCCATCTCTTCCATGCGGTGTTTTACCGCTGCGCGGCCAGAGCGGGAGGTCAGGTTCAACTGCACCTCCTTCAGGCCGATCGACTGCGGGGTCATGATTTCGTAGTTTTCGCGGTTCTTCAGCACGCCATCCTGGTGGATGCCGGAGGAGTGGGCGAAAGCGTTGGAGCCGACGATAGCCTTGTTGGCTGGGATTGGCATATTGCACAGTTGGCTGACTATCTGGCTGGTGCGGAAGATTTCCTGGTGGTTAATGTTGGTGTGCACGTTCATGATGTCCTGGCGCACTTTGATCGCCATGATCACTTCTTCCAGCGAGCAGTTGCCAGCGCGTTCGCCGATGCCATTCAACGTGCCTTCTACCTGGCGTGCGCCGGCCTGTACTGCCGCGATGGAGTTACCGACCGCCATGCCCAGATCGTCGTGGCAATGGACAGAAATAATGGCTTTATCGATGTTGGGAACGCGGTCATACAACGTAGTGATAATACCGCTGAACTGGTTCGGTGTGGTGTAGCCGACGGTGTCTGGAATATTGATGGTGGTGGCACCGGCATTGATGGCGGCTTCTACCACCCGGCACAGGTTGTCTATCGGCGTGCGGCCAGCGTCTTCACAGGAGAACTCAACGTCGTCAGTGTAGTTACGGGCGCGTTTGACTGAACGAACCGCCATCGCCAGTACCTCATCGAAAGAACGCTTCAATTTCGATTCGATGTGCAGCGTTGAGGTGGCGAGGAACACATGGATGCGGAATGCCTCCGCCACGCACAGTGCTTCGGCGGCGACATCAATGTCTTTATCCACGCAGCGCGCCAATCCACAGACGCGGCTGTTTTTGATCTGCCGGGCGATGCTTTGCACCGATTCGAAGTCACCCGGCGAGGAGACCGGGAAGCCGACCTCCATCACATCGACGGCCATTCTTTCCAGCGCCATCGCAATTTGAATCTTCTCTTTAACGCTCAGGCTGGCTTGCAGTGCTTGTTCACCGTCACGCAGCGTGGTATCGAAAATAATGACTTGTTGGCTCATTGTAGGTATCCCTTATCGTGTTGATTTCACGCTAAGCGGGCAAAAAAAAACCCGCGCGTTAGCGCGGGTTCTTATGAGATGATGGGCTGAGTTTAGTTGTTTACTCCATCCACCAGCATACCGCGCAAACAAGATGCGTTGAGTAGTAGGCTTAGTAGTTGAAGAGTACGGATCATGCGAGTTCAGCTTCTCATAAAATTATCTCATTGCCTTACATGATACGTTATTGTTTTGGCAGTATCAATACTTAATTGAATGCGTGGGTGATTCAGCGCGGCTAAATTGGCCCTGGAGAGCAGAGGGAAAGTGGCCAAAAAGAGCCATCTCAGAGAAAGATAAGGAGGGATTTGCGCACTGCTCAACATAAATAAGTCAAATATATACGGTGGCAATTGCTTCTGCATGTTGTTGAGTTAAAATTTATGATGAAGCAATAAAGTCTGTGATTAGGGGGGCAGTCAATGATCAAAAGGTATTATTAATTTCACAAATAATCCAATTAAAAGTTATATATTTATTTTATTGATTTTTCGCTAAAATAAAAAGAATAACGATTTTTACATAAATAGCATGAAGGATTTAGGTGGTTTGATTTTTCGTGATGTATTTCTATAACCTAGCTTATAAAAAATGGTTAGTTAGTATTTATAATGTGTATTATCGATTGTTACTAACTATTTATTAGCGCCTATCTCAGTAGGCGTACGGTGTTGCAGCCAGTTTGAACCAGGACAGCGTGTAACAACTGGAGCGTACAGGGAGTACGTGAGAATAGTGAGCACTTACAAGGGCCAAAAGGTAAATAAAATAGCCTAATGGGATAGATGCTTAGTCTGTCACTGGCGACATTAACTATCCACAGCGCTGATGCCTCTGCTGCCTACTCTGTATCGGGTAAAGGCCATAGAGACGAAACAGGGGGATGATAGCGGGAGTAATGGATTTTGTCGTGGAGGAACAAAACAATGGGGTTTCTCATTGTTTTTCCTACATAGGGACAGGAATATTTACACAGGAATTAGTGGAGTAAGTAAGATATGGCTGAATATGATTCAGAGATTACCATGGTTAAAGAATCTGCGGATATTCATTTGCGCAGTGTTGATCTTAATTTATTGACCGTGTTTGATGCGGTCATGCAGATGCAAAATATTACACGAGCCGCTAATTCATTAGGGATGTCGCAACCGGCGGTGAGCAATGCCGTTGCACGTCTGAAGGTGATGTTTAATGATGAGCTTTTTGTGCGGCGGGGGCGCGGGATACAGCCTACGATGCGTGCCAGGCAGCTTTTTGGGCCGGTACGTCAAGCGCTGCAACTGGTGAGAAATGAGCTGCTGGGTGCCAAGTTTGAACCAATTAGCAGCGAGCGGGCTTTCTCGTTATCGCTTTGTAGCCCGCTCGATTTACGCTTGGGGGGAACTATAATCAATCATGTTAAACAGGTAGCACCCCAGCTTGGATTGAAAATAAAATCCTACATTAACAATGATATAGAGCATCAATTGCGCTATCAGAACGTTGAGTTTGTTATTGGCTATAGCTGTTTTGAGTCGATGGAGTTCCGTAGTGAAGCATTATTTGACGACGAATTGGTGCTGGTGGTAGCGCAGCAGCACCCAAGAATTACCAACCAGATTACGCTGGAACAAACCTTGATGGAACAGCATGCCGTGGTTTCTCTGGAGAGTTTCGGATCTTTCAGCAAATTCTACTATATTGATGATGCTATGCAGCGCACAGTGACCCAGCAGTGTACGGATTTATACAGCGTATTGACGATAGTTTCCCTCACCGAGATGGTCGCCATTGCTCCTGCTTGGCTGGTACGGCAACAAGCTGAAGCACTGAAAATAAAAGCAGTGCCTTTATGCCAGTGTGAAAATAAAGCCACCTGCTATCTATCCTGGCATGAATCCTCTGAGTGGGATAAAGGGCATCAATGGATGAAAACTATACTTACCGAGGCAGGTCATTCAGAATAAATCCATATTGAATTATTTTGGAAATGTAATAGCAATCATTTAAATAAATTTCTATGTGGAAAAATTAATAATCATCCCTGTTTTGAGTTTGATGCTGATAAATTAGCCGTTTTTATATCGATCTGAGTATCTTATGAAAAAATCAACATGAAGTTATATTCTGCCATTGCCAACTTCTTCTGGCTTTTTTATCTGATATTATGCTCCGGCTTGTTAGATCACCTTTTATCACCGACATAAAACCTTGTCACCGTTCCTACATCCCATTCGTGTGGGTACGGTGAAATAACCTGAATTTTAGCTCGCACTGCTGCGCGGGGGCATCTTTTACCATTACCTAAGAGTGGATAGACTGAACTATGCAGAAAAGTAACCTCCTATTGTGGGGCCATTTTGCCGTTTTCCTGCCTTAGAATTGGAGGTTATGTTAGGCAGTATCCCGCCGTTTCCCGCGAGCGCCGCTGGCGGTTATTTGCAGGCGCAGCAAGGCGTGGCCGTGAGGTTTGGTGCACCAAATCAGCGGTTCGTCACCTAAGGTCGTCTTCAAATGGTTCCAGCCCTTTGGGCTACGCCCCAAAAGCCGGTAGGCTTGAACACTAGCCCTGTATCCTGTGCCTTGATTACGGGCTTTTGGGGTTGCGACGGTGACATGGCTAAAGACCGGACACAGCCTATTCAGTTATCTTCAATCGTAAAAACGTGGCGGCATTCACCCGCAGCCGGTGCCATATTTCGGCCTGGTTGGCGTGTCGCGCGGCGAAAAATTTATACCCGTCATACGTTAAGTTGCCTATGCGTGAGCTTCCCTCTCTCACCCCAGTCACTGACGGGTGTCAGCGCCTGGGGACTAATGCGCCTCATCTTTGAGGTTCAGCCTGCGGCCCCGCGCAAGCGTTGTTCAAATCGGGTTCCGACCGATTTGTCGCTG
Organism: Serratia symbiotica; assembly: GCF_000821185.2. Taxonomy (NCBI): domain Bacteria; kingdom Pseudomonadati; phylum Pseudomonadota; class Gammaproteobacteria; order Enterobacterales; family Yersiniaceae; genus Serratia; species Serratia symbiotica. The sequence goes on along the minus strand of NZ_CP050855.1, from coordinate 2,728,559 downwards.
TATTGCCGCCTTGCTGCAACTCTAATTATTTAGGGTATACGCCAATGCGGATGTCATTCCAGGTATGACGGGTATACCGGCATAGTCTGGTGGCAGTGGCGCAGCTTGTCCCCGTTATTCTGCGATGATTTTTTGCCTATTGTGCTGGCATTTTTCGGCAAAAGCGGTTGCTAGCCAGAGTTTTCTGCTGTTAGATCGCAGAGGCTGGATTGAATAAGCACACGAGATATCAGGGTTAGTCTGGATATAATCTTCACTTCTATTTTCAGTTTTATTAAGGGGTTAACGTGAAATTGGATGAAATCGCCCGCCTCGCGGGTGTTTCGCGCACCACGGCCAGCTATGTCATCAATGGCAAAGCAAAGCGGTATCGTGTCAGCGATAAAACCGTCGAGAAAGTGATGGCCGTGGTCAAGGAACATAACTATCACCCGAATGCTGTCGCGGCAGGATTGCGTGCCGGAAGAACTCGCTCTATCGGCTTGGTGATACCGGATTTGGAAAATACCAGTTATACCCGTATCGCCAACTATCTGGAGCGTCAGGCGCGTCAGCGTGGCTATCAGTTGTTGATCGCCTGTTCGGAAGATCAGGCGGACAACGAAATGCGTTGTATCGAACATCTGCTGCAACGCCAAGTGGATGCGCTCATAGTCTCCACTGCCTTGCAGCCGGAGCACCCGTTCTATCAACGCTGGGCCAACGGTTCGTTACCGATCATCGCCTTGGATCGCGCGTTGGATCCTCAATATTTCATCAGCGTAGTGGGAGCCGATCAGGAAGACGCCTATGCGCTAGCGCAGGAACTGCGCACTTTCCCGGCTGAGAGCATGCTATACCTGGGAGCGCTACCTGAGCTTTCTGTCAGCTTCCTACGTGAGCAGGGGGTCCGTAAGGCTTGGCAGGATGATCTGCGCCACGTCGATTATCTCTATGCTAGCAGTTATGAACGTGAGGCCGCTGGCGCACTGTTTGCCGAATGGCTCAAAACGCATCCAATGCCGCAGGCGCTGTTCACCACTTCGTTCTCTTTACTGCAAGGGGTCATGGACGTCACGCTGAAGCAATATGGCCGTTTGCCGACCGATTTGGCGATCGCCACCTTCGGCGATCATGAACTGCTGGACTTTTTGCAGTGCCCGGTACTGGCGGTAGCACAGCGTCACCACGATGTGGCTGAACGGGTGCTAGAGTTGGTGTTGGCCAGCTTTGATGAACCGCACAAACCCAAGCCAGGTTTAACGCGTATCCGCCGCAGCCTATTCCACCGTGGTAGCCTCAGCCGCAAATAATCCATATAAACAGAAATTCATCGCTACCCTGATGGTTTAAACATATTCTCGCCAAACAATTGCTATACAGTAGGCTTATCGCCATGAATACGGTGAGCATCGTGACATCGTCGGCTTAACAGCGCAGATGCGCCATAATATCGCTACATAAAACGGGTGACTGGATACTGAAGTAAGTAGGCGGTGTCCGGCAATGGCACGTGAGCGTCGCTAGCGGTCATTGGAAGCTGGCCGTGAGGTGTGGATGGTCAAACTCAGCGGATCGTCACCGAAGACACCTTCAAATGGTCCCAGCTCTTCGGGGCTGCGCCGCCACCACGGTCAATGACTGGACACAGCCTAGCCGATTCGATGCGCTTGCATAGTAGGAATTTGGCCGCGTAGTCAAACGGCACACAGGAAGCGGATCACGGTATTTGCCATCATTGATTGCGTTTGGTTGTTAATCTCAGTTTTTGTGTTTACTTGCAGTGTGTCTAACTAACTTATTGATTTAATATCTTAATTTTGGCGATTTATTGTTCCTGTTGCCATTACCTCCGAGTAAAATTTGGTGCGCAGGAGCTAGAATTGAATTACTTATAAAATCCCATAAAAAACAACTAAGTGAGTTTATTTGGTACTGCACGGTCTGTTTTTAAAGAAACAGGGCGGGAATAAGAGATGTAAAGAGATGAAATCATAATTGTTTGGGAATAATCTTATCGAGTTGATTTAATTAAAAATTAACTCCTCCCTATAATATCCGAACCATTTATTTCTTTACTCTAGGCGTACCATAAAGGTTTCAACTGATGTAAAAGAGTGCGGGCAATATTCGTTGAACGTTATTAATCCAGCGGCTGACGTCCTATTCTGCTGCATGTAACGTGCCACGTGGAGCCTTGTTTGGCGCGGGCTACCATGGGATAGAGACATGCGCCACTGAGTTGAAAAGAAGATATCGATTGTAGAAGGAAGTCATAAATTAATTAATCATCAATTCGTCAAATTTTTAATCAGGTTCTTCCCCTCAGGAAATTCTCTCCGCTAATCATGGTGTTAATTTTTTAATTGCCGGATAAATAACGTTCATTTTACGAGTTAACCAGAGAAATATTGCCAAAGCGCTGCTGCTCTAGCTTGACAAGGTTTTCATACCCTCCGTACACTCTATTATGTGGGGATTTGTGGGGTAAAGTGGCGAAAACGGTCATAAAGGGGTAGCTCAGCAATGTTTCGTGGCGCAACGATGGTCAATCTCGACAGCAAAGGGCGGCTTGCTATACCTACCCGATATCGGGATTCGCTACACGAGGAGTCGCAAGGCCAAATGGTGTGTACCATTGACCTCTGCCAGCCCTGCTTGCTGCTTTACCCTTTACCTGAATGGGAAGTTATTGAACAAAAACTGTCCCGTCTATCGAGTATGAATCCCGCCGAGCGCCGTGTTCAGCGTTTGCTGTTGGGGCATGCCAGTGAGTGTCAGATGGATAGTGCTGGTCGGTTGCTGTTAGCCACTACACTGCGCCAGCATGCTGGCCTTACTAAAGAAGTGATGCTGGTTGGGCAGTTCAACAAGTTTGAACTGTGGGATGAACAGACCTGGTATCAACAAGTCAAGGTTGATATCGATGCTAAACAGTCGCCTCAGGAACCTTTGTCTGAGCGGCTACAGGACTTGTCGCTATAAGCATGTTGAAAAACTACAAACACGCCACCGTACTGTTGGATGAGGCGGTTAACGGCCTCAATATTCGCAGTAACGGCACATATATCGACGGTACTTTTGGGCGTGGCGGTCATTCTTGTCTGATCTTGTCCCAACTGGGGCCGGAAGGACGCTTGCTGGCAATTGACCGCGATCCTCAGGCTATTTCAGCCGCCAAATCTATTGATGATCCTCGTTTTACCATCGTACACGGCCCCTTTTCTGCTTTGTCAGACTATGTGCGGGAACGCGAACTGGTAGGGCAAATCGATGGCGTCCTGCTTGATCTGGGCGTTTCTTCACCGCAGTTGGACGATGCGGAACGCGGTTTTTCCTTTATGCGTGATGGGCCGCTGGATATGCGTATGGACCCGTCCACCGGGCTATCTGCCGCTGAATGGTTGATGAAAGCAGAGGCCGACGACATCGCCTGGGTGCTGAAAACCTTTGGTGAAGAGCGTTTCGCCAAGCGCATTGCGTGCGCCATCGTGGAAAGAAACCGCGTGGAGCCAATGACCCGCACCAAGCAACTGGCTGATCTGATCGCTGGTGCCAGTCCAATCCGCGAGAAACACAAACATCCGGCAACGCGCAGCTTCCAGGCGATCCGCATCTATATCAACAGCGAATTAGAAGAAATCGAATGTGCGCTCAATGGCACGTTAGAGGTATTGGCACCCCAGGGCCGCTTGTCGATCATTAGCTTTCATTCGTTGGAAGACCGTATCGTGAAGCGTTTTATACGCCACCACAGCCGTGGCGCGCAGGTGCCAGCGGGTATACCGCTGACCGAAGAGCAACTACGCAGCATGGGGGGGCGCACGCTGAAAGCGCTGGGCAAAATGAGGCCTTCGGAAGCTGAAGTGGCGGGCAACCCGCGTGCGCGTAGCTCGGTGCTGCGTATTGCACAGAGGGTACTGACGTGATCGGTAACCAACGTCTTGGCCTGGTCGGGGTGATTGGCGGCGACCTGCTGCGCAATGCCAAGATCCCACTGATTTTACTGGTTGCGGTACTGGTTTCCGCCATTTTTGTGGTGACCACTGTGCACCGTACCCGCCTGCTAACTGCCGAGCGCGAGCAGTTGGTGTTAGAGCGTGACGCACTGGATATCGAGTGGCGTAACCTGATTTTGGAAGAGAATGCCCTCGGCGCTCACAGCCGGGTTGAACGTATTGCTACTGAAAAATTGCAGATGCAACATGTTGATCTATCGCAGGAAAACATCATCGTTAAACAATGAAGAGTTTAACCCAAATACCGGAATAGTAGAGAAGGAAACGCATGAAAGCCGCGCGTGCCGGTAAGTTGAAACGCCAAGAAGATCAGGCCAGCTTTGTCAGCTGGCGCTTTGCGTTGCTGTGCGGCTGTATTTTATTGGCGCTGCTGGGATTGATGCTGCGCATGGCTTATTTGCAGGTCATCAACCCGGATCGCCTGGTAAAAGAAGGTGATCTACGTTCGCTGCGTGTGCAGGAAGTGCCCACTGCACGCGGCATGATCAGCGATCGCGCTGGACGCCCGTTGGCGGTGAGTGTACCGGTCAACGCCATTTGGGCAGATCCAAAAGAGCTGAACGCGCGCGGCGGTATTACCCAGGACAGCCGCTGGAAGGCGCTGTCCGACGCGCTGAATATCCCGCTCGATCAACTCTCCAACCGTATTAACACCAACCCGAAAGGGCGCTTCGTCTACTTGGCGCGCCAGGTCAACCCAGAGGTCAGCGATTACATCCACAAGCTGAAGTTACCAGGGATTTTCCTGCGCCAGGAATCGCGCCGTTACTATCCGGCTGGTCAGGTGACCTCGCACATTATCGGTGTGACCAACATTGACGGCCAAGGTATCGAAGGTGTTGAAAAGAGTTTCGATCGCTGGCTGACCGGGCAACCGGGCGCACGAACCGTGCGTAAAGACCGCTATGGCAGGGTGATCGAAGATATCTCCTCGGTAGACAGCCAGGCGGCGCATAATCTGGTGTTGAGCATCGATGAGCGCCTACAGGCGCTGGTGTATCGCGAACTGAACAATGCCGTGGCCTTCAACAAGGCGCAATCCGGCACCGCTGTGCTGATCGACGTGAACACCGGTGAAGTGCTGGCGATGGCTAACAGCCCATCCTATAACCCGAACAACAAGGCTGATACGCTGCAAGACACTATGCGTAACCGTGCTATCACCGATGTTTTTGAGCCTGGTTCTACCGTAAAGCCGATGGTAGTGATGACCGCGTTGCAGCACGGTCTGGTGAAAGAAAATAGCCTACTGAATACCCTCCCTTACCGCATTCAGGGCCATGATATCAAAGACGTGGCGCGCTATGAGGAGCTGTCGATAACCGGGATCTTGCAGAAGTCGAGTAACGTTGGCGTTTCCAAGCTGGCGTTAGCAATGCCGTCCTCAGCGTTAGTAGATACTTACTCGCGTTTTGGACTAGGAAAGGCGACCAATTTGGGGTTGGTTGGAGAAAGCAGTGGCATATACCCTAAAAGACAACGGTGGTCTGACATCGAAAGGGCCACCTTCTCTTTCGGCTACGGGCTAATGGTAACGCCGTTACAGTTGGCGCGAGTCTATGCAACGATCGGCAGCCTGGGGGTGTATCGCCCATTGTCGATCACCAAGGTTGACCCTCCGGTCGCTGGCGAACGCGTTTTCCCTGCATCTGTGGTGCGCACCGTAGTGCATATGATGGAAAGCGTGGCCTTGCCGGGGGGCGGTGGGGTGAAAGCCGCCATCAAGGGATACCGTATCGCCATTAAAACCGGTACGGCCAAAAAGGTTGGCCCAGATGGCAAATACATCAGCCGCTATATTGCCTATACCGCTGGCATCGCGCCAGCAAGTCAACCACGTTTTGCCCTGGTGGTGGTTATCAATGACCCGCAGGGTGGGAAGTATTATGGCGGGGCCATTTCCGCACCGGTGTTTGGGGCCATTATGGGCGGCGTCTTGCGTACCATGAACGTCAAGCCGGATGCGTTGCCCATTGGTGATAAAAGCGAATTAGTAATCAACAAGAAAGAGGGTTCAGGTGGCAGATCGTAATTTGCGCGATTTACTCGGCCCGTGGGTGCCGACGGCACCCAGGCGCGCGCTGCGGGAAATGACCTTAGACAGCCGTATTGCTGCGGCTGGGGATCTCTTTGTCGCCGTTGTGGGTCATCAAACGGATGGACGCCGTTATATCCCACAGGCTATCGCCCAGGGCGTTGCTGCGGTGATTGCTGAAGCCAATGGTCAGGCCGAAGACGGTGCTATCGTTGAAATGCATGGCGTGCCGATTATCTATCTGAGCCAACTGAACCAACGCCTTTCCGCGCTGGCCGGGCGTTTTTACCACCAACCCGCCGAGCGTCTGCGCCTGGTTGGCGTCACTGGCACCAATGGCAAAACCACGACCACGCAACTGCTGGCGCAATGGAGCCAACTGCTGGGTGAGACCAGTGCGGTGATGGGAACCATTGGCAATGGCCTGCTGAACCATGTCTGCCCGGCTGAGAATACGACTGGCTCTGCGGTGGATCTCCAACACCAATTAAACGATTTGGCTGAGCAAGGTGCGACCTTCGCCGCCATGGAGGTTTCCTCCCACGGGCTGGTACAACACCGGGTAGCGGCGTTGCCATTTGCCGCTGCGGTCTTCACCAACCTGAGCCGCGATCACCTGGATTACCACGGTGACATGGCCAATTACGAAGCGGCTAAATGGACACTGTTCGCTGGGCATGATGTGGGCCAGATGATCATCAATGCCGATGACCAGGTTGGGCAGCACTGGTTAAGCAAATTGCCGGATGCAGTGGCGGTCACTATGCAGGATAACCTGCTGCCGGGTTGTCACGGCCGCTGGTTGAAAACCACTGCGATCAGCTATCACGACAACGGTGCTACCCTCCGTTTCAGTTCCAACTGGGGCGATGGCGAAATCGCAAGCCAGCTAATGGGGGCCTTCAACGTCAACAATTTGCTGTTGGCGTTGGCAACGTTGCTGGCACTGGGCTATCCGCTGGATAAGCTGGTGGAAACCGGTAGCCGTCTGCAACCGGTGTGCGGACGGATGGAAGTGTTTAACGCACCGGGCAAACCAACGGTAGTGGTGGATTACGCCCATACGCCAGATGCGCTGGAAAAAGCGCTGGAAGCGGCACGCCTGCATTGCCAGGGGCGGTTATGGTGTGTCTTCGGCTGCGGCGGCGATCGCGACAAGGGCAAGCGGCCATTGATGGGCGGGATCGCCGAGCAGTTTGCCGATCGGGTGGTGCTCACCGATGACAATCCGCGTACCGAAGAACCGCAGGCGATCATCAATGATATTCTTGCCGGGCTGCTGGACGCCGGGCAGGCGCTGGTGATCCCTGGCCGCGCTGAAGCGGTGACCAGCGCCATCATGCAGGCGCAGGAACAAGATGTCGTGCTGGTGGCGGGTAAAGGCCACGAGGATTACCAACTGGTGGGTAACCGACGTCTGGACTACTCTGACCGCGCCACTGTCGCTCGACTGTTGGGGAGGCTGGCATGATCCCTGTCTCCCTTTTGGTACTGGCTGAGATATTAAGTGCTGAGTTGATCGGTGCCGATAGCCAAATTATTGAGGTGAAGACAGATACCCGTAAGGTGACCGCCGGTTGCCTGTTTGTGGCGTTGAAGGGCGAGCGTTTCGACGCGCACGATTTTGCTGCCGCTGCCGTGGCCGCAGGGGCTGGGGCGTTGCTGGTAAGTCAGCGCTTAGCGCTGGATGCACCGCAGTTGGTGGTGGCAGATACCCGCCTGGCATTGGGGCAACTCGCCGCCTGGGTGCGTCAGCAGGTACCGGCGCGCGTGGTGGCGCTGACCGGCTCCTCTGGCAAAACATCAGTAAAAGAAATGACCGCCGCCATTCTCAGTGAGTGCGGTGAGGTGCTGTACACCGCCGGCAACTTTAACAATGATATCGGCGTGCCGCTGACACTGTTGCGTCTGCAACCACAGCATGATTTTGCGGTGATTGAACTGGGCGCTAACCATATTGGCGAAATTGCCTATACCAGCGCATTGGCGCGTCCGCAGGCTGCCCTGATAAACAACCTGGCGGCTGCCCATCTGGAAGGTTTCGGTTCATTGGCGGGGGTTGCTCAGGCGAAAGGGGAAATTTTTACCGGCCTGCCAACTGATGGCGTGGCGATTATCAACGCCGACAATAACGACTGGCCGCACTGGCAGAGCATGCTAGACGGCAAGACCGTCTGGTGCTTCTCGCCACAAGCCACCGCAGGGGTGGAGTTCTTCGCCAGCGAGGTGCGGGGCGATGGCAACGGCACGCAGTTCCAGCTACACAGCCCGTTTGGCAGCGCTGAGATCGTGCTGCCGCTGCCGGGCCGCCACAACGTGGCCAATGCCTTGGCGGCGGCGGCGTTGGCGATGTCAGTGGGGGCCTCCCTCAAGGCAGTGCGCCAGGGGCTGAGCCAGTTGCAAGCGGTGCCGGGGCGTATGTTCCCGATCGTGTTGGCGGCAAACAAGCTGCTGTTGGACGACAGTTACAATGCCAACGTGGGGTCGATGACCACCGCCGCGCAGGTGCTGGCGGAGATGCCGGGTTACCGCGTGATGGTGGTGGGTGACATGGACGAACTGGGGGCAGAGGCGCAAGAGTGCCATCGTCAGGTGGGTGAAGCCGCCCGTCGGGCGGGTATCGACAAAGTGATCAGCGTCGGCAGTTTGAGCCGGGTGTTGAGCGTGGCGTCCGGCAACGGCGAACATTATCAGGACAAAGCAGCCGTGATTGCGCGCGTGGCAGAATTACTGGCGGAACATGAGGTCATGACGGTGTTAATCAAGGGTTCACGTCGTGCTGCAATGGAGCAGGTGGTCTGTGCGTTACAGGAGAAAACACCATGCTAGTTTGGTTGGCTGAGTATTTGGTTAAATATTATTCAGGATTTAACGTCTTTTCCTATCTGACGTTCAGGGCCATTGTCAGCCTGCTGACCGCACTGTTCCTTTCGCTATGGATGGGGCCTCGGGTGATCACGCATCTACAGAAAATGTCCTTCGGTCAGGTGGTGCGCGACGATGGCCCTGAGTCGCACTTTAGCAAACGCGGCACGCCGACCATGGGTGGCACCATGATCCTGACTTCTATCACCATTTCAGTGCTGATGTGGGCTTACCCATCCAACCCGTATGTGTGGTGCGTGCTGTTGGTTCTGGTAGGTTACGGCATCATCGGCTTTGTTGATGACTATCGTAAGGTGGTGCGTAAAGACACCAAGGGGCTGGTCGCTCGCTGGAAGTACTTCTGGCAATCGGTGATAGCGCTGGTCGTCGCCTTCACCATGTATGCCGTAGGCAAAGGCACGCCCGCCACCGAACTGGTGGTCCCCTTCTTTAAGGATATCGTGCCGCAACTCGGTCTGCTGTATGTGCTGCTGGCCTATTTCGTGATCGTCGGCACCAGCAACGCGGTCAATCTGACCGACGGGCTGGATGGTCTGGCGATCATGCCAACGGTGTTTGTCGCCGCTGGGTTTGCGCTGGTGGCCTGGGCGACAGGTAACATGAACTTTGCCAGCTACCTGCATATTCCGTATCTGCGTCATGCTGGTGAATTAGTGATCGTCTGTACCGCTATCGTCGGTGCTGGCCTGGGCTTCCTGTGGTTCAATACTTATCCGGCACAGGTATTTATGGGAGATGTCGGCTCGTTGGCATTGGGCGGGGCATTGGGCACCATCGCGGTGCTGCTGCGTCAGGAGTTCCTGTTATTGATTATGGGCGGTGTGTTCGTGATTGAAACGCTGTCGGTCATTTTGCAGGTGGGATCGTTCAAGTTGCGCGGGCAACGTGTTTTCCGCATGGCACCCATTCATCATCACTATGAATTGAAAGGCTGGCCGGAACCGCGCGTGATTGTGCGCTTCTGGATTATTTCGCTAATGCTGGTGCTAATTGGCCTGGCGACGCTGAAGGTGCGGTAATCATGGCAGATTATCAGGGTAAAAAAGTCGTCATCATTGGGTTGGGGCTCACTGGGCTGGCCTGTGTTGATTTCTTTATGGCGCGCGGCATCATGCCACGCGTTATGGATACCCGCGTCTCACCGCCAGGGCTGGATACGTTGCCTGGAAGCCTAGAATGCCACCTAGGCAGCCTGCATCAGGGCTGGCTGCTGGCGGCGGATTTGATCGTCGTCAGCCCAGGCGTTGCGCTGGCGACGCCGGCGTTGAGCGCCGCAGCAGACGCCGGCGTGGAAATCGTCGGCGATGTTGAACTATTCTGTCGCGAAGCACAGGCACCCATCGTGGCGATCACCGGCTCCAATGGCAAAAGCACCGTCACCACCTTGGTGGGTGAGATGGCGAAAGCCGCTGGCTGGGCGGTGGGCATTGGCGGCAATATCGGCCTGCCGGCGTTGAGCTTGCTGCGTCAGGAATGTCAACTGTACGTGCTGGAGCTATCGAGCTTCCAACTGGAAACCACCCATAGCCTGCGGGCGGCAGCGGCGACTATGCTGAATGTCACCGAAGATCATATGGATCGCTATCCGTTTGGTTTACAGCAGTATCGCGTGGCCAAATTGCGCGTTTATGAGAACGCGGGTGTTTGCGTAGTGAATACCGACGACACATTGACCCTGCCGGTGCGCGGTACTGACGCACGCTGCGTCAGCTTCGGTGTGGATGTGGGCGACTACCACCTGAACTGTCAGCAAGGCGAAACCTGGTTACGGGTGCGTGGTGAGAAAGTGCTGAATACCCGCGAGATGAAGCTGACTGGCCGTCATAACTACACCAATGCCCTGGCGGCACTGGCGCTGGCTGATGCGGTCAATATCCCGCGTGCCTCCAGCCTGAAGGCACTGACTACCTTCACCGGCCTGCCGCACCGTTTTCAGTGGGTGTGGGAATGCAATGGCGTGCGCTGGATCAACGATTCCAAAGCCACCAACGTTGGCAGTACCGAAGCGGCGCTGAAGGGGTTGCAAGTGGAGGGTATGCTGCATCTGCTGCTGGGTGGTGACGGCAAGTCTGCGGATTTTTCCCCGCTGGTACGCTATCTGCAAGGCGACAATGTGCGTCTGTACTGTTTTGGCCGCGACGGCGCACAGTTGGTGCAGTTGCGTCCCGCGGTAGCCACCTTGACCGAAACCCTGGAACAGGCGATGCGTGACATCGCCTGTCGGGTACAACCTGGTGATATGGTGTTGTTGTCACCGGCGTGCGCCAGCCTTGATCAGTTCCGTAATTTTGAAGTGCGTGGTGATAGTTTCGTCCGCTTGGCACAGGAGCTTGGCGGATGAGACTACGCTTGCCGAACTTTGGGCTGAGAGAAGGGGTAAAAAACTGGGCGGCGGGATCACGCGACGATTCTGCCAAGGTGATGTACGACAGCACACTACTGTGGCTGACCTTTGGTTTGGCGATTATCGGCTTTGTGATGGTGACATCGGCTTCAATGCCGATCGGCCAGCGTCTGGCGGACGATCCTTTCCTATTCGCCAAGCGTGACGCGTTGTATCTCGGCGTGGCCTTTGGCCTATCGATGGTGACGTTGCGTATCCCGATGGACGTTTGGCAGCGTTACAGCAGCGTGATGTTGTTGATGTCGATGGTGATGTTACTGATCGTGCTGGTGGTCGGCAGCTCGGTAAACGGGGCATCGCGCTGGATCGCGCTAGGCCCGTTGCGCATTCAGCCAGCGGAGTTGTCCAAGCTGTCGCTATTCTGCTATCTGGCGAGCTATCTGGTGCGCAAGGTTGAAGAGGTGCGCAGCAACTTTTGGGGCTTCTGCAAGCCGATGGGGGTGATGGTGGTGTTGGCAGTGTTGCTGCTGGCACAGCCGGATCTTGGCACCGTGGTGGTGCTGTTTATCACTACCTTGGCGATGTTGTTCCTGGCAGGGGCGAAGATGTGGCAGTTCCTGGCGATCATCGGCTCTGGCGTGTTCGCTGTGGTGCTGCTGATTATTGCCGAACCTTACCGTATGCGCCGTGTGACATCGTTCTGGAACCCCTGGGCCGATCAGTTTGGCAGCGGCTACCAACTGACCCAGTCGTTAATGGCGTTTGGCCGTGGCGAGTTATGGGGGCAAGGGCTAGGTAACTCGGTGCAAAAATTGGAATATTTGCCAGAGGCGCACACTGACTTCATTTTCTCGATTTTAGGTGAAGAACTGGGCTATATCGGTGTGGTTTTAACCTTGTTGATGGTATTCTTCGTCGCTTTTCGCGCGATGTCGATCGGTCGCCGCGCCTTGGCGAGTGATCAACGATTTTCCGGCTTCCTGGCCTGCTCGATTGGCGTGTGGTTCAGCTTTCAGGCACTGGTTAACGTCGGTGCTGCCGCTGGCCTGTTACCGACCAAAGGTTTGACGTTGCCGCTGATCAGCTATGGCGGTTCGAGCCTGCTGATTATGTCGACTGCGATCGTGCTGTTGTTGCGTATTGATTATGAAACGCGCCTGGCCAAAGCCCAGGCGTTTGTGAAGAGGTAAGGATGAGCGGGAAACCTAAGCGTTTAATGGTGATGGCAGGCGGTACCGGTGGGCATGTGTTCCCAGGGCTGGCGGTTGCGCATCATCTGATGGCGCAGGGCTGGCAGGTGCGTTGGCTTGGCACCGCAGACCGAATGGAAGCCGATTTGGTGCCGAGGCACGGCATTGAGATTGATTTCATCCGTATTTCCGGCCTACGTGGTAAAGGGCTGAAGGCTCAACTGAGCGCACCGCTGCGCATCTGGCAGGCGGTACGGCAGGCGCAGCTAATCATGCGCCGCTTCCAGCCGGACGTGGTGCTGGGCATGGGGGGGTATGTTTCCGGCCCCGGTGGCTTGGCAGCTTGGCTTTGCGGCATCCCAGTGGTACTGCACGAGCAGAACGGCATCGCTGGTTTGACCAACCGCTGGCTGGCGCGTATCGCTAAAACGGTATTGCAGGCTTTTCCCGGTGCGTTCCCGAACGCTGAGGTGGTGGGTAACCCGTTACGCCGTGATGTGCTGGCTCTGCCATTGCCAACTGAACGCCTGCAAGGGCGAGAAGGCCCCATCCGCGTGCTAGTGATTGGTGGGAGTCAGGGCGCGCAGGTGCTTAACCAGACAGTGCCTGAAATCGCGGCGCGCTTGGGCGATAGCATCACGCTCTGGCATCAGGTAGGTAAAGGCGCTCTGGAGAGGGGGCTGCGCGACTACGAGAGGGCAGGGCAGACGCAGCATAAAGTGACCGAGTTTATTGATGATATGGCCGTCGCCTACGCCTGGGCTGACGTGGTGGTGTGCCGTTCCGGCGCGCTCACTGTCAGCGAGGTTGCCGCAGCGGGTCTGCCGGCGATTTTTGTGCCGTTCCAGCATCAGGATCGTCAGCAGTACTGGAACGCCCTCCCACTGGAAGAGGCCGGCGCGGCGAAGATTATCGAACAGCCACAGTTCAACGCTGATACGGTGTGCGAGCTGTTGGCGAGTTGGCATCGCCCGATGTTGTTGGCGATGGCCGAAAAGGCACGCTCGGTGGCCATTCCTGACGCCACCGAGCGTGTGGCGGCGGAACTGATACGAGCCGCCAAATAAATGCACAGATTCGGTACGCCGGATCTGAATTAAAGAGTCAGTAAGGGGCCGGCAAGCCGAACCTGGATTAGAGAGAGTGATGAATACACAACAATTGGCGAAACTACGTACTATAGTGCCTGAGATGCGACGCGTCCGGCACATCCACTTTGTCGGCATCGGTGGTGCTGGCATGGGAGGTATCGCCGAAGTGTTGGCTAACGAAGGTTATCAGATCAGCGGCTCCGATCTGGCACCGAACCCAGTAACCCAACAGTTGAGTGCGCTCGGAGCGACGATTTACTTTAATCACCGCACGGAAAATGTGCTGGATGCGAGCGTGGTGGTGGTGTCTAGCGCCATCTCCGCCGATAACCCGGAGATTGTCGCCGCCCGTGAAGCCCGCATCCCGGTGATCCGTCGTGCCGAGATGCTGGCCGAATTAATGCGTTTTCGCCATGGCATTGCTGTCGCCGGTACGCACGGCAAAACCACCACTACGGCGATGGTATCAAGTATTTATGCCGAAGCCGACCTGGATCCGACCTTTGTCAACGGCGGGTTGGTGAAAGCGGCGGGAACCCATGCGCGTTTAGGCTCCAGCCGTTTCCTGATTGCAGAAGCGGATGAGAGCGATGCATCGTTCCTGCATCTACAGCCGATGGTGGCGATCATCACCAACATTGAAGCTGACCATATGGACACTTACCAGGGTGATTTTGAAAACCTGAAGCAGACCTTTATCAATTTCTTGCACAACCTGCCGTTCTACGGCCGTGCGGTGATGTGCATTGATGATCCGGTAGTACGGGAGTTATTGCCATGCGTAGGTCGCCACATCACCACTTACGGCTTTAGTAACGATGCTGACGTGCGCATCGAAAATTACCACCAGCTAGGTGCTCAGGGGTGCTTTACTCTGAGCCGGCAGGACAAGCCACTGATAACGGTGACCCTCAATGCACCGGGTCGCCACAATGCGCTGAACGCGGCGGCGGCGGCGGCGGTAGCGACCGAAGAAGGCATTGACGACGAAGATATTTTGCGCGCGTTGGCGAGTTTTCAAGGCACGGGGCGTCGCTTCGACTTCCTTGGAGAGTTCCCGCTGGCTACGGTCAACGGCAAAGCAGGCAGCGCAATGCTGGTGGACGATTACGGTCATCATCCCACTGAAGTGGATGCCACGCTGCAAGCAGCACGCGCCGGTTGGCCGGACAAACGCTTAGTGATGATTTTCCAGCCTCATCGCTATACGCGTACCCGTGACTTGTACGACGATTTTGCTAACGTGCTGTCGCAGGTAGATGTGCTGCTGATGCTTGAGGTATACGCGGCGGGTGAAACGCCGATCCCGGGTGCGGACAGTCGTGCGTTGTGCCGCACTATCCGCAGCCGTGGCAAGCTGGACCCGATTTTGGTTTCCGATGCTGACAGCGTGCCGGAAATCTTGGCACAACTGTTACAGGCCGATGATTTGGTGCTGGTGCAGGGTGCCGGAAACGTAGGTAAA
Organism: Serratia symbiotica; assembly: GCF_000821185.2. Classification (NCBI taxonomy): domain Bacteria; kingdom Pseudomonadati; phylum Pseudomonadota; class Gammaproteobacteria; order Enterobacterales; family Yersiniaceae; genus Serratia; species Serratia symbiotica. The sequence continues at coordinate 2,713,550 of NZ_CP050855.1, read as the reverse complement.
ATCGCCAGAAAATTAGCTGAAGTGAAATTGCAACCACAGAAAAAAGAGGAAGAATATCATGGCTGATAAAGTTGCTGTACTGCTAGGGGGCACTTCCGCTGAACGTGAAATTTCACTGCAATCCGGTGCTGCCGTAATAGCCGGGCTACGAGAAGGCGGTATCGACGCCCATGGCATTGACCCGCGCGACTTCCCGGTGATCCAGTTAAAAGCGCAGGGGTTCAATAAAGTATTTATCTCGCTGCACGGCCGTGGCGGTGAGGATGGCACCATACAGGGGCTGCTGGAGTTACTTGAATTGCCTTATACCGGCAGCGGCGTGATGGCGTCAGCGCTGGGCATCGACAAATGGCGCAGCAAAATGTTGTGGCAGTCGATGGAGTTGCCGGTAGCACCTTATGTGGCGCTAAATCGTAAGCAGTACGCTGGCGATGAAAAAGCAGCGCTACTAGATCGCCTCGCTTCGCTAGGCTTTCCGTTGATCGTCAAACCGAGCCGCGAAGGCTCCAGCGTTGGTATGAGCAAGGTTAGCGAAAGCAGCGCACTTGAGGTAGCGCTGGAAGAGGCTTTTCGTTATGACGACGAAGTGCTGGTGGAAAAGTGGCTGAGCGGCCCGGAATACACCGTGGCGATGTTGGGCGATCAAGTTCTGCCGTCGATCCGCATTCAGCCCGCAGGTAGGTTCTACGATTACCAGGCCAAGTACCTCTCGGGTAATACCCAGTACTTTTGCCCAAGCGGCCTGAGCGCGGAACAAGAAGCCGAGATGGCAGCGCTGGCGCTACGCGCCTACCGTGCGCTGGACTGTCGTGGCTGGGGTCGTATAGACCTGATGCAGGATAGCGATGGTAGCTTCTATCTGCTTGAGGTGAATACGTCTCCCGGCATGACCAACAATAGCCTGGTGCCGATGGCAGCGCGCCAGTTTGGACTAAGCTTCTCGCAATTGGTAACGAGAATTTTGGCGTTGGCCGAGTGATATGCCGCAAGCGGCTCTGAATGCGCGCGATCGCGAGGTGGGAAGCAACTCGCGCCGCAGCAATGGAACCCAATTGGCGGGGATGATCTTCCTGCTGCTGGTGCTAGGAACGATCCTATGGAGCGGTTGGGCGGTGATTAGCTGGATGAAAGACGCCAGCCACCAGCCGCTTTCGCGGCTGGTGGTAACCGGGGAACGTGACTACACCACCAATGATGATATCCGCCAGGCGATCCTGGTACTGGGCGCACCAGGGACGTTTATGACGCAGGATGTCGATGTCATCCAGCAGCAGATTGAGCGACTGCCATGGATCAAGCAGGTTAGCGTGCGTAAGCAATGGCCGGATGAACTGAAAATCCACCTGGTGGAGTATGTGCCGGTAGCGCGTTGGAATGATTTGCATAGGGTGGATGCTGATGGCACATCGTTCAGCGAACCAACAGAGTGGGTGGGCAAACAGACATTGCCGCTGCTCTACGGCCCGGAAGGTAGCGAAAAGGAGGTGCTGGAGGGTTACCGTGCCATGGGCAGCATGTTAGCTGCCAGCAAATATACGCTAAAAATGGTAGCGATGAGCGCACGCCATTCCTGGCAGTTGGCTTTGGATAATAACGCTCGCTTGGAACTGGGGCGTGATGACCGCATAGGTCGTCTACAGCGGTTTATCGAGCTTTATCCGCTATTGCAGCAGCAGGCTCAGGCGGAAAGTAAGCGCGTCAGTTATGTCGATTTGCGCTATGAATCTGGTGCCTCGGTAGGTTGGGCACCGTTGCTCATCGACTCGCAAGCGGTTGAGGCTCAGCAAAACAGTAATCAGCAACAGAATCAGGCACAGGCAAAATAACAATGATCAAGTCGACGGACAGAAAACTGGTAGTTGGACTGGAGATCGGGACTGCAAAAGTCTCCGCACTGGTGGGAGAAATTCTGCCCGATGGCATGGTCAATATTATCGGGGTAGGAGGTTGCCCGTCGCGCGGTATGGATAAGGGCGGCGTCAACGATCTGGAGTCGGTAGTGAAGTGTGTACAGCGTGCGATTGATCAGGCCGAACTGATGGCGGATTGCCAAATTTCTTCAGTTTACCTCGCATTATCGGGGAAACATATCAGTTGCCAGAACGAAATAGGGATGGTTCCTATCTCAGAAGAGGAAGTGACTCAGGAAGATGTGGAAAACGTGGTGCATACCGCTAAATCGGTGCGTGTCCGCGACGAACACCGCATCTTGCATGTGATCCCTCAGGAATACGCCATCGACTATCAGGAAGGCATCAAGAACCCGGTCGGGCTGTCTGGTGTGCGCATGCAGGCCAAGGTGCACCTGATCACCTGCCATAATGATATGGCGAAGAACATTGTCAAAGCCGTAGAACGTTGCGGTTTGAAAGTTGACCAACTTATTTTTGCCGGTCTGGCTGCCAGCTATGCGGTACTGACTGAAGATGAGCGCGAACTGGGTGTCTGTGTAGTGGACATCGGGGGCGGCACCATGGATATGGCGGTGTACACCGGTGGTGCGCTACGCCACACCAAAGTGATCCCCTACGCCGGAAACGTGGTCACCAGTGATATTGCCTACGCCTTCGGCACACCGCCGACCGATGCGGAGGCTATCAAAGTTCGGCACGGCTGTGCGCTTGGGTCGGTTGTGAGCAAGGATGAGAGTGTAGAGGTGCCTAGTGTTGGGGGGCGTCCTCCGCGCAGTCTGCAAAGACAGACACTGGCTGAAGTCATCGAGCCACGCTACACCGAATTGTTGAATCTGGTTAATGATGAAATTTTGCAATTGCAGGAGCAATTGCGTCAGCAAGGGGTAAAGCATCATCTGGCAGCGGGTATTGTGCTGACCGGCGGTGCCGCCCAAATTGATGGCTTGGCAGCCTGTGCGCAACGGGTGTTCCACACCCAGGTACGCGTTGGTCAACCCTTGAACATCACAGGTCTAACGGATTATGCGCAGGAGCCTTACTACTCTACGGCGGTAGGTCTGCTGCACTATGGAAAAGAATGTCACCTGAATAGTGAGGCAGAGGTAGAAAAACGCGCCTCGGTGGGCAATTGGTTTAAACGCATCAATAGCTGGCTGAGAAAAGAATTTTAATGTCTTAACAAAGAGATCATGCTGAGCCATCTTTTTATGATCTTGCAGCGACAGGCAGAAAACGGAGAAAAACTATGTTTGAACCAATGGAACTAACCAATGACGCGGTGATTAAAGTCATCGGCGTCGGCGGTGGCGGTGGCAACGCCGTTGAACACATGGTGCGCGAGCACATCGAAGGTGTTGAATTCTTTGCCGTTAATACAGACGCTCAGGCGCTTCGTAAAACGGCAGTTGGCCAAACTATCCAGATTGGCAGTGCTATCACCAAAGGTCTGGGGGCGGGTGCGAACCCGGAGGTGGGCCGTAATTCAGCGGAAGAGGATCGTGAAGCCCTGCGCACCGCACTGGATGGCGCAGATATGGTGTTCATCGCAGCGGGTATGGGTGGCGGTACGGGGACTGGTGCAGCACCAGTGGTGGCTGAAGTGGCTAAGGATCTGGGTATTCTAACCGTGGCCGTGGTGACCAAGCCGTTCAATTTTGAAGGCAAGAAACGTATGGCGTTTGCCGAGCAGGGCATCGCCGAATTGTCCAAACATGTGGACTCCCTGATCACCATCCCGAACGATAAACTGTTGAAAGTTTTGGGTCGTGGCATTTCCCTGCTAGACGCGTTCGGCGCGGCCAACGACGTGCTGAAAGGTGCGGTGCAGGGGATCGCCGAACTGATCACCCGCCCAGGTCTGATGAACGTCGACTTTGCTGATGTGCGTACCGTAATGTCCGAAATGGGCTACGCGATGATGGGTTCCGGTATTGCCTGCGGTGAAGACCGTGCTGAAGAAGCAGCCGAAATGGCGATCTCCAGCCCACTGCTAGAAGATATCGACTTGTCTGGCGCTCGCGGCGTGCTGGTCAACATCACGGCTGGCTTCGATCTGCGTTTGGATGAGTTCGAAACCGTGGGTAACACCATTCGTGCCTTCGCTTCCGACAACGCCACTGTGGTTATCGGTACTTCGCTGGATCCGGAGATGAACGATGAACTGCGTGTCACCGTGGTGGCAACGGGTATCGGTATGGACAAACGTCCTGAAATCACCCTGGTGACCAACAAACAGGCCAGTCAGCCCGTGTTGGATCATCGCTATCAGCAGCACGGCATGTCACCGTTGCCGCAGGAAGTGAAACCGGCCAAGGTGGTTAACGATCAAGCTATGCAGCCGAATAAAGAGCCAGACTATCTTGATATTCCCGCCTTCCTGCGTAAGCAGGCGGATTAGAATATCCTGAAAATTTGGAACCTCCGCTCTTTGTGCTAAACTGTTCCGCTGGCTATGCTATAGGCTTGGTCGGTAGGATGGATAACATTGCGAGATAAAACGATGATCAAACAAAGGACATTAAAACGTATTGTTCAGGCGACAGGCGTCGGTTTGCATACCGGCAAGAAAGTCACGCTGACAATGCGCCCCGCGCCGGCGAATACCGGGGTCATCTATCGTCGCACTGACTTGAATCCACCGGTTGATTTTCCGGCTGATGCAAAATCCGTGCGTGATACCATGCTTTGTACTTGTCTAGTGAATGAGCATGACGTGCGTATCTCTACCGTTGAACACCTTAACGCTGCATTGGCGGGGCTTGGCATCGACAATATCATCATTGATGTTGACGCCGCCGAAATCCCCATCATGGACGGCAGCGCCAGCCCGTTTGTGTTCCTGTTACTGGATGCTGGCATTGAAGAACTGAACTGCGCGAAGAAATTCCTGCGTCTGAAAGACCGCGTGCGTGTTGAAGATGGCGACAAGTGGGCCGAGCTGTCTGCGCATAACGGGTTCCGTCTGGATTTCACTATTGACTTCAACCACCCGGCTATCGACGCCAGTGCGCAACGTTATCTCCTTGATTTCTCGGCCGACTCGTTTGTGCGTCAAATCAGCCGTGCGCGTACCTTTGGTTTCATGCGTGATATCGAATATCTCCAGTCTCGCGGTTTGGCCTTGGGCGGCAGCTTCGACTGTGCCATCGTGGTGGATGATTACCGCGTACTGAACGAAGACGGCCTGCGTTTCGAAGATGAATTTGTACGTCACAAAATGCTGGATGCTATCGGCGACTTATTCATGTGCGGCCACAACATCATTGGTGCGTTTACCGCGTACAAGTCAGGCCATGCGTTGAACAACAAACTGTTGCAGGCCGTGTTGGCCAGGCAGGAAGCGTGGGAATACGTCACCTTCCAGGATGAAGCGGAAATGCCGTTGGCATTCAAGGCACCGTCCACTGTATTGGCGTAAATCGCCGTTGTTGGGATACCGGCAGCAGTGGTCACTGACTCGCGAGGGCCTGGCAATTTAGGCCTCTGATGAGGTGAATATTGGCTGTGGGTGGTTTTGTAGGCCCAATACCGTGTCGTTGGCTACTTATCATGACGGGTTGCGTTGGTACTCTCTCCGGCCAATGCAGCCAGTTTTTCCAATATCTTGCGCAGCTTCTCCGGGCTGTGGTTCGCCAATCCCATCACTGCCCTAGCGCTTTCTTGGCTCAGATGACGTCGTAATGGTGTGGCTTGCTGCGTGTTTTTAACCCGATGCTCCCCATTCGCCATCAAGCCTGGATTAATCCTAATGTCGATTGACGACAATGATGGTAGAATTTGCGCTCGTAGTGTAGAGAGCAACATGGGTTGTTCGTAGCGCAAGCGCATCATCCAACTGGCATTTGCCGCTTCTAACACTAAAATACCTTGTCGGACGTTCGCGACGCGGCACCAAAGATGTAGTTGAGCGGGTAACAAGCTCTTCACTGCACGGTTAAGCTTGAGCAGTGCCAGCGCGTGTTGCTGGACGTTATGCAGCGGTGCTTTGTCTGCGGTGAGGGCGTCGTCGAACAGGACATCTAATAATTGTGGACGGCTATCGCGCATAATGGCTCCGGCGGATTGTAATCTCGTGATCGGTATTCTAAATCGTTGGCGACAATTTGGCAGACGTTATTTCTGGCCCCATCTCCTGTTAGGGATGGTTGCGGCCACGCTTGGCATACCTTCAAGCTTAGCAGGCAAGACCGATCCGGCTGCGTTGCCGAGTACCTCCTCTAGCTTTAATCGGCAAAACTCAGCCAGCGGTGCTTATAACAGACTGGTGCTGTTGCAGGAAGCACGCAGCCGCCCGGCATTCAGCGTTGACTATTGGCACCAGCATGCGCTACGCACCATCATTCGTCACCTTTCTTTCGCATTGGCACCGCAGACGGTGTATATGCGGGGGCTGGAAAACGAAACTGAAGCGGTGGAACCTCCGTCACAGGTGGCACAGTTGGCGCTGCTTTCCACCCTCAACGCGTTGTTGACACATGAACCGAAGCCGCCGACCATCATTCGTTACATTCATTATAACGTGCTGCCCGCACTGGCCCTGCATCAAACCGGACTGTGGCTGGCGCAGGTGCTGGGCATTCGCGCCGGGCCTGGCGTTCTCGGCTGACTTTGCCCATTGGGCGACAAAAACACCAAATACAGCAAGTTGATGGCCACTTTGGGCTGTCATGACAGAGATATCAAACATCATGTTAGTAAAATTATTGACCAAAGTTTTTGGTAGCCGTAACGATCGTACGCTGCGCCGCATGCGCAAAGTGGTTGAGCAGATCAACCAGAGGGAACCGGACATAGAGAAATTGTCCGATGATGAACTGAGAGCCAAAACCAACGAATTCCGCGCGCGTCTGGAAAAAGGCGAGGTGTTGGAAAACCTGATCCCAGAAGCGTTTGCCGTAGTGCGTGAGGCGAGTAAGCGTGTATTCGGTATGCGTCACTTCGATGTACAACTGTTGGGCGGTATGGTGCTGAACGACCGCTGCATTGCTGAGATGCGTACCGGTGAAGGTAAAACCCTGACCGCCACCCTGCCTGCCTATTTGAATGCCCTGGGTGGTCGCGGTGTGCATGTGGTGACCGTCAACGATTATCTGGCGCAACGTGACGCCGAAAACAACCGCCCGTTGTTCGAATTTCTCGGCCTGAGCATTGGCATCAACTTGCCTGGCATGTCGGCACCGGCCAAGCGTGAAGCTTACGCCGCAGATATCACCTACGGCACTAACAACGAATACGGCTTTGACTACCTGCGTGACAACATGGCGTTTAGCCCGGAGGAACGGGTTCAGCGCGAATTGCACTATGCACTGGTGGATGAGGTGGATTCTATCCTGATCGATGAAGCGCGTACCCCGCTGATTATCTCCGGGCCTGCTGAAGATAGCTCCGAGATGTACATCAGAGTTAACACATTGATCCCTAAACTGATCCGTCAGGAAAAAGAAGACTCTGATTCCTTCCAGGGCGAAGGTCACTTCTCAGTGGATGAAAAAGCGCGTCAGGTGCACCTGACCGAACGTGGCCTGATTTTGATCGAAGAAATGCTGGTAGAAGCTGGCATTATGGAAGCAGGCGAGTCACTGTACTCTCCGACCAACATCATGCTGATGCACCATGTCACCGCCGCGCTGCGCGCCCATGTGTTGTTCAACCGCGATGTTGACTACATCGTTAAAGACGGGGAAGTGATCATCGTTGATGAACACACTGGCCGCACCATGCAGGGCCGCCGCTGGTCAGATGGCCTGCACCAGGCAGTGGAAGCCAAAGAGGGCGTGGCGATCCAGAATGAGAACCAGACACTGGCCGCCATCACCTTCCAGAACTACTTCCGCCTATACGAAAAGCTGGCGGGCATGACCGGTACTGCCGACACCGAAGCCTTTGAATTTAGCTCTATCTACAGGCTGGATACCATTGTGGTGCCAACCAACCGTCCAATGATCCGTAAAGACATGCCGGATCTGGTTTACTTGACCGAGATGGAGAAGATTGGCGCGATCATTGATGATATCCGCGAGCGCACCGCCAACGGCCAGCCGGTGTTGGTGGGGACCATCTCGATCGAAAAATCCGAGGTGGTCTCCCGCGAACTGACCAAAGCAGGCATCGACCACAAAGTACTTAACGCTAAATTCCATGCTATGGAAGCGGACATCGTGGCACAGGCCGGTCAGAGCGGCGCGGTAACCATCGCCACCAACATGGCGGGTCGTGGCACTGATATTGTATTAGGCGGCAATTGGCAGGCGGAAGTTGCTCAGTTGGAAGAACCGACCAAAGAGCAAATCGCTGCCATCAAGGATGCCTGGCAAGTACGTCACGATGCGGTACTGGCAGCGGGTGGCCTGCACATTATCGGCACCGAGCGCCATGAATCACGCCGTATCGATAACCAGCTACGTGGCCGTTCTGGCCGTCAAGGTGACGCCGGCTCATCCCGTTTTTACCTATCGATGGAAGATGCCCTGATGCGCATCTTTGCGTCGGATCGCGTTTCTGGCATGATGCGCAAACTGGGCATGAAAGAGGGCGAAGCGATTGAACACCCATGGGTGACCAAAGCGATCGCCAATGCCCAGCGTAAAGTGGAAAGCCGCAACTTTGATATCCGCAAGCAACTGCTGGAATATGACGATGTCGCCAACGATCAGCGCCGCGCCATCTACAGCCAGCGTAACGAACTGCTGGATGTGTCTGACGTTAGTGAAACCATCGCCAGCATCCGTGAGGACGTGTTCAAGAGTACCATTGATAACTACATCACGCCGCAATCGCTGGAAGAAGAGTGGGATATTCAAGGGTTGGAAGAACGCCTGAAAAACGATTTCGACCTGGAAATGCCCATCGCCGAATGGCTGAACAAAGAGCCTGAGCTGCACGAAGAAACGCTGCGTGAGCGTATCCTGGAGAATGTTAAGCAACAGTATTTGCACAAGGAAGACGTGGTTACCAGCGAGATGATGCGCAACTTCGAGAAGGGCGTGATGCTGCAAACGCTGGATTCCCTGTGGAAAGAGCACCTGGCGGCGATGGACTATCTGCGTCAAGGCATTCACCTGCGCGGTTATGCACAGAAGGATCCTAAGCAAGAGTACAAGCGCGAATCCTTCAACATGTTTGCTACCATGCTGGAATCGCTGAAATACGAAGTGATCAGTGTGCTGAGCAAGGTGCAGGTGCGGATGCCGGAAGAGGTTGAGGCGCTTGAGCAGCAGCGCCGTGAAGAAGCTGAGCGTCTGGCGCAGCAGCAACGGCTCAGCCATTACGAAGAGAACGCGTTGGTCACTGATGTTGCTAACGTACCGGTGATCGCTGAACGCAAAGTTGGCCGCAACGATCCTTGCCCCTGTGGTTCCGGCAAAAAATTCAAACAATGCCATGGCCGTCTGCACAAGTAAGCCGGGCCGCGTTTATGCCCAAAATAATTCGAGTAGCATCGAGACGGCAACTGAGTGACAAATCGGTCAAAAACCGATTTGAACAGCGCTTGCACTGAACCTCAGGAATGAGGTTTATTAATCCCCAGTCACTGACTCAAGTCAGTGACTGGGGTGAGCGAACGTAGCCAACAAAGATGCGGCTTGAAGTATGGGAGAACCGATGGCACCCAGGGGATCAGCTTGCTGAACCCCTGTTTTTTGGGCCTCAATCTGGAGGGTGTGATGAAATATCTGAACGTCGCTGTGGGCATTATCCGTAACGCTCAGCAGGAAATCTTTATTACCCGCCGTGCCGCCGATGTGCACATGGCAAATTTCTGGGAGTTTCCCGGCGGCAAAATTGAACAAGGCGAAACGCCGGAGCAAGCGCTGAACCGCGAGTTGCGTGAAGAGACGGGTATCGAAACTGAGCAGGCAACGTTGCTGAAGGTGTTGGAGCATCGCTTCAGCGATCGTATCGTCACGCTGTATTTTTATCTGGTAGAAGGCTGGATGGGCGAACCTTTTGGCCGTGAAGGCCAGCCAGTGCGCTGGGTGAAACAGGCAGACCTGCGTGAGGAAGAATTCCCACAAGCCAACATCGACATGGTCAAATTGCTGGTGGAACAGGCCAACACTGCGCAATAAAGCAGACAGCCTAGGTGTTAACACTGACCCGATAGGGGCAAATCAGCGATAGCTACTGGGTTTCAGCCATGCATCTCACCCTTTCAGAGTCGCTACAAGCAGCGTTTAAATCGGGTAGAAATCACATCTCTGTGACTTTTCCCCTGCGGAATGCCGCTTTGCGGCATCCGATCGATTTGTCACTCACTCCAGTCGTCACTTTCCGACAGATCGTCATTGCTCGGAATGCGTTTATCTTCATCGGCCCACTCGCCAAGATCGATCAATTGGCAACGCTTGCAGCAGAACGGGCGGTGGGGACTGGTCTCACCCCATACCACGTCATTGCCACAGGTTGGGCATTTTACTACGGACGTCATAACGGTTCTTTACCCCTTGCCACATCTGAATGGATTTTATGTCAATTATTCAGCAACAGGCCAATTCAAAGGCCAAACGTTCCGGTACCACACCATGCTCATTGTCTAACGGCAGGAAGCGAATAGCGTAGCGGGTCTTGTGACCAGAGATCTGTGGGTAGAGTTGTTGTGTCAGGTTGATGCTCAGGCGCAGCATATCTGCCCCTTCGGCGTTACCCTGGAAGAAACCGTTCAGGCTTATTTGGTTGCGAAACGGCCCTGTTTGACGGATCAAATCCAGCGCCATGGTTAGCGCCTGGTTTAGCGGTGCGAGCGTCTGCAACCAATTAACGATATCGACATCGCGATCCTGTTGAGGGGTGTGCATCCACATATGCAGGGTCGGCAGATCGAAGCTACAGCAACCACCGGGAATGCTCAGTCGTTGGCGCACCAGGCTAATCAGCCTGTCTTCGCGCAATGCCTGGCCGAGACGCGGTGCCGCCATCAGTGCCGCCGCTCGCGCTTTAAGTTGGTTACGCAGTTGGTCGATTAGCGGCATGTCGACGCCCGGCACATCGACCCAGGTCAGCAGTTTCTGCTGCTGGCGTTCCAACTCCTTTAGCAGTTCGGTGCGCACTTCGCCGCGTTCCAGTACGTCCAGCAGATCGGATAGGGTGCGGAAGAAGGTTAGAGCGATGGCGGTTTCGCTCAAAGCTTGTTGGCCGTACAACTGCTGCAATAAGAACTCGATACGCAGCCAGGTACGCATTTTTTCATTCAGTGGATGTTCAAAGAGAACGCTTGGGGAAACATCACTCATGCAGTTTAATCCTGTTGGGGCGCTGATGCCGCCAGTTCAAGGTAGCGACGATGCAGTGCATCGACTGATAGCTCTATCTCCAGAGCGATGCCGCTGTTGTCAATAATGTCATCTGCAATGGCCAGACGCTGCTCGCGTGTGGCCTGCGCGGAAAGAATATCCTGTACCTGTTGGCGGCTGATACCGTCACGCGCAACGGTTCTAGCTCGTTGAGTTTCTGTGTTGACATCGATCACTAAGACTCGATCGGCACGATCCTGTAGGCCATTTTCTACCAGCAGCGGCACCACCCACAGAGCATAAGGGCTGGTAGCCTGCGCCAACTGGCGTTGGGTTTCCTGACGGATCAGCGGATGCAACAATTGATTCAGCCAGATTTTGCCATCAGGCTGGCTGAAGATCCTCTGGCGCAGCACCGCACGATTTAATGCACCGCTCGCCAGCAATATTTCATTACCAAACCGTTCAGCGATCTTCGCTAGGGCTGGGGTGCCCGGCTCGACAACTTGCCGGGCAATCACGTCAGCATCGACAACGGCTACGCCGTGACGCGCAAAGGCGTTTGCTACGGTCGATTTGCCGCTGCCAATACCCCCGGTTAACGCAACAATGTAGGCCATGATGTTAGGGGTATCCGAAATTCGTAAAAATATAAACGAATCATAAAGCGATCGTGCAGAAGTGCAAGTCAGCAGGCGGCATCTGCTCTATACGGCGATAAGAAGCGCAGTTGGAGAAGGAAAAAAACAGCGAGAAGTCACACGGCGGATGCGCAGGTTAATTTGTCAGATTGTGGCATAAATAAACGTGCAATCGCAGTCTTGTCCGGTGTTTATTAGCGCGTATGATAGTGTCACTGGAACTGGCGTTAATCTACTTATTGCCTTTACAAACCACAGCGTCGCGAGCTGGCCGCAACGTGAAATTTATAGGGTCGAATATCTTCCTGCGATCTTGTGCCATAAACCAGGGAATCATTAGTCATGCGTATTGAAGAAGATGTGAAATTAGGCTTTAAAGATGTGCTGATCCGTCCTAAGCGCTCCACGTTGAAAAGCCGTTCTGAAGTTGGACTGGAGCGCCAGTTCAACTTCAAACATTCAGGTAGTCGCTGGTCAGGTGTGCCGATTATCGCCGCCAATATGGATACTGTCGGTACCTTCCGCATGGCAGAGGTTCTGGCTTCTTTTGATGTTCTCACTGCGGTGCACAAACATTACAGCGTCGAGCAATGGGCGGCTTTTATACAGCGCGTGCCTGAGTCGGTATTGCGTCATGTGATGGTTTCCACTGGCACCTCTGAAGCTGACTTCGCCAAAATGAAGCAGATTTTGGCGCTGTCTCCGGCACTGAGGTTCATTTGTATCGATGTGGCTAATGGTTACTCGGAGTCTTTCGTCGCCTTCTTACAGAAGGCGCGTGAGGCTTGTCCGAACCATGTGATTTGTGCCGGCAACGTGGTCACTGGTGAAATGGTGGAAGAACTGCTCCTATCCGGTGCCGATATGGTTAAAGTCGGTATTGGCCCAGGCTCGGTGTGTACCACCCGGGTGAAAACTGGTGTAGGCTATCCGCAGCTATCTGCCGTGATCGAGTGTGCAGATGCGGCTCACGGCCTGGGTGGCCAGATCGTCAGCGACGGTGGCTGTTCGGTGCCTGGCGACGTGGCCAAAGCCTTTGGCGGTGGTGCTGACTTCGTGATGCTGGGTGGCATGCTGGCTGGTCACGATGAATGTGAGGGCGCCGTGGTGGAAGAAAATGGCGAGATGTTCATGCTGTTCTACGGTATGAGTTCCGAGTCGGCGATGAAACGCCATGCGGGCGGGGTGGCTGACTACCGTGCGGCGGAAGGAAAAACCGTTAAATTGCCGCTGCGTGGTGAAGTTGAGTACACCGTGCGCGATATCCTTGGTGGTTTGCGTTCCGCCTGTACTTATGTTGGCGCGGAACGCCTGAAGGAACTGACCAAACGCACCACCTTCATCCGCGTGGCTGAGCAAGAAAACCGCATTTTCGGCACCAAGTAACGCACACCAAGTCCTGACAGCGGGCGCAGTTGGCTGGCGTCCCGTTGTCCTCATTGGTTTACCCCAATACGTTCCCCAATTGAAAGATTGGCAGGTACATGGCGATCACTAGCGCGCCGACTATCCCGCCAACCACGAGCATCAGCAGAGGTTCTAACGTCTGCGCCAGCGTATCGCTCAGTTCCAGCGTTTGCCGTTCATGACACTGTGCCAGCTTGTCGAGCAGACTGTCTAACGAGCCGGATTCTTCACCCACCCGTACCAATTGCTGGCAAAGTGCCGGAAACAGCGGCTGATGACTTAGGGCTTGGTGAAACCTTTCCCCTTGAGCGATCTCGCGCTGCACTTGTTCTAGCGCTTGCCGATAAAACAGGTTGTCCACCGCCAGCGCCGCCGCATTCAGCCCTTCCACCAGCGTCAATCCCGCTTGCTGGGTCATAGCTAGGATGCGAAATATTTGGCTTAACGCACTTCCCTCGATCAACCGGGCTACCAGCGGTAGCCGCAGTTGAGTTGCCTGCTCGCGGCGGCGCCACTGCGGCTGCGGGTGCAACCAGCGACAATAACCAAAGATCGCACTACCCAGCAGCAGGGCAAAATATGGCCCTGTGCTGATCAGCAGGGCGGACACGCGCAGTAGCCCTTGGGTAAATCCCGGTAGTGGCGCATCGAAAGACTGATAAACTCCGGCAAATTCCGGCAATACCATCACCAGCATCAGCACGCTGACCAGCAGCGCTATCGTGCAAACGAACAAGGGATAGCGTAGTGCCTTAACCACCTTGTTGTGCAGCTTTTGCTGGGATTCCTGTTGTTGCGCTAGTTGCCAGCAGCAATGATCCAGATGCCCGGTCAGTTCACCGATGGCGATCAGTTGGCGGTAAATCAGCGGGAAGACGGCCTGCTGTTGGGCAATAACCTCTGAAAAAGGGTGTCCTTGCTGCACCCGTTCACTCACCTGCTGCAACAAGCAGCGCCAGGGAGGGGAAGGATGTTCCGCAGCCAGAAATTGCAGTGCATTGACCAGTGGCAGACCCGCTTGTAGCAAGGTTGCGAGCTGACGAGTGAAGTGGATCAGTGGATCGCCACGCCATTGTCTGGGTGTGATGCGTTTACCGTGCGTGATCCGGCACGGTTGTAGCCCCTGTTCAATAAGTTGGCGGCAGACTTGCTGTTTTTCGCTGCTCATCAGTGCGCCACAGAGCACTTCACCCTGAGCATTAATGGCTTGCCAGAGGAACAAACGCTGAGCCTTCAAGACTGTTCTCCACCTTCTGTGGTGATATCTACCACGCGATACAGCTCTTCTAGCGAGGTGACTCCTTTGGCAACCAGAGCCAGCCCAGCTTGGAGCAACGTTATATGCCCCTGAAGACAGGCGATGTCTGCCAGTTGGCGAGGGGAGGTGTTCTCCAGCAGACCGGTTTGCACCTCCGGTGTAATGGTCAACAGTTCATAGACCCCAATGCGGCCATAGTAGCCGCCAAAACAGTGTTCGCAGCCATTGGCTTGCCAGGCAGTCAGCGGCTCCGGCCACAAGTTGGCTGGAAAGTGTACTGGTTTATTCAGTGGGTAGCGGCAGTGTTCGCATAATCTGCGCACCAGCCGCTGGGCGATCACCAGTTTCAGGCAGGCAGCGATCAGATAGCCGGGGATGCCCATGTGCGTCAGACGCGTCAGGGTTTCGCCGGTGGAGTTGGTATGCAGCGTCGATAACACCAAATGGCCAGTCTGTGCAGCCTTAACGGCGATCTCGGCGGTTTCCCGATCGCGTATTTCACCGATCATGATGACGTCGGGATCTTGCCGCAGCAGGGCGCGTAACACCCGTGAGAAGCTCAGTTCGGTTTTGATGTTGACCTGGGTTTGATTGACACCAAATAGCGGGATCTCGATCGGATCCTCGACGCTGCACAAGTTGCTCTGCGTGTCATTCAATTGACGCAGGCCGCTGTATAACGTTATCGTTTTGCCGCTGCCAGTTGGGCCGGTGACCAGGATCATGCCCTGCGGATTGGCCAGTGCCGCCGTATAGCACGCCAGCGCTGCCTGGCTCATCCCCAACCGATCCAACGGCAATTCCTGCCGCTCGGATGGCAGGATGCGCAATACCACTTTTTCACCGTGCAACGTTGGTAGCGTAGCGATACGCATCGAATAACGGGCGTTATCCAGCCACAGGCTGAACTGTCCGTCTTGCGGCAACCGGCGTTCGGCAATATCTAACTGCCCCATAATCTTCAGCCTGGTGCTCAGTCGTGTGGCCAACTCAGGCGGCGGTGATGCACTGGCCTGCAAAACGCCGTCGATGCGCAAGCGGACGCGAAAACGCTGTTGATAAGGCTCAAAGTGAACGTCTGAGGCACGGCGATGAATGGCTATACGCAGCGTTTGGTTGATAAACTGCACCACCGGTGCATCGCTGTCGTCGTCAAGGGAAGCGGTATCGAGTTGATACTCGGCGGTGGCTTGTGCTGGCGGTTCAACCTGTCGTTGGCGCTGATGCAATGCCAGCTCAAGCCGGGCTGCTGGCCATTGCTCCAGGTGTATGCGTTTGCCCGTGGCGAAACGCAGCGCCGCCAGCAACCCCTGGGGTGCCTCCTCGCTGAGTGCAACTGTCAGGGTGGTGTGGTTTTCGCTGAGTGCCAGCGCTTGATAGCGCTGACACAGGGTCTGAACTTCTTCGCTGATCGCCTCATCCATCACCGTTACTCTACGGCGGTGTCGAAGTGGAAGACATCCTGGCATACCTTGGCCAGATTGGCGTTTTCGCTGGTGCATAGGCGAGTCCAGCGAGTTTGGCCACCGGGATTTTGCGTGGGTGTCAGCGCCACTTTTAACCCCAGCAGCGTCTGAGCGCCAGTGAGGGTGATCACCCCCCGGCTGACTTGCACCGCGCTGACGTAGCGCGAGGAGCCGTTGGTAGGAATGCCCTTGCTGCCGGCGTTGCAGTCGGTTGGCACACCGTCGTCCAGTAGGCACAATTCTACGGCCATTTTATACGGTGTCATCACCTGCAACATGTCGGCCAGCGCTGCTTTATGGATGTAACCTTGGTAGGTGGGAATGCCAATGGCGCTCAATATGGCGATAATAGCAATCACCACCATCAGTTCAATCAGGGTAAAACCGCGTTGTGATTCCATTTGTTGTTTCCTCCATGTCAGTATGGAGGGCAGGGTAGTTGACCCAATGGCGCGTTTCGAGGCGCTTTGGCGCATTTCCCAGCGTGCTTCTGATACAAGTTGTCGCGGTTGCAGCAGGAAAAAAAAAGTTGGGGCTTGCCTCGCAATTTTGGCGCGAAAACGCCCCGCCGTAGCGGCGGGGAATTATTTGAAACGCATCGACAAGTCGAGAGCAATCACATGCTTGGTCAGTGCGCCCACTGAAATATAGTCCACGCCGGTTTCGGCAAAGGTGCGCAGCGTTTCGCTGGTGACGTTGCCAGAGACTTCTAGCTGGGCGCGGCCTTGGGTTTGTGCTACCGCTTGGTACATCATCTCGACGGTGAAGTTGTCCAGCATCACGATGTCGGCACCCGCGTCCAGTGCCTGTTGTAACTCATCTAGCGATTCTACCTCCACTTCAATCGGTATATCAGCATTCTGCCGAAAAGCTTTCTCTACCGCGTTTTTGATCGAACCGCAGGCGATGATGTGGTTTTCCTTGATAAGGAAAGCATCGGATAACCCCAACCGATGGTTGTTGCCGCCACCGCACAGCACCGCGTATTTCAGCGCGGTGCGCAAGCCGGGTAGCGTCTTGCGGGTATCCAGCAGACGGGTTTGAGTGCCGTGCAGCAGTGCCACGTAGCGGCTGACCTCAGTCGCCACGCCGGACAGCGTCTGCACAAAGTTCAGCGCAGTGCGCTCGCCGGCCAGCAGAACTTGGGCTGGGCCGCTAAGATGACACAATGGTTGATTCGGCGTCAGGCGGTCGCCGTCCGACACCTGCCATGTCACCTTCACCTGGTTGCTCAGTTGGATAAAGACTTCGTTCAGCCAGCCTTGGCCACAGAACACGCCAGCTTCACGGGTGATGATGGTAGCATTGGCCTGTTTGGCCGCCGGTAACAATTGCGCGGTAAGATCGCGCTCGGCGTTGACTACACCGCCCAGATCTTCACGTAGCGCCTGGGCGACGGCATAGGGAATATCACTGTCAATTCGTTCAAGAAGCTCGGTGCGGCGGCGGTGGGCACTGTAGCGGCGTGTCGGCATGGGAAACTCCGAAATGGACGGTGGGATTACGGGGGAACATGCTACCCTGTTACCAAAATAAGTACCACCATCGAGCGGTGTCTGATGCAGTGGGAAATGGCTTGATGATGGAGTAACCAGCGCGGGCTAACTGCACAGCGTTTGGCCGTTAGGCGGATTTGGCAGTTTACCGGTACGCGTGATCCAGCAAGGTATCCTTATTATTTTGCTGACATTCCGTCACGGTGGTGTGACCTAGCCTGGCGGGTGTTTGACGGGCATCTCTGGAACAACGCTATGCTTGAGAATAGGAAAAGGGAGAGGAGTCGCTAATGACGTTGTTTACGCTAGTACTGGTTTTGGCATGGGAACGCCTGTTCAAGCTGGGTGAACACTGGCAGTTGGATCACCGCCTGGAGGTGGTGTTCCAGCGGCTGCATCGGGTGTCGCTGGCGCAGACGCTGCTATTGACCCTCGCTTGGATGGGGGGAATGTGGGGCATGCTGTGGCTGGCGCAAGGGATGTTCTTTGGCATAGTGACACTACTGCTGTGGATTATTATTGGCTTGCTGTGCATCGGGGCTGGCATTGAACGCCAGCATTACCACGCCTATTTGCAGGCCGTGCGGCAGGGGGATAGCCACGCCAGCGACCAGATGGCGGAAGAACTGGCGCTGATCCACGGTTTGCCGATAGATTGTAGCGAAGCGCTGCGCCTGCGCGCACTGCAAAATGCGCTATTATGGATTAACTTCCGCTACTATCTGGCACCGATATTCTGGTTTGTGGTCTGTGGAGCCTATGGGCCGATAGCACTGGCGGGATATGCTTGTTTGCGCGCTTATCAAACCTGGCTGGCGCGCCACCCTACGCCGCTGGATCGTTCACATTCGGGTATTGATCTGTTGCTGAACTGGCTGGACTGGCTCCCGGTACGGGTGGCGGGAGTGGGTTATGCGCTGTTGAGGCATGGTGAGAAAGCGTTACCAGCCTGGTTTGCATCCTTGGGTGACCGTCATTCTTCATCGTATCAGGTGCTGACGCGGTTAGCGCAATTCTCGCTAGCGCGTGATCCGCATAGCGATCCGCTGCAGACGCCGCGCGCTGCGGTGGCGCTGGCGAGCCAGGTGACGGTGACCCTGGTAGTAGTGGTGGCGCTACTGACCATTTACGGCATGCTGCTGTAAATGGCAGCAAAAAACAACGGGTGCTACGGCCAGCTCCCGTTGTTTTTACCGTGCAAGCTTACAGCTTGGCGAAGCAGCGTTGCGCGGCGTCGATAGTGCGCTGAATATCTGCCTTACTGTGTGCCACGGACATGAAGCCCGCTTCAAACGCCGAGGGTGCCAGATAGATGCTTTCTTCCAGCATCAGGTGGAAAAAGCGCTTGAAGCGCTCCACGTTGCATTGCATGACCTGCTGATAGCAGGTGACCGCTGAGGCGTCAGTGAAAAACAAGCCGAACATGCCGCCGACATGGTTGACCACCAGTGGGATGTTTTCTTCTTTCGCCGCGTGCCGCAGACCTTCCGCCAACCTGTCGGTCAGTTCGGTCAGTGTCTGGTGTACGCCTACCTGCGACACTGCGGTCAAGCAGGCGTAGCCCGCTGCCATAGCGATCGGGTTGCCGGACAGGGTTCCTGCTTGGTAAACCGGGCCGGTTGGTGCCAGCACGTCCATCACCTCACGGCGTCCACCGAAGGCTCCTACCGGCATGCCACCGCCGATAATTTTACCCAGGCAGGTCAGATCCGGTTCGACGTGATAATAGGACTGCGCCCCAGCCAGCGCTACGCGGAAGCCGGTCATCACTTCATCGATGATCAGCAGTGCGCCATATTCGTCGCATAGTGTGCGCAGGCCCGGCAGGAACTCCGGTAGCGGGGGTACGCAGTTCATGTTGCCGGCCACGGGTTCGACGATGATGCAGGCGATTTCTGAAGGGTATTGCTCGAACGCCGTGCGCACTGAGTCCAAATCGTTATAGGTGCAGGTGAGGGTGTGCTTGGCAAAGTCCGCAGGTACGCCCGGCGAGTTTGGCTGGCCGAGGGTCAATGCGCCGGAACCAGCTTTCACCAGTAGGCAGTCGGCGTGGCCGTGGTAGCAACCTTCAAACTTGATGATTTTATCGCGGTGGGTGTAGCCACGCGCCAGACGAATGGCACTCATGGTGGCCTCGGTGCCTGAGTTAACCATGCGCACCTTATCCATGGTCGGCACCAGTTCGGTGACCAACTGCGCCATGCTGATTTCTATCTCGGTTGGCGCACCGAAGCTTAGGCCGCGCTGTGCCGCTTCGATTACCGCGTTGCGGATCGCCGGGTGATTGTGCCCCAGCACCATCGGCCCCCAGGAGCCGACATAATCGATGTAGGCTTTGCCATCGACGTCGAACAGGTATGCTCCCTCTGCCCGCTCGATAAACAGTGGCACACCGCCGACACCCGTGAAAGCGCGTACCGGAGAGTTAACCCCACCGGGGATCACCTGTTGCGCCTGGGCATACAGACTTGCGGATTTGCTGGGTAAACTCATAAATCGGCTCCTGGATTTTTTTGAATGATTTGACCGCGCTATTCTAGAGGAGAGTGTCGCGTTATGAAATGTTCATCGACAAAGAGTGATGAGTCGCAGTGGGCGGCTAAGAGCCTACTGGGATAGGCTCTTAGCCAGTGGTAAGGTGACGGAGAAACGGGGTAAAGCAAATGGGGTGAATACTTGAACACAATACTTAGGTATCGGATAATCGTCAGTATTAATCAGGCAGCTAGTGTAGCGATCTGATGCTGAACCAGGTTGGGAGTAAAAGAGTATGAATGATGAAACTGCATTGCCCCTGCAATTTACTGAGGCAGCAGCAAACAAGGTTAAATTTCTGATCGCTGATGAAGAAAACCCGAACCTAAAGTTACGAGTTTACATTACCGGCGGCGGCTGTAGTGGGTTTCAGTACGGCTTCACATTTGACGACAAAATCAATGATGGCGACATGACCATTGAGAAGCAAGGTGTGGCGCTGGTGGTCGATCCGATGAGCCTGCAATATCTGGTGGGGGGGGCGGTGGATTATACTGAAGGGCTGGAAGGCTCACGCTTTGTGGTGACCAACCCGAATGCCAAAACGACCTGTGGCTGTGGTTCCTCATTCAGTATCTGACTTTTCCCCGCTAGGGTATGACCCGTCTTCCCTCATGGCTGGCGGGTTAATGCTCCTGTTATTTCCTACACGACAGTTTGTTCGGTGAGGGGCGCTTGGCTGCACTTCAACCGCGTTTGGCCAGGGCTTGCAGCATGGCGTTAACCATCATCGTGGACTGTTTGGCCGCCACTGTGAGGAATTCGTCAAAGCTGATGTGGGATACGCTGTCGGCGACGTCGGAGATAGCGCGCACCACCACAAACGGCGTGCTGAACAGGTGGCAGACGTGGCTGATCGCTGCAGCTTCCATTTCAACTGCCACAACGTTTGGGAAGGTGGCGCGAATACGTGCCAACGGTTCTGCACCATTGATAAATGCATCGCCGCTGCAAATCAGGCCGCGCACTGCGTTCAGGTTTAACTGTTTGATGCCACTTTCTGCCAGAGCGATCAGCGCGCCATCGGCCACGAACGCTGCTGGGCAACCGGCCATCTGGCCTGGCTCATAGCCAAAGGCGGTTACGTCGGCATCGTGGTAACGCACTTCTTCGGACACCACGATGTCGCCAACCTTCAGCGTGCTGGCAAGGCCACCGGCGGAGCCGGTATTGATCACCATGTCCGGCTGGCAATGTTGCAGCAACAGGGTGGTGCCTATGGCCGCAGAGACTTTGCCGATACCGGATTTCAGCAGGGCAACGTCGACGCTGCCGATCTGGCCGGTATAGATTTCACTGCCCGCGCGTTGAAGGGTTTGACGGTTTTCGATTTGATCGCGCAGTAGGGCGACTTCTTGCTCCATTGCGCCGATGATGGCTACTTTCATAAATAACACTCGCTGATTAGGTAGGGGAATTGCACCATAGTCTATCATGGCTGTCAGAGAGATAATTCATTGCATCCGCTGGCGGGAATTGTTATCACAGAGGTAGGTGCGACTGAGGAGAAACAGATGTCCGGGATCGACTTCAAGCAAAAAATCAGCTTCCTGCGGCCATTCGGCAAACCTATTGAGGCCAAAGATGAGTACGACATTGTGCGGCAGTTTGAGAGCGATCGCGGGCGCATTATCAATTCTGCCGCCATCCGCCGTTTGCAGCAAAAAACCCAGGTCTTTCCGTTGGAGCGTAATGCGGCCGTGCGTAGCCGCCTGACCCATTCGATGGAAGTGCAGCAGGTCGGGCGGCATATCGCCAAAGAGATCCTCAACCGCTTCAAACTGGCTGGGCGCATTGATGAGCTTGGCCTGACCCGGTTGCTCGCTCCCTTTGAAAGTATCATCGAAACGGCCTGTCTGATGCATGATATCGGCAATCCGCCGTTTGGCCACTTCGGCGAGTCGGCGATCAACGACTGGTTCACCCAGCGGCTCGATCCTGCCAGTTGCGGCAGCGGGCCGGGTAGCCACGATAGGTGTCGGGTTGAGCTGCTACGCCTGCATCAGGGTGAAAGCGATCTTAACCGGCTGCGCAGCCGCATTCGTCAAGATCTCAGCCATTTTGAAGGCAATGCTCAGGCGATCCGCATGGTCTATACCCTGCTGAAGCTCAACCTAACTTACGCGCAGGTGGGTTGCATTTTGAAATATACCCGCCCGGCCTATTGGGCGAGCGAGATCCCAGCTAGCCACAGCTACCTGATGAAAAAGCCCGGTTATTATTTGGCGGAGGAAGCGTATGTTGATCGCTTACGGCGCGAACTGCATATGGGCGAATTCAACCGTTTCCCTCTGACCTATATTATGGAAGCCGCCGACGATATTTCTTATTGCATTGCCGATCTCGAAGACGCCGTGGAAAAAAATATCTTCACCGTTGAGCAACTTTATCAGCATCTCAAGCAGGAATGGGGGGAAGTGATCACGGGGGATTTATTCGATAAAACCGTTGCCAGTGCCTTCCGCAAAATTGACAGCGGCGGGGATCAGTTCTTCATGTATTTGCGGGTATTGACTGTGAAGCGGCTGGTGCCACACGCGGCGAAACGCTTTATCGACAACCTGGAGGCGGTGTTTCAGGGCCACTTCAATCAGGCATTGCTGGAGGATGCTGGACAAGAATGTAATTTATTGAAAATATTTAAGAATGTGGCATTCAAACGTGTGTTCAACCACCCAGAAGTGGAACAGCTTGAGTTACAGGGGTACCGGGTTATCAGCGGTCTGCTGGACATTTACAGCCCGCTGCTAGCGATGCCGTTGGCCGATTTCACCCGGCTGGTGCAGCAGGACAGCCATCGCGCTTATCCGATCGAAACGCGGTTATACCACAAGCTTTCCACTAAACATCGGCTGGCCTATGTCGAAGCCGTGGAAGGGTTGCAGCATCTATCGGCAGAACAACAGGCGATTAGAGAATATTATTTCCGCGCACGTTTACTGCAAGACTATATCAGCGGAATGACCGATCTTTATGCTTATGATGAATATCGGCGATTAATTGCAGCAGAATAATTAATTGGGTAATTAATTGTTGTTTTCCCGTGCTACAGTCGGTGAGCCGTTTTGTAAAGACAGACAATATTTGTTTACTATTACCAATAACCTGCGTCGGAACTTTAGGCTATTAATTAGCTCTGACAATGCACCGGATGGATTGAAAGACTTTTCTTAACGACTCGATAAAAGAGACATACAGATGAAAAAAACCGCATTAATCCTGAGTGCACTGACATTCAGTATGGCGATGGGGCCGCTCAAGGCCAGCGCCGCCGACACCACGTTTTCCAGCTCGCAACCGTTGCCAAGTTTGGCACCGATGCTGGAAAAAGTGATGCCTTCTGTGGTGAGCATCAATGTAGAGGGTAGTACTACGGTCAATACGCCAAGAATGCCACCGCAGTTCCAGCAATTCTTTGGTGAAGACTCGCCGTTTTGCCGCAATGGTTCGCCATTCCAGGGTTCGCCGCTGTGTCAAGTTGGGCCGGATGGGCAGCAACAGGGTACACAGCAGAATTTCCAGGCACTGGGTGCCGGGGTAGTGATTGATGCAGCCAAAGGCTATGTCGTGACCAACAACCATGTGGTGGATAACGCTAATAAAATTCAAGTAAAGCTGAGTGATGGCCGGCGCTATGACGCCAAAGTGATCGGCAAAGATATGCGTTCCGATATCGCCCTGCTGCAACTGAAGGACTTTAAGAACCTGACAGCCATCAAAATGGCAGACTCCGATCAACTGCGCGTTGGTGATTACGCTATCGCCATCGGCAACCCTTACGGGTTGGGTGAAACCGCCACTTCAGGTATCGTTTCTGCACTGGGTCGCAGCGGCCTGAATATCGAAAATTACGAGAACTTTATCCAGACTGACGCCGCGATTAATCGTGGTAACTCCGGTGGCGCATTGGTCAACCTGAACGGCGAGTTGATCGGCATCAACACCGCGATCCTGGCACCGGATGGCGGCAACATCGGCATCGGCTTTGCCATCCCAAGTAACATGGTGAAAAATCTGACGGCGCAGATGGTCGAATATGGTCAGGTGAAACGTGGTGAACTGGGCATTAAAGGCACCGAACTGAACTCTGAACTGGCCAAAGCGATGAAGATCGATGCGCAGCGTGGGGCTTTTGTCAATGAGGTTGTGCCTAAATCCTCCGCCGCCAAAGCAGGCATTAAGGCTGGCGATGTGATCGTCACCATCAACGGCAAAGCTATCTCCAGCTTCGCTTCTTTCCGGGCAGAAATCGGCACGTTGCCAATTGGTAGCAAGATGGCGTTGGGTATCATCCGTGACGGTAAACCGATGACCCTTGACGCCACGCTGGAGCAAAGTACCCAGACGCAGATCGAGTCTGGCAATATCTATACCGGTATCGAAGGAGCCGAGTTAAGTAATACCCAGATCGGCGCTCAGAAAGGTATCAAAGTGGACAACGTCAAGGATGGCAGCGCCGCCGCACGCATTGGCCTGAAAAAGGGCGATGTGATCCTGGGCGTTAACCAACAGCCGATCCAGAACCTGGGCGAATTGCGTAAAATGCTCGACAGCTCGCCTCCTGTGTTGGCGTTGAATATTCAGCGCGGCGAGAACAAACTGTATTTGCTGATGCAGTAACCCTTGCCAGCAGGCAATGTAAGGGCGCAGTTCACAATGAACTGCGCCCTTTTATACACTAAATAACTCATGTGGCAGGCAGACGGCAACGCAGCGACAAATCGCTTGGGAACCGATTTGAGCAACGTTTGCTGAACCTCAGGGATAAGGTTGATTAATCCCCCAGGCGCTGACACCCGTCAGTAATTGGGGGGAATGGGGAAAGCTTACGCACAGGTAACTTGAAGTATGACGGGCATAATATGCCGCCACTGTGACTAGGTTCTACCCATTGCTCAACATTAAGAACCTATCCCATTAGGCTATTTTATTTGCCATTTTGT
Source organism: Serratia symbiotica (assembly GCF_000821185.2). Taxonomy (NCBI): domain Bacteria; kingdom Pseudomonadati; phylum Pseudomonadota; class Gammaproteobacteria; order Enterobacterales; family Yersiniaceae; genus Serratia; species Serratia symbiotica. The sequence continues at coordinate 2,688,661 of NZ_CP050855.1, read as the reverse complement.
ACCTGGGCAGAGATCACCCTCCTCACGGACTTCTTGTATGCGCTGGTTGTTCCACGCTGTCGGTGCGTAAACGGGCTACAACAATGTACGCCTACGGGCATAGGCTGTAGGCCAGTTTTTTCCTGTTCGGTCATTGTTTATCGGGTCAGTTGAGCCGGGTTGTCATCGCGGTCTAACACCTGGAAACGGAGTGCGCGGGCGATACCCGGCATCGGCTGGCCTTGCATGTCTTTCAGCTCCAGGGTCAGCAACTGGCTGATTTTTCCGTCTGCCGTCAAGGTGCTGCTGTTGGCGTCAATCAGTGGGGCTTGCACCGTTACCCGGGTTTCGTTCGGATCCGAGATATTGCCCTGGCTGTCTACGGTGACACCGCTGGCGGTGTAATGGTTGACGCCCAGTTTGAACTGATAGGCGGGCAACACCAGGCTATAGTCCTGGGCGCTGTCCTGAACGATTTTGCCGCCTGCTGCCAACAGCACCGGGGCTGACCAATCGATACGCGCTAGCGCGTGACTGCTGGTGACCGAGACTTCCAGGGATTTTTTCTCCCCACCATAGCCGGTCACCTGCGATGCGGTATGCAGGCGGATCAGTTCCTTCTTGCGGTACGCCAGGATAATGTTGTTATTTCTCTCCACCAGGGCGTAGCGGCTGCCTGCCAGGCTGCGCATTGCCGCCACGGCAGTGGGATTGATCTGCTGCTGTCATGGCATACATGGTCACGCGACAGGTCATAATCAGTAAAGAAATTGGCACCGAGCCTATAACGGGGCGCGAAGTGGCGCAGCCCGGCACCGAGGTTAAGCTGGGTACGCTCATCGGTGCGGTGCAGGCTGCCCTGGGTGAAGAGCAGGTTGTCGCCCTGGTCATACAGCGGAGCCAGCAGGTCAAACTGCGAGTTTTTCAGCGAGAAGTGCTTATCCGCGCCCAACTGCACACGGGCGGTGCCGAAGCGGCGCAGCCACGTTATAGCGATAGTTAAGCTGGAAAGTATGGTGGCGATCCTGGCAATAGTCGCGAGGAGCGCCTGTTTTACCGAAGCCATGCTTGCGAGTAGGTTCAGTTTGCTGGCAAGACTGGAAAGTTCGCTGACTAGACGCGCCAACGCCCCGCCTGTCGGAAACTTCAGCAACGGAATAGCCGCGTTCGGTGATTTGACGAACAGCGACTTCCTAAAATTCAGGGGTAAATCGTGGCAGGGGCCAGTCCATTACCCTAGTCAAGGTGCCAAATAAACGGGGTTCTCAGCAATCTAAGACACTCTTTGGCGTGTCTTCTTACGTTATGCTGGATGGAGTATTACTCAGGTGGGTACGTGCCGCCTGTCTCACCAGTGCAATTTCATCCAATAGCTCCAACCACTCCGGTTCTAACTGTGCGTGGCTGACGCCCTGACGCAACTGCTGCTCCAGGTAGAAACACAACTGCTTCAGGCGTGGTACGCCGTTGTAGCTACAACTGCCATGCAACTTATGGATCAAGTCGAGAATGCTGTCGTCCGGCTGGCCGTCGAGCAGCGCTTGTACCCGTTCGTCGACCTGTGGCAGGAAACCGAGTAGCATCTCTAGCATGTCGCGTGCCAGATCCTGTTTGTTGGCTGCCTGGCGCAGCGCCATCGGCCAGTTGAGCGACAATAGCTGTTCGGCGACGTGCGGCTCGCCGCTGTGATAGCGGGATAGCACACGGGTTAGCATTGCTTCGTCGATCGGTTTGGCCAGATAGTCGTCCATTCCGGCCTTGAGCAGATGCTCGCGTTCGCCGCTGATCGCGTGGGCGGTGACTGCGACGATCGGGGTTGACTTATGGTGCGGTAGTTGGTGGATCAATTCACTGGTGCGGATGCCGTCGATCTTCGGCATCTGAATATCCATCAGGATCAGATCCAGCACGTTGTCGCGTGCCAGCGCCAGTGCTTCTTCACCACTTTCGCATAGCAGGGTTTGCTCCACTTGTTCTGCCAGCAGAGTGCCAATAAGTTTCAGGTTAGCCGGGTTATCGTCGACTGCCATCACCGTTAGCGGCAGTCGTTTGCGCTGTGGTTGGGGGCTGAGGCGCAGTGGTACCTCCATCCGCAGCAGTGGGAATAGGCGATTGCTGGTGATCGGTTTGATCAGGCAACCGAGTGCGCCCTGCTGCTTCAACTGTTCTGCATCGATCTGCGATTGATATGACAGCGCCAGGATCACCCGGCTGGTCACCTTCAGCGCCGCTAGCAGCGTGTTATTATGCTGCACCATACTGCTGGTGACCGGGATTGGTGCGCCAATGAGCAGAAAGTCATATTCGTTTTTTGGTAACTGGGCCAAGGTCAGCGAATGGGTGATCACCAGTGGGGTGACGCTAAGCATATTGAGTGTCGCTTGCGCCGCCGCCGGGTTGGATTCGATGTAAGCCAGCGTTTTACCGCGCAGATCCGTCAAGCTAGGTTGCAATGATGGCATGCCTTCGTTCAGGTCGAGTTGGATATAGAACCAGAAGGTCGAACCACGGCTAAGTTGGCTGTGGAAGCAGATATCACCCCCCATCTCCTTCACCAGCTTTTGGGTGATCACCAGCCCCAGCCCGGTGCCGCCGTGGCTGCGGGAAATGCTGGCATCCGCCTGACGGAACGCCTGGAAAAGCTGCGATTGCTGGCGCTCGGAAATGCCGATGCCCGTGTCGTGGATCTGCACTTCCAACTCCACCCTGCATTCCAACTGTTTACGCAGCTCGACGCGAATATCGATGCTGCCGGTCTCAGTAAATTTGACCGAATTGCCCAGCAGATTGGTGATGATTTGCTGCAAGCGCCGCGCGTCGCCGAACACCTGCTCTGGCACGTTGTTGTGCACGTCCAGCGTCAGCTCCAGCCCTTTCTCATGAGCGCTGGGGGCCAGCAGCACTATCACGTCATCCAGGGTTTCGCGCAGCGAGAACGGGATGTGTTCCAACACCAGTTTGCCGGCTTCCAGCTTAGGTGTGCCACGAATGTACCCTATGGCAAATAAGGGTGCAATGCTGTGCGAGAGATGAGGGGCGGCCCCTCGGAGGCGGTGTCCAGATGCAGCCTTCAAACTACCCTGAGCTGCTGCCGTTAAGAGCGGTGGTGGTGAGCGTCAGGGAAAAGGCGCAGTCAGATGCGTCATGTATGTGTTGTGAAGATGAACGAGAGTGAACTGTAGATGCAGTGTCGAAAGGAACAAGATGATGTCAAAAACGCGCTTTCTAAGCGGTGCGTGATAAGTCCAGCGGTTATCTGGTTACTGGCTGGTCGGCATCCGGCATATAGACAGCATGAGCACAACACAGGCTCTGGCATGGAACGTGGGAACCTGTCGTCCCGATGCGAAGGGAGCGGCGTCGAGCAGAAACCCTGCGAGCGCCAGAGTACCAATGCGGGGCACAGGGGCAGATGGTTCCGTAGTAGTGATGAAGCGTCTGTAATGGACGTGGAGCGAAGGGGGCCAGTCGTTGGGGCTGTACTGCAGGCCAACCGCATAAGCGGGAGGAGCCTGTGAACCAGTCCAAACCGTTTGCGTTATCCAGACATGCCGTCTGGAGCGCGTACAAGAAAGTAAAAGCCAACAAAGGCAGTGCTGGGATCGATGGTCAGTCGATTGAGGAATTTGATAGGAACCTCGTGGGGAACTTGTACAAAATCTGGAACCGAATGGCCTCGGGCAGCTATATGCCGCCAGCGGTTCGGCGTGTTGATATACCCAAGGCGACGGGTGGAACGAGACCCCTGGGGATCCCCACAGTCTCGGATCGCATTGCGCAGATGGTTGTCAAAGACATGCTGGAGCCGATTCTGGAGGCACTGTTCCACAATGACTCTTATGGCTATCGCCCGCACAAATCTGCGCACGATGCCCTGAGGATGGCCCGGCATCGATGTGTAGTGGCACACTGAATTTGGCCACCTGAACAGAGGTGATATGCTCACCTCAGGACATTACAGGTGCTTCAATGAAAAAAAGAAATTTCAGTGCAGAGTTCAAACGCGAATCCGCTCAACTGGTCGTTGACCAGAACTACACCGTGGCAGATGCAGCCAGTGCTATGGATGTCGGCCTTTCCACAATGACGCGATGGGTGAAGCAGTTGCGTGATGAGCGGCAGGGAAAAATACCTAAAGCCTCTCCCATTACTCCTGAACAAATTGAAATACGTGAGCTGAGGAAAAAAATACAACGTATTGAAATGGAAAACGAAATATTAAAAAAGGCTACCGCGCTCTTGATGTCAGACTCCCTGAACAGTTCTCGATAATCGGGAAACTCAGAGCGCATTATCCGGTGGTCACACTCTGCCACGTGTTCGGGGTTCATCGCAGCAGCTACAAATACTGGAAAAACCGTCCTGAAAAACCAGATGGCAGACGAGCTGTATTACGCAGCCAGGTACTGGAACTGCATAGCGTCAGCCATGGCTCTGCTGGCGCAAGGAGTATCGCAACTATGGCAACCATGAAGGGCTTCAGGATGGGACGATGGCTCGCCGGCAGGCTCATGAAAGAGCTGGGGCTGGTCAGTTGTCAACAGCCCACTCATCGGTATAAATGCGGTGGCCTTGAACACATCGCTATCCCGAATCACCTTGAGCGGCAGTTCGCAGTGACAGAGCCTAATCAGGTGTGGTGTGGCGATGTGACCTATATCTGGACAGGCAGGCGCTGGGCCTACCTCGCCGTTGTTCTCGACCTGTTCGCGAGAAAACCGGTGGGCTGGGCAATGTCGTTCTCACCGGACAGCAGGCTGACCATCAAAGCGCTGGAGATGGCGTGGGAGGCCCGGGGAAAACCAGCCGGAGTGATGTTCCACAGCGATCAGGGCAGCCATTACACAAGCAGACAGTTCCGGCAGTCACTGTGGAGGTATCGGATCAGACAGAGTATGAGTCGGCGTGGAAACTGCTGGGATAATAGCCCAATGGAGCGCTTCTTCAGGAGTCTGAAGAACGAATGGGTACCGGTGACGGGTTACATAAACTTCAGCGATGCAGCCCACGCAATAACGGACTATATCGTTGGGTATTACAGCGCGCTCAGGCCGCATGAATATAACGGTGGGTTACCACCAAACGAATCGGAAAACCGATACTGGAAAAACTCTAACGCGGTGGCCAGTTTTAGTTGACCACTACAATGCTGGCGTACTGACTGGGTGCTGGACGTGGACATCAAGGGGTTCTTCGACAATATCGATCACGAACTCCTGATGAGAGCGGTGTGCAGGCATACGGACTGCAGATGGGTGAAACTCTACATTGAGCGATGGCTGACCGCATCGGTGTGTATGCCGGACGGAACGGTGCAGATGAGGGACAAGGGAACGCCTCAGGGCGGAGTCATTAGTCCATTACTTGCCAATCTGTTTCTGCATTATGCATTCGATATGTGGATGACGCGGGAATTCCCCGTCGTCCGGTTCGAGCGATACGCTGATGATGTAGTCATTCACTGCAAGAGTCATGCTCAGGCAATGATGCTGCGTGGCAGGCTCAGAAAACGGCTGGCTGAGTGTAAGCTGGAGATGAGTCCGGGCAAGACTAAAGTCGTTTACTGCAAGGACAGGGAAAGAACGGAAGCATATCCTGAAATCAGCTTCGACTTTGTGGGCTATACGTTCAGGCCAAGAAAGTCCTTCTCGAAAGAGGGAGAGCTGTCGGTGAATTTCCTGCCAGCAATGAGCGGCAGAGCTGCGAAGGCAATCCGGCAGACGGTACGGGGCTGGGATCTGAGCCACAAAACGCCGTTATCGCTGGAAGTCATGGCCCGTTGGCTCAACCCCATGTTACGGGGCTGGGTTAAGTACTATGGTCACTTTTATCGTTCAGCAATGAACTGTATAGCCACTCATGTAGATCTGCACCTTGCGAAATGGGTCGCCCGCAAATATAAGCGGGTCCACGGTAGTCTGGCTCAGGCATATGAATGGTTAAGACGGATACAGCGCGCCAGGCCCGGTCTGTTTGCACACTGGGAAATTTGTACGCGGCGTGAGTGGTCAACGACAAGAGCCGGATGACGGGAGACTGTCACGTCCGGTTCCGTGGGAGCGCAGGGGGGAAGTTCCCTTGCGCGACCCGATAGAAGTCCAGCACGTCGTTGATGATGGTCAGCAGGTTATTGGCCGAACGCTCGATGGTTTGCAGGTAATCGGCTTGGGTTATACTCAGATCGGTTTTCAGCATTTGACGGGTAAAGCCGATAACGCCGTTCAACGGGGTGCGTAGCTCGTGCGACATATTAGCCAGAAATTCGGACTTGATACGCGCCGCTTCCTGGGCTCGCTTTTTCGCCAGATCCAGTTCGACGTTTTGGATCTCCATCTGTTCCAAAGTTTCGCGCAGATCGGAGGTGGCCTGATCGATGTTCTGCTGCATTTCTTCGTGGTAGGCGGTGAGCGACATCGCCATCGAGTTGATGCCGTTCTTCAGCGTGTGCAGTTCGCCAAGCATAAAGCCTTCGACACGGCTGTCGAGCTGGCCTCGGCGAATGCGGTCAACGGTATTCACCATATTGCGGATTGGGCCAGTCACGTCACGCATCAGGCGGTAGGCGAACAGCATAGAGATGCACATGCACAGCAACAGCAGTAGGGTGGAGATGAACACTTCTTTATATTGCTGTAGCCGCACCGACTATAAACCCAGCTCGATCGCCACATAGCCTAGGTTGTTGTCAAGATTGCCGCTATTGTCGGCAGTTCCATCGGGATACTGGTTTTCGGACCAGATTGGCGTGCGCAGGATCAGCGAGTCGCCGCGCCGGGTCAACATGAGATCGGCAGGAAGAGGTGCCCCTGTCGGTAGCTGTAGTCGGGCGAAGTTGTGATGATGATTGGAGGTGACAAACAGGTTATTCTGCGCATCGAACACGGTAATCGAACGCACAATCTCTGAATGACGGCGGTGCAATAGACTGACTAGCTGCCTGACCGATTCGCGGCTGTGGAAAATCATGCCGTACTCGCTGGCCACCGCCAGCGGCTCGATAATGTTGACACCGGCGTTAACCAGTTGTTCCTGCAACTCGTTATAGCGATGCACCACAAAAGAGGTGCTGAGCAGCAAACCAATCAGCAAAGTTGGTGCCAAAATTAGGATCATCATGCGCGCACGCAGGCTGTATTTGGTCATGGGATTCCAATGATAGGAGAATTGACAACTGACGCTAGCTCAGAACCTATCCCAGCAGGCTATTTTATTTGCCATTTTGGCCCTGGGCAGTGCCCACAATCATCACATACGCCATGTATGCTGCGAGGATTGCGCGCTGTCCTGGTCTAAACTGGCTTCAACTAATTATACGCCTACTGGAATAGGCTCTTAATATAAACCAGCACATCATCGACAAACATGGCGCAATTCTACCCTGTCAAACGCCGTATGACGACTTGGCTGAATTGACAAATCACTGAGCGGCCTCGATTCCATTGCCCAAGGCAGGGTGCAAACGGGCAGAAATCCAGTTGACCCCAAATAAGCCCCCATCGCCCGTAGTGGGCAGAAGCGTACTGGTACCGCTCATGTAAGGTGTTGCCACGCTGGTAGTGAATGGGCAATATAATGGGCATAAGAATATCCTTAAGAAAATGTCTCGTTTTCGATGAAAACAGGGAGGCAGACGTTGAGCGACAAGATGGATGGCGCAAAGAGTCGATCAGGCGGTGCTGGAACCTACCCGGGCCGGGACGCTTGGAAGGATGTCACAGATTATGATCACTGGGTGTGATGTATCCCACACTACGAAGGCAAGCGACTGGGTACCGGTTAGTGTCTGGCATGCGTGCGGGTGCGGTATACCCGTGATACTTCACGTTGCTTGTGCGTTAGCTTTCTTTGCTTACCCCTGTCACTGACTGGTTAAGCGCCTGGGGATTAATCAACCCCATCCCTGAAGTTAAGCCTGCGGCCCAGTGCAAGCGCGGTTCAAATTGGTTCTCGACCGATTTGTCGCTACGTTGCTGCCTTCCAGCAACTCGAATTATTTAGGGTATAAATGTTTCCGCATACGGGGCATCTTGGTCAATGGCGCTGCAAAGTAGAGAGGGGTTGGTTATGGTTGCGGTAAGGAGTGCACATCTGAATACGGCGGTTGAATTCGCTCTTGATGAGTGGATAGCCAGTTTGGGGCTAACTAGCCCACAGTCATGTGAGCGATTAGCCACAACCTGGCGTTATTGTGAACAGCAGACCCAAAACTACCCTAATGCGCCGCTGTTGTTGTGGCGTGGGCTTGAAATGGTAGAAATTCTCTCTACCCTGAGCATGGATAATGACAGTATGCGCGCCGCGCTGCTGTTCCCATTGGCGGATGCCGGCATCGTGCAGGAAGAGACCCTGACCGCAACGTTCGGCAAGGAGATCACCTATCTGGTACATGGTGTGCGCGATATGGATGCTATCCGTCAACTGAAAGCCACCCAAAATGGTTCGATGGCCTACGAGCAGGTCGACAATGTGCGTCGTATGTTGTTGGCGATGGTGGAGGATTTTCGCTGTGTGGTGATCAAGCTGGCGGAGTGCATCGTCCACCTACGTGAGGTAAAGGACGCGCCCGAAGATGAGCGCGTGTTGGCCGCCAAAGAGTGTTCCAATATCTATGCACCGCTGGCCAACCGCCTGGGCATCGGTCAAATCAAATGGGAATTGGAGGATTTGTGCTTCCGCTATCTGCACCCGGACGAATACAAGCGTATCGCCAATCTGCTGCATGAGCGCCGCATTGATCGCGAACAATTTATCGACGATTTCGTTGCATCGTTACGCGGTGCCATGGCTGATGAGAACGTCAAAGCTGAGATCTATGGACGCCCGAAACACATCTACAGCATCTGGCGTAAGATGCAGAAAAAACATCTTTCCTTTGACGAACTGTTTGATGTTCGGGCGGTGCGTGTGGTGGTCGAGCGTTTGCAGGACTGTTATGCCGCGCTAGGGATTGTGCATACCCACTTCCGTCACCTACCGAACGAATTTGACGATTACGTTGCCAACCCGAAGCCCAACGGCTATCAGTCGATCCACACGGTGGTGCTTGGCCCACGTGGTAAAACGCTGGAAATCCAGATCCGTACCCGCCAGATGCACGAAAACGCCGAGCTAGGCGTGGCCGCGCACTGGAAATATAAAGAGGGTGCCGGAGCGACGATGCGTTCTGGTTACGAGGAGCGCATCGCCTGGTTGCGCAAACTGATCACCTGGCAGGAAGAGATGGCGGACTCCGGCGAGATGCTCGATGAAGTGCGTAGCCAAGTGTTTGATGACCGAGTGTATGTCTTTACCCCGAAAGGTGATGTCGTGGATCTGCCGGCGGGGTCGACGCCGCTCGACTTTGCCTACCATATCCACAGTGATGTGGGGCACCGTTGCATTGGTGCCAAGGTTGGTGGCCGCATCGTGCCTTTTACTTATCAGTTACGGATGGGTGATCAAATTGAGATCATCACTCAAAAACGGCCCAACCCGAGCCGCGATTGGTTGAACCCCAACCTGGGCTACGTGACCACTAGCCGTGGGCGTTCGAAGATCCACCACTGGTTTCGCAAACAAGATCGTGACAAGAACATTCTCGCCGGGCGCCAAATGTTGGATAACGAGTTAGCGCACCTGGGCATCAACCTGAAAGAGGCTGAAAAATTGCTGATCCCGCGCTATAACATGCACTCGTTGGATGAGGTATTGGCGGCGATCGGTGGCGGCGACATTCGCCTTAATCAAATGGTGAACTTCCTGCAAAGCAAGTTCAATAAGCTGAGCGCCGAAGAACAAGATCGCGAAGCGCTGCGCCACCTGGTGCAACATAAAGCGCCGCCGCCAACTCGCTGTAAAGACAACGGCCGAGTAGTGGTGGAAGGGGTGGGTAACCTCATGCATTACATTGCTCGCTGCTGCCAGCCGATCCCCGGCGACCCTATCGTCGGCTTTATCACCCAGGGGCGTGGCATCTCAATTCACCGTGCCGATTGTGATCAGTTGATTGAACTACAGTCACATGCACCGGAGCGTATCGTCGATGCTGTATGGGGGGAAAGCTATTCCAGCGGGTATGCGCTGGTCGTGCGTGTGATGGCGAATGATCGCAGTGGGCTGCTGCGTGACATCACCACCATTTTGGCCAACGAGAAGGTCAATGTGTTGGGTGTCGCTAGCCGCAGCGACACCAAAAAGCAACTGGCTACTATTGATATGGATATCGAAATCTACAACCAGTTGGTACTGAGCCGGGTGTTGGCGAAGCTTAATCAACTACCAGACGTGATCGACGCCAAACGTTTGCATGGCGACTAAGTCCCCTGTGCCTTTCGAATCGTATCGTTTTGGCTACCAGCGCCTGGATGCGATTGGCAATAAACTGTGCGGGTACAGAAATGAGTGCCCATCCTTTTTTTATTCTCAGAGATTTTCCTATGACTTCATCTCCCCCGCTGCAACGCCTGCTGAATATTATGACAACGCTGCGCCACCCGCAGGCGGGTTGCTCATGGGATCGCCAGCAGACCTTCGCCACCCTCGCACCTTATACACTGGAAGAGACCTACGAAGTACTGGACGCCATTGAACGTCAGGACTACGCCGACCTGCGTGACGAGTTGGGTGACGTGCTGTTCCAGGTGGTATTTTACGCCCAGATGGGGCAGGAACAAGGGTTGTTCAATTTCGATGAAGTGTGCAACGCTATCAGCGACAAACTGGAGCGCCGTCATCCGCACATTTTTGGTGCCGACAGCGAGAACGTGGCGGCGCGTTGGGAGCAACTGAAAGCCGATGAGCGTGCCGAGAAGGCACTGTATTCGGCATTGGACGATATCCCACAGGCGCTGCCAGCGCTGATGAAAGCGCACAAAATCCAAAAGCGCTGCGCTGCTGTCGGCTTTGACTGGAACACCTTAGCTCCCGTGCTGGACAAGGTGTATGAAGAGATCGACGAGGTGATGCATGAAGCCCGCCAGGCGGTAGTTGATGAGCAAAAACTGGAGGAAGAGATTGGCGATCTGCTGTTCGCCACGGTCAACTTAGCGCGCCACCTCGGCCATAAGGCTGAAAACGCCTTGCAGGTGGCGAATCGCAAGTTCGAACGGCGTTTCCGCCAGGTGGAAGAGATCACCAGACAGCAAGGGCTACGCCTGGAAGAGGCTACGCAAGAGCAAAAGGAAGCGGCTTGGCAACAGGTTAAACGCCAAGAAAACTGATCCACAGGCGCGGTACCCGATGTTGATGGGTGACAAGGCCCATTCAAGTTGAAACGGTTAAGAACTTATCCCATAAGGCTATTTTATTTGCCATTTTGGCCCTGGGCCGTGCTCACCCTCCTTACGGACTCCCTGTACGCTGCGGTTGTTGCGCTGTCCTGATCCAAACTGGTTGCAACAATGTACGCCCACTGGGATAGGCGCTAAACTTCAAATCTGCCACGTTTAAACCAGGCGTGGTAGCAGGAAATCCAACAAACTGAAACAGAAGGTGTTTTATCGTGACAGCGAGACAGTAAAATAAGATTTTTTCTGTTAACTGGCTGTTTTATCAATAGTTATAGTGGTGTTGAAGGATAAAAACCCCGATGAAGACCGGAGGGGGGCAGAGATGATGGGCAGTAAAACGATCGTTTGTAGGCCGAATGAGGTTCGGGTATACTGTTTTCCCGTCCTGGTTCCCATCGTCTTTAAACCTAAACTCTCAGGTTCAGCATGACAACTAATTATATTTTTGTGACCGGCGGGGTTGTATCCTCTCTGGGTAAAGGCATTGCCGCAGCCTCCTTGGCGGCTATTCTTGAAGCCCGTGGCCTCAACGTTACCATCATGAAACTGGATCCGTACATCAACGTCGATCCGGGTACCATGAGCCCGATTCAGCATGGGGAAGTTTTTGTCACTGAAGATGGCGCAGAAACCGATCTGGATTTGGGTCACTACGAGCGCTTCATCCGCACCAAAATGTCGCGCCGCAACAACTTCACCACCGGCCGTATCTACTCCGACGTTCTGCGTAAAGAACGCCGTGGCGATTATCTGGGTGCCACCGTGCAAGTTATCCCGCATATCACCAACGCGATCAAAGAGCGCATTCTGGAAGGCGGCGAAGGCCATGATGTGGTGTTGGTGGAAGTCGGCGGTACTGTTGGCGATATCGAATCACTGCCGTTCCTCGAAGCCATCCGCCAGATGGCGGTGGAAGTCGGCCGTGAGCACACCCTTTACATGCATCTGACGCTGGTGCCTTATATGGCAGCGGCGGGTGAAGTGAAAACCAAACCCACCCAGCATTCCGTAAAAGAGCTGCTTTCAATTGGTATCCAGCCGGATGTGCTGATTTGCCGTTCTGATCGCACAGTTCCTGCTAACGAACGCGCGAAAATCGCACTTTTCTGCAACGTACCGGAGAAAGCGGTTATTTCCCTTAAAGATGTTGATTCTATTTATAAAATTCCAGGTCTATTGAAATCTCAAGGGTTAGATGATTATATCTGTAAACGATTCAGCCTGAATGTGCCGGAAGCGAACCTGGCAGAATGGGAACAGGTGATCTACGAAGAAGCCAATCCGGGCGGCGAAGTGACCATTGGCATGGTAGGAAAATATGTCGAACTGCCAGATGCCTATAAGTCGGTGATTGAAGCATTGAAGCATGGCGGGCTGAAAAAACGTCTGACCGTGAACATCAAGTTGATCGACTCGCAGGATGTGGAAACCCGTGGCGTAGAAGTGCTAAAAGGGTTGGATGCGATCCTGATCCCTGGCGGTTTCGGTTATCGCGGCGTGGAAGGCATGATCATGGCCGCGCGCTATGCGCGTGAGAACGCGATCCCTTACCTGGGCATTTGCCTGGGGATGCAGGTAGCGTTGATGGAGTTCGCCCGCCATATGGCGGGTATGGAGAACGCTAACTCAACCGAGTTTGCCCCAGATTGTAAATACCCGGTGGTGGCGTTGATCACCGAATGGCGTGATGAAGACGGTAACATCGAAGTGCGCACCCAAGAAAGCGATTTGGGGGGAACGATGCGTGTCGGTAGCCAGCCATGCCACCTGGCCGAAAACAGTCTGGTGCGCCAATTGTACGATGAACCGACCATTGTTGAACGCCATCGTCACCGCTATGAAGTTAACAACATGCTGTTGAAGCAGATCGAAGCCGCCGGGCTACGCGTAGCCGGTCTTTCTGCCGACAACAAGCTGGTTGAGATCATTGAACTGCCAAATCACCCGTGGTTTGTGGCCTGCCAGTTCCACCCGGAATTTACTTCAACACCGCGTGATGGGCATCCGCTCTTCGCGGGCTTTGTGAAAGCCGCTGGTGAGTATCAGAAGCGCCAGATGAAATAACCTATCGGTAGGTAGCCGCACGGTGAGAAGCGCGTGCTGCTTATCTTGAGTTTTAATTTAACTTGTACTGAGGAAACCTTAATGTCCAAAATTGTTAAAGTCATCGGTCGTGAAATCATCGACTCCCGTGGTAACCCGACTGTTGAAGCCGAAGTGCATCTGGAAGGCGGCTTCGTCGGTCTGGCTGCGGCACCCTCAGGGGCTTCTACTGGTTCCCGTGAAGCCTTGGAACTGCGCGACGGTGACAAAGCTCGTTTCTTGGGTAAAGGCGTATTGCAAGCCGTTGCCGCAGTAAACGGCCCGATCGCTCAGGCTGTACGGGGTAAAGATGCCAAAGATCAGGCGAACATTGACAGGATCATGATCGAGCTGGACGGCACCGAGAACAAATCCCAATTTGGTGCTAACGCCATTCTGGCGGTTTCCCTGGCTGTGGCGAAGGCTGCCGCTGCCTCCAAAGGCATGGCGCTGTACGAACATATCGCCGAGCTAAACGGCACCCCAGGCAAATTCTCCATGCCACTGCCGATGATGAACATCATCAACGGCGGCGAGCATGCGGACAACAACGTCGATATTCAGGAATTCATGATCCAGCCAGTTGGCGCGAAAACCCTGAAAGAAGCGGTGCGCATCGGCTCTGAAGTGTTCCATCACCTAGCGAAAGTACTGAAAGCCAAAGGCATGAACACTGCAGTGGGCGATGAAGGCGGTTACGCGCCAAATCTCGGTTCCAACGCTGAAGCACTGGCAGTTATCGCTGAAGCGGTAAAAGCGGCGGGTTACGAGCTAGGCAAAGATGTGACCTTGGCGATGGACTGTGCGGCTTCCGAGTTTTACAAAGACGGTAAATACGTGCTGGCTGGTGAAGGCAACAAAGCTTTCACTTCTGAAGAGTTCACCCACTTCCTAGAAGACTTGACCAAACAGTACCCCATCGTGTCGATCGAGGATGGCCTGGATGAATCTGATTGGGATGGTTTTGCCTATCAGACCAAAGTGCTGGGCGACAAAATCCAGTTGGTGGGTGACGACCTGTTTGTGACCAACACCAAGATCCTGAAAGAAGGTATCGAAAAAGGTATCGCTAACTCTATTCTGATCAAATTCAACCAAATCGGTTCTCTGACCGAAACTTTGGCCGCTATCAAGATGGCAAAAGAGGCTGGCTATACTGCGGTGATCTCTCACCGTTCAGGTGAGACCGAAGATGCCACCATCGCCGACCTGGCGGTAGGTACTGCGGCGGGCCAGATCAAAACCGGCTCCATGAGTCGTTCTGATCGCGTTGCCAAATATAATCAGTTGATTCGTATAGAAGAAGCGCTGGGTGACCGCGCGCCGTTCAACGGCCTGAAAGAAGTCAAAGGTCAGTGATGACAGCCTGATTGGCGGCTAAATTTAAAACCCGCTGCGGCGTAATGCCAGTCACTTAGAGCCTATCCCAGTGCAGTCAGTTTGGATACGGACAGCGCGCAATACCCACAGCGTACAGGGAGTACCTGAAGATGGTGAGCACTGCCCAGGGTCAAAATGGCAAATAAAATAGCCTGATGGGATGGGCTCTTATGGTGGCTGGCGTTTTTTATGGGATAAACCTGGTTAATTAGCGAAAAGGGAGACATGCGAAAGTCCAAGGAAGGGGCATTTCATTAACATTGAAATGATAACTATTATTATTTATTCTTGTGTTGTTAATTTTCTGCCAGATGATAGTGTAACTTTCTATGTCAATCAGCGCGACGCAGGCCCCTGTAGACAGTTTTTCCACGCTTTATCAGTCGCATCATCGCTGGTTGAGGTCTTGGCTACAGCATAAGTTAGGTTCGGCCTCCGACGCGGAGGATCTGGTACAGGATACCTTTATGCGCGTGCTGCTTGGCGGCAGTGCACCGGAGATCCGTGAACCAAAATCGTTTCTCTGCACGCTTGCCCGGCGGGTGATGGTGGACTTCTATCGTCGCAACATGCTGGAACAGAGAGGAAAGGAAACACTGGAATATCTGCCGGAACAGCAGATACCATCACCGGAACTACAGCATGTCATGCTGGAAACCCTACAGCAGATTGACGTCATGCTTGATGGGTTAGGTGACAAAGTTCAGTGTGCCTTTCTGCTATCCCAACTGGAGGGGCTGACCTATGCGCAGGTTGCCGTGCAGCTAAGGGTATCGGTCAGCTCAGTGAAGAAGTATATGGCGAAAGCCACTGAACACTGTCTGCTGTTCCGTCTGCGGCAAGAATCAGGATCATGGCCAACAGGATGACTGAACAACAGCACCAGGCGCGGAAAATGGCCGCAATCTGGTTTGCCATCCTGCGTGGGTGATGCCATGCCACCACACTATCGCCCCAGACTGCTGGATTGTATCGACGATATGGCAGACTTACCTATTGGCCATTGCACCACACCGATCGCCTGCTGATGGTTTTAGCCCAAACGCTGACCATCCCAATACCGACGTTTAACCGTTACTAGGTAGGTGTGAATAAAAAAAATAAATAAAAATGATAAAAATTCTCATTCCTATTGTCCCTTTTCATCTCCTCATTCGACTCCTTAGACAGAGAACATAAGAACCTGATGGAGAGGTTCTAAATATCCTGTCAATAAATGGAGACTATCATGTCTGATTCTTGCACGCGTCTTCAGCGCGTTTTTAGCAAAACAACACCTTTAGCTTTGGCTATTCACTGTACCTTTGCTCCGCTAGCCCTCTTAGCCCCCGCAATGGCGGTAGCGGTGACCCAGGATAGGGCGTTAAATTACCGTATCGCCCCTGGTGATCTGGAGAGTGCGCTCAACCAATTTGCCACCACCTCCGGCATCGCCCTGTCGCTAGATGCGTCAGTGGTCCATGGCAAAACCAGTCCGGGGTTGAACGGTAACTACTCCGTTGAACGGGGCTTGAACGCTCTGCTCGACGGCAGTGGAATGCAGGCAAAACGCCTAGGAAACCATGCGTTTACTCTTGAGGTGTTACCGGCGGTCGCCGCCTCTGACACCCTTACAGTAGTGGGTGACTGGCTGGCCGATGCCCAGGAAAATGATGTTTTCGAACATGCCGGAGCGCGCGATGTACTGCGCCGTGAAGATTTTGTCAAAACCGGGGCCAGCAGCGTTCGTGAAGCACTGAACCGTATTCCCGGTGTGAATGCTCCGGAAAATAACGGCACCGGCAGCCATGATATGGCGATGAATTTTGGTATTCGTGGCCTTAATCCCCGTCTTGCCAGCCGATCTACCGTGCTGATGGACGGCATTCCGGTACCTTATGCGCCTTACGGCCAGCCACAGCTATCCTTTGCCCCGGCTTCATTGGGTAATATGGACGCGGTAGACGTGGTGCGCGGCGGCGGCGCAGTTCGCTATGGGCCACAAAGCGTAGGCGGCGTGGTCAATTTTGTTACCCGCGCGATCCCGAAAGATTTTGCTATTGAAGCCGCAATGCAAGGCTTGCTGTCGCCCACCTCTAGCCAGAATCACCCTAAGGGGAGTGGCAACCTGCTGATTGGCGGCACCGCCAACAATGGTCTTGGGGCGGCGCTGCTTTACTCCGGTACTCGTGGCAGCGACTGGCGCGAGCACAGCGCGACAAAAATCGACGATGTGATACTGAAAACCCGCTACGCCCCGAACGATGTTCACACCTTCAGTAGTTTGCTGCAATATTATGAAGGCCGTGCGCAGATGCCCGGTGGCCTGTCGCGGGCGAATTACAATGCCGATCGTTTCCAGTCAACCCGTCCTTATGATGAGTTCTGGGGCCGTCGTAAACTGGCCAGTCTTGGCTATCAGTTCCAGCCTGATAGCCAGCACAAGTTCAATATTTTGACCTTCTACACCAATACCTTGCGTAGCGGCTACTTGGATCAGGGCAAAAACCTGACTCTCTCACCGCGTGAATATTGGGTGCGTGGCGTCGAACCACATTACAGCCAGAGTTTCACTCTAGGGGAAACCGCTCATGAGGTCGGTGTGGGTTACCGGTATGTCAGTGAATCTTCTCACGAGTTGCGTTACACCAGCCTGGCCAGCAGCGGAAAACTGCCCACCAGCAACAGCCCGTATGATCGTGACACCCAGTCCGGCACCCAGGCCCACGCTTGGTACATTGACGACCGTATTGACGTGGGTAACTGGACACTGACGCCAGGTATGCGCTACGAGCGTATCCAGTCTTATCAGAACAACTTTATCAAGGGTAAAAGGCAGGAGATTGGCTATAGTGCGCCGCTGCCCGCGTTTAACCTGCTCTACCATCTGAATGACGCTTGGAACCTGTATGTCAATACCGAAGGTTCATTCGGCACCGTGCAGTACAGCCAGATAGGTAAAGCGGTTGGTAGCGGCAGTGTAGAGCCGGAAAAAGCGCGTACCTGGGAGCTGGGTACCCGTTTTGATAATCAGGTGTTGCAGGCCGAAGCCGGACTATTTTTGATCAACTTCAGCAATCAGTATGACGCCAATCAGGTTACTGACAGCGTGACAGCACGCGGAAAAACCCGCCATACCGGGCTGGAAACCAAGCTGCGTTATGACTTGGGCGACCTTTCACCCTCACTTGAGAACTTCTCAGTTACCACCAGTTATGCTTACGTCAATGCAGTCATCCGTGAACAGGGTGGCTACCATGGCAACCAGGTGCCTTTTTCACCCAAACATAAAGGTACGATGGGCATGGATTATCGCACCGGTAGTTGGACTCTTAACCTCAACGGTGAATACCAGTCCGCGCAGTTTGCTAACAACGCCAACACCGTTGAGGAAAGCGCCGATGGTAGAACAGGTCGCATCCCAGGTTTTATGCTTTGGGGGGCGCGCGCCAACTACGATTTCGGCCCACAGTATGCCAACCTCAATCTGGCCATCGGCGTGAAAAACATCTTTGACCATGAGTACTTCACCCGAGCCTATGACGATAACAATAAGGGGATCTATGTCGGTCAGCCGCGCTCGGTTTACCTGCAAGGTTCACTGAAGTTCTGATACCCTATGTGCAGGGAGGCTGCCTTTGGTGGCCTATTTTGCTGTTTTTTTATCACATGGAGAGGGCATGTTCACACGTTTTATCTGCGTCCTGCTCAGCGTTCTGCTGCCGGGGTTTTCCATCGCACAGGCGATATCGGTTCAGGACAGTAACGGGGATTTTACTCTCGAACGTCCCCCTGGCCGCGTAGTAGTTCTGGAACTCTCCTTTGTTGATGCGTTGGCGGCGGCCGGGGTCAGCCCGATAGGTGTAGCGGACGATAACGACCCGAAACGTATTCTGCCCGCGGTGCGCGACCATCTAAAGCCGTGGCAGTCTGTTGGTACCCGCGCTCAGCCCGCTCTGGAAACCATCGCGGCGTTGAAACCGGATCTGATTATTGCCGATAGCGCCCGACACGCAGGTATTTATCGTCAACTGTCCAGCATTGCCCCTACTTTGATGCTGAAATCACGGAATGAAACCTACGAACAGGATCTGCAATCGGCAGCGGTCATTGGAAAGGTTCTGGGTAAAAACACTGAAATGCAACAGCGCCTGGCGCTGCACCGTCAGCGGATACAACAGTTTGCCAGCCAACTGCCTAAAGGGCTGAAGGTGGTGTTTGGCACCTCGCGCGAACAGCAGTTCAACTTACACAGCCGTGGATCCTATACCGGCAGTGTACTGACGGCGCTGGGCATGGCGGTTTCTGCGCCGATCAATCAGGCGGCGCTCTCCAGTATCAGTCTTGAGCAGTTGCTGGCGATCAACCCAGACTGGCTGATCGTGGCTCACTACCGACCACAGAGTATCGTTCGCGACTGGCAGCAAGATCCGCTGTGGCAGATGCTGACGGCGGCGCAGAACAATCAGGTCGCTGTGGTTGATAGCAATAGTTGGGCACGGATGCGCGGGATATTTGCCGCCGAGCACATTGCCTCAGACCTGGTGGCTATCCTTCATCACCGGCCGGTGCCCCCGGCACAATGATGTCTGGCAGACCGCTTATCGCCTGGGGGGGGCCGCTTGCCCTGTTGGCTGGGATCTTCTGGCTGTCACTGTTCAGTTGGTCGCCAGTGCCGATCGGTTCCTGGCAAGCTATCTCCGCGCTACTGCCGGGCAAGGTTAGCGTTTTGTCGCAGGCGCTGGTACTTAATTTGCGTCTGCCGCGCAGCCTGGTGGCGATACTGCTGGGTGCCAGCCTGGCAGTAGCGGGTTGCCTGCTGCAAACGCTGACGCGTAACCCGTTAGCTTCCCCGTCACTGCTGGGCATCAACGCTGGTGCATCACTGGCGATGGTTGTCACCAGCGCCTTCGATCCGTCATGGGTAGCGGGATACAGCATCGCACTGCTGGCGGCGATGGGCGGCGGCCTAAGCTGGGGTGTGGTGATGCTGCTGGGCAGGGGATGGGATACCGCTGGCGATCGCAGCCGCCTTATCCTCGGCGGGGTGGCAGTGTCTGCCTTATGCGCGGCGCTGACGCGTGCCACCTTGCTGTTGGCGGAAGACCACGCCTGGGGCATATTTCACTGGCTGGCAGGAGGGATCGCCCATGTGCGCTGGCGTGAGTTCTGGCAGTTGCTACCCTTCAGCATCCTGCTGCTACCGCTGGCCTGGTTGTTCGCCAGCCGTCTGAACCTGCTACAGCTAAGCGATGACAGCGCTCGTACCCTCGGCATTCGCCTGGGGCAGCTACGCCTGCTGGTCAACCTGGTGGTGGTTCTGCTGGTGGGAAGCTGCGTGAGCGTTGCTGGGCCGGTGGCTTTTCTTGGCCTGCTGGTGCCGCATATGGCACGCGCCTGGATCGGCAACGATCTGCGCCTCATGCTACCTATCGGTATGCTGTTTGGCGCAGTGCTGATGCTACTGGCAGACCTACTGGCGCGCGCGGTTGCTTTTCCTGCGGAACTCCCCGCCGGCGCGATGCTGGCGCTGATCGGAGCACCTTGTTTTATCTGGCTGGTCAGGAGGCGTACGTGAAGAAACCCGCCTTGACGCTGGCTATCCTGTTGATGTTGGTAGCCCTCGTCCTGTTGCTGTCAGTGCGCTACGGCAGTGAGACCCTGAGCTTCGCCGACCTGCATCGGGCGTTACAGCCTGCCGACAGCCACTACTTTGCTTTAGTGGAGTACCGCCTGCCGCGCATCTTGTTGGCACTGCTGGTGGGGGCCGCGCTGGCGCTCTCTGGGGTGCTGGTGCAAGGGGTTATCGGCAATCCGCTCGCCTCGCCAGAGATCCTCGGCGTTAATCATGCCGCCGGGCTGATGTCGATCGGCGCGCTCATGCTGTTCCCTGGCCTGTCAGTAATGTGGCTGCCACTGCTGGCCTTTATTGGCGCACTGCTGGCCTTTGCTCTGTTGCGGCTGGCCGCAGGCAACAGCGCCCCCCTACGCCTGGCACTGCTGGGTATTGCCTTGACTGCGCTGTATGCCAGCATCACCGATTATTTGATGCTGTCACATCCGCTGGAGATCAATCAGGCATTAATGTGGCTCACCGGCAGCCTGTGGGGGCGTGGCTGGGCCTTTGTGTATGTCGCCCTCCCTTGGCTGTTGCTGCTGCTACCACTCAGTTTGCTGCTGTGCCGTCCGTTGGATCTGCTGGCGCTGGGAGAGGAGCAGGCTACTACCCTCGGGATTAACGTGCGACATGCTCAACAGCTTATCCTGCTGCTGGCGTTGGCACTGGCAGCTATCAGCGTAGCGCTCTGCGGCCCGCTAAGCTTTATTGGCCTGCTGGCACCGCACCTGACCCGTCGCCTGGTGGGAGGGCGTCATCACTGGCTTATCCCCGGAGCCATGCTGATCGGGGCATTGTTGCTACTGCTGGCCGATTTACTGGCGCGTACCCTGCACCCTCCGCTGGAATTGCCCGCTGGCGTCCTTACGGCGATCATAGGTGCCCCTTATTTTTTCTGGCTTTTAATGAGAACCCGTTGATGATGCCACTGATCCTTACCGGGCTGAGTGCTGGATATACCAATAAGCCCGTTCTGCAATCTCTTTCCCTTGCCTTGCCCGCAGGGCGTATCACCGCTTTGCTTGGCCCTAACGGTTGCGGCAAATCAACACTGCTACGCTGCTGTGCCCGGCTGCTCACCCCGCAGGGTGGAGAGGTTCTGTTGGGGAACGAGGATCTGGCCTCTCTGTCAGCTCGCCAACTGGGTCAGCGTCTGGCGCTATTGCCACAGCAACATCTGGTTCCCGAAGGCGTGAGCGTGCAGGAACTGGTTGGCTATGGGCGTAGCCCGTGGCTAAATCTATTTGGCCGTATGGGAACCTTGGATCGCCAACGGGTGCAGGCGGCCATGGAACAGACGCAGATCGCTCAGTTGGCCACTCAGCAGGTGTGCAAGCTCTCCGGGGGGCAGCGTCAGCGGGCATTTCTTGCCATGGCGCTGGCGCAGGATACCCCGCTGCTACTGCTTGACGAGCCAACGACCTGGCTGGATATCAATCATCAAATCGAGCTGATGGCCCTGTTACGTGAGCGACAGCAGCAGGGCAGAACCGTGGTCGCAGTGTTGCACGATCTTAATCAGGCCAGCCGTTACTGTGACCATTTGGTTCTGATGTCCGCAGGCTGCGTGGTGGCCAGCGGTACGCCGGAACAGGTGATGACTCCTGCGCTGTTGCAACAGGTCTTTGCAATTAAGGCGGAGGTTCACCCGGACCCGGTTTCAGGACGCCCTATGTGCATCGTGTTATAGGTGCCGGGAGAACTCGGAATCAAAAGGTTGGCCCTTAAGACCCCCTGCTTCTTGCGTTCCGTTGAGTTGCATGAAAGAGTCATTGGTGCTTGCATAGAAAAATACACGTTCCACTAATGAGCGGCATCACCAAATTTTTGTAGATGGCCTACCCTGATTGCTGTGACAACAAGTTTTCCATCTTCAATGGTAAGCGTTCCGCCAACTCACATGGTTTAAAAAACACAGCCCTGACAACATGGCCTCCTTGCTCTTATCCTCGCGAGGTCTAGCCCGCCCGAACTCCAGCAGGGTCGGGGATTTACAAGGCGTTGAGCACACACTCAAACGCTGTCCTGCCCTGCTGCGTTATCTGGACAACGCTCTGATGCCAATAGATAACAACTGGATAGAGAATGCGATCCGCCCGGTGGCTGTGGGGCGAAAGAATTGGTTGTTTGTGGGTTCAACAAGCCTAGCCTACACGCAGTACGTAAGGAAGGTGAGCACTGCCCAGGGCCAAAATGGCAAAAAAATAGCCGGGTGGGATAGCTTGTAAATAATTCAAGTTGCAGTAAGGCGGTAACGCAGCGACGAATCGGTCGGGAACCGATTTGAACCGCGCTTGCGCTGCGCCGCAGGCTGAACCTCAGGGATGAGGTTCATTAATTCCCAGGCGCTGACACCCGTCAGTGACTGGAGTGAGCGAGGAAAGCTCACGCACAGGCAACTTGAAGTATGACGGGTATATAATTTATCTCTCCGATCGACTTGGTTTCTCAGGAACAGTGTGATGTCACTGCAACAGGGCTTTTTGCTCACCCGCCACTGGCGAGATACGCCCATCGGCACCGAAGTGGAGTTCTGGCTGGCGACTGACGCAGGGCCACAGCAACTGCGACTGCCGCCGCAGACTTCCGTGGCCTTCATTCCGGCGGAACAGCGCCAGCGCGCTGAGCGGCTTTTATGCGAGGAATACCAACTGGAACTGAAGCCGCTATTATTGACGGATTTTCATCGCCGCCCGATGCTGGGGCTGTATTGCCATCAGCACCGTCAGTTGATCAAGCTGGAAAAGCGGCTAAAAGAGGGCGGCGTTTCAGTTTACGAAGCCGATATCCGGCCACCGGAGCGCTACTTGATGGAACGCTTCATCACCGCGCCGGTGTGGTTCAGTGGCCAAATCAATGGCAGCGGGCCACTGCTCAATGGCCAAATGAAACCCGCTCCCGCCTATCGCCCAGCGCTGAAGCTGGTCTCACTGGACATCGAAACTACCGCCTACGGCGAGCTTTACTCTATCGCACTGGAGGGCTGCGGTCAGCGGCAGGTTTATATGTTGGGGCCAGCCAACGGCAGCGATGCCGCGCTGGATTTCTGTCTGGAGTATTGCGTGAGCCGCCGACAAATCCTGGAGCGGTTAAACCAGTGGTTGGAACAGCATGATCCCGATGCGATTATCGGCTGGAATCTGGTGCAGTTCGATCTGCGGGTGCTACAGAAACACGCCGAACGATATCAGATCCCGTTACGGCTGGGGCGCGGTGGCAGCTTACTGGAGTGGCGCGAGCACGGCTTCAAACAGAATCACTTTTTCGCCTCCGCCGCTGGGCGGCTGATTATCGACGGTATCGAAGCGCTGAAGTCCGCCACCTGGCACTTCCCTTCTTTCAGCCTGGAACACGTCTCGCAGACATTACTGGGAGAAGGCAAATTGATCGATAACCCCTATCAACGCATGGCAGAGATCGACCGGCGCTTTGCCGAGGACAAACCGGCGCTGGCTCGCTACAACCTGAAGGACTGCGAACTGGTGACACGTATTTTCGCCAAGACCGACCTGCTCAACTTCCTGCTGGAACGCGCCACCGTCACCGGGCTGGCGGCCGATCGCAGCGGCGGGTCGGTGGCGGCGTTTAGCCACTTGTATATGCCGCGCATGCACCGGCTGGGTTTTGTAGCACCCAACCTCGGTGAACAGCCAGAAGAGCACAGCCCCGGCGGGTTCGTGATGGAGCCGCAGCCCGGCCTGTATGATTCGGTGCTGGTGCTTGATTACAAAAGCCTGTACCCGTCGATCATTCGTACTTTCTTGATCGATCCAGTCGGGCTGGTGGAAGGCATGCGCCATCCCGATGATGCCGATTCCGTACCCGGTTTTCGCCAGGCGCGCTTCTCACGCAGCAAACACTGCCTGCCCGCGATCGTCGAGCAGATCTGGCAGGGGCGCGAGGCGGCTAAACGCCAACACAACAAGGCATTATCTCAAGCGTTGAAGATCATCATGAATGCACTATACGGCGTGCTGGGATCGAGCGGTTGCCGCTTTTTCGATCCGCGCCTGGCTTCTTCCATCACCCTGCGTGGTCATGAAATCATGCGTCAGACGCGCGCATTGATCGAAGCCGAGGGCTATCAGGTGATTTATGGCGACACCGATTCCACTTTCGTCTGGCTGAAACAGCCGCACGATCAGCAGCAGGCGGCGCAGATCGGCCAGTCGCTGGTGCAGCAGGTTAATCAGTGGTGGCAACAGCATTTGCAGCAGCAGTTTGGGCTGGAGAACGCGCTGGAGCTGGAGTTTGAAACTCATTACTCGCGCTTTCTGATGCCGACCATTCGCGGGGCTGAACAGGGCAGTAAAAAACGCTACGCTGGTTTGGTCATCCGCGCCGATGGCAGTGAGGAGGTGGTGTATAAAGGATTGGAAACGGTACGCACCGACTGGACACCGCTGGCACAGCAATTCCAGCAGCAGCTCTATCAGCGCATCTTCAAACGGCAGCCTTATCAGGATTATGTGCGCGACTACGTCAGCAAAACGTTGAACGGCGAATTCGACGATCGGCTGATTTACCGCAAGCGGCTGCGCAGAAAGCTGGACGAATACCAGCGTAATGTGCCGCCGCACGCCCGTGCCGCACGTATCGCCGACGACTACAACCGCCAGCAGGGGCGGCCGTTACAGTATCAGAACGGCGGCTGGATCAATTATGTGATGACCGTTGCCGGGCCGGAACCACTGGAAGCGCGGCATTCGGCCATTGATTACCCCCACTATCTGGAGCGCCAACTGCAACCGGTGGCAGACGCTATACTGCCTTTTCTGCACGATGATTTCACTACGCTGGTCACCGGGCAGATGGGGTTGTTCTGATAGTAGAATGATTCACCTAAGGGTGATAAAAAATCATCAGGGTTTACAGGTGACGAACGCATCGCCTTCCATTACCATAGCGCCCTTTCCAATTTCTGAATCATTCTCCGCGTTATCGGGTTTGCCCCTCAGCCTTGATTACCGGCTTTGGGATCTGTGACACCGCCCCGGTCAATGACCGGATACAACCTACAATAAACTGGGTTTATTACAGGTCGCTGCGCCGCAGTGACAAGACTTACTGACAAGAAATCGAGCCGATAATATATGCCTTTTACACTTGGTCAACGCTGGATCAGCGATACGGAAAGCGAATTAGGACTGGGAACCATCGTGGCACTCGATATGCGCATGATCACCCTGTTTTTCCCTGCCACCGGTGAAAACCGCCTCTACGCTAGAAACCATTCACCGATCACCCGTGTGATGTTCAATCCAGGCGATACCATATGCAGCCATGAAGGATGGCAGCTCATAGTGGAAGAAGTAAAAACGGATCACGGCCTGTTGACCTACATCGGTACCCGCTTGGACACCCAAGAAAGCGGCGTGGCGATGCGTGAAGTGCTGCTGGACAGTAAGCTGACCTTCAGCAAGCCGCAGGATCGCCTGTTTGCTGGTCAGATCGACCGGATGGATCGCTTTGCGCTGCGATTGCGCGCACGTAAAAATCAGAGCGCGCAATATCGTCTGCCGTTCGCTGGCCTGCGTGGCATGCGAGCTAGCCTGATCCCACACCAATTGCATATCGCCTATGAAGTCGGCCAACGCCATGCGCCACGCGTACTACTGGCGGACGAAGTGGGCTTGGGTAAGACCATTGAAGCTGGCATGATCATTCACCAGCAGTTGCTGGCAGGCCGTGCCGAGCGCGTGCTGATCGTGGTGCCGGAAACTCTACAGCACCAGTGGCTGGTCGAGATGATGCGCCGCTTCAACCTCTATTTCTCACTGTTCGACGATAGCCGCTACGCTGAAGCCAAGCTCGACAGCAGCAATCCGTTTGAAACCGAGCAACGGGTGATCTGCTCGCTGGGTTTCGTGCGCCGCAATAAGCAGCGTCTGGAAGAGTTGGTGGACGCTCAGTGGGATTTACTGGTGGTCGATGAAGCCCACCACCTGGGCTGGAGTGAAGAAGCGCCAAGCAGCGAATACCAAGTGATCGAACGGTTGGCCGAACATATTCCCGGCGTGCTGCTGTTAACCGCCACCCCGGAACAACTTGGTCAGCAGAGCCACTTTGCCCGTCTGCGCCTGCTGGATGCAAGCCGCTTCCACGACTACCACGCGTTCGTCGCCGAACAGCAAAAATACCAACCCGTAGCCGATGCCGTCACCTTGCTACTGAACGGTGAGCGCTTGGCCGACGACAAACTGGCTCTGCTAGGCGAACTGATCGAAGCGCAGGACATCAAGCCGCTGCTGAAAACAGCCAATAGTGGTGGCGACAACGCCGAACAAGCGCGTCAGGCGCTGGTAACCCTGCTGATGGATCGCCACGGTACCAGCCGCGTGCTGTTCCGCAATACCCGTAACGCTGTGAAGGGATTTTCCCATCGCCACCTCCATCTGATCAGCTTGCCGCTGCCCCCCCAGTATCAGACGGCGATTAAGGTATCCGGCATCATGGGTACCAAACAATCAATCGAAGCCCGCGCGCGCGCTATGCTATACCCGGAGCAAATTTATCAGGCGTTTGAGGGCGAGAACGCCACGTGGTGGAACTTCGATCCACGCGTGGAATGGCTGCTGGATCACCTGATCGCCCATCGCCACGAAAAGGTACTGGTGATCTGCGCTAAGGCTGAGATCGCACTGCAACTGGAGCAAGTACTGCGCGAACGTGAAGCAATCCGCGCAGCGGTGTTTCACGAAGGGCTGTCGATCATTGAACGTGACCGCGCTGCCGCCTACTTCGCCACCGAAGAATCAGGCGCACAGGTGCTGCTGTGTTCCGAAATCGGTTCCGAAGGCCGCAACTTCCAGTTCGCCAGCCAGTTGGTGATGTTTGATCTACCATTCAACCCTGATCTGTTAGAGCAACGCATCGGCCGTCTGGATCGCATCGGTCAGATGCACGACATCCAAATCATGGTGCCGTATCTGGAAAATACCGCGCAGGCGGTGCTAGGGCGCTGGTTCCATGAAGGTTTGGACGCCTTTGAACACACCTGCCCGACCGGCCGCACCATTTATGACAGCAGCTATGAGCAGTTACTTGGCTTCCTGGCTGCGCCCACTGAGCAGCATGGGCTGGATGAATTCATCCACACCTGCCGCCAGCAACACGACCAACTGAAAGCGCGGTTAGAACAAGGCCGTGATCGGCTGTTAGAAATGCACTCTAACGGCGGCGATTCCGCCCAGATACTGGCGAACGCCATTGTTGCACAGGATAACGACATCAACTTGGTGAGTTTTGCACTCAACCTGTTCGACATCGTCGGCATCAATCAGGACGAGCGCGGTGACAACCTGATCGTACTCACGCCATCCGACCATATGCTGGTGCCGGATTTCCCCGGCCTGCCGCAGGACGGCTGCACGGTCACCTTTGACCGCAATCAGGCATTATTACGTGAAGACGCGCAGTTTATCAGTTGGGAACACCCCATTATCCGCAACGGTTTGGATCTGATCTTATCCGGTGATATCGGTAGTTGCGCGGTGTCTCTGTTAAAAAACAAGGCACTGCCAGTCGGCACTCTGTTGGTGGAGTTGGTATACGTGGTGGAGGCGCAGGCACCGAAACACTTGCAGTTGACCCGCTTCCTGCCGCCGACGCCGATCCGCATGCTGGTGGATCGCAAAGGCAACAATCTGGCGACACAAGTCGAGTTCGACAGTTTCAACCGCCAACTGATTGCAGTCAATCGTCATACCGCCAGCAAGTTGGTCAATACGCTGCAGCAGGACGTTCACGCCATGTTACAGCAGGCGGAAGGTCTAGTAGCAGAACAAGCACGCACCTTGATTGAACAGGCGAAGCAGGAAGCGGACGACAAACTGAGTAGCGAGTTGGCACGGTTGGAAGCGTTGAAGGCGGTCAACCCAAATATTCGCGACGACGAACTCGAGGCGCTGGCGTGCAATCGCCACCAAGTGTTGGCTAACCTCAATGAAGCCAGTTGGCGGCTGGACGCCATTCGTTTAGTGGTGGTCACCCACCAATAATTGGCGCGATGCACAGATCCCGCCTAGTCCTTTGCAAGTGGAGCCGAGATGAAACCCTACCATCCCCCGCAGGAGCCGATGCTTATCCTGTATCAGGATCAACACATCATGGTGGTCAACAAACCCAGCGGCCTGCTGTCAGTACCGGGTCGGCTGCCGGAAAACAAAGACAGCCTGCTGACACGTATTCAGGCTGACTTCCCAGCCGCCCAAGCGGTACATCGGTTGGACATGGCTACCAGCGGGGTGATTGTAGTAGCGCTCAACAAAGCCGCCGAGCGCGAGTTGAAGCGCCAGTTCCGCGAACGCGAACCGAAGAAATACTATATCGCCCGCGTTTGGGGCCATCTGGTGCAAGATGAAGGGGTGGTGGCGCTACCGCTGATTTGCGACTGGCCGAACCGACCACGGCAAAAGGTATGTTTTGACACCGGCCGAGCGGCGCAAACGGAATATCGGGTGCTGTCGCGGGATGCCGATGGCTGCACACGGGTGAAGCTGATGCCGATCACTGGCCGATCTCACCAGCTACGGGTGCATATGCTGGCGCTGGGGCATCCGATCCTCGGTGACGGTTTCTACGCCCACCCCCAAGCGCAAGCGCTGGCGCAGCGGTTGCAACTGCATGCGCAGACGCTGCACCTCACCCATCCAGCGTTTCATACGCCAATGCATTTCCACGCCGAACCGGACTTTTGATCTCAATGACAGCAGGCCCTGCATGCAGAGCCTGTACGGTTACTTGAAACCTCTCTCATTTTTGATCAGGTCATATGCCGCCTGGATCTCCTGCGCTTTTTGCTTAGCCATTTCCATCATTTGCGGTGGCAAGCCTTTCGCCACCAACTTGTCTGGATGATGCTCACTCATCAGTTTGCGATAGGCACGCTTGATGGTGGTGGCATCGTCGCGGCTGTTGACGCCCAGCACTTTACACGCATCTTCCATCGTTGGCCCGCGCTGTGCCTGCTGGTAACCGCCTCGCTGGCCGCCACCGAAGCGGCGTCCGCCCTCCATCATGCTGAGGAACTGATCGAACTGTAGATGTGAAATGCCCAGTTCTTCGGCGATGACATACAGTACCTGCCGCTCATTCGGATGCAGCAAACCGTCGGCAAACGCGGCCTGAAACTGAATTTCCAGAAACATCCGAATCAGGTCGAAACGGCCAAAACAGATGCTGCGCAACTGTTGCAGCGTCTCGCGCAAAGGAAACTGGCTCTGTTTGCCTTCACGAAACGCCTGCTGCGCGGCAATGCGCGCTTCGCCATGCAGTTGCAGACGATCCATAAACAAGCTGGCGACCTGAATATCTACTTCGGTAACACGCCCTTTTGATTTGGTCAGGTGCCCCATCACCTGAAAAGTGGTGCGAAAGAACAGCCCTTGCCGCGTTTGCTGGTCGGTGAAAAACCCCCGGTTGTGCTTATTGCTGCGCGCATTATCGACCATATGACCGATCACCAACCCCAAAACTACACCCCAGAATCCCGCGCCAAGCCAAATGGCGGCGATGACCCCAAGCAGTTTTCCCCAATACTGCATATACTCCTCAATTGTTATGCTGAAAGCCGCACAATACCTGGCCTGTTAGCTCAGGGTTAGCGATTTTTCCCAAAATTTGGATTATCATACCTGTCATTTATCTTTGCGCCTACGACGATACAAGTAAACGGTAGGAATTACCTCTAGCGCAACACAGATGAGTAATATAGTCTCTGACCGTTTGCCGGACACGATGCCTCTGATGACGGAACACCACAACCACGTATGAAAAAAAGTTTCCCAACACTGCTGGCCATGATGATTTGGACGGCACTTTACAGTCAGCATGCTCTGGCTGATCTGGCTGAGCAGTGCATGCTTGGCGTTCCTGTTTATGACAAACCTTTGGTCAGCGGCGATCCTGACAACCAGCCGATCACCATCAATGCCGATGAGTCGCACGCCGACTATCCGCAGAGTGCGCTGTTCACTGGCAACGTCAACATCGAGCAAGGCAACAGCACCCTCACCGCCAAGCAGGTGGAACTGAACCAGATGCAGCATCCAGGGCAGGCGGACGCGGTGCGCACTGTGACTGCCACTGGCGATGTGCACTACAGCGACCCTCAGATCACATTGGCAGGCCCCAAGGCTTGGTCAAACCTGAATACCAAAGATACCGATGTCTATAAAGGCGACTACCAGATGGTCGGCCGTCAGGGGCGCGGCGCAGCTAACAAAATGAAGATACGCGGCGCTAACCGTTACACTATTATGGAAAACGGTACTTTTACCTCCTGCTTGCCGGGAGACGATAGCTGGAGCGTGATCGGTTCCGAAGTGATCCATGACCGCACAGAGCAGGTGGCAGAAGTGTGGAACGCCCGCTTGCGTATTGGCGGTGTTCCGGTGTTCTATAGCCCCTATATGCAATTGCCAATCGGCGATAAGCGCCGTTCCGGCTTCTTGATCCCGAACGCCAAATACGGCAGCAACAATGGCCTTGAGTTCATATTGCCGTATTACTGGAACATCGCGCCCAACTATGACGTCACCCTTACCCCGCATTATATGTCGAGACGCGGTTTGCAATGGCAAAACGAATTCCGCTATCTGGTGCAGCCTGGCTCTGGACTGATGGCGCTAGACTGGTTACCAAACGATAAGGAATACAAAAAGGACAATGCTGACAACAGCACCCGCTGGTTGTTCCACTGGAACCACCACGGGCTAATGGATCAGGTGTGGCGTTTCAACATCGATTTTACCAAGGTCAGCGATGCCAAATACTTTACCGATCTGGATTCGAAGTATGGTTCCACCACCGATGGCTACGCCACGCAGAAGTTTAGCTTTGGTTATGCCAATGAAAACTGGAACGCTATTTTAAGCTCCAAGCAGTTCCAGATCTTCGACAGCACCGACCACTCTAACTCTAATTCCTACAAAGTGCGGCCACAACTGGATCTGAACTACTACAAAAATGATCTCGGCCCGTTCGACTTTCATCTATACAGCCAGATAGCCAAATTTAACAGTATCAATCCGTACAGCCCAGACGCCACCCGTTGGCATCTGGAACCCACGCTCAATCTACCACTAACCAACGGCTGGGCCAGCCTGAACACCGAGGCCAAGCTGCTGGCATCCCATTACCAGCAGAACATACCTGACCACTTTGCCACCCATTATGTCAACCGAAATAGCACTAATGATTATAAGGCTGTGGCACCGCATCTTGATGACTCCGTCAATCGCGTGCTGCCGCAGTTCAAGGCTGACGGCAAGCTGGTGTTCGAACGCCCGATGATCTGGTCGGAAGGTTCTACCCAGACCTTGGAACCGCGCGTTCAATACCTCTACGTGCCGTACCGCGATCAAAGCAACATCTATACCTACGATACCACGCTGCTGCAAACTGATTATTCCGGTCTGTTCCGCGACCGCACATACAGCGGCCTGGATCGCATCGCCTCGCAGAACCGCGTGTCCAGCGGTTTAACCACACGCATTTATGATGACGCGCTGGTTGAACGTTTTAACGTTTCCGTGGGTCAAATCTACTACTTCAACCGTTCAGGCACCGGTGACCGTAGGACAAGCTACGATAACAACGATCGTACCGGCAGCTTGGCATGGGCCGGTGATACCTATTGGAAGATCGACGATCGTTGGAGCCTGCGCGGCGGCTTGCAGTATGATACCCGCTTGAACAGCGTCTCATTGGGTAACGGTGTGCTGGGATACCGCCAGGATCCAGAGCGTGTGGTGCAGCTAAATTACCGTTACGCCACACCGGAATATATCCAGACAGCCCTGAACACCGACCAAATCCCTGCCTACCAGCACGGTATTGCTCAGGTGGGCGTGACAGGCAGTTGGCCGATTGCCGATCGCTGGGCCGTGGTGGGCGCGTATTACTACGATACCCGTGCCAGGCAATCCGCCGATCAGTTACTGGGGCTGAAGTACAACACCTGCTGCTGGTCGGTAACACTGGGCTATGAACGCAAGATCACCGACTGGAATAACAGCAACAATATCAGCATTTACGACAACAAAGTTTCCTTCAATGTCGAACTGCGCGGTCTAAGTAGCGACCACAGTCTCGGCTCTGCGGAAATGCTGCGCTCCGGTATACTGCCGTACCAACGCGCGTTCTGATATTGGGTAGCATGTTGAAAACGAGAACTTTCACCCGCATTTGCGGATTACATAATGGGAAATGTTATGAAGAACTGGAGAACGCTTATTCTCGGATTGGTGGTTTGTGCTAATGCCGCGTTCGCAGCACCCCAAGAAGTGGATAAAGTCGCTGCCGTTGTGAATAACGGTGTTGTGCTGGAGAGCGATATCAACGGCCTGTTGCAATCGGTGAAACTCCATGCACAGCAGGATGGCCAACCACTGCCGGACGACAATTTATTGCGTCACCAGATCATTGAGCGTCTGATTATGGATAATATTCAGCTACAGATGGCTCAAAAAATGGGCATCACTGTATCCAATGCCGATCTGGACAACGCGATTGCTAATATCGCCGCGCAAAACAAGATGAGCCTCAATCAACTGCGCAACCGCTTGTCTTACGAGGGCCTGAACTACAACACTTACCGCTTGCAGATCCGTAAAGAGATGCTGATCGCCGAAGTGCGCAACAACGCAGTACGCCGCCGCGTGACTATCCTGCCGCAAGAAGTGGAAGCGCTGGCAAAGCAAGTGGGTGCCCAAAATGTCAGCGATACCGAAATGAACATCAGCCACATCCTGCTCCCTTTGCCGGAAAACCCATCGCAGCAGCAGGTGGACAGCGCAGAAGCACTGGCTAGAAAACTGATGGGCGAATTGCACAACGGCGCTGACTTCGGCAAACTGGCGATCACCTACTCCGCCGATCCCCAAGCGCTTAAAGGCGGCAACATGGGCTGGGGCAAGCTGCAAGAGATCCCAACCTTGTTCGCCGAGCACCTGGTCAATGCCAAGAAAGGCATTATCGTCGGCCCTATCCGTTCCGGCGTTGGCTTTCACATTCTGAAAGTGAATGACATCCGTGGTGCCAGCCAGTCGGTATCCGTGACCGAAGTGCATGCCCGCCATATCCTGCTGAAACCTTCAGTGGTGATGACCGATGATCAGGCGCGCACTAAGTTGGCAAGCATAGCGCAAGATATCAAAAGCGGCCGTACCAAGTTTGCCGATGAAGCCAAACACCTGTCTCAAGATCCCGGCTCTGCCCTGCAGGGGGGCGATCTGGGCTGGGCCTCTCCAGATATCTACGATCCGGCGTTCCGCGATGCACTGCTGAAACTGAACAAAGGCGAGATTAGCGCACCGGTACACTCCGCCTTCGGCTGGCACCTGATCCAATTGCTGGATACACGTCAGGTAGACAAAACCGATGCCGCGCAAAAGAATCGCGCTTACCGCATGCTGTTCAACCGCAAATTTGCTGAAGAAGCGCAGACCTGGATGCAAGAACTGCGCGCCCAAGCCTATGTGAAGATCCTCAATGGCCATGCCCAGTAATAAACGTATCGTGATGACTCCCGGCGAACCTGCCGGGGTAGGGCCAGATTTGGTGGCAGCGCTGGCGCAGCAGGATTGGCCTGTTGAACTGGTGGTGTGCGCGGATCCAGCATTGCTGCTTGAGCGCGCCCACCGGCTGAACCTGCCGCTGACGCTGTGCGATTATCGCCCACAACAGCTTGCTCAACCGCAGCGCGCTGGCACACTAACCGTGCTGCCGGTAGCCACCGCTTATCCGGTCACGCCAGGTGAATTGAACGCCGGTAACAGCGCCTACGTGGTGGAAACCCTGGCGCGTGCCTGCGATGGCTGCCTGAACGGTGAGTTTGCCGCGTTGATCACCGGCCCGGTAAATAAAGGCGTGATCAACGACGCAGGTATGCCGTTTATCGGCCATACCGAATTCTTTGCCGATCGCAGCGGTTGCGATCGGGTGGTGATGATGCTGGCCACCGAAGAACTGCGCGTGGCGTTGGCAACCACCCACCTGCCACTGCTAGCAGTACCGGGTGCTATCACCCAGCACAGCCTATTCGACGTTATCCGCATTCTCGATCGGGATCTGAAAACCAAATTTGGCCTGCCCCAGCCGCAGATCTACGTCTGCGGGCTGAACCCGCACGCCGGGGAAGGCGGCCATATGGGGCGCGAAGAGATAGACATTATCCTTCCAGCGCTTGAGGCACTGCGTGCTGAAGGTATCCACCTGACCGGCCCACTGCCAGCGGATACCCTGTTTCAGCCCAAGTATCTGCAACATGCCGATGCGGTGCTGGCAATGTATCACGATCAGGGTTTGCCGATACTAAAATATCAGGGGTTTGGCCGTGCAGTGAATATCACTCTTGGGTTGCCTTTTATCCGTACTTCGGTCGATCATGGTACTGCTCTGGAACTGGCTGGCACTGGCAGCGCCGATGTTGGCAGTTTCAAAACGGCCTTGGATCTCGCCATTAAAATGATAATTAATTGTAATGAATAACAGAGTCCACCAAGGGCACTTTGCCCGCAAACGCTTTGGACAAAACTTTTTAACTGATCAATTTGTCATCGATAGCATTGTCTCTGCCATTCACCCGCAACCGGGCGAGGCGATTATTGAGATTGGCCCCGGCCTGGGCGCATTGACCGAGCCAGTTGGCGCACGCATGGATCGCATGACGGTGATCGAGTTGGATCGCGATCTGGCGGCTCGGCTAGCAAACCATTCATCGTTGAAAGACAAGCTGACCATTTACCAGCAGGACGCCATGACGGTGAATTTCGCCGAGATGGCCAAGCAGGCAGGCCAACCGTTGCGCGTATTTGGTAACCTGCCGTACAATATTTCGACACCACTGATGTTCCACCTTTTCATCTATACTCAGGCAATCTGCGACATGCACTTCATGTTGCAGAAAGAGGTGGTTAACCGTCTGGTTGCTGGCCCAGACAGCAAAGCCTACGGGCGTTTGAGCGTGATGGCGCAATATTACTGCAACGTTATTCCGGTACTGGAAGTGCCGCCGACTTCATTCACCCCGGCACCGAAGGTCGACTCCGCCGTGGTACGTTTGGTGCCACACAGCGTAATGCCAAATCCAGTGAGTGATGTGCACATGCTAAGCCGCATCACCACTCAAGCGTTCAACCAACGCCGGAAAACTATCCGCAACAGCCTAGGCGATCTGTTTACGCCAGTACAGTTGATGGAGTTGGGCATCAATGCTTCGCTCAGAGCAGAGAACATTTCTGTCGCGCAGTACTGCAAGCTGGCCAACTGGCTTTCAGACAATTCTGCGCCGCAGCAATAAGGAGTTGTTGCCATGATTGATTCACCCCGCGTATGCATTCAGGTTCAAAGTATTTATGTGGAATCACAATCGATACCTGAAGAAAACCGTTACGTCTTCGCCTATACCGTCACCCTCCGCAATCTGGGCCGTTTCAACGTGCAGCTACTGGGCCGTTACTGGTTGATCACCAACAGCAACGGCCGCAAGACCGAAGTGCAAGGCATCGGTGTGATCGGCGAACAACCCCTGCTCCAGCCCGGTAGCGAGTTCCAATACACCAGCGGTACCATTCTCGAAACGCCGCTGGGTACCATGGAAGGCCATTACGAAATGGTTGACCACCAAAGTCAGTCGTTCCGCTGTGCTATTCCCGTGTTCCGCTTAGCTATCCCTACACTGATCCATTAACTATGTCTACCTACCTTATCGGCGACATTCATGGCTGTTTCACTGAACTTCAAGCGCTGTTGGCTCAGGTTTCTTTCAACCCACAATGTGACCGGCTATGGCTGACCGGCGATCTGGTCGCCCGTGGCCCTGATTCACTGGAGGTGTTGCGCTTTGTGCGTTCACTCGGCCCAGCGGTTCGCCTGGTGCTGGGCAACCACGATCTGCACCTGATGGCGGTCTACGCTGGCATCAGCCGCAATAAACCCAAAGACCGCCTCAACGCACTGCTGGAAGCGCCGGATGCCGACGAGTTGATCAACTGGCTGCGTTGCCAACCGATGCTACAAGTGGATGATGAGCTAAAGCTGATGATGGCGCACGCTGGCATTACGCCACAATGGGACATTGAGACTGCAAAAATCTGTGCGCGTGAGGTAGAGACGGTGCTGCGCAGTAACAGTCACCCACTGTTTCTGGACACCATGTATGGCGATATGCCGAACAACTGGACGCCAGCACTGAGCGGCTTGGCACGCTTACGTTTTAGTACCAATGCATTGACGCGCATGCGTTACTGCTTCCCAAACGGCCAGCTTGACATGATTTGTAAAGATGCCCCCGGCACGGCACCTGCACCATTGAAACCCTGGTTTGAACTGCCACGCTTAGTGGATACTGGTTATACCCTAATCTTCGGTCACTGGGCATCGTTGGCAGGCAAAGGCACCCCGGAAGGTATTATCGGGCTTGATACCGGCTGCTGCTGGGGCGGGAAGCTGACCATGCTGCGCTGGGAAGACCGCCGTTACTTTACCCAGCCGGCCAAGACAGCACCAACCGTTTAGCTACGTCCTGAGTAACCTTAGGGTGAACTCATCTTCCCATTGTATTTCAGTTCGTTAGCATTGGTTTTCTCTCAAATTATTGGATTAATGAGGAAAATGGATGCAACTGTAGTGGCACACTGAATTTGGCTACCTGAGTTGTTATGCTCATCTCAAAAGCTTAAAGGTGAACCAATGAGCAAAGCATTTACTGCTGAGTTTAAACTTGAAGCGGCAAAATGGGGCCTCGACTAGAATTACACATATTCAGAGGCCGCGAAGGTGATGAATATCAGCCTATCTGCCATCAACCGCTGGGTTAAATCGTTACGTATGGAGCGTCAGGGGAAAATTCCTCCGGGGCTTGCTCTAACACCTGAGCAAACCGAACTCAGGGAGATGAAAAAGCGGATAAAACGCATTGAAATATAAAAAGAAATATTAAAAATAAGCGTTCCGCCAACTCATAGGGTTTAAAAAACACAGCCCTGACAACATGGCCTCCTTACTGTTATCCTCGAGAGGTCTATTAGGGCAACACCGTCATCCCGTTTCTCACTTGAGCACATGGTTCGGCACGTCAACGCCTGGCACCTCAGTGGGCTTACCCCTAAACAATATGCGCTGCCACACGACATTCCCTTTAACCGTCTGAGAAACTGGATACCACGGGTTTCTGCCCCCGCCACGCGCACCGACTTTATTCCCGCACAGGTCATCACTCCCACCTCCAGAGAAGCGTCCGTTATGCTCCATTTGCCACGTGGTATCTCGCTCTCATGTTCTCTGGTAATAAGGGGATTGACTGGCACAAAGTGACTGGAGATGACCTGCAAAAGTGGCATTTCTAATGTGATGAATATCAATTCATCCGTGATGAGGTCAGCGAGCATCTGGAATATGTTCCCGCTCGGTTTGTCGTCCATCGCCATGGGCGTCCGCAATACAGTTGTGATAACTGTCAGACGGTTCATGCTGCCCCGTTGCCCGCTCAACTGATTGACAAAGGTCAACCCGATCCCGGGTTATTGGCTCAGGTGGTGATTGCCAAGTGCTGCGACCCTCTGCCACTGTACCGGCAGCAAGCCATTTATCATCGCGCCGGGGTCGATATTCCCCGCAGTGCCGTGCTTGAGGGCTGGCAAGGGACGTTGGTTGTCGACGATTACACCGGGTACAAGACACTGTTCACCCAGCCGGACATTCAGGTGTAGTGGTCAACTAAAACTGGCCACCGCGTTAGAGTTTTTCCAGTATCGGTTTTCCGATTCGTTTGGTGGTAACCCACCGTTATATTCATGCGGCCTGAGCGCGCTGTAATACCCAACGATATAGTCCGTTATTGCGTGGGCTGCATCGCTGAAGTTTATGTAACCCGTCACCGGTACCCATTCGTTCTTCAGACTCCTGAAGAAGCGCTCCATTGGGCTATTATCCCAGCAGTTTCCACGCCGACTCATACTCTGTCTGATCCGATACCTCCACAGTGACTGCCGGAACTGTCTGCTTGTGTAATGGCTGCCCTGATCGCTGTGGAACATCACTCCGGCTGGTTTTCCCCGGGCCTCCCACGCCATCTCCAGCGCTTTGATGGTCAGCCTGCTGTCCGGTGAGAACGACATTGCCCAGCCCACCGGTTTTCTCGCGAACAGGTCGAGAACAACGGCGAGGTAGGCCCAGCGCCTGCCTGTCCAGATATAGGTCACATCGCCACACCACACCTGATTAGGCTCTGTCACTGCGAACTGCCGCTCAAGGTGATTCGGGATAGCGATGTGTTCAAGGCCACCGCATTTATACCGATGAGTGGGCTGTTGACAACTGACCAGCCCCAGCTCTTTCATGAGCCTGCCGGCGAGCCATCGTCCCATCCTGAAGCCCTTCATGGTTGCCATAGTTGCGATACTCCTTGCGCCAGCAGAGCCATGGCTGACGCTATGCAGTTCCAGTACCTGGCTGCGTAATACAGCTCGTCTGCCATCTGGTTTTTCAGGACGGTTTTTCCAGTATTTGTAGCTGCTGCGATGAACCCCGAACACGTGGCAGAGTGTGACCACCGGATAATGCGCTCTGAGTTTCCCGATTATCGAGAACTGTTCAGGGAGTCTGACATCAAGAGCGCGGTAGCCTTTTTTAATATTTCGTTTTCCATTTCAATACGTTGTATTTTTTTCCTCAGCTCACGTATTTCAATTTGTTCAGGAGTAATGGGAGAGGCTTTAGGTATTTTTCCCTGCCGCTCATCACGCAACTGCTTCACCCATCGCGTCATTGTGGAAAGGCCGACATCCATAGCACTGGCTGCATCTGCCACGGTGTAGTTCTGGTCAACGACCAGTTGAGCGGATTCGCGTTTGAACTCTGCACTGAAATTTCTTTTTTTCATTGAAGCACCTGTAATGTCCTGAGGTGAGCATATCACCTCTGTTCAGGTGGCCAAATTCAGTGTGCCACTACACCTGGTCAAAATACGCCGAAGTCTGGTGCGGGATATCGTTGCTACGTCGCAATTAAGGCGCAGTCGTTCACGGGGGGGAATTCGGCATCCTCGCTATTGAATACGTTCATACTGGGTAACGGAATGGCAGAAAGCTTCGTCAAAACGATCAAGCTGACTACATCGGTATAATGCCAAAACCTGACGGGCTAACGGTGATACGGAACCTTGCGATGGCGTTCGAGCACGACAATGAATGGCATCCGCACAGCGCACTGGGATACCGTTCGCCACGGGAATATCTGCGGCGTCGGCCCCATAATGGGTTAAGTGATAAAAGATGTATGGAAATATAGGGGCAATCCAAGGGAGCAGGCCCACAGATGATCGACAAATTTGTGCATCGCCAACAACGTGGCAGCATGAAAGATAAAGAGTATCTCAACCTTTATAGACACATCCTGCGGTACAGGTTTCTTTCACCCTCACCGCCGTCAGTTCCGGCAACTGGGGTTTGAGCTGTTGCCAGATCCAGGTGGCGAGCACTTCGCTGGTGGGGTTTTCCAATCCTGGAATATCATTAAGGTAATGGTGATCCAAACGTTCCCAAATTGGTGTGAACACGGCCTTAAGCTCGGCAAAATCCATCACCCAACCGGTATGGGGGTTCACTTCACCGGTCACTTCCAGACGCACCATAAATGAATGCCCATGCAGGCGAGCGCATTTGTGGCCCTCCGGCACATGCGGCAGACGGTGTGCGGCTTCAAATTGAAAATCTTTAAACAGCGTGGTTGCCATTATTACGGCCTCATTGACTCAAAAAACGCAGCATAGTACCGGAAAGTGCATCTGCTTGCCATTTATACTGCTTTGCTTTACCCGGCTAACATTTTTTATGTGGTGCGAGTCAGCACCTATTGGCTGGGCGTGTAAGTAGTTAATTGAGATGTATTCGGAAATGAAGGGAAATTTTTATATTTCATATGGATAAAAACGTTTTTTAATGCTTGGAGTGTTATCTATTACCGAATAAACAGCTTAGAACCTATCCCATAAGGCTATTTTATTTGCCACTTTGCACCTGGGCTGTGCTCACCCTCCTCACGGTCTCCCTGCACGCGCCGATTGTTGCGCGCTGTCCTGATCCAAACTGGCGGCAACAATATAGGCCTAATGGAATAGGTTCTTTAGTCGTTTTGGTTATTATTTATTGCTATCCCTTATTTAATCGTTACTCATCTGCTCGGTAACCTTACAAACTCACCTGATCTTTTTAGTATACCCGACTGAACGAAGAGACAGCGACTGATACTGGTGAAAGCCTCTTTGGATAGGCGTTCAGTATAAATAGGACATAAGCACTGCCATGACGACTCAGGTTCCTCCAACCCCTTTGCTCCCGCTGACGCCCGAACAATTGGCGCGCTTGCAGGCAGCGATTGGTGAGTATTCGCCAACGCAGTTAGCGTGGCTGTCAGGCTACCTCTGGGGAATGATTAACCAACAGCTTGGAGCCGTGACCACTTCGCCCACTGCTGCCAGCATCACCATTATTTCCGCCTCCCAGACTGGCAATGCGCGCCGTTTAGCGGAACAGTTACGTGACGATTTGCTGGCCGCCAAGTTGAGTGCCAATCTGATCAACGCTGGTGATTACAAATTCAAGCAAATCGCGCAAGAGCGTCTGCTGGTGATTGTCGCCTCGACCCAAGGGGAAGGTGAACCAGCGGAAGAAGCGGTGGCGCTGCATAAATTCCTGTTCTCGAAGAAAGCGCCGAAGCTTAACGACACCGCCTATGCGGTGTTTGGGCTGGGTGATACCTCTTATGAGAACTTTTGCCAGTCAGGTAAAGATTTTGATGGCAAACTGGCTGAACTGGGGGCTGAACGTCTGGTAGAACGGGTTGACGCTGATGTGGAATATCAAACACTGGCTACCACCTGGCGCAAACGGCTGGTAGAGGTGTTAAAAGTACGTGTGCCGGTGGAAAACGCCACAGCGGGTGTGCTGGCCAGCGGCGCGGTCGCTCAGCTCGATAGCAGCCCCTACAGCAAAGAACAACCGCTGACCGCCCAACTGGCGCTAAAACAGAAGATTACTGGCCGTCGTTCAGATAAGGATGTGCGCCATATCGAGATCGACCTTGGCGATTCAGACCTGTGCTACCAACCGGGCGACGCACTGGGCGTGTGGTTTGACAACGATCCGGCGTTGGTGGATGAACTAGTACAACTGCTGTGGCTGAAAGGTGACGAACCGGTGGTGGTGGGGGGTAAAACCTTGCCGCTGGCGGGAGCGCTGCGCAGTCACTTCGAATTGACGCAGAATACCCTGCCGATCGTCGATAAATACGCGGCACTTTCACGCGACGAAACGCTGATCGGCCTGTTGTCGGATAAGGTGGCGTTGCAGCAGTACGCCCACCACACGCCGATCGTCGATATGGTACGTCAGGCCCCGGCCGATCTGAACGCCGAGCAGTTGATTGGTCTCTTGCGTCCGCTGACGCCACGTCTGTACTCCATCGCCTCCTCGCAGGCCGAAACCGCAAACGAAGTGCATATCACCGTTGGGGTGGTGCGTTACGACATTAATGGCCGCGCCCGTGCGGGTGGTGCATCGAGCTTCCTGGCCGATCGTTTGGAAGAAGATGGCGACCTGCGAGTGTTTATCGAACATAACGACAACTTCCGTCTACCGGCCAACCCGGACGCACCGGTGATCATGATTGGCCCTGGCACCGGCATTGCGCCGTTCCGCGCCTTTATGCAACAGCGTAATGCTGACGGGGCTGGCGGTAAAAACTGGTTGTTCTTTGGCAACCCGCACTTTACCGAGGATTTTCTGTATCAGGTCGAATGGCAGCGCTATGTGAAAGACGGCCTGCTGACACGCATCGATCTGGCGTGGTCACGCGACCAACAACATAAAGTTTACGTACAAGACAAACTGCGCGAACAGGGCGCAGAAGTGTGGCGTTGGCTCCAGGAAGGCGCGCACATTTACGTCTGTGGTGATGCCAACCGTATGGCGAAAGACGTGGAAAACACATTACTGGCACTGGTGGCCGAGCACGGTGGCATGGATACCGAGCAGGCGGATGAATTTTTGAGTGAGCTGCGCCTTGAGCGCCGTTATCAGCGAGATGTTTACTGATGAGTGATAAACACCCTGGGCCTCTGGTGGTTGAAGGCAAACTGACTGACGCCGAGCGCATGAAGAAGGAAAGCCACTTCCTGCGTGGCACTATCGCCGAAGATTTGAATGATGGTCTAACGGGCGGTTTCAACGGTGACAATGTTCTGCTGATCCGTTTTCACGGTATGTACCAGCAGGATGACCGCGACATCCGCGCCGAGCGCACCGAGCAGAAGCTGGAACCGCGCTATGCGATGATGCTACGCTGCCGTCTGCCGGGTGGCATCATCAGCCCGCAGCAGTGGCTGGACATCGACAAATTTGCCCAGGAAAGCACGCTGTACGGCAGCATTCGCATCACCAACCGTCAAACTTTCCAGCTTCACGGCATTCTTAAGGGTAATGTCAAACCAGTACATCAGTTGCTGAATCAACTGGGGCTTGATGCGCTGGCGACCGCCAACGACGTGAACCGCAACGTACTTTGTACCTCTAACCCGGTGGAGTCCGAGCTGCATCAGGAGGCTTACGAATGGGCGAAGGCGATCTCCGAACATCTGCTGCCGCGTACCCGCGCCTACGCAGAAGTGTGGCTGGATCAGAAAAAGGTGGCCACCACCGATGAGGAGCCGATCCTCGGAGCCACCTATTTGCCACGTAAATTCAAAACGACGGTAGTGATCCCGCCGCAAAATGACGTCGATCTGCACGCCAACGACATGAACTTTGTGGCGATCGCTGAAAACGGTAAGCTGGTGGGTTTCAATCTGTTGGTGGGGGGCGGCCTGTCTATTGAGCACGGTAACAAGAAGACCTATGCGCGCCAAGCCAGCGAATTTGGCTATCTCCCGCTAGAGCATACGCTGGCAGTGGCGGAGGCGGTAGTCACCACCCAACGCGACTGGGGCAACCGCACCGACCGTAAAAACGCCAAAACCAAATATACGCTGGAACGTGTCGGGGTGGATGTCTTCCGCGCCGAAGTGGAAAAACGCGCTGGCATCCGTTTTGCGCCGATCCGCCCGTACCACTTCACTGGTCGTGGTGATCGCATCGGTTGGGTGAAAGGCATCGACAACCACTGGCATTTGACACTGTTTATCGAGAATGGCCGTCTGCTGGATTATCCAGGGCGTCCGCTGAAAACCGGTATGGCCGAGATCGCCAAGATCCACCAGGGCGATTTCCGCTTAACCGCCAATCAGAACCTGATCGTCGCTGGCGTAGCGGAAAGTGAGAAGGTGAAGATCGAAGCACTGGCGCGCGAACACCGGTTGATTGACGACAGTGCCAGCGATCAACGCAAGAACTCGATGGCCTGCGTATCGTTCCCGACTTGCCCGCTGGCGATGGCGGAGGCCGAGCGTTTCCTACCGGCATTCGTTACCCAGGTGGAAGGGCTACTGCATCAGCACGGCATAGGCGATGAGCACATTGTGCTGCGCATCACTGGTTGCCCAAATGGCTGTGGCCGCGCGCTGTTGGCGGAACTTGGGCTAGTGGGCAAGGCAGTGGGGCGTTATAACCTGTATTTGGGGGGCAACCGTGAAGGCACGCGCATTCCGTGCATGTATCGCGAAAACATCAATGAAGAAGAAATCCTGAAAGAGATCGACTATCTGGTTAGCCGTTGGGCGCAAGAGCGCCATGCCAATGAAGGGTTTGGCAATTTCACCCTCCGCGCGGGTATTGTCCGGCCGGTAGTCGATCCGGCGCAGGATTTCTGGGACTGAGGCAGTTCGGCACCTGGGCAGCGAAGCCAAATAAGGGCCTATCCCAGTAGGCGTACATTGTTACAGCCAGTTTGGAGCAGGGCAGCGTAACAACCGGCGTGTTCAGGGAGGATGTGAGGAGGGGGAGTACTGCCCAGGGCCAAAATGGCAAATAAAATAGCCTACTGGGATA
Source organism: Serratia symbiotica (assembly GCF_000821185.2). Classification (NCBI taxonomy): domain Bacteria; kingdom Pseudomonadati; phylum Pseudomonadota; class Gammaproteobacteria; order Enterobacterales; family Yersiniaceae; genus Serratia; species Serratia symbiotica. The sequence goes on along the minus strand of NZ_CP050855.1, from coordinate 2,644,373 downwards.
GGTTCTAAGCATCGTAATATTCCAAGCATTAGGAGGCAGGCAAGTATGGCGGAATTCGATCCGGCGGCGCTGAATGCGCTGCTGAAATCCGGGCAGGCCCTGGCGGTAGTGAACGGCCAGTTAGAAGCCCTCTCTGCCGAGCAACGGGTTGAATGGGCATTGAAGCATCTGCCCGGCGAGTTTGTGCTCTCTTCCAGCTTTGGTATACAGGCAGCGGTGTGCCTGCATTTGGTCACCCGTATCAGGCCGGATATCCCGGTGATCCTTACCGATACCGGCTATCTGTTCCCGGAAACTTATCAGTTTATCGATCAGTTGGTTGACAAACTGAAGCTAAACTTGCGGGTGTTCCGTGCTGAACAGTCTCCTGCTTGGCAAGAGGTGCGCTATGGCAAGCTATGGGAGCAGGGCGTGGAAGGTATCGAAAAATACAACCAAATCAACAAGGTTGAACCGATGAACCGGGCGCTGGAAACGCTGGGGGCGCAAACGTGGTTTGCTGGCCTACGGCGCGAGCAGTCTGCTAGCCGCGCCACTTTGCAGGTGCTGGCGGTGCAGCGCGGGATATTTAAGATCCTGCCGATCATCGACTGGGATAACCGCAAGATTTACCAATATCTGACCGAACACGGTCTAAGTTATCATCCGTTGTGGGAGCAAGGCTATTTGTCGGTCGGCGACACCCACACCAGCCAAAAATGGCAACCGGGCATGAGCGAAGAAGAAACCCGCTTCTTTGGCCTGAAGCGCGAGTGCGGTTTGCACGAAGACTAGGCTGTGCCCGGTCATTGACCGTGGCGGTGTCGCAGAGCCAGAAGCCGGTAATCAAGGGAAGGGACCGGCATAGCGGGCCGATGTAAAAAGCCCGACGATGAAGAGTCCCGGTTTTTGGGGCGTGCTCCGAAGGGTTGGGACTATTTGAACGCGTACTTAGGTGACCTGCTGCTTATTTGGCTCACTTTCTCCCTGAACGCGCCGGTTGTTACACTGCCCTGCTCCAAACTGGCTGTAACACTGTACGCCTACTGGGATAGGTTCTAAGTAGCGGTAAATCAATCCATGGCCCAGTAGATGCCAGCCTTGTCAATGCTGCAGCATATGTCGCCACAGCGCCGTGCCGATATCCTGGCGGGATACGGATTCCGGCTTGATACGCTGCGCGCCCGGCCTGGCCAGATATTTTTCCAGATAGCGGGGATCCGCTGTCTGGAAGATCCCGCATTGATGGCGGTGTACGCCTTTATTACGGGGGCGCTGCGCGCGTTGAGTGTGCTGCACTGTCAGCCCTTCATGCTGTTTCAACCAACATTGATGCATCATTGGGGTGTGCGATTCTAAATTTTCTATTGTACTCATCGGTTTTTGATGTAAATTTTATTAATTTTTAATGAGTTATTGGTTTTTATGGTTATCATTAGGCTTCACGTTGTCTCATCGAATATCATGAAATCCTACATTTGAATGTAGGTTAAAGTGTAGCTTGCCAACCGATAGCCTGGTAAAATATGGGCACATACAGCGCAACCTACATTTATGTTCATGACTGCATAAGGTGCATGATAACGGAGTCTTTATGGTAGGAAAACAAGAGGGAAAGCCACTTTCGTTTAAAGCGGTAGAAATGATGAAGCCTGGCGACAAAGATAAGGCTGATGTAGGCGAAAATCGTGGCTTACGTGTCTCCTGCGGTGCAACTGGGGTTAAGTCTTTTTTCTACCGTTACACAAGTCCTCTGACTGGCAAGCTTGCTCAGGTTAAAATTGGTAACTTCCCGCAGACTTCTCTCGCCGCTGCACGTCTTAAACTCCACGAATTAAAGCTCCTCCGACAGGAAGGTCGGTGCCCTGCCTCAGAGCTTAAGCAAGATAAGCTCCAGCGTGCGATTGAAGCTGAACAGGCTAGTATCCCTGAATTGACCGTACAGGGATTAGTTGAACTGTATCTTACCGAGCGTATTGAGGATCGTAAAACGAATGATGGGAAGATCATTCCCGGAGCCAGAAAGCCTAAAGGGCAGGCCGAGGTCCGCCGTACTCTCTATGGTGATGCCGTTAAAACCTTAGGAACACGAAATGCTGCTGAGATTACGCGCCAGGATATCATTAATTTAATCAATAGCATTGTAGCCCGAGGGGCAACCGTACAGGCCGGTAATGTTCTGAGGGAACTTTCACTCGCTTATGAGTTTGCAATTGGCCTTGGGCGTTTTGATGACAGTTTTGCGAATCCGGCCTTGTTAGCAAAATCCAGCTTACGACAGACCAGAATTAAGCTCACAAACGAACGAGGAACCCGAGTACTGAGCGAGGACGAGCTTGCTAAATTCCTTAAATGGCTTCCGGGCTCTGCTTATACGCCAACGATCAAAAACGTGTTACGGCTGACTCTCTGGACCGGGTGTCGTACCGGTGAAGTCTGCAATATGGCATGGAAGGATGTTGATCTTGAAAAAGGCACGATTCATCTGCGAGAAACTAAAACAGGGATAGAGCGCTACGTACAGTTATCTGATCAAGCGATCGACTTTCTCAACGTTCTACGCCTTACCTCTGACAAATATCTATTCTCTTCGCAAGCCACAAAGAAGCCTATCCAGCAGAAGTATCTAACTGAAAACTCATGGCGTCTACGTGAAAGCGGTCAAATGCTTGATATACCTCATTGGACGCCGCACGATCTGCGTCGTACAGTACGAACGGGGTTATCTCGTTTGCAGTGTCCAAATGAGGTAGCAGAGGCCGTATTGGGGCATACACGTGGCGGCGTTGAAGGGATTTGTAATTTGTATAAGTATGATGCAGAGTGCCGGAAGTGGTTGCAGGTGTGGGCGGATTATTTGGATAAATTGCTATAAATTCCTGATTAGACGATGAACAAGGTTTTTTATTTTAATATATTGATTTTTATGATTTATTTATTTTTTCTTCTTGTGTGTACTCATGATTGTACTCATTTTAGCGTCGGCTCGCGTTCGTAATTGCAAGATCGTAGGTTCGGCCCCTATTATCGGCACCATTTCAAACTCTTCTCAAGTCTACCGAAATCAACTTAAAGCCCGTAGACTGCGGTTTCTAGCCCGTATCTTATCTCCTGCTATCAACTGGACTCAACCGGAATCAAGTCACAGTTGGGGGCATTCTGTGTTCGGTTCAGGGGGGTGCCCCCAATGAAGCTTAAAGCCCGACAGGTAGACGCTACTAAACCCAGAGAGAAAGCCTACAAACTATCGGATGGCGCGGTTTGTATCTTTAGGTTGTTCCCTCTGGTTCCAGAAACTGGCGCATGAAATATCGCTTCAACGGGAAAGAGAAGTGTATGGCCTATGGTGTGTAACCTACAGTGACCCTCGCACAAGCGAGGGCATTACGTGAAATTCACGGAACACTTGAGTTTAGCATTGACAGATTATCAACTTGATAGTTTAATTTTTAATTTATTATTTCACTTTTGGTTAATCTATGTCATCAAAACTAAACTGGCTTTTGCAGAACACTGCGCCGGGTTCTTTGGTATTACAGTCTTGGTTGACCAAAAACGGCATAAGTCCTTCTTTAGCCAATAAATATATGCACAGCGACTGGTTGCAAAAGCTACGTGCAGGTGTATACGTGCGGAGTGGGCGCGAGCCTAAGTGGAGCGATGCCGTCTTATGCTTGCAAAATCAGTTGGGGGTTTCAGTGCATCTGGCGGGGCTTACTAGCTTGACCTATCAGGGACGCTCTCATTATCTTCACTTAACACGCCAGACAATTTGGCTTTGCGTCGGAGATAAAGTTTCATTACCAAAGTGGTTCAAAGAATTTCCCAATGTCGAGTGGCTTGTACTTTCAAATCAGAAGCTCAATATGCATGACGAAAAGTATCTGACCGAAGTAGAAATTAAGGGAGAGCGGTTGAAAGCGAGTGTACCGGAGTTAGCTGCTTACGAAATAGCTAATGCAGTGCCTGGTTCGCTTTCATTTGAGCATGCTGCGGAGCTGTTTCAGGGGTTGGTAAATCTAAGCCCGCGTAAAGTCGAAGTGTTGTTGCAATCCAGTCGCGCAGTGAAAACTAACCGACTTTACCTGTTTCTGGCTGATCACTATGCTCATGCATGGGGTAAGCGAATAGATAAAACCAACATTGATTTGGGAGCCGGGAAACGGCAGATCATATCTGGTGGCAAGCTGGACCAAAAATATCAGATCACTGTTCCAGATAGTTTTGTTAGCAAAGGAATCTCACATGGATAGTCAATCACCTTATTATCGGCAAGTTGCGTTGCTGCTTAGTGTATTACCTGTTGTGGCATCAGAACGATGCTTTGCGTTAAAAGGTGGAACGGCAATAAACTTGTTTATTCGTGATTTTCCACGTCTATCGGTTGATATCGATTTGGCTTACATTCTGCTGGAGAGCAGAGAAGTGGCATTGCCGAGCGTTCGGGATGCTTTGATGCGTATTGCTAAAATACTACAACAACAGGCTGGTATTTCGGCGGTACTACAAACGAATAATCCTGATGAAATGCGCATTGTTGTTTCTTCTCAGGAGGCACAGATAAAGATAGAAGTTTCGCCTGTTGCTCGAGGTACCCTGTATCCTCCAGAAGAACGTGATGTTGTTGAAGCGGTAGAGGACGAGTTCGGTTTCGCTACTATTCAGGTAGCATCGCTTGCCGACCTCTATGGTGGCAAGCTTTGTGCTGCGCTGGATAGGCAACATCCCCGTGATTTTTATGACGTTAAAATGTTGCTCGAAACGCAAGGTATTGATCGCCACATTTTTAATGGTTTCATCACCTATCTGCTAGGACACCCGCGCCCAATATCAGAGGTGCTTAATCCCCGCTGGAAAGATATTTCTGGGCTATATGCGAATGAATTTAATGGAATGACATTCGATGCGGTCTCTCTGGAAGAACTCAATGCGATACCCAACTTAATGGTTATTGCTCTCAAAGCACAATTCACGCTGCGGGATTATGATTTTTTGATGTCTTTCAAAAGTGGTCAACCGGATTGGAGTCTAGCTCCTGAAGATCAGATTCAGTATCTACCAGCGGTCAAGTGGAAGTTGCTAAATATTGGGCGCATGCCAAAAGATAAGCATATTCAGGCGTTGGCGAAGCTTGATGCGGTTCTTGCCGAGTGGATAAGGTAGTTTAGAATTCTTTATATATATTCACCTACGGTGTGACTATGATGTTTTTCGTAAACTTAATGTATGAATCAGGCAAAGTAGGGCAGGGTAGTAACAGCAGATAAATCAAATGGTTAATTAAGTGTGGGTTAAATTATAGGTTTCGTTTTTCGAATATAAATAATATTTGTTTATCAGCGCTAACACACCAATGCATCAGGGGCGTGTCATGAAGACAGAAAGCAGGGGGCATGATCGCCTCCCGGAGGAAAAAAACCGCCCGTACCGATAGCGAAACGTGCAGGCCGGTTGGTTTGCCCTTAACGTGCTGGTGCCGGTCTCTGACATCTCTCAGGTTGGGCGCTACACCGGCCGCAATGTTGCCCGGCTCTGGCAGTGTATCCAGACTGTCACGTCGTGCTGGTCTGTGGATGACTATCATCCGGCCAACTGGCCTCAGGCCGTGGTGGACAGCGGCCTCCCGGCCATCGGACTCCTGCTGATGCTGGTGACAGTGGGGGGGAGCGTCAGCCCGACTGGCTAGCTGCGCATCGGCAGTGTGTTGCTGGTCATGGGATTGCTGAGCGCCACCGGTTTCGTGCAGGCACTGGGGGTAAACTACCGGCTGTGGCAGTTGGAAGCGCAGCGGGTCTCGGCGTCAGAGCAGGGCGGGTTTCAGGCATTCCTGCGGGAGAGGCGCTGGTGTCGCCGGGTACTCACCGCCGGTTTACGGCGATAGTGGATTTACCTGTACCTTAAAAGGTACAGGTGTTATTCTGTGTTCAACAGGTAACAGGAGAGACATATGCATGCATTAACGTTCACAGACGCGAGGAAACACTTCGCCGAGACAATGCAGCGCGTCAGTGACAACGCCGAGCCGGTACGCATCTTGCGACGTGATGCCCCTGACGTCATCATCATTGGTGCCCATGAATACGACGCCATGGTTGAAACGCTACACCTTTTCAGCAATCCGGTGAACGCCGCCCATATCAATGCGTCTCTGGATGAACTGGAACGCGGGGATATCGTCGAGATTGACGTTTGAAGATCCGGTTTACCCGACGGGCTGCCACCGATTTCCAATACTGGCAGAAAAACAACGTCAAGGTATACGAACGCGTTCAATTGCTGATCAAGGCTGCTCACGCTGATCCGTTTTGTGGTATCGGAAAGCCTGAGCGGCTTCGTCACCACAAAAATCCTGCGCTGTATTCACGCCGTATAGACAGGGAACATAGACTCGTTTATAGCGTCACTGACGGTGAGTTAACGATAATTGCCTGCCGCTTTCACTATGAAAGCCTCTGACCGGGCTTGACATCCCCCTTGTTCGAGGAAAGGGGACGCCCGCCGTCTGCCGCCCCTCGGGCGGCTTCTGTTGTCTATCCGCTCATATTCTTTAAGGTTTACCATGAAGCTACTGAAACCCCTTCAAGCGGTGGCGCTGCTGTGCGCCGTATCCTGCCCGGTGTTCGCCGCCGACGTGGACTATCAGACCATCAGCGACGCCGCACAGAAGACGGGTGACCTGTCCAGACAGGTGCTGGTGATGATATTTGGGGACGTGGAACCCGGGCAGCCCACGCTGATAGGCTCGCTCTTCGCCATGCTCTGCACGGTGGCGCTGGTGTGGTTCCTGGTCGTGACCCTGAAATCACGCTACCAGGGGGCAGGAGGTACAACGCCTGAAATCTGCGGCGGGCGACGAAATCTGGACGCTCATCGCCAATATGGGCACCCGCATCACGGTGAAGATTCGGGATTCGAAGGATACGCTGGAAATCTTGCAACTGAAGGCGGGGACGGAGTACCGGCCGGAGATGCAGACCATGGTGCAGCAGGTGGGTCTGATGGGCAGCCACTGGCGTGACGATAACCGGGTGATCCTGCGTGAGCAGAAAAAAGTGGATGTGGCAGAAGTGCGGGCGCTGCAGGAGGGGGAGAATGTGACCCTGTTTAACGGCACCCTGCTGCGTTGCAGCGCGTTGTATATCAAGGATGCGGACAAGTTTGCGTCGGAGGCGGTGCGCATCAACCGGTCTTCCCCACGCCTGCGGGGGTATTTCCCCCTTATCGTCATTACTTATTCCAATATTGAACTAGTCATTCCTTTTCGTCATTTCAGGGGCTAAATCTCAGCCCGTATAGTCAGATTATCTTTCTATAATTCATGAAAAGGCTGTTGTGGACTACCTACCCATTTTTGCTGACCTGAAACAACGCCCGGTGCTGGTGGTTGGTGGTGGTGAAGTGGCGACGCGCAAAGTCGATCTGCTTCAGCGCTCCGGGGCTGAAATACGCATAGTGGCGCAGTCGCTGTTACCCGAACTTGAACAACAGTGGCAGCAGGGGCGGCTTATCTGGTTGGGAACAACTTTCGAGCCTTGCCAGTTGGATGAAGTATTCCTGGTGATTGCCGCTACGGATGACGGTGCGCTAAACGCCAAGGTGTTTGCCGCAGCGGACAAACGCCGGGTGCTGGCCAACGTGGTGGACGACCAGCCGCGTTGCTCATTTATCTTCCCATCGATTATCGATCGTTCACCCTTGGTAGTCGCTGTCTCTTCCAGCGGCCAGGCCCCGGTACTGGCGCGCATGTTGCGCGAAAAGCTGGAGGTGCTACTGCCTGCCAGCTTGGGGCAGATGGCGGAAGTGGCTGGGCGCTGGCGTGGCCGAGTCAAACAGCGGTTGATGTCGATCAGCGAGCGCCGCCGTTTCTGGGAGAAAACCTTCGGTGGCCGTTTCTCTACGCAGGTAGCCAATGGCCAGAGTGCACAGGCAGAACAACAGCTAGAACAGGATTTGCACCGCTTCGCCCAAAGCGGCGAAAGTACCCAGGGCGAGATAGCCTTGGTGGGGGCCGGGCCGGGTGATGTGGGGTTGTTGACCCTGCGCGGACTACAACTCATGCAACAGGCGGACGTGGTGTTGTATGACCATTTGGTTAGTGACGAGATCCTCGATCTGGTGCGCCGCGATGCTGAGCGTATCTGCGTGGGTAAACGCGCTGGTGCACACTCGGTGATTCAGGAAGAGATCAATCGTCTACTGCTGGCGTTGGCGCAGCAGGGCAAACGTGTAGTGCGTCTTAAGGGAGGCGACCCGTTCATTTTCGGTCGTGGTGGCGAAGAGCTACAGGTGGCAGCGGAGGCAGGCATTCCGTTTCAGGTGGTGCCGGGCATCACTGCCGCCGCTGGGGCGACCGCCTATGCCGGCATTCCGCTGACCCACCGTGATCATGCGCAGAGCGTGACCTTTATCACTGGTCATTGCCGCCCCGATAGCGACGGTTTGGATTGGGCTGATCTGGCTCGGTCACGGCAGACGTTAGCGATTTATATGGGTGCTATGAAAGCGGCGGCCATCAGCCAGTGCCTGATGGCCCATGGTCGTGTAGCTGCTACGCCAGTGGCGGTGATCAGTCGGGGTACGCGTGCCGATCAGCAGGTGCATATAGGCACGCTGCAACAACTTGAAGAGTTGGCTCAACGGGCAGCGCTGCCCGCGCTGCTGGTGATCGGCGAGGTGGTGGCACTGCATCATCAAATCGCCTGGTTTGGGCAGCAACCGCAGGCAGCAGGGACATCGCGCCCGGCTGTTGTTAATTTGGCTTAAGAAAGGCTTTTAAAGAATGGCTATGGACGAAAAACGACTCACTCATTTGCGGCAGTTGGAGGCGGAGAGTATCCATATCATCCGTGAAGTCGCCGCTGAATTTGGCAATCCGGTGATGCTGTATTCTATCGGCAAGGACTCTTCGGTGATGCTGCACTTGGCACGCAAGGCATTCTTCCCCGGCACACTGCCGTTCCCGCTGCTGCATGTGGATACGGGGTGGAAATTCCGTGAAATGTACCAGTTCCGGGATCGCATGGCGCAGGAATACGGTTTCGAACTGCTGGTGCACAAAAACCCGGAAGGGGTAGCGATGAATATTAACCCGTTTATGCATGGCAGCACCAAGTATACCGACATCATGAAAACCGAAAGTCTGAAGCAGGCGCTGAACCAATATGGTTTCGATGCCGCCTTTGGCGGTGCGCGCCGCGATGAAGAGAAGTCGCGTGCCAAGGAACGCATCTATTCCTTCCGTGACCGCTTGCACCGCTGGGATCCGAAAAACCAGCGCCCGGAGCTGTGGCACAACTACAACGGCCAGATCAACAAGGGCGAAAGCATCCGCGTGTTCCCGCTATCGAATTGGACTGAGCTGGATATTTGGCAGTACATCTTCCTGGAAAAAATCGACATTGTGCCATTGTATTTGGCGAAATCACGGCCAGTGGTGGAGCGCGATGGCATGTTGTTGATGGTGGACGATGATCGCATCGTTCTACAGCCGGGAGAAGTGATCAGCCAACGCAGGGTGCGTTTCCGCACCTTGGGGTGCTGGCCGCTAACCGGCGCGGTGGATTCGGCGGCGCAAACGCTGCCGGAGATCATCGAAGAGATGCTGGTCTCTACCAACAGTGAGCGCCAGGGGCGGATGATCGACCGTGATCAATCCGGTTCAATGGAATTAAAAAAGCGTCAAGGGTATTTCTGAGGAGCCACTGGATGAACAAGGTAATTGCTCAACAAATTGCCGCCCAGGGCGGCGTCGAGTCTTATCTGCATGCTCAGCAACATAAAAGCCTGCTGCGTTTTCTGACCTGCGGCAGCGTTGACGATGGCAAAAGCACCCTGATCGGGCGTTTGCTGCATGACACGCGCCAGATCTACGAGGATCAACTGTCTACGCTGCACAGCGACAGCAAGCGCATTGGCACTCAAGGTGAGAAACTCGACCTGGCCCTGTTGGTGGACGGCCTACAGGCCGAGCGAGAACAGGGTATTACCATTGATGTGGCCTATCGCTATTTCTCGACCGAAAAGCGCAAATTTATTATCGCCGACACTCCAGGGCATGAGCAGTACACGCGCAATATGGCTACCGGCGCGTCCACCTGTGATCTGGCGATCCTGCTGATTGACGCACGCAAAGGTATGCTGGATCAAACGCGCAGGCACAGCTTTATCGCCACCCTGTTGGGCATTCGCCATCTGGTGGTAGCGGTGAACAAGATGGATTTGGTGGACTATCAAGAATCGGTGTTCCACCAGTTCAAACAGGACTACCTGACCTTTGCCCAACAGTTGCCAAAGGATCTGGATATCACGTTTGTGCCGCTGTCAGCGTTGGATGGCGATAATGTGGCGCGTGAAAGCACGCATATGCCTTGGTACAGCGGCCCGGCGTTGCTGCACGTGTTGGAGTCTGTGAACGTGATCAGCGATCGGGAAACCCAGCCGCTGCGCTTCCCGGTACAGTACGTCAACCGCCCGAACCTCGACTTCCGTGGTTATGCTGGCACGTTGTCTGCCGGTGTGGTGCGCGTGGGGCAACGGGTGAAGGTACTGCCTTCCGGTGTAGAGTCCACAGTGGCACGCATCGTCACCTTTGACGGCGATTTGCAAGAGGCGGTACCGGGCGAGGCCATTACCCTGGTGCTACAGGATGAAGTGGACATCAGTCGCGGCGATCTGCTGGTGGATGCGGGTGAAACCCTGAAGGCGGTACAGCGCGTGCTAGTGGACGTGGTGTGGATGGCCGAACAGCCGCTGTTGCCGGGCCAGAGCTATGGTATTAAGGTGGCTGGCAAGAAAAGTCGTGCGCGGGTAGAAGGCATTCGTCATCAGGTGGAAAGTAACTCGCTGGCGCAGTACCCGGCGGAGAGGCTGCCGCTAAACGGCATCGGATTGGTGGAACTGACCTTCGACGAACCGCTGGTGCTGGATAGCTACCGGAGCAACCACGATACCGGCGGGCTGATCATTATCGATCGTCTTAGTAACGAGACGGTCGGTGCTGGCCTGATGCGCGAGGCGCTGCTGAAAGCTAAGGACAGTGCATTCAGCGCCTTCGAGCTGGAACTGAACGCGCTGGTGCGCAGGCATTTCCCGCACTGGGACGCGCGTGATCTGCTTGGAGGTCAATAAAATGGCCGCTATCCATCTACGGCCGACAGGGCCGGACGACAAGAATGTAGTTTGGCACCCGCATGCGGTGACACGAGTAGATCGTGAAGCCTGCAACGGCCATAAGGGTGCGCTGCTGTGGTTTACCGGGCTGTCCGGTTCGGGAAAATCCACTGTTGCTGGTGCGTTGGAACAGGCGTTGCATGCGCTGGGTATCAGTACCTATCTGTTGGACGGCGATAATGTGCGCCATGGCCTGTGTGGTGATCTGGGCTTTTCTGACGATGACCGGCGGGAGAATATCCGCCGGGTCGGCGAAGTGGCCAAGCTGATGGTCGATGCCGGGCTGGTGGTGCTGACGGCGTTCATTTCACCCCACCGCGACGAACGGCAAAAAATACGCGAAATGTTCGACGTTGCGAGCTTTATCGAGGTGTTTGTTGATACCCCACTGGCAATTTGTGAAGCGCGCGATCCGAAGGGATTGTATAAAAAAGCGCGCGCCGGTGAGCTGCGAAGTTTCACCGGAATTGATGCGGTTTTCGAGGCACCGCAACAGCCTGATATTCGTTTGGATGGCCAACAATTGGTAACAAACTCGATTGCGCAATTGTTATACGTACTGCGTGATAAGACTATTATCGAACCCTGAATTCAAAAAGCCTGTGGTGTTTGCACCGTAGGCTTTTACGTTAAGAACCCATCCCAGTAGGTGTAACATTGTTGCAGCCAGTTTGGATCAGGACAGCGCGCAACCACCGGCGTGTATAGGGAGTCCATGAGGAGGGTGAGCACTGCCCAGCCAAAATGGCAAATAAAATAGCCTAATGGGATAGGCTCTTCGCTTTTAAACGCAGGAAATACTTATCTGTGGGCTAAATTGGTGCTGAAAAGCCGCTCTCAGTGTAGAGTCCAACGAAAAGTTGTGGGATGATTAGGCGGTTTTTCAGGGGACGGGGATGGGAAAACTTACGCTGCTATTGCTGGCCTTGCTCAGTTGGTTACAGTATTCACTGTGGCTGGGCAAAAATGGTATTCACGATTATGTGCGAGTCAATGAAGACATTGTGGTTCAACGGGGCAACAATGCTAAATTGAAAGCGCGTAACGATCTGTTGTTTGCCGAAATTGACGATTTGAATGAGGGCCAGGAAGCGCTCGAAGAGCGTGCGCGTAATGAACTGGGCATGATCAAGCCTGGTGAAACTTTCTATCGTCTGGTTTCCGACCAATACAAACGCTACGCGGTTCCCCCTTCGCAGACCAACGTGCAAAAATAGCGCATGAATCATCCCGCGACAACCTTGCCATCGGTCACTGCTGTCCTGCCCGCTGCCGGTATTGGCAGCCGCATGCAGGCTGATTGCCCGAAACAGTATTTAACCATCGGCCACCGCAGCATTCTTGAACACGCCATCGACGCGTTGCTGCGCCATCCGCGCATTCAACGGGTCATAGTCGCTATTAGCCTTGGAGACCAACAGTTTGAGCAGTTACCGATTGCCGCTGATCCCAGGGTAAGTGTCACCATTGGTGGTCGGCAGCGCGCTGATTCAGTGCTGGCTGGCCTGCAATTGGCGGGTGAGGCGCAATGGGTGTTGGTACATGATGCTGCGCGCCCTTGCTTGCACGCCGACGATCTTGCACGCTTACTGGCAATCACGGAACACAGTAAAGTTGGCGGCATTCTCGCCGCGCCAGTGCGCGATACCATGAAGCGTGCTGAGCCTAGCCTAGGCACCATTTCCCATACCATTGAACGCCAGGAGCTGTGGCATGCGCTGACGCCGCAGTTGTTCCCGCTGGCGTTACTCAAGCATTGCCTGCAACGTGCGTTGGATGAAGGCGTGACTATCACTGACGAGGCATCGGCGCTGGAGTATTGTGGTTATCATCCGTTGCTGGTGAGTGGGCGTTCGGACAATATTAAAGTAACTCGGCCAGAGGATTTGGCGCTGGCCGCGTTTTATTTGACTCAGTTGGACAACTAAGGAGCGCAGTATGCGTATCGGTCACGGTTTTGACGTACATAAATTCGGTGGCGAAGGGCCGCTGGTGATCGGTGGCGTTCGCATCCCTTACGAAAACGGTTTACTAGCCCATTCAGACGGTGATGTTACCCTGCATGCGGCGACGGATGCCCTATTGGGGGCGGCGGGGTTGGGGGATATCGGTAGGCTGTTCCCTGATACTGATCAGGCGTTTAAGGGCGTAGATAGCCGCGAACTGTTGCGCCAAGCCTGGAAGCGTATCCGCGCCAAAGGTTACCACTTGGGCAACCTGGATATTACCATTATTGCCCAGGCACCGAAGATGGCTCCATACATCCCGCAGATGTGTATTTTCCTGGCAGCAGATCTGCAATGCCATATAGGCGATGTTAACGTCAAGGCCACCACCACCGAACAGCTCGGTTTTACTGGGCGCGGCGAAGGCATTGCCTGCGAAGCCGTCGCTTTACTGATCAAGGAATAGCTGCATGGATATGGCCAATCTGACCTGGCTGCATGGCCGGCCACAGAGTATCGGCATGTTGAAAGCGAACCCAGAAGACTTCATGGTGGTGGAGGAGTTGGGGTTTGAGCCGGACGGCGAAGGCGAACACGTTTTGGTTAACATCCGCAAAACAGGCTGCAACACCCAGTTCGTGGCGGATCACCTGGCGCGCTTCGCTGGCATTCATGCCCGCTCCGTCGGTTACGCAGGGCTGAAAGATCGCCATGCGGTGACTGAACAATGGTTCTGCCTGCATCTACCGGGTAAGAAAACGCCTGATTTCTCGCAGTTTGCGCTGGAGGGCTGCGAAGTGTTGGCTTGCGCCCGTCACCTGCGCAAAATGCGCATCGGCACGTTGAAAGGCAATGCCTTTACGCTGATATTGCGTCAAATTTCCGATGGTGATGACGTTGAACGGCGCTTGCGGGCGATTGCCAGCGGCGGTGTGCCGAACTACTTTGGTAGCCAGCGTTTCGGTCGCGGCGGCAATAACCTGGTGATGGCGCGGCGTTGGGCCAATGACGAAATTCGCGTCAAGGAGCGCAGCAAGCGCAGCTTCTATCTTTCCGCCAGCCGCAGTGCGCTGTTCAATCATATTGTCAGTCGCCGTCTGGCTGATGGCCTGTCGCGTACCGTGCTGGCGGGCGATGCCCTACAGCTCAGTGGCTGCGGTAGCTGGTTCATTGCCAAAGTAGACGAGTTAGAGACGCTCCAGCAGCGTCTGGATGCTGGTGAGTTAACCATCACTGCTCCGTTACCGGGGAACGGCGAACCAGGCACCGCTGGGGATGCTTTAAAATTTGAACAACAATGCTTAGCGGAACAGCCGGATTTGCTTACGCTTTTAAGGCGCGAGCGTGTTGAACCCGCTCGCAAGGCCCTACTGTTGCAGCCGCAAAGTATGCGGTGGAATTGGTGGGATGATGTCACCGTTGAATTACGCTTCTGGTTGCCCGCAGGCTGTTTCGCCACCAGCGTTGTTCGCGAAATCATGCAGCAGGATAGTAATGATGCGGATATTGCTGAGTAATGATGATGGCGTTACCGCGCCAGGCATTCAGGTGCTGGCGGCGGCGCTGCGGGAATTTGCCGATGTACAAGTGGTCGCACCGGATCGCAATCGCAGTGGTTCTTCCAATGCATTGACGCTGGAGTCGCCGTTGCGCACCTTGACGTTGGCCAACGGCGATATTGCTGTGCAGCAGGGTACGCCGACCGACTGCGTATTTCTGGGCGTTAATGCGTTGATGCAACCTGCACCAGATATCGTGGTTTCAGGTATCAACGCTGGCCCCAACCTCGGCGATGACGTTATCTATTCCGGCACCGTGGCGGCTGCCACGGAGGGACGTCATTTGGGCTTGCCCGCGCTGGCGGTGTCACTGAACGGCCAGCAGCACTATACAACTGCCGCTATTATTACCTGCCGCATACTACGGGCGCTACAGCGTGAGCCGCTGCGTACGGGAAAAATACTGAATATCAATGTACCTGATTTGCCGCTGGCAGCGATCAAAGGCATCCGCGTGACCCGCTGTGGCAGCCGCCATCCCGCCGATAAGGTGTTTTGTCAGCAAGATCCGCGTGGGCAGAACCTCTATTGGATTGGGCCACCTGGTGATAAGTTTGATGCCGGGCCAGATACCGACTTCGCGGCGGTTGAACAGGGCTATGTGGCGATAACGCCACTACAGGTGGATGTAACCGCTTACACGGCTCAGGAGGTCGTGAAAACATGGTTAACCAATGCAAGGGTTAACGGGGAATGGTGAACAAGCGTATGCAAACTTTGCTGACGCAGCTACGCCAGCAGGGAATACTGGACGAACGGTTGCTACAGGCGATCGAGGCTGTGCCGCGTGAACGTTTTGTTGACGAGGCGTTTGAACACAAGGTCTATGAAAATACCGCGCTGCCTATCGGTTCAGGCCAGACTATTTCACAGCCTTATATGGTGGCGCGGATGACCCAACTGCTGAACCTGAAGCCCACCTCACGGGTGCTAGAGATTGGCACTGGCTCCGGTTATCAAACCGCCATTCTGGCACATCTAGTACAACACGTTTGCTCCGTTGAACGCATTAAAGTCCTGCAATGGCAGGCCAAGCGCCGTTTGAAACAGCTCGATCTTCATAATGTCTCTACCCGCCATGGTGACGGTTGGCAGGGTTGGGCATCGCGTGGCCCATTCGATGCGATTATCGTCACCGCTGCGCCGACGGAAATTCCGCAGGCGTTAATGGAACAACTGGACGATGGTGGCATGCTGGTGCTACCGCTGGGGGAACAAGCTCAAACCCTCAAACGTATCCAACGTCGTGGCAATGAATTTGCCATCGACAGCGTTGAAGCGGTGCGCTTTGTGCCACTGGTAAGAGGTGAACTGGCCTAGCGATTTTCCGGTCTTCCATCGTCTGCGCGATCTGTTGCACTTTCATCACCTTTGGATAAGGTTTTATTGTTTCAATAAGACTGATTTTCAATAAAATTGCCTGTCTTATGGTGCGGCAGCGCTAATTTGATTAGCATTGGCGCGCTGTTTTGATGTTCTGGCAGAAGGTCACCTGGCGTTTAGGGAGCGGCTGGGAACTTCTTTGTATCGCAGAAATTGAGAAAGAGATAAAAGCTCGGCTACGATGTAAAGGGAATGTTGGATACATCGCTGATATTGCTGTGGTGGGGGAAACATGAGCACGGGGATCCCAATGATGAATTTACGCCGGGTTGCGGTGTGTATGTTGTTAAGTTGGTGGCTGGCGGGTTGTACGAATAATACATCGACACCAGCCCCCATCAGCAGCGTGGGCGGTGATGGAGCCGCTGCATCTGGTAATGTCGGCGGCCAGCAGGCTAGCTCTGATGGCCGCATTGTTTACAACCGCAGCTACGAGTCGATTCCTAAAGGGAGCTACAGCGGTAATACATATACCGTCAAGCGCGGGGATACACTATTTTATATTGCCTGGATCACCGGTAACGATTTTCGGGATTTGGCACAGCGCAATAATATTCCCGAACCTTACAGTCTGAATGTAGGCCAAAGTATTCAACTTGGTAATGATTCTGCCAACGGAGACGGTGGCATGCTGGTGGCAACCGATGCCACCAAAGGGGGCGTTCCCAAACCGCCATCCAGCAACCAGATGCAAACTGCAATGGTTGATTCTTACTCAACTAACGCGTATTCTAATGATTCGGATAAACAAAATGTATTATCCGCAGCAGTTGGGAGCGCAGTGTCTCCTGTTATCGCCCCGGCAGCCGCTCCACCTGTGAGCAGCACCGCGTCGATAAGCAGTTGGAGATGGCCGGCTGAGGGTAAGATTATTGATAACTTTTCCTCATCAGAAGGTGGGAATAAAGGAGTCGATATCGCCGGCCCCGCTGGGCAGCCTATCTTCGCTACCGCCGAGGGTCGCGTAGTGTATGCAGGCAATGCTTTACGGGGTTACGGCAATCTAATCATCATCAAACATAATGATGATTACCTGAGTGCCTACGCTCACAACGACACAATGCTGGTTCGGGAACAACAAGAAGTGAAAGCGGGTCAAAAAGTAGCCACCATGGGTAGCACCGGAACCAGTTCAGTACGTTTGCATTTTGAAATTCGTTACAAGGGGAAATCCGTAAACCCGCTGCATTATCTTCCGCAGCGATAGAATGAGCAGAATACGTTGTGTTCTGCTCGCGGTATCACGGGTAGGAGCCACTTATGAGCCAAAATACGCTACAAGTTAACGAGTTACATGATGATACGGATTTCGACCAAAATGGAACTGAAGCTGAATCATTTGATGAAAAAGCGCTGTTAGAAGAAGAGAGCAGCGAGAATGATTTAGCAGAAGAAGAACTATTGTCTCAAAGTGTTACCCAGCGTGTATTGGATGCGACACAGCTTTATTTGGGTGAGATCGGCTATTCCCCCCTGCTTACCGCAGAGGAAGAGGTTTATTTTGCACGGCGTGCTCTGCGCGGTGATGTGCTATCCCGCCGTCGTATGATAGAAAGCAACCTTCGTTTGGTGGTGAAAATTGCTCGCCGCTACAGC
Organism: Serratia symbiotica; assembly: GCF_000821185.2. Classification (NCBI taxonomy): domain Bacteria; kingdom Pseudomonadati; phylum Pseudomonadota; class Gammaproteobacteria; order Enterobacterales; family Yersiniaceae; genus Serratia; species Serratia symbiotica. Next base: position 2,626,741 of record NZ_CP050855.1, on the reverse strand, counting down.
AACCGTGGCCTGGCACTGCTGGATCTGATTGAAGAGGGTAACCTTGGTCTGATCCGCGCAGTGGAAAAGTTTGACCCGGAACGCGGTTTCCGTTTCTCCACCTATGCAACCTGGTGGATACGTCAGACGATTGAACGGGCCATTATGAACCAAACCCGTACCATCCGCCTGCCTATCCATATCGTCAAAGAGCTTAATGTCTACCTGCGCACCGCGCGCGAGCTTTCTCACAGACTGGATCATGAACCGAGCGCTGAAGAGATTGCGGAGCAACTCGACAAACCAGTCGGTGACGTTAGTCGTATGCTGCGTCTCAATGAGCGTATCACCTCGGTTGATACGCCATTGGGCGGTGATTCAGAGAAAGCGCTGCTAGATATTCTGGCCGACGAGAAAGACAACGGGCCTGAAGGCACCACGCAAGATGATGATATGAAACAGAGCATCGTCAAGTGGCTATTTGAGCTGAATGCCAAACAGCGGGAAGTGCTGGCCCGGCGTTTTGGTCTGCTGGGCTACGAATCGGCAACGTTGGAAGATGTAGGCCGGGAGATTGGTCTAACGCGTGAACGTGTGCGTCAGATTCAGGTTGAAGGGTTGCGCCGCCTGCGCGAAATTTTACAGACGCAGGGGCTTAGCATTGAGGCATTGTTCCGCGAATAACGAACGTAGACGATTGACCCTAGCAAATAAAAACGGTGAGCATGACACTCACCGTTTTTTATGTCTACGATCCATGACGGATCACATCATGTTTTTCAACTTATAGAGCCACTCTAGCGCCTGACGCGGCGATAGTGAATCTGGGTTCAATGCCTCCAGCGCTGCCACTGCGGGTGAGGTTTCCTCATCCAACAACGTCATCTGAGTTGCATCAACGGTGCCAGCGGCGGTGTGGTGGGAGAGCGACTCTAATTCACGCAGTTTTTGACGTGCGCGTTTGATGACATCGCTCGGTACACCGGCCAGTGCTGCAACCGCCAAGCCGTAACTCTTGCTCGCTGCACCGTCTTGCACGCTGTGCATAAAGGCGATGGTGTCGCCGTGCTCTAGTGCATCCAGATGCACGTTGACCACGCCTTCCATTTTCTCCGGCAAGGTGGTCAGCTCGAAGTAGTGGGTAGCGAACAGTGTCATGGCTTTGATGCGGTTGGCCAGATTTTCAGCGCACGCCCAGGCCAGTGATAGACCATCGTAGGTAGAGGTGCCCCGGCCGATTTCATCCATCAGCACCAGGCTGTGCTTGGTAGCATTGTGCAGGATATTGGCAGTTTCGGTCATCTCCACCATAAAGGTAGAACGGCCTGAGGCTAGATCATCCGCAGCACCAACGCGGGTAAAGATGCGATCCACTGGGCCGATATGGGCTTTAGTGGCTGGCACATAGCTACCAATGTGCGCCATCAGGACAATCAATGCCGTTTGGCGCATATAGGTGCTTTTACCGCCCATGTTGGGGCCAGTTATGATCAGCATACGGCGCTGTGGCGACAGTGACAGCGGGTTGGGGATGAAAGGTTCGCTCAGCACCTGTTCCACTACCGGGTGGCGGCCTTCGGTAATGTGAAGCCCCGGTTGTTCGCTCATCGTGGGGCAAACATAGTGTAGGGTATCGGCGCGTTCGGCCAGGTTGGTCAGCACGTCTAGCTCGGCCAGTGCAGCAGCGCTTTGCTGCAACTCCGCCAGATGTGGCAGCAGTAGATCGAACAGCTCGTCGTACAAGTTTTTTTCGATCGCCAGAGCCTTGCCTTTGGAAGTCAGAACCTTGTCTTCATACTCTTTTAGTTCAGGAATGATATAGCGCTCGGCGTTTTTCAGCGTCTGACGGCGTACGTAATGGATTGGCACCAGATGGCTTTGTCCACGGCTGACCTGAATGTAATAGCCGTGCACGCCATTGAAGCCCACCTTTAGAGTATCAAGCCCCAACTTTTCACGCTCGCGGATTTCCAGTCGATCCAGATAGTCGCTGGCACCGTCCGCCAGTTCGCGCCACTCGTCCAGTTCGCTATTGTAGCCAGGGGCAATAACACCGCCATCGCGCACCAGCACTGGTGGGGATTCGACTATCGCCCGTTCCAGCAGATCCAACAACGCATCGAATTGACCAACCTGCGACAGTAACTGTTGCGCATGCGGTGTATCCACATTTTGCAATAATGCGCGAATGTCCGGCAACTGTTGGAAAGCGTGGCGCATACGTGCCAGGTCGCGTGGACGGGCGGTGCGTAGCGCCAGACGCGCCAGGATGCGCTCCTGATCGCCAACCTGTCGCAGCGAAGGCTGCAAATCGCTATATAGATCTTGCAGCTTGCCAATGGCCTGCTGGCGATCGTTCAACACGTTGATGTTGCGGGTCGGCATGTGCAGCCAGCGCTTTAGCATGCGGCTACCCATGGGTGTCACGGTATGGTCGAGGATCGCCGCCAGTGTATTTTCACTACCCCCGGACAGGTTTTGGGTCAGTTCTAGGTTACGACGTGTGGCAGCATCCATGATGATGCCGTCCTGCTGTCGTTCCATAGTGATGCCACGAATATGTGGCAGTGAAGTACGTTGGGTATCTTTGACATATTGTAGTAAGCAGCCAGCGGCGCGCAGTGCCCGATGCGCCTGCTCAACGCCGAAGCCGATCAAATCGCGGGTACCGAACTGCAAATTGAGCTGCTGGCGCGCAGTCTCCAGCTCAAATTCCCACAGTTGGCGGCGGCGCAGGCCGTGACGCTGTTCGATCAGCGCCATCTGTTCAAAGTTTTCTGGATAGAGAAGTTCTGCAGGGTTGGTGCGTTGTAACTCTGCTGCCATGGTTTCACTATCTTGCGGCTCGGCGATACGGAAGCGGCCAGAGCTGACGTCCAGCGTCGCGTAGCCAAAACCGCGAGTATCCTGCCAGATCGCCGCCAGCAGGTTATCCTGACGCTCTTGCAGCAGCGCTTCATCGGTAATGGTACCAGGGGTGACGATGCGAACCACTTTGCGTTCGACCGGTCCTTTGCTGGTGGCTGGATCGCCGATCTGCTCGCAGATGGCGACAGATTCACCTAACTGCACCAGCCTAGCCAGATAGTTCTCCACCGCATGGTGCGGCACGCCAGCCATCGGGATAGGTTCACCCGCCGAGGCTCCGCGCTTGGTCAGGGAAATATCCAACAATTGCGATGCGCGTTTGGCGTCGTCATAGAACAACTCGTAGAAGTCACCCATGCGGTAGAACAGCAGGATTTCGGGATGCTGTGCTTTTAATCGAAGATACTGCTGCATCATCGGCGTATGGCTGGAGAAGTCCTTGTTAATGTCTTCGTTCATATTGATTTTACTCATTTTTTTATTCTTACAGGTGCTCATGTGGCCCCGGGTAAATCCCCTTTAAATCCACATAAACCCATAAATTTGTAGCTCACTTGTAGCCTAGAATGTGATAGGTTACCTTCTAATCATTCTTGGGCTACAAATAGTGGTGATACTTTGAAAACAACTCTCAGTCAGGCTTTTATTATCAATAAGTTAAGCATTGGTGTGAAGCCCACCCTTAACCATGCGGGAAAAGTCGTTTTCGAAGCAAACCCAGAGCATAAACCTTACATAGTTTTTGATGACCACCGCGACTCACCAGTTGGCTTTGGTGTGAAGGTCAGTTTGACGAAAAAAACGTATGTAATCCAGAGAAGAGTGTCTTCCGGTGATCGTAGTGTGAGTGAAGGTAAGAAACCTAGTTCTGTGCTCAAAGTAAAAGTTGGCAATGTTTCTGATTTTCCGAATATCGATCAAGCTCGTGAAGTAGCCCGACAGTTGGTTCAGACCATGATCGCAACAAAGAGGAATCCCAATAGAATCAAGCGAGAAACAGAGGCTTCTGAACTCACTATCAGCGAAGTCTTTGCTCAATACAGAAATCATTTGATGGGTAGATCTAAACCAGCGAAACCCAACACACTTAATGTGCTGAGCAAAGCAGAAAACAGGCTTTCTGAATGGTCAGGGCTTCGAGTGAAGGATTTAACAGGCAATGAAATTCTTCGCAAGTTTGATGAAATCGCAAGTAGAGCAAGGACGGCCGCAGAGCAAACATTCCGCTGGGCTAACGTTGCTGTAAAACACGCAATCGAGATTGAAGCAGGGAATGCTCAGACCCAGCAACGACAACCCTCTTTGTCCTACAATCCATTCTCTATCTTGAAAGTTCAGAAGAAGTTCAGGACTCGTTCTGAGCTTGAGGATAGCTATCGTGCTAAAGGTGTTAGAAATCCGCTTTCTCCAAAAGACACCTTAGGTAGGTTTTTGACTGCATTACACAATAAGAGAAGCTTTAACCGCCTTGGTTGTGATTATCTTCTACTGACTGTCCTGTTAGGTGCCAGAAAAGAAGAAACAGCATCTTTGTGTTGGAGGGAAGCTATCACCAATGAAGAAGCAAAAACGACCAGTTATGTTGATCTTGAAAGCCGAATGATTCGATTCTACGACACTAAAAACCGTAATGATCATGAGCTTCCGATCTGCGATGCAGTTAAGAGGATTTTAGAAGATAGACGGGACATTGTTCAGGAAGCAGAAACTCGTCCAGAAAAACAGAAATGGGTATTCCCTGCTCGATCAAATCGTAGCAAAGCCGGCCATTACTCTGACAGTAAAAGTTTGAGAGAGTATATTTGTGCCGACGCTGGTATTACTAAACTTGGTATGCATGATTTGAGGCGAACATTTGGGCGTGTAGCCGAAGAGCTTACGTCATATGCTGTTGTGAAAAGGTTGCTAAACCATCGCAACACTACAGACCCGACAGAAAGATATGCGGTACCTGACGAAGAACGAGTATTTGAAGCTCTTCAACGGATTGAGTTGCACATGCTGATGACAGCACCTAAGTTATACAATACATTGTTAGCTTCAGCACAGTATCCGCCGTTGCCAGAGGTTCAATAGAACAAAGCATAAGCAGTGCTTGAGCCTATGGGGACTAACAACGAAATTTTGATACCTACGTCATAAAAAGTAGCAGGGATAGAAATTATAGTTCCTTTCTGTGATTAAAAACATTCATTATTTAAGCATGATAATTATTTTGCTGTTAATTTATGAGGATTAGAATTATATGGATGACTCAATAAAAATAAGAATCAACAACCAAATCTTTAAGTACGAAGTTAGACTACCTTCATCTGGTGTTGATGATAACACATTTACACTGGATTTTTTTGATGGCAAGTATCGTCAAGATGACTTGGTTGGATTGATCCGAGATGTTGTCCCTTACTTCTCCTTAACAGCAGATGAAATGAAAGAGCTAGATCCCTCTGAGATCAATAAACGCAGCTTTACTCGAATCTCTGATGCCAGACGACAGGCAAAGGGAGATTATGGAGAGTTAATGCTATTTTTAATTCTGAGTATTTTCTATGATGTTCCGAAATTCGTAACTAAAGCAAGATTACGTTCTACAACGAGAGAGCAGATAAAGGGATTTGATTGCGCTCACTTCTCTGTGGATAATGGTAAAATTACTCTTTGGCTAGGCGAGGCAAAATTTCACCAATCCATCAGCGGAGCTATTTCATCAGCACTAAGTTCATTGTCTGAGCATCTTAACGACAAAAGCAGAATAGCAAGTGAACTGAAATTATTAGGTGGTGAAATAGAGATAAATAAGACACTTGATAAAAATCTTTACCTGCAATTGAAAAGCTATGTTGATGGTGGAAAAAGTTTAGATTCAGTCGAAATTGCCGTCCCTGTATTATTGACTTACGATAGTAAATATATACTTCAGTGCTGTGGTAAAGGTAAGGTTATAATTAATCAAGACCCTTTCCTCTCAGAGCTGGGAACTGAACTGACTAAACATTTTCAAGATATATATAAAAAAAGCTGGCCAAAAGACTCCAACATCAAATTAGTGTTTTTCCTTTTTCCTTTTGAAGATATTGCAAAGTTGAAAGAAAAGATTGAGTTAGTTGAACAGGCGATGAAGTTTTAATAACGAGGATGCTATGAGTATTGAAAATTTTGAAATGGAATTAGATAAAATCAAAAACTCAAAAGGCAAGAAAATCAATCTAGTTGAAGATTTTCTAATCGATATTTACCGTCGCCTTGATCATACTGAGAATTATAATTCGTGTATTAAAGCTATATGCCATATTGCAAACCTTCAATTAGAAGATGCTATGGTTCAACAACTTTTACACGATTGCATCATTAAATCGAGAATATTTTTATATGATGATATGTTAGGGAATAGTGATATCGGTTATAACCCAAACATTTCTCCACAAGACATATTTTTGAAATCTTTCTATACAAGTTCGGTGTCTGAAACAACGCTAACTAAACCGCAAAAAGAGATTTTTAATGAGTTTCAGAAGAGTAGGCGATTGATTGTAAGCGCTCCAACTTCATTTGGGAAAACTAGAATAATTAGAGAGATCATTTCTCACAATGAATACAAAATGGTTGTTATCATTATGCCGACAGTATCATTACTTTCTGAAGCATATAATGATTTCAAGCATGAATTCTCTGATAGATATATAGTGTCAAAGTCATCTAAAATAAAAATAGAGGAAAAAAAAGAATATATCCTTATTCTTACGCCAGAAAGAATGAGTGTTTTAATGCAAGATAATATTAATTTGAGAGTCGACTTTTTTGTAATGGATGAGATTTATAAGGCTGACTATAAACTAAATGATGATAGATATAAAGTATTTGCTGATATATTATATAGACTAACAAAAAGCGGTGCAGACTTATACTTGATTGGTCCATACATTAGCGCATTCAGTGAAAAGTTCAGAAGTAAGTTTAATATCAAGATGCTGAGGTATGATATTGAAATAGTCCAAAAAGATTATTATGAACTTGATGTTGTTTCTCGGAGAGGTTCACACCTTATCGAGGGGGTTGATATTCGTGTCGTTGGTGATAAATATAAAAATCTTAAAAAAATAACAGGAAATGATAAAATTGATGGTAAATATTTGATATATAGATATCAAAAACAATATGTGGAAAGTTTAGCTGAAAAATTCATAAAAGATTTAGATGATAAAGAATACAACAGAAGCCTCGTCGACTATCTGGAGAATAATATCTCTAAGAGTTGGTCATTGGTTCAGTGCTTAAAGAAAGGTGTTGCCTTTCATCATGGTGCAATGCCGAGGCATATACAAGATCTACTTATAGATGAGTTTAATAAAAATAACGAAGAAGGCGTTAAGTATTTGTTTTGCACTACATCGCTAACTGAAGGTGTAAACTCCACTGCCAAAAATGTCGTTCTTTATGATCTAAAAATTGGAGATGGAAATCAAATAAAAAGTCTCGATAGAAGAAATATTGAAGGTCGGGCTGGCCGATTTATGCAACACTTTCTTGGTAGAGTTTTTTATTTCGACCATGTTGATAGGGATATTAATGAGGATACTAATGTAGAAATAGAGTTTGTGGATAGTAGTAATCCAGATATAGAAACATTGGTTCAGTTAAGCGAGAGTGATATAAGTGAAGATTCTCGAAATAAATATAAAAGTTTTGTTGAGTATCTAAGTGGGTTAAATATCCCACTCAATCTTTTAAAGGATAATAAGTTCGTCGATATCAGCGGTCAGATAACGTTGATAGAGCATTTGAGAAATGATGCTAATTTTGCTAATTATCACTATTCCACTCAATATCCTGTCATTGAAAAGCTGGAAAGTATTCTGTCAATTATCTATGATTGCTTATTTACTAAAAGCAATCGTGGAAGGAATTTTGATGGTGATATAGGGAAAAAAATATTATTGGATTTGACTAAGTATTATATTTATAAGCAACCCTCTTTTCCCGTTCTTCTAAACTCTGGAACTCTAAAATATTTAAGGGAAAAAGAAAATGCTCGTATAAGGCTAACCTTTGATCTAATAACAAAGTACTTTGAATTCATTTGGCCCCGGTATATAAAAGCTTTTGAGAACCTATTCAATTTTGTAGCAGGAGAGAAAGGGACAAAGAATATAAGTCTGGATTACATTGTTTCTCTTCTGGAGTATGGTACGAATAATAATCATGAAATTATCCTGCGTGATGCAGGTATACCAAGAGAGATAATAATAAAAATATCAACTATATTTTTTAATTGTGAGAGTTATCAGGATGTTCAATCAATATACAAAAAAAGAAGGAACGAAATAATAAATAAGTTGAGCAATATAGAATTAAGAATTTTAGACAAATATATTTAAAGTTTAACAGCACATCTTACTGGATAAAGGGGGATGACTAATGAGCGTTATTGAGACATTAAGAGAGCTATCTGAGGTATGGAGGCTATTTAGTGATATGCCTGATGATGCAACGCTCAACGTTGAGTTAGCATCGCTTTATCTCGGCATCAGCGTAAAATCATTAGCCAGGTATAGACAAAATGGTGGTGGACCACAGTATATTCAATACCAGTCTGAGGATAGTAAAGCGAGAAACCAGCGTATTAATTACCTCTTAAGAGATCTTCGTTCTTGGCGAGATGACCACTGTAGTGGTCAACTAAAACTGGCCACCGCGTTAGAGTTTTTCCAGTATCGGTTTTCCGATTCGTTTGGTGGTAACCCACCGTTATATTCATGCGGCCTGAGCGCGCTGTAATACCCAACGATATAGTCCGTTATTGCGTGGGCTGCATCGCTGAAGTTTATGTAACCCGTCACCGGTACCCATTCGTTCTTCAGACTCCTGAAGAAGCGCTCCATTGGGCTATTATCCCAGCAGTTTCCACGCCGACTCATACTCTGTCTGATCCGATACCTCCACAGTGACTGCCGGAACTGTCTGCTTGTGTAATGGCTGCCCTGATCGCTGTGGAACATCACTCCGGCTGGTTTTCCCCGGGCCTCCCACGCCATCTCCAGCGCTTTGATGGTCAGCCTGCTGTCCGGTGAGAACGACATTGCCCAGCCCACCGGTTTTCTCGCGAACAGGTCGAGAACAACGGCGAGGTAGGCCCAGCGCCTGCCTGTCCAGATATAGGTCACATCGCCACACCACACCTGATTAGGCTCTGTCACTGCGAACTGCCGCTCAAGGTGATTCGGGATAGCGATGTGTTCAAGGCCACCGCATTTATACCGATGAGTGGGCTGTTGACAACTGACCAGCCCCAGCTCTTTCATGAGCCTGCCGGCGAGCCATCGTCCCATCCTGAAGCCCTTCATGGTTGCCATAGTTGCGATACTCCTTGCGCCAGCAGAGCCATGGCTGACGCTATGCAGTTCCAGTACCTGGCTGCGTAATACAGCTCGTCTGCCATCTGGTTTTTCAGGACGGTTTTTCCAGTATTTGTAGCTGCTGCGATGAACCCCGAACACGTGGCAGAGTGTGACCACCGGATAATGCGCTCTGAGTTTCCCGATTATCGAGAACTGTTCAGGGAGTCTGACATCAAGAGCGCGGTAGCCTTTTTTAATATTTCGTTTTCCATTTCAATACGTTGTATTTTTTTCCTCAGCTCACGTATTTCAATTTGTTCAGGAGTAATGGGAGAGGCTTTAGGTATTTTTCCCTGCCGCTCATCACGCAACTGCTTCACCCATCGCGTCATTGTGGAAAGGCCGACATCCATAGCACTGGCTGCATCTGCCACGGTGTAGTTCTGGTCAACGACCAGTTGAGCGGATTCGCGTTTGAACTCTGCACTGAAATTTCTTTTTTTCATTGAAGCACCTGTAATGTCCTGAGGTGAGCATATCACCTCTGTTCAGGTGGCCAAATTCAGTGTGCCACTACAGGTATTAATCAGATACTCAAAGAGTTAAAGCGAAATGAAACTCAACTGATCCTGATGGAAGCCACCGGGGGACTTGAGTCTGGTGTGGCTGGCTATCTTCAGTCTGAAGGTTTCGATGTGGTTGTTATCAGTCCCCGACAGGCGCGAGATTTTGCCCGCGCAATGGGCTATCTGGCTAAGACCGACCAAATAGATGCCAGAGTCCTGCTACAAATGGCAAAAGTTATTAACCAGCATCCTGAGCGGGAAAAATATATTCGTCCCTTACCTGATGTTCACAGGCAGTTGCTGGCAGCAATGGTGGTCAGACGCCGACAATTAACGATCATGCTTACAGCTGAGCGGAACAGGTTGCATCCATCGCATCCTCAGAATCATGAAAGTATCAGATTTATAATTTCGGTATTGAAAAGTGAAATGGCTCGCGTAGAAGCTGAAATGTCAGCCTATATTTCGGAAAATTTCAGTGAATTATCTGCATTATTGAGCGCCGTTAAAGGTGTTGGTGCAGCGACTGTTGCCGTGCTGCTGGCTGAGGTTCCGGAACTTGGAACGTTATCACGACGTGAAATTAGTGCGCTTATTGGGGTTGCTCCAATAAACAGGGATTCCGGCACGATGCGCGGTCGCCGAACGGTATTCGGAGGGCGAGCCTCCGTCCGAACAGCTCTCTATATGTCAGCCCTGGTCGGGACGAGGCACAACTCAGTAATTAAAGAGTTCTATACACGCCTCGTTGCCGCTGGAAAACCCAAAAAGGTTGCACTGACCGCCTGCATCAGAAAACTACTGACCATCCTGAACGCAATGCTGAAAAATAATGAAGCATGGGATCCGTTGTATCACCAACATGCTTCGTAATCGGGCTTGAAGACAGTTGCTATGCTCAAAATATATTTCAGCACCGTCTAGTGGGGTGGGGTCAGTCCACTTAAAGAAGATTAGGAATAGTGACTTGGATACTATAATACCGATTATTGATAAAATAAGAGTTTGTTTGGATATACACCTGATTCAATGACATTGAATGAAAGGTGAGTTCAGTTATAGTTAGAATGATTATTTTTTTATTTAGTAAATTTAATCTTTAATATCTTATATAGTGGTATTATCATCATCGTCTAATTTAAATAAATGCGCACAGGATCTCGCCCTATGTCCTAACCCATTTATTGCCATATTAACGATGCTCAGATGTATATGCTGGGTTATAGCAAAAGTGGCGTTGGAAGGTCTTTAGGTCTTGATTAGTAATGCTGTGCACCTAACATCGAGTGACCGCTACTCCAAGCATGGGGTTTTTGTTGTATCGTTAGCCGGTTACTTCAACTTATATATTATACCACATCAAAAAGATATAAGCTCGACAAGTATGAGTTATGACAAAATTTGTTATTGATCAAAAGATTATGCTTCTGATATATTAATGATGAGTTTTTATTGTTCGTTTAGCCTTTGTTGGGGTATCTATTGGGATATTTGTGATCCATTTAATGCTGCAACAGCAAGGAGAACAGATTAACTCCTGGATCAGATTTCAGGCGTTGGATTTGGATTCAAGGATCGATGGTGAAGCGGTATGCATGCTGCTTACGCAACCAGTGCAGATACTCTGCTTCGCTTCGTAGTGATCGTACAGTCACCAGAGCTGGAACGTCAGGTTGGTATCGTGGTCATAGCTATGGCACGATGATCGTAATATCATGATACTAAAAGATAAAGTAAATATTACTTGAATTGACATTTTATCCTCATCGGGTGATAAAGAGATGTAGCGTGGAGAGAGAAACGCTACACATGCAGGGAAGAAGTCTTGCATATTCATCAAAATTGGCATGAAATTCGGGGAATATCTGCATACTGTTCGTCGTTGATAACAGTCATGGAATAGCAGGCAGACCATCAAAAGCTGGGCTTCTTGGCTCATTAGGCTGGCTGGGATAACCGCCAATCGCTTATGGAAAGAAATGGTGGAAGCAGGGGTTGGTGGCATTGGGGCAACTGTTAAAGATGTCGGTAGCAAAATGGTGAGATACAATCCGGTTCGTCAAACTTATGAGTGAAAATAACCCCGGATAAAAGCCGCGTGGTAACTTGCTTTGGGCATGCTACCGCATGTCGGAGCTGAAATATAAGAAATAGTTGGATCAAATGATTCAGTCGCGCAGTGGAACGTGCCCTGCCTGAATTTCAAGGCGTCGTCTTTGACGGGGTGAACTGATACACATGCAGCAACTGAGGCCATAACCAGCAAATGGAATAAGGGAATTGCCGAAGGAGAGGCAAATCGCCTGAATATGCTGAAACGTCAGATGTACGGTTTATCGCCGGGTTCGAGCTACTGAGACGGAGGACAATGAGTTCTCATGCGTAAATGGAGCCACCCACTAGCGGGAAACCCACTTTGCACCTTTGGTAACAATATTAGGAGAAAATATCTTTATGCGGAAAGTTATGGCTAATAATGAAGAGACATTGGACGCTATTCTTTTATCCAATGGAGTTGTTTTTGATCCGTTAAAACGCACTCTTGCCCAGGATCAAACACAGACAATTGTCACACTATCTGAAAACGAAGTATGCCTTTTGAAAATGCTATTGACCAGAACATGCAACAATAAACGGGAGATCATGCATGAAGTCTGGGAAAAACGCGGCTTGATTGTCACAGAAAGCAGCTATTATAAGTTGGTTCGCCAGTTACGCATCTCTTTCGAGCAAGCCAATCTCGATGGCAATTTGATAAAAACATTACCTAGAATAGGTATTACATACGTTGGTACGAATTGCATCACAGTCTCAAGCAGTAGCGTATCGAACGAAGAAAAAATCAATGGTTTCTGGTATATGGAAAAATCAGTGTACAATTTCACCATTCTTACTTTAAGCCTGGTGATTAGTGCACTTTGTCTATACTTATATATTATCGAGTAATAATAAATGAATATTATTAACATCAAACGTTTTTTGAAACTTAGTAGTAGCATGCTAATTCTGAACTTTTTTTTATGCGGATGCACTCATCTTGCTAATGATACCAAGAAAGGGGAAGAGTATTATCTTGAGGGAAAAATATATGCTAAGAAAGGGGATATTCCTATAAATTCAATAGCTACTATATCAATCACGCAGAATAAATCAGTTGGTGAACAAGAGTTTACCCTCCTCGAATACAATATATCGGTAAAGAAGTCAAGCCATACTATACCTTTTCGCGTGTCTTTACCTAAAGATGCCACCTTTCTTACCAGAAAACTCAATATAAGTGCAAGGATCGAGAATAACGGGGATTTAATTATGATGAGCGATAAAATAATACCGATTTCCTACCAGTCCGATGAGCCGCTGATACTTACTGTTGATGCATCCTAACTCTTTACTGTCAGTTAAAGCTGGAAAAGCAGGCATAAATAAAGTCATTATTGAGGAAAAACACTACCGCTTCTCACGCTGAAAACGTTACTTGCAGATAGGTGTGGGCGATAAGAGGTAGCCATACTGTCCTTCTAACCTCAATCCTAAGCGGTTGGAGTCTTTTTTGTGCGCTAGTAAGCCAGCAAAACACAAGCAGGAATAATTTTTATTTGTGTGATTCATAGGCATTGTTTCAATTTTCTCAGCTCAAGTTCAAACTTGTAATTCTGTTCCTGTATGTGTTCTTCACTGGGCTGATAGTTTGCGTGAACGGCATCAGAGTATGGCGTTTGCTCAACAAGTTCGAAGTAGCGCTCCATTGGCGTTTTACCGATGTGAGCGCTATGCGGCCATTCTGCCAGCAGTTCCTCCAGGTCAGTAGCTGAGAGGTCTAGGGTAGCGTAAAACTCAGCTTTTTCTGTCTTTTGGGAACGTTCAACTTTGCCATTAAGATGGGGCGAAGCTGGTTTATTTGGACGAAACTTGATACCGTATTCTTTCAATCTTTCCAGCCGGGGCCAATTTTACAGGTATCCATCTGATACCCGATCACCGGGAACAGGGCGTTCGTCGCGAATGAAATCAGCTTTATGCCGGAATTTAACAACAGGTTTAACCTGATTCTGGCAAAGAACTTTGTGGATCGTTGCTATTGCCAGTGAAATTGAATGAAGTCGTTTTAACTCGCTCTGAATCCGCCTTGCACCCAGATTTCGCCGTGAACGTAACTCCAGAATCAGAGCGATTTCGCCAGCGCCGGATTTCGCTGATGGTGAGCGTTTAGGGCGGCAGCTATGGCTTTCCAGACCAGCGATACCCTGAAACAGATATCTGCGCCACCATTTACGCAATGTGGGGCGAGAAATGCCGCCGCGACGGCATACGAATCCCGCATCACCTGACGTTTCATAGCATTTTACCCACTGTAGCCGCTGCTGAATTTCCCTGTTCATGGTGAGTCATTATAGTGAAAAGATGTCTATGAATCACACATTTTATTTGTGGAGGTTATTCCTGCTGAGGAACTGGCGATATCAAGTCTTTCTGACGAAAGAAATTTTTCTTTGTGTGAACTATTTTCATAATATTATCGGCATACTTTTTCCCATGATGAGCTGTTTCTGAGTGATATGCCCCGACAGCACGCCAAGTGTAACCATATTTCTTGAATTTAAGGCTGAGTAAATAGGCACCAGCCTCAATGTTGGTACAAGGCTGCATCAACAAACGTTCATCACTGATAATCCCGGCAGATTTTAGCAAATTAATATTCACTGAGTTTATTTGCATCAGCCCAGAGTCTTGGCTGCCATTGTTGTTAATGTTGCATACATCAGGATCCCAACCTGATTCTTGAAGGATAATGGCCTCAAGAATACTTTCAGGTACATCCCAGCGCATGGCTGCGTTCGATAAACATGACGAACAGGCTGTAGCACAAGAGAAAGTAAAAGTGATCGCCAGATAAAATTCGATAATCGAATGTAAATAATTAGATCTCGTTAGATTCATCATCATCATCATCATCATCATCATCTTCACTGATTACCTGGCCAAAGTTTTCTAGGGAGTGCTCATTTAACTGGGCTACCATCATTCCTGATGCTATATACATAGAATAAGCGGGATTGAACTTCTCTTTAAGCAGTGCTTCAACCTCCGGTGAGTCTGCGTTTTTAAGCTCCTGGATCAAGCCAGCAATAAATTTTTCGCGTGATTCTCCAGATAGGCTGCTTAACTTATGATTAAGTAGTACGTAAGTTTCTCTTTTACTTTGTGTGGTGAGAAGGCGTTCAATGAAATCTTCGATGGTTTTCTTCTCTGCTTCTGACAGATCAACGCTTTCACCCATAGATGTAATTTCCTCTGTTTTTTGATTTTCTCCTATGGAGTCTGTTCTGCTTTGCCACGCTTGTGTAACCCGATGCTCGACGTCATTGCTGTTGTTTAGTGGCAGATTGGTTGACATTGTTACTAATGTCTTCAGGACGGAATGAAGTAGAGGAAGTGTCATCTGTATTTCCTGTTAGGTTGGCTAATTCTGCAATCTTCTGATAACAAGCATTTCTTGCTCCAAGGATCTTGCATCGTAATGGCATAGGTAATAATTTAGGTAACATGCGCTGTGCTGCATTGGTTGGTGAGAAATGTAGAATTTCATCGCCCGTCTCCATAGCGATACCATCCTCTGCCCCACTACGCACGGTAATGTGCTGAATTTCCGTGAGGATCGGCTTAAGTCTATTCATTAAACCCGTTGGCACATGCATTGTTATTTGCGGCGCGTCGAGTTGTAGATTGATAAAATGATGACTGATGATTTCATACATTCTGGGATCGTTGAATAATTCTATCAGTATCGTATGTAATTGAGTCTGGCTGTGTGCAAGCGCCTGTTGATATTGGCGTTGGCTTAATTCTATCCCCTGGAGCATATCGGCCATTAATTGTCGCACCCCGTCCTGGTAGCCTTGCTCGTAGGCCATTTGTCGTATCGCTTGCGCTTCGGATTGAGCCTGTTGACAATATTTTGCCACTTGTTTCTTGGCCGAGTTTATCAACTGCTTGTGGTAGCGGCTCGCTTTTATCGCCTGATGTTTGATTAGCACCTTTTCTTGGGCAGTTTGCATAATATCTGGTTCAGGTATGTTTGACATAGTGGCAAGCTCCTTCGATCAGGTTCCAGGGTAAAACAACCTCAACTGGCGTTTTCATTAAACACTGAATTGCCGGACGAAACATATATTTGAGCCGTAGGCTATAAACCGGACTAATTGAAGTTAAGCAGGCAATGAGTTGTGCAGCACCTGCTGCCAACAACGTTTGTGGTGATATAATTTCCCAATCTGGCATCGGTTTGATTCTGCCAGCAACCTGCTGATGCAAAGTGGCATAGCGGGTATTTTCAACCCACCAGGGTAATGGAGCGGGAAGCAAATAGACGCCTAGAATCCAAGCTATTTTGGGCAAATCCACCCATTGTTCAATCATAACGTCGGGTAACTTTGGCGTTCGTGCATCCGACAGTGGCAGTTGATACTGCGCCAGCAAGCGCCGATTGTGTGCATGCTGTAATGCAAGGGGGAGCGAAAGATAATCAATTCCACTGTGCTCTCTGTGAAAGTAACTTCCCGGTTCTAACAGGATTTTCTGATGAGCGAAGAAAGTTGACTTATTGACCAATGCCATCGTCATTTTTCTCTTCACTGGCTGCGGGGGGTATTTCAGAACGCTTCTGCTGAAGTTGACGCCATAATAGGAACAGCGCAATAACGGCTACCAATAGCAATGTAACAGTAATAGAAATGAGCAGCGTCGTCATGTGAGACATACCTGATTCTTCTGTGACATGGTGCTGCAACGGTGGCCGTTCAACCACTACCACGGAAACATTATCAAAATTGGTGTCCGCAAAACTGTTGGTCAGAAATAATTTTATTTTATTCATGAGAAGTTTGGGGGATTCATCACCTGCGTAGGTCACCAGGCTTGAAACCTGTTGAGGTTGTTTTACGCGGTTATCGCTACTCAGTGGGTAGCTAACATGAACCCGTGCGTTGATTATGCCGGGAATGGTCAGTAGGGACTGCTGCAAACGCTGTTCTATCAACGAAAGTAAGCGCGCACGCTCCGCCTGCGGAGAAGCGACAAGAGAATCCCCAGGGAATGCCTGGATGATTTCCACCGGTTCTTTTGATGGCAGATTATATTGACGCAACAGATCGACAGCGGTGACAAAATCGCGGCGCGCTACCTGAATTGATTGGCCTTGCTTGCCATTTTCCTGGCGCACTCCTTCTATGCCATTTTCCTGCAAAATAGCCAATACTTCATTACATTGCCGTTGGTTGAGTGCACTAAGCAACATTTTGTTATCACAGCCACTTAGTACCAAGAGGGAAAAAAAGATAAATATTTTCTTAATATTTTTCATTTTTACTGTGCTTTTAATACACTATCAATAGCGGATGCACCTCGATGAGTCAAAGTACTGACCATATTAATGGCAAGACTGTAATTGCCGACGCGGTTCTGTAGTTCTAATAGCACCGCCGGGTTAGTCGCATCGCCATACTTTAGCTGGTTGATGATATTGGTTTTTTCCTGGGTAGCAGCAGCGGTATAGGTTGAAAAAAGGTTCCTAACCCGATCTTCAATTCCGTAGTTGTCACCTGTCATTATTTCGTCGTTGTTGACAACGGAATGTATGATGGGAGAAAAATTAATAAATGCTGGCATGATATCTCCTTGTTAATCATAGAATGTTGCACATATATACCGGTCATACTTTAAGTTGCATGTCCATTAGCTTTCCTCAGCTTTCCTCGCTCACTCCAGTCACTAACTGGTGTAAGTTCCTAGGGATTAACAAACCTCATCCCTGAGGTTCAGCCTGCAACTCGAATTATTTAGGGTGTATAACATTCTGTGATGGTTGGTTTACATATTACGTATAATAGCTTGTGAAGTATCCTTGATGGATTTCATCACGTTACTCTGTGCCTGACGTGCGCTGTTATAATGACCATTGAGTGCAGAAATCTTTGCCAATACGATTGGGTTATCCATCTCATTATTAGCATCTTCAAGCGCATTTTTAAGCTCATTAGCCAATGTCTCAACACGGGCATTGAGTAAACTCCCATTGCGGTACATCATGCCCCAATTATTTGTTGATGCAGTATCAACTTTCTCGTACTCAGATGTTGTCCAATTACCGTTTGAGTTAATTCCTGATATGGGCATAGCGTTACCTTTTCTGTTGATGATGGTTTAGAACTAAAGCGTATTGAATAACCAATGATTGTTATCCAGTAGAACATAACCGTTTGAGTTTTGCACAAACGATCTCCCCACTAGAGGGTTGGTTGCCAAAGATACTGAGAATTGAACGCTTCTTACCCCCCATTTTTTAGCAAATCTTTCAGCAAAATCAATAACTGAAATAGTTTGTTTATCATTCATGCTGGCATTGATAATAAATATAGAAGTATTCTTCTTATTTACCCTGCGCCATGGGACATTACTTTCCGCCAGCCCTTGCTCAACCCTTTGCAATAATTCCTCTGGCGTATAAACCTCTACAATGACATGTGAATAGCTGAGAAGAGACTGGTTCAGTATCTTTTGAATAAGTTCTTTATCTGGATTAGAATAGTTTCCTCTTAACAGCCGAACAATCGGCTGATCGGGCCGAGAGAGATCTACTTTCAATAGGTTGGGTAGTAAATTATCTAATCGGGCTTCTATCTCTGCTTCAAGTGTGCTGATTTTCTTTATGGCGACGGGTTCGGAATAATGTTGCTGTAGTAAACGTTGGGTACTCCAATCGACGTCCCGCTGTGTTTGTACTAACACCAGGCTTTTGCCATTTCCACCTGTGGTGACCGTCAACGGGGAACTGCTTCCTTGCAGTAGGCTTTGCAAAGTTTTAACTTTGCGCACGTTGCTGTCGTAATTTATTCCTAACCAGACCACGGTCAACACCAGCAATGTTATTCCTGCCACATAGGCAAGTTTGGTTTTCAGCCCTGCCAAAGCAGGTGTCTTTATTGGCAAATCTTTGACACCCTTTGCGTGTATACTCTGGCAGACCGGAGATTCAGGAATATTCCAATTCCCATTTAATGGCTTGATAATTATAGGGAAATGATCGGAAAGCATCAGTTCCTGAAAGTTAATGGGCAGCGTTGTTTTTGGAAGATCGCCACTGACTGCTAAAAACAACTTATCATCACTACTGCCGCACTCCCTGGAGGTGGCAGCATTACTTGAAATGATCGCCAATTCATATCTGCACAGTTCGCTGGGTAAATAATAGGTGGTGAAGCCATTGTCATCAGTTTCACTGCAAAAGGCATACTCTGGGCCTGTAATGATGCGGTGAGCATCAACTTTGAGCATCAATTCGCTGCCGCTCAAATTGCCACTTGCCACTTTCATTATGCAAATAAGTTTATCGGCGTCCTTCATGAAGCGGGTCTCAACTGTTTGACATTAATGAGAATTATGGGTTTATAGGTAACGGCTTTCATTGGAATTTTTCTTATTAATTTTTACTGGTGGTATTTCCTAGCAGTATAAATTATTCCGAATGTTTCCATATCCTATGGCGAGATAATCCTGCACTATTTTTCGTGTCTAAATTAGCATAAGCGTACTGAATATGAGGAAAACAACGGTGACTTCAAAATGTAGTACGGCTATGTTCGTTGATCCGATACAGTGTTTATCCTTACATCATGATCTGGTTCTTGCAATAAATACTAGCGAAAAACATGTGTTGTCTTCTTGTTCTACAATTTCTGGAAAAGAGATCGTTACTAATCGATCATCAATAATCATTTGCCCTGATATGAATTCGATAGTAGCGGATAAGAAATATTGGACTATACAATGTATGCCACTTTCGCGGTTCACAGAAATTCTGGCAACAATTGATGCCGCTATGGGGCAATCATTACTGTATGACCTAGACAAAAAGGTAACGACGAGGCACGTATGGCAAGATGTTGTTAATCTGCCTGATGAAATCATTCAGAAATCGTCGCTACATTATATTTTGGTTGATCTTATTTTGCATAGTTATCCAGTTTTCTCGGATTGGTGCAATATATTGCGCAAG
The DNA here is from genome assembly GCF_000821185.2 of Serratia symbiotica. Lineage (NCBI taxonomy): Bacteria > Pseudomonadati > Pseudomonadota > Gammaproteobacteria > Enterobacterales > Yersiniaceae > Serratia > Serratia symbiotica. The sequence continues at coordinate 2,606,942 of NZ_CP050855.1, read as the reverse complement.
TGTGAACCTTATGGAATTATGCGTTTCTTACTTTCATCTACCCAAATTGGGGATAAAGAGAAGTTAAGCATCAATCATCTGAGTCAACGTTATGGCTTATCTGCTCCCTACTTTAGGCAATTGTATCGAGAAAATTTTAAAGGAACAGCCAAGAAAAAGCTTATGGATATACGTCTGGCATCTGCCATTTTAAAACTCATCGAGAGTGAGTGTTCAGTGCTCGATGTCAGTATAGATTCTGGCTATTACTCGGCAGCACATTTCACTACTACTTTAAAAAATGAGATAGGCTTGACACCATCAGAAATAAGGCGTTTGGAGAAAATTTTATATGAAGGCTAACCGCAGAAGTGTGATGTGGTTTTTTCTGCTTGCACTGGTGGTGAATATTAACAATACCGGTGCGGAAATGTTAGCATCACTTCCTGTTGAACAGGAAAAAATCAACGACTCTTTTGTCGCTAATAATATCATGGTTGGCAAGTTGTTTGACGTGCTATCAGAAAGGCTGGAGAAACCCATCATTCTTAGCAAATCTGCGGCGCAAAAGCGGGTTACAGGTAACTTTAATCTGGCGAATGCCGATATGATGTTTAAAGCATTAACGCGGCGAATAGCACTGGTTTGGTACGATGATGGTGCAGGGATCTATGTTTATGACAACAGTGAAATGCGCAGCACAATTGTAAGAACCCAAGCTGCGGATAGCTCACAAGTCCTCGATTATATAAGAAAAACTGGGATTTATGACAGCCGTTTCACCGTACGTTCTCAGGGGGATAGTCATCTGCTTTTTGTGGCGGGGCCTCCTCTCTATGTGGAACTGATTAGTGCGGCAGCCTCCTATCTTGACGAGCGTACTCAACAGCAAGAACTGACCGGCGGCGAAGTGGCGGTTATCCCATTGAGGCACTCTTCAGTGACAGATCGTACCTACAATCAGCGGGGTCAGAATATCACTATCCCTGGGATGTTATCGTCAATCAACGCACTATTTAAAAATAGCGGCACACAGGGGGACGATGTCCTTAAAATACATTCTAAAGAGGGGAACGCCTACCCTATTGAGGATGGGTTTCCCAAACCGCCATCATTAGGCGGTAGCAAAGCTTCAGTAGATCACAATAAAAACTTCTCCTTAGTTGCCTATCCCGATAGTAATAGCTTGGTGGTGAAAGGTAGCCCGGAACAAATTCGTTATGTTCGCCAATTAGTGAACGCACTGGATGACAGCCGACGACAGGTAGAGCTTTCCTTATGGATCATTGACGTGGTACGCGTCAAATTAGATGATCTTGGTGTGCGTTGGGAGAGCGGAAATTGGGATACGGGTGGTGGTAAGGTGACCTTTAATCGCAGCACACTTACAGATAGCACCAAGTTCCTTGCTCAGATCAATGCTATCAGCAAAAACGGCAGCGCACGGATCGTCTCACGTCCGGTGATTTTGACCCAGGAGAATGTTCCGGCGCTGTTTGACAACAACACCAGTTTCTACGCGCGCCTGCAAGGTGAAAGGGTGGCATCTCTGGAAAAGGTGACCTATGGCACGATGATCAGTGTGTTACCACGTGTTTCCGCCAGCAGAAGCGTTGAAATGGAGGTCAATATTGAAGACGGGGGACTGAGCCGTGATAGCAGTGGCAATACCGCTGACGTCGGGGGGTTACCGCAGGTGAATCGCACTAGTATTAACACCGTCGCGCGGATTGCAAAGAATAGCAGTCTTCTGATAGGTGGATATACTCGCGATCAGACTGAAATCAATGAAAGCCGCATCCCGTTTCTCAGTGACATACCCGTATTAGGCAACCTGTTTAAGTTTCGATCGAATAATCAACAAAAAATGATCCGCATATTTTTGATTCAGCCTCGCTTGTTGGATGAAAACGAGGCCTGGGATGGTCGTCAGTTCTCTGACAGCGATCGGTTAACCACGCACGATATTCGGTTACACAGTACCATTCAATTTCTACAGAAATATGTGAGCCAGCCATGGCAATAATACCCGTGGGAGGCAGTGCACGCTTTATTGTAGGACAACGCGATAAAAGTGCTCCAGCGGCAAAAGCAGAGGATGATTCTGACAAAGTTGCACAAGGGCAAGGTGTTATCAATAACAACAATGAATATGCTTCCATGGCTATGCTCGCCGCCAGCCATGTGCGCCGCCGTGGCTCGCAGGCCAATGCTCAAGAAGAGTGGATGAAGTTTGCAGAACGCATCCTTGACAGTCAGGCCGACGAAAAAATTCTCCACGTTGAAGATGCACTCAGTCAGCAGCTGATGAACCCTCGGCAAATAAGGGCCTGTTTACTGCAGTTCTTTGCCGATCCCAGTGATATATTAATGGTATTGGCGGCGCTGATTCAGCGTAGGCGGCTGAATGAAAAGCAGCTTGAAAGACTAAAGGAATTACAAAAGCAGCTCCAGGCAGAAGATCTCGATCGTAGCGCAGAAGCTGGGATCAATATTGCCCTGGTGGCAAAGGCTTTTGCGCAAAAAACACAACGTACGGCTGGCAATCTGCGCATGCTGTATCGAGAGTTTCTTCGCCATGATGGCCCGGTTGTTTATTTGTATGAACAATGGGCTGAAGAGCAGGCCCCTCATGAACATGAGAATATCCTGCGTTTTCTGACGCGTGCGTTGGCCTATGACCTGCAGGTATTGCCATTAGGCCATTCCAATATCAATGAATTTAGCCATTTCTTCAATCGCATCAGTCGATTACGGGAAACGCAATCGGTAGAAAGGGTGTTCAGGCAACATTTTCAACATGCTGGGTTTGATTTTATTAACCAATCCGGCGAGAAGGCGTTCAGCAAGTTATTTACTCGCGGCATCCGAAGCCATAAAAGCTTTAACGATTATCTTCTGGTATTTTTCTCAGAACACCTGAGTGTACTTAGTATTGATAGATGTGCCCGGTTTTTACAGATTTTGATTGTGGCATTTTCTACATTACCAACAGGCATTTTTCTCTCGCCAGAAGGTCGAGATAGCTTGATTAATGAATTAAAAGAATATATGGGACATGTTCTGGTGCAAGAGCTTGAAATTGCTCGCCGGAAATTAAGTGAAGGGAATTAAGCGATTCATGAGTAAAGTCACTGGGTTACTGTTAGGCATGCGTAATCGGCCAGAGTTGATGCTTTTGATTATTATGGTAATGATCATTGCTATGCTGATTATACCATTACCGACTATTTTAGTCGATCTTTTGATAGGACTGAATATTATGGTTTCAGTTCTTATCTTCATGGGGTCTTTCTATATAACTCGGGTGCTAAATTTCCAGTCTTTTCCGGCAATTTTGCTTATCACGACGCTATTTCGCCTGGCGCTATCGATAAGTACAAGCCGACTTATCCTGCTGGAAGCAGATGCCGGTGAGATAATTAATACATTTGGCCAGTTTGTTATCCAGGACAATTTAGTGGTTGGTATGGTGGTGTTCTCTATCGTGACCATAGTGCAGTTTATTGTTATTACTAAAGGTTCAGAACGTATCGCAGAGGTAGCTGCGCGTTTCTCGCTGGATGCTATGCCGGGCAAACAGATGAGTATTGATGCCGATCTGCGAGCGGGGTTAATAGATGAAGCAGTGGTAAAAGAAAAACGCCGCGATATAGAAAACGAGAGTCAGCTATTTGGCTCTTTTGATGGGGCGATGAAGTTTATCAAAGGCGATGCCATCGCCGGGATCATTATCATCATCGTTAACCTTATTGGTGGCATCGCTGTTGGTATGGCACAATTGGGTATGAATATATCTACTGCGCTGCATACTTATACCTTGTTGACGATCGGTGATGGGTTAGTGGCGCAAATCCCGGCGTTGCTGATTTCTATCAGTGCGGGGTTGATTGTAACTCGTGTCGGCGGTAATGATAAAAACCTAGGTGAAAATATTGTTGCAGAACTTTTTACCAACGATTTTACTATTCTGATAACGGCGATCATTGTTTGCGCCATAGGATTTTTACCCGGTTTCCCGACGATTATCTTCTTATTTTTGGCCGGGTTGATGCTAGCCTTGTTATGGTATCGTACTTACAAAAAACGCAAGGATAAACGGCTCCTTTCCGAGGAGAGGCAGAGTGAAACTGAGGTGGCTGAAGGTGAAATGCTGCGCGAAAATCAACACGGCGAGATGGAATACATACCGGAAACTTTGCCAATTATTATTTCAGTCAGCCAGGTACATAAGCGCCGTTTAGAAGAAGGGAAATTTCTTTCTCGTATTATGAAAGATATATTTATAAATTATGGTTATCGTATTCCAGATATTGCCATAAATTACTCTCCGGTGGTGCCAGATAATACAATTATTATACTGATTAACGAAGTATGTGCCGGTGATTACAGTATTTTTTTTGGCGGTTTTCGCCTTATTACTCCTAATGATGAGTTGGAGTGTCTGGGGTTAAACCTTATTAGTTTTAGTGATGAACAAGGTGCGGTTACCACTTGGGTCAAAGAAAATAATGCCGAGGAAGTGAAACAATTAGGTATCTTGGTGCGTGATGATATGACCGAAATTATCGATTGTGTCGGCACTTTATTGCTGCGTCATATTAATGAGTTTTTCGGTATTCAAGAAACAAAAAATCTGTTGGACGATTTGGAAAAGAAATACCCAGAGTTATTAAGAGAATGCTATCGCCACGTAACGGTACAGAAAATTACTGAAGTTTTCCAACGTTTATTAATGGAAAAGATTTCAATCCGCAACATGAAGCTGATCCTGGAGACCTTGGTACAGTGGGTGCCGAAAGAAAAGGATGGCATGATGTTGGTTGAATATGTCCGTGGTGCCATGGCACGCTATATTTCATCGCGCTTTGCTGTAGATGGGCGTCTGAATGTGCTGATGATTAACGCACAATATGAAGATATGATCCGCCAGAGTATTCGCCAAGCAGCTGGGGGGACTTATTTACATTTGGAACCTGAGAAAAGTGATGACATCATCCAAGCCTTTGCGCTGGCATTAGAAACCTTATCTTTCTCTCTTCGCGATGTCAGTGTCCTGGTTCCAGTTGATATTCGTCGTTTTGTAAAGAAAATAATCGAAATCCGTTTCCCTGAATTGGAAGTGCTCTCATTTAATGAAGTATCCGAAATGGTTAAAGTCAATGTTATTAAAACAATCTAGGGGATATTAGTATGAAATATCGTTTTTTAGAAGCTCTGAATGATTTCTTGAGCGCTTATGGACGTGATGATTTAATTAATAGCCAGTTGGATTGTCATTCAACCATTCAACTGGATCTTGAATCGTGTCCGCCAATTAACATTGATCTGGCGACCAACGATATTATTATCTGGAGCAACATCGCTGATTACAATCCGTCCTATGTTGAGGCGGTAAGCGCTAGCTTGTTGAATCAGCTAATTACCTATTCTCCTAGGTACTTTATGGCTGGACAGCCTGCGTTGAATGTTGTTGATAGCACGCTCGTGCTTTCTGCAGTGATGAAAGAGGAGGCCCTCACCTACCAACCGATGTTTGCTGGCATGCTGGAAGAGTTTTATGAGCGTTGCAATCAGCTAAGAACTTTATTTTCCGTCTGAGCCATGAAACTTTTTGATAGCTGTGCGCACCCAAAACGGATTCATGGTTGCCTGATAGAGGCCCCTCTCCATGGGGTATTTATTGGTGAAATCTGTCAGATTGAACGTTCTCTGTGCCAACCCGAAGTGATTGCCAGAGCTGTAGTGGTTGGGTTTCGGGAAGGGCAGACTCTTCTCAGCTTGATTGGACGATCACAAGGTCTCACGCGTGAAGTGGTGATCCGCCCTGATGGGCAGCCATTTGTCTTCGAGATGGGTGAACACCTGGCTGGCAAGATCTTCAATGCTGCTGGTGAAAAAATAGGCGTGCTGACACATCAGACCACAGAATTTCAACCCCATCAGGCTGTTTTACGGCGAGTGGATAGTCCAGCCGCAAGTGTCAGCCTGCGCAGCCCAGTTTGCGAACCTTTGACGACCGGCGTAAACGCAATCGATGGGCTGCTCACCTGTGGTAAAGGGCAACGTATGGGAATTTTCTCAGCAGCAGGCAGCGGTAAAACTTCTCTAATGAGTATGATTATGAATCACGCGAAGGCAGATATTTGTGTGATTGCCTTGATCGGCGAACGAGGCCGTGAGGTGACGGAGTTTATTCATGAATTACGCGCTTCGCCACGCAGTAGCCAGACTATTTTGGTTTATTCCACATCAGACAGCCCGGCAGTTGAACGCTGTAATGCTGCCTTGCTGGCTACGGCGATGGCGGAATATTTTCGGGATCTTGGGCGCGATGTCCTGCTATTTGTTGATTCAATGACCCGCTACGCGCGTGCGCTGCGCGATGTGGCGTTGGCCGCCGGTGAATTGCCTGCCCGACGTGGATATCCCGCTTCCGTTTTTGAACAATTGCCACAATTACTGGAACGTCCGGGGGCACTGCGACAGGGTTCGATAACCGCATTTTATACTGTTCTGCTTGAGAGTGAGGAGGAAGCAGACCCCATTGGGGATGAGATCCGCTCAATTTTGGACGGGCATATTTATCTCAGCGCCAAGCTGGCAGGACGTGGTCATTATCCGGCCATTGATGTTTTAAACAGCGTTAGTCGTGTATTTTCACGCGTGACCACGCCGCCACACCGGCAAGCTGCAGCGCAGATGCGCGACATGCTGGGGCGTCTGGCGCAAATACAACTGTATCTCGATCTTGGCGAGTATCAGCATGGTGAAAACGCGGAGAACGACCGTGCATTGGAAAGAAAAGAGGCGATCGAGGCTTTCTTACGTCAGTCGATGGATTCTTCCACGGATTTCGCTGATACGCTTAGCCAACTTAAGGCGTTGACAGCCTGATGATAAAGAACTTGCTGAGCTTGGTGGAGCGGCGTTTGGAACGCCTGGTGCGTGAGAAAAGTGTGCTGCATCGCACCATGAATGAGCTACAGCAGCAACAGCTTGACGTTCAGGCACGCATTCAGGTGATGAAAACGCAAAGTGGACTCTATGAGCAGCCAGCAGAGTTCACGCGTACGTCTTTTTTTGAACGTCAACGCCATAAAGCGGGGGTGCTGGCCGAAATTGCCCGTTTGTATTTTCAACTAGAGAATTTACAAGTGGAGCTACAGCTACTTGTTTGCAAACAGAACCAGTTACAACGCCGCTTACGCGAAACGAATAACAGGTGTGAAAAATTCCGAATTTATCTGAAGCAGCTACGTATCAAACAGTGCTTAAAATCGGAAATACAGCAACAAAACGATTTTGAGGAGTTGTCCATCTATGCTGGCAATAAACCCGATACACAGTAGTGCTCCTGATCATCAAATAGATGAACCTCACCAGCCTTACCGACCTGCGCTGAAATATAAAGATAATTCGCAGGTTGTGTCCACAGCGCTTCAGGAGGCGCGAGAAGCGGCAAATCTGTTGGTTGAGAAACTACGCAAGAAACGCGCAGAAGCGTGCACGCCTGTGCCGTTAGCACTGCCAATGATAACGTTGGACGGCATGCCACCTGGTGCCTGCTTGAGTGAACTTGGGGATATGGCACTTGAGGGGATGCAAGAGGCTTTGCCTCTGGTAACAGTCGCGTTGTTAGACATGTCCCCCGTATTGGAAAAAGCAAGTGCAAGGCATCAACGACTGAGCAACGCTTTCCCATCTCATGCTGATGCAACCGCGCAAAGCGGTTCTATGCCAAGAGAACTGTTGTCGGCAGAGCCTGGCAGGTTAAAGCGGGATAATGGAGTCCGGGAGATCGCATGTGAACCTTCAGTGTTAGGTACTGACAGGGAAAGCTCCTTGCTTTCTGCCGCCTTTGCAACAGCCGATAAAGCGGTAGTAATGTTTTCTGCAGACGTTTTGCTACCTATGGTATCTATTAATGGCCTCGTTTTGGACAGCAAAGGGGAAACCCAGGTAATACCTACAGACCCATTACTGACTCCCGCGAGGTTAAGCGACGAATCAACGTGGATGGTGCATGTTGGACAGCATAAAGCCTCCGACATAATGCCTCCGCTACTGGTCGCGCAGACGGTGAGTTCTGTGGCAGAAAACAGCATCACACCTGAACACGCCGTATTCAGTTACGCACAGGCGTTGCCGACGGCTCTGTCAGAATCGACCCTGGCCGAGGGGCCAAAGGCACATATGACGGGGGGACGCACGCTGAGTTATACCTTTAGTCAATGGCGTAATAGCCCAACGGTGACATTTGAATTATCCGCATCTGACAGTCTCATCGCCATGACCGATAGTGCTGAAGTTCAACAGGCGCTTTTGGAGAGTCAGCATTGGCTGATGACGGAGAGTGAGTTGCACTTCCGTGAACGTCAGCATCGCGAGAAACGACAATCATCGGATCAGGAAGAAGCATAATCATGCTCAATATCCGCAGAATTAGTGCGCGACAGGCCGAGGTGACACGCTGGCAACAACGGTATCACCCGGAACGGTACATCACCATCCCACGCGGTGCAGATCGCTATTTTCAGCTATGGCTGGTCAGTGCAACAGAAAAAATTCGTGCGTTAATTCCGGCTGATAGCTGGTGCCGTTTTACCTACCCTGAGTTGGTCAACTGTGCTTGGCAGGGCTTAGACGATCTGGCTATTACCGATATTTTCACCATGGAAAATCAGGGTAAGACTTTTTTTGCTGGTCATTATCGCATTGACAATCCGCAGATTGTCATGGGAATTAATGATGGTCAGCCATGGTTAACGCTGGATGAACCGGCATTGGGGACTGTGCTGATGGCATCACCACTTAATCAGCTATCAGTCAGGCCCCCACCAAATCCGCTTTGGGCGAACATAACACAGCGGATCGATTGGGTATTAGGGAACAGCCATATCAGTGCCTCTCTTTTGCGCTCAATCGCATTACATGACGTGTTACGTATTCAGCAATTGCAGTTGTGTTTGACGGTTGCCGGACGCCAGATAGCGTGTTTCCAAAAAAAACAAGAAGGACTATTAATGGTGGAAGAGATGATTGAAAACCCTGTCCAAAAGGAAGAGGTTCCTGCCAATTTGCATGATGATATTCCGCAAGAGGCACTGGCTCCTTTCGATTTGGCTAACATTAGCGTGCAACTGACCTTTGTGCTGGGTCACAGCGATATCCCGCTATCTGAATTGGCGTACATTCAGCCTGGGGCGACGTACTCCATCGGCGCGGATAAAGAGCGCGAGGTCAAGGTATATGCCAATAAGCAGTTAGTGGCGGAAGGGGAGCTTATTTATATTGGTGAAGAAGGGGAATTGGGCCTTGAGATCACGCGCCTTGCATGCAAAGGACAGTTGGGGTGATAAGCACGATGCCAACGATACCGGGTGACGTTCCTTTACTGGCGATTGTAGCCTTTTCCACGTTACTGCCTTTTATCATTGCAGCCGGTACTTGCTATCTTAAAATATCGATCGTGCTGGTGATGGTACGCAACGCCATGGGGGTGCAGCAGGTTCCTTCCACCCTTGCACTTAATGGGATAGCGTTCTTGCTTTCACTGTTTGTTATGATGCCTGTCATCCAGGATGTGCATCAATATATGCGCCATGAGCACGTTGATTTTAGTCATGCCGATTCGGTGGAGAAATTTGTTGATGGGGGACTGGGGGGCTATAAATCATATCTGAAGAAATACTCTGACTCAGACTTACTCACCTTTTTTGAGTCGCTACAACAGGGGCGCAGCGAAGAAGAAACCGCGAAAGATGAACGTGAGCCAACACTATTCTCTTTACTGCCCGCTTATGCCTTAAGTGAAGTCAAATCGGCATTCCAAATAGGATTTTACATTTATCTGCCGTTCGTGGTCATTGACCTAATTATCTCCAGCATTCTGTTAGCATTAGGCATGATGATGATGAGTCCGGTGACTATCTCCGTGCCGGTGAAACTGATTTTATTCGTGGCGATAGACGGATGGTCGCTAATTTCCAAAGGATTGATAATGCAATATATGGAACTGGCACAGCATCAGTAGAGGAACTCATTGATGGATGAAATAATTTATGCCAGTAATAAAGCCATGTTACTCATCGTAGTACTGTCGGCAATCCCTGTGTTGACGGCAACCATTGTGGGATTATTGGTTGGCTTAATTCAAACGGTCACACAGCTTCAGGAACAGACCTTGCCATTTGGTATCAAGCTACTGGCGGTGTTTGGTACATTATTTATGACATCTGGCTGGTTGGCGGATAAAGTGATTAGTTATACTAAGGAAGTGCTAGCTATTGCTCTCGCACCGACTGGGATCCTCGGATGACCTCTGAAGTACAGTCTTTCTATTTTTCCTGTTACCTTGCTTTTCAATCTGGTCTGATGACCTTGGCACTGGGCTGGATGCGCGTTGCGCCTGTTTTCTTTTTTTTACCGTTTCTCAGTACAAAATTACTTAATAACGGGATTATTAAGAATTGTATAGCAATTTTTATCGTCCTCGGACTTTGGCCTTTTTTTTCTTCACGTACTAGCGCTCCCCTGGACATTGGGCTTGTCGAAGCATTACTCTATGAATTTACCATTGGTCTGGTATTGGCTTTTATTCTCAGCTTGCCTTTTTTGATTGCCAATATTATTGGCGAACTTATCGATAACCAGCGAGGGGCAACGATTAGCGATACTATCGATCCAGCTAACGGCATTGAGTCTTCGGAACTTTCGGTATTGCTCAACCACATATTGGTCATGATATTCCTGGCGCAAGGAGGTATGCACATGTTGGTACAGATCCTTGCGGACAGTTATCGGCTGTTGCCGTTTGCCGCAGGTTTTTCTCATTTTAACAGCCTGCCTTTGGGGAATTGGCTAAACCAACTGGTGACACGTGGCATCATACTGGCAGCCCCCATTCTTATCACCTTATTTATCACAGAGGTTGCGTTAGGTCTGTATTCACGATTTTGCCCCCAGTTGAATGCCTTTTCCTTATCGCTGACGATAAAATCCATCATTGCATTTAGCGTTCTCTTACTCTATTTCCAGAATGAAGTCCCCTCAATTTTGGTTAATATGGTTTCAATAGATCCGCTGTACGATATTTTCGCGCCTCAACAACATTTGTAATGGAGATAAAGAATGGCGGAGAAAACGGAAAAGCCTACCGAGAAGAAGATCAGAGATTCGGCTAAGAAAGGGCAGAGCTTCAAAAGTAAAGATATGGTTGCAGCGGTGGTATTGGTTACGGGTGCCTTTTCCATTGTTGGCTTTTCCAGCCTAATGGAATTGGGAGGGTTAATGCAAAAGATCCTGCTAGCACCAGGCGAAATGGGCCTAGCCGCTTTACTGCAACGGCTTTTTAGCCTTTTTTCACACGCTGTTTTGCCGGTACTGGTAGCCTCTTTTTTACCCGGAGCCGTCATCACTTTATTGCAAAGTCGCTTCCGCTTAGCGACAGAAGCAATAAAAATCGATTTCTCTCACCTGAACCCCGTCTCTGGATTCAAGAAGATTTTTTCTGTTCGTTCCCTGAAGGAATTGGCGAAGGCATTTCTCTATTTATTGGTTTTTTTCACCTCTGCATGTCTCTTTTTTGTTATTTGGCGTGTAGATATCTTCACACTCTATCTTGCCACCTTGAATGGGATGATAGGACAGTGGGTTCACCTCTGTATTGTTTTTATCATCATGTTTCTTGCGGTGGCACTCATCGTATTGCTGGCAGATACACTGACGGAGTTTTTCCTATTTATAAAAGATCTGAAAATGGAAAAACAGGAAGTTAAAAGGGAACATAAAGATAATGAAGGTAACCCACAAATTAAAAGTACCCGCAGAAGTATGCATCAGGAGATATTGTCGGAAGAAGTTAAAACCAGCGTGAAAGGGGCTTCATTTGTTATGGCTAACCCGACCCATATTGCCATGGCAATATATTTTAATACTGACGTAGCCCCTCTCCCCTTTCTTCTTCTCAAATCTCAGGGGTTACAGGCTAAAGCCGTAATTGCTTATGCCGAGGGGCAGGGTGTTCCCGTAGTGCGTGATATTCCCCTGGCACGTCAGCTATGGCGACATTACCGTAAAGACAGTTTTATTGATGAGCAGGGGCTAGACGACGTGATGCGCATTATTACCTGGCTGATACGCGTCGAACTGGAAAAGATGGGCATCGATGCTGATAGCGTATTGGATCACCCCTCCCCCTCAGAAGCCTCTTGCGGCCAGCCTGAGCAGCAGATGGGGGCAGGTCATCCCCCTTAAGCTCACTTTTTATAAGAGAGATCGTATTATTTAAATTATGATGCAGCCCGATCAGTTGCATCTTATCTTTCCTAATATTTACTAGGAGTTTGTATATGAAACAGCAGGAAGATGCAGCGCAGGAGCAAACAGACGAGATGGAAGGTTTACTTGACGAGGTTTGTCAGGCACTGATGGATGGTGCTACTTATAAGGATATTCACGGCATTCCTCAAAATACAATGGATGGGGTTTATGCTTATGCCTATGAATTCTATCAGCAAGGAAAACTGAAAGAAGCTGAGACTTTTTTCCGCTTTCTCAGTATCTATGATTTTTATAACGCTGACTATGTCATGGGGTTGGCAGCCGTATATCAGTTGACTAAACGTTATGAAAAAGCAGCAGAACTTTATGCCTTGGCATTTGTTTTAGCAAAAGACGACTACCGCCCACTATTTCATGCCGGTCAGTGCAATCTCATGTTGAAGAAAAGTAGTGCTGCGTTGCATTGCTTTGAAAGCACTTTAAATTACAGCACCGATGACGATCTTAAGAAAAAAGCATCGGTCTATTTGCAAGCAATAAAGAAGAACTTGGCAAAAACAGAGCAAGAAGAAACTCATCCTGATTATAGGTAACAAAATGGCGAACATTACAGAGATTAGTTGTGAGCGAATCGCTAATATTCGCGCTTTTTCTCAGGGTATCAATATTAATAAAGTTGTGAGTGATAGCGCTAAAGAGCTGCTGGAGTTGGAGGATGCTTGCCGCAACCTGGTGGCCAATGAACAGGAGAAACGTTATCGCCAAGATAGTATGCCCACCCTGGCAGAACCAAAGGTAAAACTGGCTGATATTCGGTTAGCTAGTCAGGCCTGCCAGACGGGGGGCAGCGAGGAATCAAGTGCCAGCCGAGCTGCGGGGCAGCAAGAACCCGGTTTTAGTGCAAACGCTTCCTTGCTGGGGTCGATGGCGACATTGCGCAAGCTATTACATGCAGGTAACTTGGAGGATTTACGTAACCAGTTAGCGCTGATTACGGCTGAAAAAACTGCGATACGTTTGCAAGGGGAAAAGTTACTCTCAATTTTTGAGAAAAGCTTGACTCAGCTAGAGGAAGCAAACAAACAGTTGGAAGAAAGTCAGCAAGCCCTGAAGGATGCCAATAACCACGTTAACGATCTGACAGAGCAGCAAAAAAGTTTGCAAGAGCAGTACGAGTACGCAAACCAACAGTTGTCACAGACGCAGGATGAGCTGGCCCAGGCACGTGCAAAGCGGGCAGAAATCCCTGAGCCACCACAAACCGAGGATCAGCAAAAAAGCTACCAGCAGTTGTCAGAAAAGATTAACCAGTTACAAAAACAGTTGGATACGCAACAGGGTAATGTCCAAACGTTGACGGAAAAACAGGCCAGCTTGGCGGATAAATTAACTGATGCAAAGCAAATCGTGACACAGCTTGACGCCAACGTGCATAAGGCGGCGCAGGCAGCAATCGAGAAAGCACAGCAGGCTGATCAACATCGTTCTGCGATAAACAAGCTTGTCGATAGTGCCCCACGCAAGGTGCCAATAGATGGCGATAACCTGGAGAATGCGTTGGCATTATTGACGCTACTTACTGCGCAATTAAAAAAAACGCTGGGCGAAGATGCGATTAAAAATATGCGTCGGCAGCAAGATGTGATTGAAGCTCTCAATGAAGCTTCGCGCAAAGATCAAGAAAAAAAGGCGAATGAAGCCGATGAAGCACAGCGTAAAGCCGAGGCGGCAAGCAAAGCGGCTGGCTGCATCAGTAAAACACTCGGCATAATTATGTTGGTGGTATCCGTGGTGGCGACGGTCGTCACATTCGGTACCGCTGGTCCATTAATGATGGCGGTGGCCGCGATAGGCCTCGCGATGGCAGTGGCCGATGTGGTGCTTGAGGCTAACGGATGCAGCACCTTGATGGAAATGGCAGCCAATGAAATCGCAAAAGGTGTGTCTAGTTTACTGATTCAGTGCGGTGTTGCGCCAGAAAAAGCCAAACAAATTGCCAATATTGTCGGAATGGTTGTCGCTGCGGTGGCTTTCTTGGCGTTGTCCCTGCTTTCGGTGTCTTCTTTCGTCAAAAACGCGGGGACGGCGGTGGCGAAAACGTTGCAAACGGGCACCAAAATGGCCGCCAACGTGTTGAAAAGTGCGGCGAAAGCGCTTTCAGATAAATTTATTAATATTTTGATGAAAATTTTCAGTAAAACAGGAAAATTGACCCAACAGTTCACTAAATTCGCCAAGAATACGAAAGAAGTCATCAAACTTTCCGACGTCACGGCACGTAGAATTGAAATGGGAACAAAGGGCGCCAATATGGTTATGGGAGTGACCAAATCAGCCGTTGGCGGTGGGCTGAATTTATACGCCAGTGCGCAGATTAGCGATATGAAAGCGCTATTAGGTGCGTTGATCAAAGATAACGAAAGCATTCAAGCATGGGTAAGAGCTCTTGAAGCGTTGATCAAATCTTGGGCGAAAGATTTTGACCAACACAGTACAGACTTCGACAACATGCTGACAGCAACAAACGAATCTGGTCGTACCAAAGCTAACTTAATGAAAAGCAGTTATGCATAATTTTCAGGAGATATACTGATGTCACTCACCATCGAGCAAACGGGAAACTTTCAACCTACCTCGCGGGTTAGCCAGGATGTCATCCCACTTGTCAAGCAGGGCACTGCGTCAGGGATCCACTTCAGCCAATTAGATTTGCCTGACATTGGCCCAGCGCTGGCCGATTTCACATCCCAGAGTGAGAGGCCGCAGTTAACTGCGCCTGTCTTTTACCCACAGCAGGCCGAAGTATTGGCACAGCTAAAGAAACTGGAAGAACCAGAAAACGCCGAACGCCTGGATGATTTGCGTATCGCACTTACCACCACGCCAAACGATATTAATCAGGCGCTTCATGTGGTTTTACAGCGGGAACTGGGTAACAGCACAAACGCGGGTTCACGCGCACGGGTAGAAGCGGTACAGATGGATGAAGTTGAGCAACGCAATGTGGTACAGGCAGCCCAGGCGATGCTAGTGGGGTCGTTGTTGAAAGAGAGCAATACGCAGCAGGCGGCAGAACCCAGTGTTAAGAATAAAACAGACTCCGCTGATGCGGCCAAACAGGAGCCGTTTGTTGGCATCCAAACTAATGAAATGATGCGCTTCTTGCTTAGCGTTTTGCGCCAGGTAATGGCAGAAATCTATATTTCAGAGCGCCGTATCAACACGATGTTTGCCGAACTCAGCGCCAGCATGGCCGAAAAGTCAGCAGCATCCAGCGTGAGAGAAGGAAAAGAGATTTACAAAGGCGCGTTAATGAGTTTTGCTACCACGATGCTAATTACTGGTGTTGGTGTCGCTTTCCAATCTCGTGGGTTATATAAGCAAAATAAAGCGGTGCAAACTTCGCTTAAGAGCGTGAACAATAATGGTAAACACTCGAATGGATTGAAGCTAACGCAACATCAAACCGGAGAGTCGGCAAAAGGCACAGGCTTCCATATTGGCGCAGATGGGCAGCCGGTCGCACCGGTAAATACGCCTCCCTCGGCTCAGCAAGCACAACATCAGTTGCAACAGCAGCGGCCCGTCATGGATACGATGGAGAATACAGATCTACACAGGCTAAGATATGAGCAGAAAGTCAATAAATATCGCACTCATAACAGTATTGCTGAGCAATTGACCCGAAATGGCGATAGTGCTGGGCAATTGGCTAACGCCTCTAATATGACGGCGGTAAAAGGTGCTGAAGCTGACAAGACACTACAAAGTACGGCATCAGATATCACCCGTAGCGTTGCAAAAGATAAAGAAGATCAGGTCAGCAAGAGTGAAGAAACGATTAAAAAGATGCGCAGTAACATCAACGAGATGCAAGAAATGACAAACAAGACTAAACAGAGCCTTATCAGAGGCTAAATAAAGGTACCCTGCCATGACGACTATTTCTTCCAGCAATTTTTTACCGCAACTAACGCCGCCTCTGGGTGAAGTGGTGGATAACGGAAACCGGATCCAGGCCCAGGTGCCGTTTTTAAGCGGCACAGAGGCATTCAGCGCACCGCAATGGCAAGACGATCTTTATGTACAAGCAGCATATTTGTTGCAAAGCAACCAACACATTCTGCCGTTAAGTGATCCGCAAGCTGATGCCCACAGGGGGAACCGTATGGTTACCCCTGACGCCGAAGATATCACTAACGATGCGCGGCAGCTGCTACGCGATCTTAAGCGTAGTGAAGATAATTACCGCACTGCACAAACGAATGCGCTGGAGGCCTCTTCCGACGAAGAGGATGTTGGTACTCCCCCTCACATCAAAGCGCTGGAGGATTTGATTGAAAAAATCCACACGAAATATCAAAAGCTTTACGCCAAAATTACTGAAAAAGCTTCACAGTATATGAAAGATGTCAATCAGGCGCTGGGGAAAATGAGTGATTACATTAATGCGGGTAAAGATGGAAAGATTATCTTCGATAAAGAGGGGTTTCTTAAGGCGTTCAAGGACTCATTAAGTAAATATTTCGATTTTAACCAAGACGGCAGTATATCGCCGAAATCTATCCATAATTTTACCGGCGATGACAAGGCACTCACCTTTTGGAAAGATAAATTGGGCAGTGGCTATATCGTACGACGTGGTTCATCTGGTGATATTGAGATATTACCAAACTCGGATGCGATAAAAGGTATCATTGACCGTATAGATGGACTCAAAGGTGAAAGTGTAAAGGGGGAGGGGATAGAACTTTCCGGGCAAGCTTTCCAGGCTTTTCAAACTGCCATTGATAGCCAGAAAAATACGGTGAATAATAACGTCTCCGAGTTGCTGGAAAGATTCCGTCAGGACAACAGTAGCTTTGAAACGCTTATCCAATTATTGCAACGAATGACTGAAGACTTATATCGCTATAACGCGGGTTATATGAATGTGTAAATTATGGCTCCGCTATTCTTCTGGCTTTTAGCAGGATAATTAAGAACCCAATCGGCGTATTACGAGTGTGATATTTGGATGTTTTCGTAATATGAGATCTGGTACAGAAGATCTTCAGGATATGACTGATGCTGTAACATAAGCCAAGAGTTTATGGGGGATTATCATGGAGGCAGGGGTGGCATATTGATAGAGATATATCGATTCTGCTGCTGATTGTGGTGTGACAAAATATTTTCCGAAGAGTTAATATATGAATATTGATCAGAAAATCAGTGATATATGTCGAACAGCTTCCCCGCGCTACTCAAGTGCTGGTCAGCATAACACTGTTGCCGGCGATATTAGCAACATTAAATTTGATGCCCCAGATTCCAGCAACCCTCTTTCCATGGAAGAGTATACCAGAATCTCCTTTACTACAAATTCTTTTAATGGGCCTACACTGTGCGATCTAAATAGAGAAAAACAACTTGAAACTCTGTTTGAGTTCTTAAGTTCATCAGGGAAAAATATCAGTGCAGAAGATTTTAATCTTGTGATGCAGACTGGGGCTGGCAACAGAAGCAATATAATACATGCGAGTTTGCAGGATAATATCTCAACTGCGTTGGCGTTGTTCCAGTTGATACCGGCAGAAATGCGCGAGTCGCTCAAAAAGGACGTTAGTGCTGCTTTCACAGCGATGAAAAAGCATAAACCAACGGACGATAAAACGGCAAAATCGGCTAAAAAGCAGTTCAATAAACTGAACCATGCCTTGATGAAAAAGGTAGGGCTTGATAACTGGCCATATGGAAAAGCGGCCTTGGAGGAGTTGTGTAAAAAGTTTATGGCTACCTCCGTCCATCCAGATATCTTAAATAAGTTGCAGCAAAGTGGCGTTATATCACAGGAACGTAGACGAGAACTCGAGGCTAATCCCGACCAGATTAAGCAATATCTCTATAAGGCGGTTGATGAACAAAATGAGCGCACGGCTGCAGTGCACAAGTCCTGTTTTTTTAACTATCATACTATTGATGATAAATGTTTTTGTCTGAGATTGTTATTTCAGTCGATGGAGTATAAAACTACATTCATTGCTGATTTGTTGAAAAAAAAAATGAGTGTTAAGGTGCCGCTATCCAGCGAGGGTTCCGCTACACCATCGTCACAGCAAGCCGCTACCGAACAGCCCATTATTACACAGCCCACGTTAATCCCTGGTGCAGAGCAAGGTGCGGTGACTCAAGACTATCATGCTACCGCAAGGCGGGTGTATAACGATAACCTGTTTTTTAATAATGAATTAGGTGAGCTGTGGCAAAATTTCACGAGACAGGTTGAGTCTATACAGAATATTTTCCTACTGCTAAATCGTTTGCTTCCTGGTCAGGATACTGTGAGCGGGAATTCCATCGGCGGCAGCGTAAAATCTAATCCCTTGAATATTGACGGGAGTGGTACCCCCACACTCTTCTCAAAAATTGATATGAACGCTGACAAGCAGGAAGAGGAAGGTCAACCTTTGACAGTTGGCCATACTTTGCAAAACCCAGGGGGTGAAAACGTTGATAAATTTCCTATCAATGAGAAAGCTGCTTATAAGTACAATGCGCAGGATTCTTTATACAATGTTTCGCAGACGGATAATCGCACCAATAAAACGCAAGAGATTAAGCAAAACAATAATAACTTTCACGTTGTACTGGGGGATACTTCCATAACCGTTGGAAATCGTTCGCAGGAGAATGTGTTCAGCAGTATCCATTTTTCTTCGATAAAAACTTACTCTACTATTCTTGAAAGCAGCACCATGGCTAATCCATCAGTATCAGAAAAGACAGATAATTTATCTGATACAACTGACAATGATTCAATTTCTGATCGAGTCGAAAATCAATCAACAGTTGATGCTGAACAGCCACTGGAAAAAACTTCCTATACAGAACCTACGCCGAAGAAACCCTCTTATAGGCTAAATGCGCAAGGAACTTCATTTGGTGTTGACATCACGGGGCAGTCCACCGCAACCGATAAGCATCTAATTCAAGAGCGCGTGGTATTAACCCGAGGGGGGCAGGTTAACAATTTGGCTGCTATGCTGGCCTATGAAAAACTGAACAGGGATTAAGCCATGTCTCAGGGGGATCGCCATCATCGCTGGTTGGAAAAAGAACTCGCGCAGATCCTTACTTATTCCAATCAGTCACCGCACATTAACCTGCAAGCTCGATTGATTGTGGATCTGCATATTGATTCATTGGAGATGTTGGAGCTTGTCTCAGCGGTTGAGAAATACACGCAACAGCCGCTGGAGGACAAAATCTGGATGGTATGGTATAGGTTGCAGGACGTTTTGGATTATCTTAATTCATGCGATAATTGTAACCGAACGGCGAACTCGCGTTGTGTGATTAAAATAATGTAATAAGCTGGCGGATATTAACTGAAGCTGTTTTCGGCGTAGGGTAATAGTTGTTGGAGGCTATGGTGGGGCCAGGTGGGTAAGCGGGTAGCACATCACGCAACCAGATAGACGGGTCGTGGCCGTTGAGTTTGGCGGTTTCCAACAGATTCAGGATAGCTGCCATCCGTTGTCCGGCACGCAACGACTCGGCAAAGAGTCCGTTCTTGCGGCCTACGGCTACCGGACGGAGGCAGTTTTCCATGCGATTGTTATCTATGGGCACGTGGCTATCGTCAAGATAACGCAGTAATGCTGACCAGCGTTTCAGGGGATAGTCCAGCGCTTTGCGTAACCTGGAGTTGGGGGCCGTCTGCGCTTGTTGCAACAACAGCCATTGATGGAAGGCGTCCAGCCGGGGGGTGGCATAGCGCTGTCGCCATTGACGTTTTTTATCCGCTGACCGATGTTTGATTTTGCGCTCAAGCCTGTACAACTCATGGATAGTATCTAGAGCTAGCTTCGCCACCGGGCTTGGGTTGGCAGTGAACAGCTCGAAGAACGTGCGCCGGGCGTGCGCCCAACACCCGGTGTCAACCGCCTGGCCGCTTGCCGAACAACGCCTGGTAACCAGCATCACCGTCCACCACCAGGGTAACGCGCCAGCCCTCAAGCACATCGCGGGCATACTGACCACTGCGCCCCGGTTGGCAATCATAAAGCACTATCGCCCGCTCGGCACCTTGTGCGGTGATATAGAGCCACAGATAACCGCGTGAGGTTTTGCCCTTGCCGGGGTCGAAGATATTTTGGTGCTTTTGGCTCAGGTAACAGCGTGACCAGTTGCTGCTCGATATCGGCGGCATCGGCCTCGATATCTTCATCGAACAGCCCGCGCTGTTTCCCCTGGAAGGCTTCGCTTTTACGCCCGAAGCGCCACTGACGGGCATTTTTCAGTGCCTCTTCCCGTTGCTGGATATAGCCTGCCAGTGTCTGGCTTCGCTGTGTCTGCGGCTCTTGGTTCACGAATAATTTCAACACCAGAGCGCACAGTTCATCGGGGTTTTGTGAGGCCAGCACTACATCGATATTCATGCCCTTGTTTTATCAGTGCAATAGCGTATTGTCATTGATAATCAATGTATTAATGATGGTTTTCCGTTATTTCATGAAAAGTCATTGCTTCCTTCATTGAAAAACACAGGTTCTACTAATTGGATATATCACCCTGATTCGCTAAGGAGAAGTTATGAGTGAAAGCCAACTGCGTCAACTCAGCATTCTGGTGGGGGAAAAGCTAAAAGCGAAAGGGTATTGGATCACTTGCGCGGAATCCTGCACTGGCGGTGGCATTGCTAAAGCTATCACCGATATTGCTGGCAGCTCGGCCTATTTCGATCGCGGGTTTGTCACCTACAGCAACGCGGCGAAGCGCGATTTGCTAGGGGTGGCGGAAGCGACATTAACTGT
Source organism: Serratia symbiotica (assembly GCF_000821185.2). NCBI lineage: Bacteria > Pseudomonadati > Pseudomonadota > Gammaproteobacteria > Enterobacterales > Yersiniaceae > Serratia > Serratia symbiotica. The sequence goes on along the minus strand of NZ_CP050855.1, from coordinate 2,585,880 downwards.
TCACGGGGCGGTCAGCGCAGAGGTAGTACGCGAGATGGCGTTAGGCGCGCTACATGTCGCGAAGGCTGATCTGGCACTCTCGGTAAGCGGCATTGCTGGTCCTGAAGGTGGCAGCGAGGAAAAACCAGTGGGAACGGTGTGGTTTGGCTTCGCCGATGGTGGCCGAGTGTTGGTACGCAAGGGACATTTTGTTGGTGACCGCGATGCGGTGCGGCTTCAGACGACGGTTTTTGCGCTGCGGACCACCCTTGAAGAATTTTTGTGAAATTAGGCTTGATACTGTATGACCGTACAGTATAATTAGTGACATTTCCTATACAACATACAATCAGTGGCAGTATGGGGTAATATCGGCATTGCGAAATGAAGGAGCAAAAATGGCTATTGATGAGAACAAGCAAAAGGCGTTAGCTGCGGCACTGGGCCAGATTGAGAAACAGTTCGGCAAAGGCTCCATCATGCGCCTGGGTGAAGACCGTTCCATGGATGTAGAAACGATCTCCACCGGTTCATTGTCACTTGATATTGCACTGGGTGCTGGTGGTCTGCCGATGGGGCGGATCGTCGAGATCTATGGCCCGGAATCCTCCGGGAAAACTACTTTAACGTTGCAGGTTATCGCTGCGGCGCAGCGTGAGGGCAAAACCTGTGCATTCATTGACGCTGAGCACGCACTAGACCCAATTTATGCGAAGAAGCTGGGTGTGGATATCGACAACCTGTTGTGTTCCCAGCCGGACACGGGTGAGCAGGCGCTGGAAATCTGTGATGCTCTGACCCGCTCTGGTGCGGTTGATGTCATCATTGTTGATTCCGTGGCGGCGCTGACGCCGAAGGCGGAAATCGAAGGCGAAATCGGCGACTCACACATGGGTCTGGCGGCGCGTATGATGAGCCAGGCGATGCGTAAGCTGGCAGGCAATCTGAAAAACGCTAACACCCTGCTGATCTTCATCAACCAGATTCGTATGAAAATTGGCGTGATGTTCGGTAACCCTGAAACCACCACCGGTGGTAACGCCCTCAAGTTCTATGCTTCTGTCCGTCTGGATATCCGTCGCATCGGCGCGATCAAGGAAGGAGACGAGGTCGTGGGCAGTGAGACTCGCGTGAAAGTGGTGAAAAACAAAATCGCTGCGCCGTTCAAGCAGGCTGAGTTCCAAATCATGTACGGCGAAGGCATCAACAGCCGTGGTGAATTGGTCGATTTGGGCGTTAAGCACAAAATGATCGAAAAAGCAGGAGCTTGGTACAGTTACAACGGTGAGAAAATCGGCCAGGGTAAGGCCAATGCTTGCAACTTCCTGAAAGAAAACCCGGCCATCGCCGCCGAGTTGGACAAAAAGCTGCGTGACCTGCTGTTGCACAATACGGGTGAACGGGTTGCTGCTATCAGCGAAGACACCGGTGGTGACGAAGCGGAAACCAGCGAGCAATTTTAATCGCTGACGATGGTGTACCGCTGTTGGTGGGGTACAGCCATCCAGACTAATCAGGTTTGAATGATGAATGACTTGCTAAACCGCGCCATACGCCTGCTGTCGCAACGCGATCATAGTGAAACTGAGCTGCGACGCAAACTTGCGGCGCAGCCGTTTATAGCGAAAGCCCAATGTGGCGGTAGAATGTCGCATGCTTCAACGCCAGTCCTTAAAGCCCCCCTTGAACCTGCCATCATCGAGCAGATTATCGCCTACTGCTATCAGCATAACTGGCTGGATGACCAACATTTTGCCCTTAGCTATATCGGTAGCCGCTGTCGTAAAGGATACGGTGTACAACGCATCCATGCTGAATTGGCGCAGAAGGGCGTGGATAAAAAACTGGTGCAAGCGGCGCTGGCGGATTGTGATATTGACTGGTGCAAACAGGCGAAACAAGTGGCGCAGAGGAAATTTGGCGATGTGTTGCCGACAGACTGGAAAGAAAAAGCCAAATTGCAGCTTTATCTACGCTATCGTGGCTTCTTCCAGGAAGAAATTCAGACAATTTACCGTGATTTTGCATAATGAATGCACACGGGGTTTTACTTCCCTCTAAAGAAAATTTATCTTATCTCCACTTTTTGTTGTTCGCGAGCGAGCTACCATCGTTAGTATGACGTATTTCTTGCTCGTGTGTCGTTATTCTAGCTTTTCCGGGAAAATTATGGACAAGAGCACCGCTGAGATCCGTCAAGCGTTTCTCGATTTTTTTCATAGTAAGGGCCATCAGGTTGTAGCAAGCAGTTCTTTGGTACCTAACAATGATCCGACATTGCTGTTCACCAATGCTGGCATGAACCAATTTAAAGATGTTTTCTTGGGGCTGGACAAACGCGCTTATTCCCGAGCTACCACCTCGCAGCGCTGTGTGCGTGCTGGCGGTAAGCATAACGACCTTGAGAATGTCGGTTATACTGCGCGTCACCACACCTTCTTTGAAATGCTGGGCAACTTTAGCTTCGGTGATTATTTCAAGCACGAGGCGATCAGCTATGCGTGGGAACTACTCACCGGGGAAGACTGGTTCAACCTGCCAAAAGAAAAACTGTGGGTTACCATCTATGAAACCGATGATGAAGCTTTCGACATTTGGCAGAAACATATTGGTGTGCCGGCTGAACGTATTATCCGCATCGGAGACAACAAAGGAGCTGCCTTTGCCTCTGACAACTTTTGGCAAATGGGCGATACCGGCCCGTGTGGCCCATGCACTGAGATCTTCTATGATCACGGCGATCATATCTGGGGTGGCCCTCCGGGTAGTGCTGAAGAAGATGGCGATCGTTACATTGAGATCTGGAACATCGTCTTCATGCAGTTCAACCGCCAGTCCGATGGTGCCATGTTGCCGTTGCCGAAGCCTTCAGTTGATACCGGCATGGGCCTTGAACGTATTGCAGCGGTACTGCAACATGTGAATGCCAACTATGAGATCGACCTGTTCCGCACACTGATCGCCGCTGTAGCGAAAGTGACTGGTGCTACTGATCTGGACAACAAATCCCTGCGTGTTATCGCCGACCATATCCGTGCCTGTGCTTTCCTGGTGTCAGACGGTGTGAACCCATCTAATGAGAACCGTGGCTATGTACTGCGCCGCATCATTCGTCGTGCTATCCGCCATGGTAACATGCTTGGTGCGAAAGACACCTTCTTCTATAAGCTGGTGGCGCCGCTGATTGAAGTGATGGGGTCAGCCGCCGACGAACTGAAACGTCAGCAGTCGCGGGTAGAGCAAGTGCTGAAAACCGAGGAAGAGCAGTTTGCCCGTACACTGGAGCGTGGTCTGGCGCTACTGGATGATGAGTTGAACAAGTTGCAGGGTGAGACACTGGACGGTGAAATTGCCTTCCGTTTGTACGACACTTTTGGTTTTCCGGTCGATCTGACTGCCGATGTCTGTCGCGAGCGTGGCCTAAAAGTTGATGAAGCTGGCTTTGAGCAGGCGATGGAAGCACAGCGCCGCCGTGCACGCGAGTCCAGCGGTTTTTGCGCAGACTACAACACCATGATCCGCGTGGATGGCAGTAGCCGATTCAGCGGTTATGATTATGAAGAACAGCAGGCGATGGTGATCGCGCTATTCCGCGATGGTCAGCCGGTCGAACAAATTAATGCCGGTGAAGAAGCGGTAGTGGTGCTGGATGGGACGCCATTTTATGGTGAATCCGGTGGCCAGGTGGGTGACAAAGGTGTGCTGAAAGCCGCCAGCGCAGATTTTGTGGTGAGCGACACCCAAAAATACGGCCAGGCTACTGGCCATCTGGGCAAGCTTTCACAGGGGTCGCTGAAAGTGAAAGATCGTGTTGATGCGCAGATCGACACTGAACGTCGCAACCGCATCCGCCTGAACCATTCGGCGACCCATCTGCTGCACGCCGCTCTGCGCCAAACGCTGGGTGAGCATGTTGCGCAGAAAGGCTCGCTGGTTAACGACAAATATCTGCGTTTCGACTTCTCGCACTATGAAGCGATGAAACCGGAGCAAATCCGTAGGGTGGAAGATCTGGTAAACCAGCAGGTGCGTCGCAACCTGCTGGTACAGACTGAAGTGATGTCGTTGGACGATGCCAAAGAGAAGGGAGCGATGGCATTGTTCGGTGAGAAGTACGATGACAATGTACGTGTGTTGACCATGGGCGACTTCTCCACTGAACTATGTGGTGGGACCCATACCAGCCGCACCGGTGACATTGGTTTGTTTAGCATTGTGACTGAGTCCGGTACTGCTGCGGGTGTTCGCCGTATTGAGGCAGTGACTGGCGAAGGCGCTATCGCCAAGTTGCATCAACAAAGTGATCTGTTGCAAGTTGTTGCGCATTTGGTGAAAGGCGACAGTAGCAACCTAGCCGATAAGCTGCATGCAACGCTCGATCGTACCCGTCTGTTGGAAAAAGAGCTACAGCAGTTGAAAGATCAGCAGGCGGCGCAGGAAAGCGCATCCTTGTCCTGTCAGGCAAAAGTGGTTAACGGTGTGAAGCTGTTGGTCAGCCAACTGGATAATGTCGAGGCAAAAATGTTACGCATTATGGTTGATGATCTGAAAAATCAGTTGGGTTCAGCCATTATCGTGCTTGCTACCACTGCTGATGATAAGGTCAGCCTGATTGCTGGCGTGACCAAGGATCTGACAGACCGAGTGAAAGCTGGAGAGCTGATCGGCAATGTGGCGCAGCAGGTAGCTGGCAAGGGCGGTGGACGCCCAGATATGGCGCAGGCGGGGGGAACGGATGTTAGCGCTCTTCCTGCGGCGTTAAACAGCGTAGAAGCCTGGGTGGCTTCGAAGCTGTGAATACAAAGAAATAGCACGCAAAAAAGACATAATAAATTGTTTTTTTTAGTTTTTATGTAGTGCTAACACGGTTTAATTATAATTGCGGGAACAAAGTTTTTCAGGTCAGCTAAACTTATCATTATCTGAAGTGAAAGTAATTTAGCTTATACTTAAATGGCTTATTTTTTCACAACATATGCTTACATTTTATGATATATGATGGATACTAGCGGGAAAACGAGAGGCCCGACTCTTTTAATCTTTCAAGGAGCAAAGAATGTTAATTCTGACTCGTCGAGTTGGTGAAACCCTCATGATTGGCGATGAGGTCACGGTGACAGTGCTAGGGGTAAAAGGCAACCAGGTGCGTATTGGTGTAAATGCCCCCAAAGAGGTGTCAGTACACCGCGAAGAAATATATCAGCGTATTCAGGCAGAGAAGTCTCAACAGACGACTTACTGATTTCGAAGTAGCGTCTCGTTGCTAAGCGAGACGCTGCTGTGCTTTTTGTGTACATATTCTTCCACATTCCACGCTGTTATTTCTACCTGTTTGTTTTGCATCTTTTTACCCAACCCCTGCGGTTGCCTTTGATAAAACACCCTTTTTGCCGTGAAATCCCTCATGTTGAGTGTGAATTGTGCAAACGCACATGAGTTGGGAAAAATTGTTTGACTTACAAGTCGGAGAAAGTAATATGTGCGCCACGCAGTGCCGATGAGCTTCTCTAAAGAGCACTAAGCACAATTTAAAAAAAGCGTACGGTGAGGTGGCCGAGAGGCTGAAGGCGCTCCCCTGCTAAGGGAGTATGTGGTCAAAAGCTGCATCCGGGGTTCGAATCCCCGCCTCACCGCCATTTGCATCCATAGCTCAGCTGGATAGAGTACTCGGCTACGAACCGAGCGGTCGGAGGTTCGAATCCTCCTGGATGCACCATTCATAAAAAGTATTTATTAGAAAGCTCAGGTTTCCAGATAAATACGAACTAAAAGGTAGCTCGAAAGAGGATAATGTTACTTCAGCAACGCCTATAGGGTGAAGCGTCCACACTAAGTAATCCTCTTAGATCCACCGTTGTTCCCAGCGTTTGCTTCACAGAATAAAGCAAATGCTACAGTAAATAGACTGCATCCATAGCTCAGCTGGATAGAGTACTCGGCTACGAACCGAGCGGTCGGAGGTTCGAATCCTCCTGGATGCACCATCCTAAAAAGTATCTATCAGAAATCTTTGTCTTCCAGACAAATACGAGCTGAAAGGTAGCACGAAGAAAGATAACGTTGCTTCAGCAATAGCCCGCCGGAGAAAAGCAACTGAATAATTCTTCTGGGTGCAGTACCTAAAAAATCCGCTTTAGAGGGTTTTCGCTTTCCGGATCTCCTTTTCCCGATATCAGCGACATTCCCCCGTCTCCTTTGGAATACATTCCATCATTACGCAGCCAGCGACAACCTAACGGCTTTGCGTTAAAGTAGCTTCCTTTCCTCAAAGATAACGATCATGGAGTAACGATGTACGACCGCTATCAAGGTCTTATTTTCGACATGGATGGCACCATCCTGGATACTGAACCGACACACCGCAAAGCGTGGCACGAGGTGATGTCTCGTTACGGTATGACGTTTGATGAGGCGGCAATGGTGGCGCTCAGTGGTTCTCCGAGCTGGCATATCGCCCAGGCGATTATCGCCAGCCATCAGGTCGATCTCGATCCCCATCATCTGGCCGCAGAGAAAACGCGCACGGTGGAGGCGATGCTGCTGGACAGTGTGCGACCATTGCCGCTGATCGATGTGGTGAAAGCCTATCATGGTCGCCGTCCGATGGCGGTAGGTACTGGCAGCGAACACCGCATGGCGGAAACCCTGCTGCGCCATCTGGGTTTATTCAACTACTTTGACGCGATCGTCGGTGCTGATGATGTGCAGCGTCATAAGCCGGAACCGGACACCTTCCTGAGCTGCGCTGAATTGATCGGTGTTCCTCCAGAAAAATGCGTCGTGTTTGAAGACGCTGACTTTGGCATTCAGGCGGCGAAAAGCGCCAAAATGGCTGTGGTAGACGTTCGTGAGCTGTAAGTGACTGTTTTTCGACAGCCGCTTCCTTGAGTGTGCCATTGCGGGGAAATTCAGACATTGTTTTGGTCGCTTTGTAGGCTAACAACTGCACCTCAGCGGAATGGCTGGTGTTGGTCGCGCGGACTGACCCATCCATTATAGGGTGCCTGTTACCAGCGTTGAAACCTCAACGGAGGGAGGCGATGTTTTAGCCGGCTGCGTTGAGCCGGTAGTAGGCAATTTGATGTGCATGTTGGCTACGCATGCCTTCAGGGGGCTGTCGTGCTGTTTCTGTGTATCGGAAAGACGCTGCGTTACATCATTTTGGCTTATGGTAACGGTACAAAGCATCGCCTGGTGGCATTAAACAAGTGGATACAATCAGTCTGGGGTACGAATTCAGTATGCTAACGAGTCATTATTTTAGAAACGGGAGGTCAATTTGATCCCGGACGTATCACAGGCGCTTTCTTGGTTGAAAGCCCATCCCCAAGCCTTAAAAGGCATCCGTCGCGGTATTGAACGTGAAACGCTGCGAGTCACCCCCAACGGTACGCTGGCTCTAACTGGGCATCCAGAAAATTTTGGGGCGGCATTAACGCACCACTGGATCACGACAGACTTTGCCGAGGCGATGTTAGAGTTCATTACGCCAGTTGATGACAACCTCGATCACTTGCTGACCTTCCTGCGTGATATCCATCGTTATGTGGCGCGTAATCTGGGCGAGGAGCGTATGTGGCCGCTCAGCATGCCATGCTTTATTGATGCCGACCAGGATATTGAGCTGGCGCAGTTCGGTTCGTCGAACATTGGCCGCATGAAGACACTGTATCGAGAAGGGCTGAAAAACCGCTATGGCGCGCTGATGCAGACCATCTCCGGTGTGCATTATAACTTCTCGCTGCCGCTAGCGTTCTGGCAGGCATGGGCAGGCGTGGAAGACGTGGAAAGTGGCAAAGCGCAGATCTCGGCGGGCTATTTCAGCCTGATCCGCAACTATTACCGTTTTGGCTGGGTGATCCCGTATCTGTTCGGTGCTTCACCGGCGATCTGTTCTTCTTTCTTGAAAAGTCGTGAAACCGATCTGGCGTTCGAATGCACCGAGCAGGGCATGTGTTATCTACCGTACGCCACCTCGCTGCGTTTGAGCGATCTTGGCTATACCAACAAGTCGCAGAGCAATTTGGGTATCAACTTTAACGATCTGCACAGTTATGTGGCAGGTCTGAAGCGAGCGATCGTTACGCCTTCAGAAACGTTCGCCAAGCTGGGGGTGAAGGAGGGTGATCGCTACTTACAACTGAACAGCAACGTGCTACAGATTGAAAATGAACTGTATGCGCCGATCCGGCCAAAGCGCGTAACCAATAGCGACGAGACGCCATCAGATGCGCTCTTGCGCGGTGGCATTGAATATATTGAGGTGCGCTCGCTGGACATCAACCCGTTCTCGCCAATCGGCGTGGACGCGGTGCAGGTGCGATTCTTGGATCTCTTCCTGATATGGTGCGTGCTGGTGGAAGCATCGGAGATGGGCAGCGCCGAGCTACTCTGTACCCGCAAAAACTGGAACCGGGTGATCCTGGAAGGGCGTAAACCCGGCCAGAGTATCGATATTGGCTGCGATGGCAGCCATGAACCGTTGGATAAGGTTGGCAAAGCGCTATTTGACGACCTGCGCCGCGTAGCGGAAGTGTTGGATGGAGAAGTTGGCGATCGGCAGTATCAGCAAGTTTGCGATGAGCTGGTCGCCGCGTTTGATAATCCGGAGCTGACTTTCTCGGCGCGCGTTCTGAAGGCGATGAAGGAAGAAAGCACTGGCTGCGTTGGTTTGCCGTTGGCGGAACAATACCACGAGATGTTGATTGAAGAGCCACTAGAAATTCTGAACGAAGCAGAGTTGGTCAAGGAGCAGGAAGCTTCATGGCAGCGTCAGCGCCACATAGAAGCTAGCGATACGCTAAGCTTTGAAGCATTTATGCAACAAAACGGCGGCAGTTGAAAAAGAAAAGGCCACGTCAACGTGGCCAAATTATGTATCTCTGATAATAAGGATGATGATAACAAATGCGCGTCTTTCACCTACTCAGACTCGCTGGGTTGGAAAAGGTTTCCTGATTAAATAAAAAAGTATCGAATAAAGGGAATGTTAAAAATTCTGTTTCATTCCAGTAAAATATCGATAAGAATGAATGACACCTGTCCCATCCGTCGATTTTGATGAAGCCCTGAAAGCCCTTCAGGATGGTCAGGCTCTGATAGGTAAAGATGGCATCTTTACCCTGCTGATCAAGCAGTTAATCGAAGTGCACTGGCTGATGAACTCGACTCTCATCTGGCTTGGGACGTTGAAGTCAACCGCAAAAAGGGGGCACTCAAAAAAACGGTCAAAACGCCAACCGGTGCCTTTGAACTGGCTACTCCCGGTGACCAAAATGGCTCTTTTGACCCTCATCTCGTGAAAAAACATCAGACCACGCTGTCTGATAAAATCGAACGCAGGATCATCCGGTATTTGCGTGCTGGGTATGAGCTACAAAGATATCAGCCAGGAAATCGAAGATTTATACGCATTTAGCGTCTCTAGCGCCACCCTCAGCGCCGTTCTAATTTATCGCTGCGGGTCAGTGGCTTTCTACACTGACTCTAAGTGGCTTGATCGGCTTCACACGCACCTGTTTGATCATATTGTCCTGCACGTCGAGGATCTCCATCTCGTAGTGACTTACGCGCACCTGGGTGCCGATTTCCGGGATCTCTTCCAACTCTTCTAGCAGCATGCCGTTGATGGTACGCGCTTCGATAGCCGGCAGGTTCCAGTTGAACGCCTTGTTCAGCTCACGTACGTTGGCGGTGCCGTCGATCAATACCGAGCCGTCGCTCTGTGGGTTGACCTCTTCCGCCAGCGTTGGCGACATTGAGGTGGTGAAATCGCCGACGATCTCTTCAAGGATATCCTCTACCGTCACCAGCCCCTGAATATCACCGTACTCGTCGACCACGATGCCGACCTTCTCCTTGTTGCGCTGGAATTTTACCAACTGTACATTGAGCGGCGTGCTTTTGGGTACAAAATAGATCTTATCGGCGGCGCGCAGCAGATTTTCTTTATTGAACTCTTTTTTCTCAGTCATCAGGCGGTAGGCTTCGCGCACCCGCAGCATGCCGATAGCATCATCCAGCGAGCTGCGGTACAGCACAATGCGGCCATGCGGCGAATGGGTGAGTTGGCGCATGATCGACTTCCAGTCGCCGTTGACATCGATACCGATGATCTCGTTGCGCGGTACCATGATGTCGTCAACTGTCACCTTTTCCAGATCCAGCACTGAAATCAGCATGTCCTGATTGCGGCGTGAAATCTGCGACTGGGATTCATTCACGATGGCGCGCAACTCGTCTTTACTGACAGCATCGCTGATGCGCACGTTGGTATGGATGCCAAACAGGCGCAGCACCAGGCTGGTTATGCCGTTAAGCAACCAAACTAGCGGGAACATCACCTTTTGCAATGGAGTGAGCAAAATGCTGCTGGTGAAGGCGATACGTTCCGGATAGAGTGCGGCGAAGGTTTTAGGTAACACTTCAGCGAATAGCAATATGGTAAAGGTCAGCACGCCGGTGGCGATCGCTACCCCAAGATCGCCATGCAACCGCATGCCAACGATAGTCGCTAGCGCTGAGGCGAGAATGTTCACCAGGTTATTGCCGATCAGCACCAGGCCGATCAGGCGATCCGGCTTTTGCAGCAGTTTCTCCACCCGACGGGCAGATTGGTTGCCCTGTTTGGCTCGGTGACGGAGGCGATAACGGTTGAGCGTCATCATGCCGGTTTCGGAAGCTGAGAAATAAGCGGAGACCACTATCATGGTTATCAGGATAATGATCAGGGTTCCTGTCGACACGTGCTCCAACGCGACATTCCTTATATTATGAGGGAAGATAGCCTCAGGCGGCTTAGCCTACCATGACCTGCTGAATCAGTCGGCTACCGAAGTAGGCGAGTGTCAGCAGAAAGGCCCCTGCAAAGCTGAACCAGACAACGCGACGACCACGCCAGCCTTCATGATAATGGCCCCACAGCAGAACGATGTACACAAACCACGCCATGATCGACAGCACGGCTTTATGCACGTTCTCTTTGCTGAATAGGTTATCCATATAAAGCAGGCCAGTGCATAGGGTAAGCGTCAACAGCACCACACCGACCTGGGTGATGTGGAACATTTTGCGTTCGATGCCCATCAGCGGCGGCATATCGGCGCTGAAGGTCAGCTTCTTGTTTTTCAATAAATAATCCAGCCAGGCAAGTTGTAACGCATACAACATGGCGATGATCAGTGTGGCGTAAGAGAACAACGCCAGGCCGATATGCGCCATCAACTCTGGGCTGGCTTCCAAATGAGTAATGAACTCACCGGGCATAAAACTGGCAAACGCCAGATTGATCATCGCAAAGCTGTAGACGATCGGCAGCAGGAACCAGCCACGACCACGGGAAGCGACAACGGTCATCATCGAGCAGATGATCAAGCTAACGATTGAACCGATATTCAGCAGGCTGAGGTTTTGCCCAGTGCTGACATCAAAAATGCGCTGCTGTAGCGCGATAGTGTGGCAGAGCAGTGCTACCACCGCTGAGACGAGAGCAAGTCGACGATATGCGCTGTTCCTTCGCAACAAGCTGGGGATGATCAGTCCAAGGCTGAATAGGTAGGCCATCAAAGCCACAATGGAGAAAACTAGCATAGCTTTTAATTTTGCTTCGGCGTGGTTAATTTGATTACCAGTATAGCGTTGCGCGCCCCGCACTCCAACCGATCTCCAACGCTGATGCAGAGATCCTGTGTGCTTCGTGTTATAATTGCCGCAATTATGCCGCTAGTGCGGCCTGTCATTACACGTTGAGTATGAGGCGATGTTTGAAAATTTAACCGATCGATTGTCGCGCACATTGCGCAATATTAGCGGCCGTGGGCGGCTAACCGAAGAGAATATCAAGGAAACCCTGCGTGAAGTGCGCATGGCGCTGCTAGAAGCAGACGTTGCGCTGCCAGTGGTTCGTGACTTTATCAATCGTGTAAAAGAAAGCGCCGTCGGCCATGAAGTCAACAAAAGCCTGACACCGGGTCAGGAGTTCGTCAAGATCGTCAAGAGTGAGCTGATTGCCGCGATGGGCGCAGTGAACACCGAGCTGAATCTGGCGGCTCAGCCACCAGCGGTGGTGCTGATGGCGGGTCTGCAAGGCGCGGGTAAAACCACAAGCGCAGCCAAGCTTGGCAAGTTTCTGAAAGAAAAACATAAGAAGAAAGTTCTGGTGGTGTCTGCGGACATTTATCGCCCTGCGGCAATCAAGCAATTGGAAGCACTGGCAGAAGGCGTTGGCATCGATTTCTTCCCCTCCGAGGTTAAAGAAAAACCGCTCGATATCGTCAATCGCGCGCTGCAACAGGCCAAATTGAAGTTTTACGATGTGTTGATCGTCGATACAGCCGGCCGTTTGCATGTTGACGAAGCGATGATGGACGAAATCAGGCAGGTACACGCAGCGATCAATCCGGTAGAAACCCTGTTTGTGGTTGACGCCATGACTGGTCAGGATGCCGCCAATACCGCAAAAGCCTTTAATGAAGCGCTGCCGCTGACTGGCGTGGTGCTAACCAAAGTTGATGGTGATGCGCGCGGCGGTGCAGCGCTTTCCATCCGCCACATTACCGGCAAGCCGATCAAATTCCTCGGCGTGGGCGAGAAAACCGAGGCGCTAGAGCCGTTTCACCCGGATCGCGTGGCGTCACGCATCCTGGGTATGGGCGATATGCTATCGCTGATCGAAGATATCGAAAGCAAAGTTGATCGTGAACAGGCGGAGAAACTGGCCAATAAGTTGAAAAAGGGCGACGGTTTTGACTTGACCGACTTCTTGGATCAACTCAAGCAGATGCGCAACATGGGCGGTATGGCCAGCATGCTGAGCAAACTGCCTGGTGCCGGTCAACTGCCGGACAACGTGAAGTCGCAGATGGACGACAAAGTCTTGGTGCGCATGGAGGCGATTATCAATTCGATGACGGTGAAAGAACGTGCCAAGCCGGAAATCATCAAAGGTTCGCGTAAGCGCCGCATCGCGATGGGTTCCGGCGTACAGGTGCAGGATGTTAACCGTTTGCTCAAGCAGTTTGACGAAATGCAGCGCATGATGAAGAAGATGAAAAAAGGCGGTATGGTGAAGATGATGCGTGGTATGAAAGGTATGATGATGCCGGGTTTCCCTGGCCGCTAGCAGGCATCTGCCCGCCAAAAGCGAGCGCATTCATCATTAGCTTCTCGCGCTGAAAACCGCCTGAAGCTTGATTGGCTGCTAAAATTGCCCCGCGCGATCTAAGCTTTAGATTGCTTTTTGCGCCAAAATGAGTAGAATTTTCGGGCTTTTTATATTGCAACCGGGCCCTGTCCCTCAATGGGGCCCGGCTGTTTTATTCACTTAAAGAGGATGTTATGGTAACAATTCGTTTGGCACGTGGCGGCGCAAAAAAGCGTCCGTTCTATCAAGTAGTAGTGACCGACAGTCGCAATGCGCGTGATGGTCGTTTCATTGAGCGCGTAGGCTTCTTCAACCCGATCGCAACTGGTCAGGCTGAAGCTCTGCGTCTGGATCTGGATCGTATCGAACATTGGATCGGCTTGGGTGCAACTGTCTCTGATCGCGTTCACGCGCTGATCAAAGACGCTAAGAAAGCAGCGTAATCTGTTGCGGTGGTGGCAATGAGCAAGCAACTTAAACCGGTAGCTCCTAAACAACCGATTGTACTCGGTAAAATGGGGTCTGCTTACGGCATCCGTGGTTGGCTCAAAGTGTTTTCATCCACCGAAAACGCCGAAAGCATTTTTGACTATCAGCCTTGGCTTATCCAGCAGGTGGGTCAGTGGCAGTTTGTCGAGTTGGAAGACTGGAAGCACCACAGTCAGGATTTGATCATTAAGATCAAAGGTATTGACGATCGGGACGCAGCGAGTTTGCTGACTCATTGTGAGATCATCGTAGATTCTGAGCAACTGCCTCCGCTGGAGGGGGATGATTATTACTGGAAAGACTTAATTGGCTGCCAGGTAGTCACCACCACAGGTTATGAACTGGGTAAAGTCATCGATATGATGGAAACCGGTTCTAACGATGTGATGGTTGTGAAAGCGAACCTGAAAGATGCGTTCGGCATGAAGGAGCGGTTGGTTCCGTTTCTTCACGGGCAGGTTATCAAGAAAGTCGATCTCACTGCTCAAGTGATTGAAGCAGATTGGGATCCGGGTTTTTGACTTCTGGATCACAAGGTCGAAGCAAGTGGAATAACAGTATGGGGATTGGCTGGTGTTCATTGGTGTTGTAAGCCTGTTTCCAGAAATGTTCCGCGCAATCACCGATTACGGAGTGACCGGCCGGGCAGTAAAAAGTGGCCTGCTGAGTGTGCAGTGTTGGAGTCCGCGTGATTTCACCTACGACCGGCATCGTACCGTGGACGATCGCCCATACGGCGGTGGCCCTGGGATGTTGATGATGGTACAACCCTTGCGGGAAGCCATTGATGCAGCAAAAGTAGCAGCAGGCGAGGGCGCCAAGGTGATTTATCTGTCGCCTCAGGGGCGCAAGTTGGATCAAACCGGCGTGTGCGAACTGGCGGCCAATCAGAAGATGATTCTGGTGTGTGGTCGCTACGAAGGGATAGATGAGCGCGTGATCCAAACCGAAATTGACGAAGAATGGTCAATCGGCGATTACGTACTCAGCGGCGGGGAATTGCCAGCAATGACCCTGATTGATTCAGTCGCCCGTTTCATACCGGGTGTGCTGGGGCATCAGGCCTCAGCGGAGGAAGACTCCTTCGCTGACGGATTACTGGATTGCCCGCACTATACCCGCCCAGAGGTGTTGGCAGGGATGGAAGTTCCGCCGGTTCTGCTGTCGGGAAACCATGTCGAGATACGTCGCTGGCGCTTAAAACAGTCGCTGGGCCGTACCTGGCTTAGAAGACCTGAGCTTCTAGAATGCCTAGCTCTGACTGACGAGCAAGCGGTGTTGCTGGCTGAGTTCCAACTGGAGCATCTGGCCAGACAACAGGAGTATGAAGGGAACGTCTGACATCAGGCGAAACCGATATATCAGTTTACCTAGGGTAAGAGACATATTATGAGCAACATTATTAAGCAACTTGAACAAGAGCAGATGAAGCAAGACGTACCCGCATTCCGTCCGGGTGACTCCGTGGAAGTTAAGGTATGGGTCGTTGAAGGTAGCAAAAAACGTCTGCAGGCATTCGAGGGCGTGGTTATCGCTATCCGTAGCCGCGGTCTGCATTCTGCATTCACTGTTCGTAAGATTTCCAACGGCGAAGGTGTTGAGCGAGTATTCCAGACTCACTCCCCAATAATCGACAGTATTACTGTTAAACGTCGTGGTGCCGTTCGTAAAGCCAAACTGTACTACCTGCGTAAGCGTACTGGTAAGGCGGCTCGTATCAAAGAGCGTCTTAACTAAGATACAGCTAACGCTGCATCCAAAAAATTATAATTATCATTGGCTTACCGTTTTGGTAAGCCTTTTTTGGTTTATCGCATTTTAGCGTGAACCCCAATTCTTTTTCTCATCCTATTGCTCATACCCTTCTCATCCAGCTTTAGGCAGAACCTTTTGTAACACCCCGCTGTCGCCGTTGCGGTTAGCAGAGCCATCTTGTAATAAGTCCTCTGGTGTAAATGGATCCTCCCAGGTTGCTGAAGCCCCCATTTTTTTATTGCGCGCCTGCCGAGGCAGCAAATTCTACCTCCACCCAATATGCGATCCTAATACACCACAAGCCTTTATGCCTGACATGAACCGATGGGTAGCAGAGATTATAGTCCGTAGACCAGCGTAACTGAGGTCGTGGTGTCGGTACTCTTAGGCGCTGATACCGGTGGTTTGCGATTATAAGTTATGGTGTAGGCCACGCGCAGTGATAATTTCTCGTTGATCGCCACGTTCAGGGCGGTTTCCGAGTTCAGTGTGATAGCTTCGTTTGTCAGCGCAGAAATACCCTGAGTGATTTTAGTGCTGTCGGTCAGTTGATATGAGTAGTTTGCTGCGCCATAAGCCAGTGCTTTGGTGGAACGGCCTCCGCCATGATATTCATCGTGACGCACACCGGGACCAAATTCTACTCGCAGGTCGCTGACTGGCCCATTCAAGATCTGATGACCATAACCGCCGGTTAGTATGGAGCGAGAATCGTAACCATTGAAACGGTCGCTCAGCCAACTGGCTTGGCCAAATAAGTAGTTGCGATCATTCAGGTTGTAACGGTTACGGCCGCCTGCCTGGTATTTTTCAGACGAGCGTACGTTGGAGGAAGTGGCATTGTTGGCTGCCCCCCACAAGCTGTAGGCTGCATCGTTGTCGAACCAGGTCATGTTGGTGCTGGCCAGTAGCCTGGAGTTTTGCGAGTTGCCAGACTGGGCGTTGTAACCGGCTTGGAAGTTACCTTCGAATGGTTTTTGGGCGGTGGCCGGGTCGTCCATCGCAGTAAAAAGTGTGTTGTCGGCAAGGGCTAAAGCACTGGTAAAAGTTGCCAAGCAGCAGATAAATAGCGGAATTGTACTGCGAACATGTGAAGCAAGCATTCTAGATCCAGATTGTTAAGAAGGTTATTGGTGATGACGACCAATTATATCGGCTCGCCATAGTGACAAAAAGAACTGAGTAAGCTTAATTTATCAACCTCATTTATTGGCTCTTCTGCTGATGAATTAATCCCCGCTGACAGCATAGCATGCTGAGCACTCTGAAGCTTTTATTAGGTATTTTGGCTGATTTTTGCTTCCAATTGCAATTGGGGATTCTACCCTGTAATTTTTGTGTACATAAATATTTGCACTTTTAGGTGTTTATGTTGGTTGAGGAAGGTTTGCGTCATTAATTAATTGTATGTGCTTTTACTGCTTGCATCTCTTAGCCTTTTTTTAATTCATGGTAGTAATACTTTGTTTACATATTTCGGATTTAAATCTTTACACTTCATGGTAAGCTAGGACTCTAGAACGCTCAATGTTCCATTTCAATGCAAAACGGCAAAAGACAGGAATAGAATCATGCAAAAAGACGGGCTCAATAATGTACATATTCGTGCAGAACAGGTCTTGATCACGCCGGAAGAACTGAAAAATCAATTTCCGCTCAGTGTCAATGATGAAAATGAAATCGCCAGCGCCCGCAAAATCATCGCCGATATTTTGCAGGGGCGCGATCACCGCCTGCTGGTGGTCTGTGGGCCATGCTCCATCCACGATCCGGATGCGGCGTTGGATTACGCCCGTCATTTGAAAACCCTGTCGGCTGAATTGAGCGATCAGCTATTTATCGTTATGCGTGTCTATTTTGAAAAGCCCAGAACCACTGTTGGGTGGAAGGGCTTGATCAACGATCCGTACATGGATGGTTCGTTTGATGTTGAGGCTGGTTTGCACATAGCGCGTCGCCTGCTGTTGGGTTTGGTGGGCATGGGGTTGCCGCTGGCGACCGAAGCGTTGGATCCGAACAGCCCACAATACCTGGGAGACCTGTTCAGTTGGTCGGCGATTGGTGCGCGTACCACCGAATCACAGACGCACCGTGAGATGGCTTCGGGTCTGTCGATGCCAGTCGGCTTCAAAAACGGCACAGACGGTAGCCTGGGAACCGCCATCAATGCCATGCGTGCCGCCGCTATGCCGCACCGTTTTGTCGGTATTAACCAGGCAGGGCAGGTATGCCTGCTGCAAACCCAGGGAAACCCGAATGGTCATGTGATCTTGCGCGGTGGCAAGACGCCAAACTACAGTGCCCAAGACGTCGCCGCCTGTGAAAAACAGATGCGGGATGCAGGACTCCACCCATCATTGATGATAGATTGCAGCCATGGCAACTCGAATAAAGATTATCGTCGTCAGCGGACGGTTGCCGAGTCGGTGGTTGAGCAGATCAAAGCGGGTAACCGCTCGATCACTGGCATCATGCTGGAAAGCCACCTGCATGAAGGCAACCAGTCTTCTGAACAACCGCGTACAAACATGCGTTATGGTATTTCCGTCACCGACGCATGCATTAACTGGGAGAGCACCGAGACCCTGCTGCGCCATATGCACAGGGAACTTGGTGCTGTGCTGACGGCCCGCATTGGAGAGTAGAGAGTTATGGTGGCTGAACTGACCGCGTTGCGCGATCAAATCGATGAGATAGACAAAGCACTACTGGAGTTGTTGGCGAAACGCCTGCATCTGGTGGCGGCAGTGGGTGAAGTGAAAAGCTGTCATGGGTTGCCGATATATGTGCCTGAACGTGAAGCGGCGATGCTGGCATCAAGCCGTAAAGAGGCGGAAAACATTGGTGTGCCGCCGGATCTGATCGAAGACGTGTTGCGCCGGGTGATGCGTGAGTCTTATGTCAGTGAAAATGACAAAGGCTTTAAAACCCTGCGGCCTGAACTGCGTCCTATCGTCATTATCGGTGGCAATGGTCAGATGGGGCGGGTATTTAACCGCCTGCTGACGTTGTCCGGCTATCAGGTCAAGGTGCTGGATCAGGGGGACTGGCCGCAGGCGGAGCAATTGCTGACGAATGCCGGCATGGTGATCGTCAGTGTGCCGATTCATGTTACCGAGCAGGTGATTAGTCGGCTGCCTGCGCTGCCGGACGACTGTATTCTGGTGGATCTGGCATCGGTAAAAAATCGCCCGTTGAATGCGATGTTGGCGGTGCACGGTGGCCCAGTGCTTGGGTTGCACCCGATGTTCGGCCCGGATGTGGGCAGTGTGGCTAAGCAGGTGGTAGTCTATTGCGATGGGCGCCAGCCGGAAGCCTATCAGTGGTTGTTGGAGCAACTGCAAGTGTGGGGCGCGCGTTTACACCGCATCAGTGCGCTGGAACATGACCAGAATATGGCATTTATCCAAGCGTTGCGCCATTTTACTACCTTTGCCTACGGGTTGCATTTGGCGGAAGAAAATGTTCAGTTGGAACAACTACTGGCACTTTCTTCACCGATTTATCGCTTGGAACTGGCGATGATTGGCCGACTGTTTGCGCAGGATCCGCAACTCTACGCCGACATCATCATGTCTTCGGAAGAGAATATCGCGCTGATTAAACGCTACTACCAGCGTTTCGGTGAGGCGATAAAGTTACTAGAGCATAATAACAAGCAGGCGTTTATTGAAAGCTTCCAAAAAGTGGCGCGCTGGTTCGGCATTTACGCCCAGCGCTTCTTGGTGGAGAGCCGCACATTATTGTGGCAGGTTAACGACAGCCGGAAGTAACATTAAAACAACAGGGTGTGGCCATCCCCCATTTTTATGACGGTTTGACTGGCACCACGTTGTCGCTTGGGTAACAGCCCAAGACTTTCAGCGAGCGGGTAATAGGCACCAGATCCTGTAGCGATTTCTGCATTGCCCCAGAACGCAAGTTAGCTTGTACATCGATATAAAACATCTCTTCCCAAGGGTTGCCATTAATTGGCCGGGATTCCAACTTTGTCATGATGATGTCGTTATCTCGCAACACTAATAATGCTTCAACCAATGCACCGGATTGCTGGCCAGTGGCCATGATCAGGGTGGTTTTGGCTGGTACTTGTTCGGAAACGTTAATCGCTTTGCGCGCCAGCACGATAAAACGGGTAATGTTCTGTTGCTGGTTGGCCAGGTTATGTTCCAGTACCTGTAAGCCATACAGTGCACCGCCAGCCTCACTGCCCAATGCTGCTGATTTCGGCGAGTTCAGCTTGGCAACTTTTTTCATTGCTGCAGCGGTGCTTTCGGTATACACGATTTTCCAGTACGGATAGCGGTTGATGAACTGGCTGCACTGCTGAAAGGGTTGCGGATGGCTGTAGACGGTTTCGATCTGGTCCAGATCGCTGTCTTTGGCCACCAGAACGCAGTGATCAATCGGGTTGGTCAACTCGCCGACGATCGATAAACTGGTGTGCTGCAACAAATCGTAAACGTCATTAATTGAACCGGAACTGGTGTTTTCGATAGGTAGGATAGCGTAATCTGCCTGGCCGGTTTCCACCTGAGTGAAGATATCCTGGAACTTTTGGCAGCCGCACTCGATCAGTTGATCGAAATGGCGCGCGGCGTATTGGCGCGCCGCCAGATGTGAGTAAGATCCTTTAGGCCCAAGAAAAGCGATGCGTACAGCGTGCTGGCTGATTTGGTTAAGCTGATGCTGCAATAGAGATTGCTGGGTTAGCACCGAATCTTCGATAATCAGTTGAAACACTCGGGTGATAAAGAGACTATCAAGGCCGTGAAGCCTGGCGGCAGCGATCAGCGCATCCAGCATATCGCGTTCGCGCTCCTTATCGCGGATGGGCTGGTGAGAGTGTAGCTTGGTCTTGCCCACTTCCACTGCTAACTCACGCCGCTCTGCCAGCAGGGCCAACAGCTTCAGATCCAGAGTGCTAATGCGTTCGCGTAGCATTAATAACGGGTTGTCAGTCATAATCAGCTTCTGCCTTCTATTCTTATATGTTGCCAATAGTTATAAAAAAAAACCTGTTTTTGAAGTGAACCCCATATATTGGACACTTTGCTTTAACTGGCGGCTAACATGGCCTGAGTTCGATATTGTACCGGACTCAGGCCGTTCAGTTTTACCTTGATGCGCTCTCCGGTTTGGGCCGTTGGCCTTAAAGTTCCGCGCTAAGATGTTTGGCGCCACTTTGCCGTAGGTGCCTTTATATGACGGATATTTCTTGCTTCTCAGGCATCCCATCTTACGCATCAGCTTTCGAACTGTTTTATGATTTATGCCATAGCCTTCATTCCGTAATGCCAGAGTCATACGCCGGTAACCGTATCGCCCTTTATGGTGATGGAACAACGCAACTATTCTGTGTTGTTCCTCCTCATAACGGCCACTACGGTCACCTGACTTTAGGTGTCAGTGATAGGTAATACGGGATAATCCGGCAATATGAAGTCACATTTTCAGCTTATGGCTTTGCCTTAATTCGGTGATTATTTTCGCTTTATCTTCTGTTTTTCCCGAATCAAGGCATGAAGCTTTTTTAGGTAGGCATTCTCGGCCCGCAGCTATTCCAGCTCTTCCTCAGTACTAGGGAACTCTGGACGGGTATTGTTATGTTCTTTATCTGACGTATTGTTCTTCCCTGACTTCACCGGGTGCCCTCTGCGTTAGTCACGTAGGGCGATGATACCGCCTTCACGATAAAGACGCTCCCATTTGCTGACGGTACAGGCTACAGCGATACAAAACTTCGTAGCAGCTTTCCGGGATGACGGGTTGTGTTCCTGCATCCAGCGAACAACGGACTCTTTAAACTCGGTAGAGTAAGCTCTGGTTGGAATGGTAAAGTCGTTCACGCCATTCACTGTTCCAGTGTTCAGTCCAGCGCCGGACTGCACCGTGGTTGACGCCAAACAACCAGGCTGTTTTTTCGCACCGTCATCGCTGTTCAGGTAGTGATGAACAACTTGCTGCTTGCATTCAAAAGAGTATTTTTTTCTGCCCATTGAAACGAAAAACCCTTAATCGTTGGATGTCCAACTTTCGGGGTTCACTTCATTTTAGGAGGCTTTGCTGTTCGTCTTCGCATTCTTTATCACACGATGGAACGCCTCCCAATCAGGGGAAGGTAAAAAAGAATGCGGAGAAAAACGGTGTGCGGATCATTTGTTACCCTCTGGATGTGACATAAACGTTTTTCAAAGTAACCGCTGGTTTTTACCCCGTCAACAAAAAACGCGCCCGCAGGCGCGTTAGAACTGTTCTTGCTCACCTATCGTGGGTTGGCGGCGATCACTTTGGCTACTTTTTCGGCCTCACTGTTCAGTTGTAGCCGCTTATAAGCACGCTCCATCAATGGTAGTGCGTCCCGTGTTGCCTTGGTATCCGGGTATTCACGCAACATCTGTTCGACACGATTAATGGCCGCGACGTAAGCACCACGTTTAGTGTAGTATTCCACCACTGAAAGTTCATACTTGGCCAGACGGTCTTTCAGATAGACCAAACGCTTGTTGGCATCGGTGACGTACTGGCTGTTAGGGGAGCGCTCAATGAGTTGGCTGAAGTCGCGGAACGCGGCACGAGCGTGCAGTGGATCACGATCTGAACGATCGATCCCGAAGAAGCCTTGCAACGTACTGTCATCCAGCGCCATATCGGCTAAACCACGCATGTACATCACATAATCGATGTTCGGGTGCGTTGGATTCAGGCGTATAAAGCGATCGATAGACGCCTGAGCCAGCGGTAAATCGGCAGATTTGTAGTAGGCATAAATCAGATCTAGCTGAACCTGCTGGGAATACGGCCCGAAAGGATAGCGGTTATCTAACGCTTCAAGTTGTGTAATCGCGCCCTTAAAATTACCGTCCTGCATTTTTTGCTGGGCAGTAGCATAGATTTCCGAAGGTGGGTTGTCGGGAACTGCATCCTTGGAAGTGGAGCAACCTGCTAGCACCAAGCTCAACGTGGCTACCGCCACCAGATATTTCATACGCGTCATGACGTTTTGATTACCCTCAGGGTGTTATTCCGGGAGACTGTCCGTTAAGCTCCCGACAAAGACCATGTACAATAGCACACTATATTAAACGGCATCGCCGTGAAACCCCAACGTTAACGAAGAAGCTGCATATGGTACAACAAGTACAACTCACCGCAACGGTGGCCGAATCTCAACTCGGACAACGTTTAGATCAAGCTATGGCCGAATTGTTCCCTGATTATTCACGATCTCGCATTAAAGAGTGGATTTTGGATGATCGGGTGCAGGTCAATGGTAAAACGGCAAACAAGCCGAAAGAGAAAGTGTTGGGTGGGGAGATAGTCGCTATTGCTGCACAGATAGAAGAAGACCCCCGATGGGAACCACAGGATATCGCCTTGGATGTCGTCTACGAAGACTGCGATATTCTGGTGATCAACAAGCCGCGCGATCGGGTCGTGCATCCAGGTGCAGGCAACCCAGACGGCACTGTGCTCAACGCATTGTTGCACTATTATCCGAAAATTGCCGATGTGCCCCGTGCGGGCATCGTACATCGTCTGGATAAAGACACCACCGGCCTGATGGTGGTAGCGAAAACTGTACCGGCGCAAACTCGACTGGTAGAAGCGCTACAGGAGCGTGAAATTACCCGAGAATACGAAGCGGTGGCGATAGGTACCATGACTGCTGGCGGCACTGTGGATGAACCTATTTCGCGCCATTCCACCAAACGCACTCATATGGCGGTGTACCCGATGGGTAAACCAGCGGTGACCCATTATCGCATCCTGGAACATTTCCGCGCCCATACCCGCCTGCGTCTGCGTTTGGAAACCGGCCGTACCCACCAGATCCGCGTGCATATGTCGCATATCAACCACCCATTGGTGGGGGATCCGCTGTACGGCGGTCGCCCACGTTCGCCAAAAGGTGCATCAGAAGCCTTTATCAGCACACTGCGTGGTTTTGATCGCCAGGCACTGCACGCCACCATGCTGCGCTTGTACCACCCGATCAGCGGCATCCAAATGGAGTGGCATGCGCCGCTACCGCAGGATATGGTCGATTTGATCACTGTGCTGAAAGCCGATAGCGAAAAATTCAAAGATAAAATGGATTGGTAATGGCGCCACTCATTCTGCCCGATTGGCCACTGCCAGTAGGGGTTAAAGCCTGCACCACCACCCGCCATGGCGGCGTCAGCTCGCCGCCCTATGATTCGCTTAACCTCGGTACTCACGTAGGGGATGAAGTGCAGGCGGTGGCGCGCAACCGTGACTTGCTGGTGGCCAGTGCACGCCTGCCGCAGATGCCAGTCTGGCTGGAGCAAGTGCATGGCACCCACGTGTTGCGGCTGGAGGGGCAACACCTGGCCGATCTGCGCGCCGACGCGGTTTACAGCTGTGTTCCGGGGCAGGTGTGTGCGGTGATGACGGCAGATTGCCTACCGGTATTGTTTTGCTCGCAGGCGGGAGATGAAGTTGCCGCCGCCCACGCTGGCTGGCGCGGGTTATGCAACGGGGTGCTGGAGCAAACCGTTGCGGCTTTTTCCGCACAGCCGGGCAATATTAGCGCTTGGCTGGGGCCGGCGATAGGCCCCAAGCAGTTTGTAGTTGGTTCGGAGGTCCGCGCCGCCTTTATCGAGGGAGACAGTGCCGCAGTTGCTGCTTTTGTTCCGCATGGCGACAAATTTTTGGCAGATATCTATTTATTGGCGCGTCAACGCCTGCTGCGTGCTGGCATACAGGCTGTTTGCGGCGGTGGCCGCTGTACGTTTAGAGAAATGAGTCATTTTTTCTCCTATCGGCGCGATAGAACAACGGGACGTCTGGCAAGTTTAATCTGGCTGATATAGCCTATTAAATTAGGACGATCCAACGACGCATGGCGTAGTACCAAAAATATTGAGTCGAAATAACCTTGAAAATTTGAGGTGTGACCTCATTTTAATCTCCAGTAGCAATTTCGACCCACTTTGGAGGTGTTATGCGTCTGGATCGTCTTACCAACAAATTCCAACTTGCTCTCGCCGATGCTCAATCTTTAGCCCTTGGACACGACAACCAGTTTATTGAGCCGTTACATCTGATGAGTGCTTTGCTCAATCAGGAAGGGGGGACGGTGCGACCGCTGTTAACTTCCGCTGGTATTGATGCCGGGCGTGTACACATCGAAATTGAACAGGCATTGTCCCGCTTACCTCAGGTCCAAGGTACCGGTGGTGATGTTCAACCGTCCAAAGAGTTGGTACGCGTCCTGAATCTGTGCGACAAGCTGGCGCAGAAGCGTGCAGACAAATTCATTTCTTCTGAGCTGTTTGTCCTTGCGGTGCTTGAAGATCGCGGAAATCTGACCGACCTGTTAAAAACGGCTGGTGTAACAGCAGATAAAATCAGCAAAGCCATTGAACAAATGAGAGGTGGTGACAACGTGGAAGATCAGGGTGCTGAAGACCAGCGGCAGGCATTGAAGAAATACACTATCGACCTGACCGAACGTGCTGAGCAAGGTAAACTCGATCCGGTTATTGGCCGTGACGAAGAAATCCGCCGCACCATTCAAGTGTTGCAACGTCGTACAAAAAATAACCCGGTGCTGATCGGTGAACCTGGCGTGGGTAAAACCGCCATCGTTGAAGGTCTGGCGCAGCGCATTATCAATGGAGAAGTACCCGAAGGACTGAAGCACAAGCGTGTGCTGTCGCTCGATATGGGGGCGCTGATCGCTGGTGCCAAGTATCGCGGCGAGTTTGAAGAACGACTGAAAGGGGTATTGAGCGATTTGGCTAAACAGGAAGGTAGCGTGATCCTGTTTATTGACGAACTACACATTATGGTTGGTGCAGGAAAAGCCGACGGTGCGATGGATGCTGGCAACATGCTGAAACCGGCTTTGGCGCGTGGGGAACTGCATTGCGTTGGCGCGACTACGCTGGATGAGTATCGCCAATATATAGAGAAAGACGCGGCGCTTGAGCGTCGCTTCCAAAAAGTCTATGTTGCGGAACCGTCCGTTGAAGATACTATTGCTATTCTGCGTGGCTTGAAAGAACGTTATGAGCTACATCACCATGTGCAGATCACCGACCCGGCGATCGTGGCGGCGGCAACGCTGTCCCACCGCTATATTTCTGATCGTCAACTGCCGGACAAGGCCATCGATTTGATCGATGAAGCGGCGTCTAGCATCCGCATGCAGATGGACTCCAAGCCAGAGTCGCTCGATCGGCTGGAGCGCCGTATCATTCAATTGAAACTGGAACAGCAGGCGCTAAATAAAGAATCTGATGACGCCAGTAAAAAACGCCTGGAGATGCTCAGTAGTGAACTGGAGCAAAAAGAGCGTGAATATTCTGAGCTGGAAGAAGAGTGGAAAGCTGAGAAAGCCTCGCTCTCCGGTACCCAGAACATCAAAGCCGAACTGGAGCAGGCCAAGATCACCTTGGAGCAGGCACGCCGCGTCGGTGACTTGGGGCGAATGTCTGAATTGCAGTACGGTAAGATCCCTGAGCTGGAAAAGCAGCTCGCCGCTGCGACGCAGGCTGAAGGCAACACCATGAAGCTACTGCGCAATCGGGTGACCGATGCGGAAATTGCCGAAGTGTTGGCGCGTGCTACCGGTATTCCGGTTGCCAGAATGTTGGAAGGCGAACGCGACAAGCTGCTACGTCTGGAGCAGGAATTGCATTCACGGGTGATCGGCCAGGATGAAGCAGTCAGTGCAGTTTCTAACGCGATTCGTCGCAGCCGTGCCGGACTTTCCGATCCTAATCGCCCGATCGGTTCATTCCTATTCCTTGGTCCGACTGGGGTGGGTAAAACCGAACTCTGCAAAGCACTGGCTTCGTTTCTGTTCGACAGCGACGAAGCAATTGTGCGCATCGATATGTCCGAGTTTATGGAGAAACATTCTGTATCTCGGCTAGTGGGTGCTCCTCCGGGCTATGTTGGCTACGAAGAAGGCGGTTACCTGACTGAAGCGGTGCGCCGCAGACCTTATTCAGTGATCCTGCTCGATGAAGTAGAGAAAGCGCATCCAGATGTGTTCAACGTTCTTTTGCAGGTATTGGATGATGGGCGTCTGACTGATGGTCAGGGTCGTACCGTTGACTTCCGCAATACGGTGGTGATTATGACCTCCAACTTGGGTTCTGATCTGATCCAGGAGCATTTCGGTCAAATGAGCTACGAGCAGATGAAAGAATCTGTGATGGAAATGGTGAGCCATCACTTCCGCCCAGAATTTATTAACCGCATAGATGAAGTAGTGGTATTTCATCCACTTAGCCAAAATCACATTGCCGAAATAGCCAAGATTCAACTGGCGCGTCTTTACAAACGCTTGGAAGAACGCGGTTACGAAGTCACCATGACCGAACCGGCGTTGGAGTTGTTGGGTAAAACAGGTTTCGATCCTGTGTATGGTGCACGTCCATTGAAACGCGCTATCCAGCAGGAGATCGAAAACCCGCTGGCGCAAGAAATTCTCTCTGGCGTGTTGATTCCAGGCAAACTGGTGACATTGGATGTCGAAAACGAACATATCGTTGCCCATCAGTCACGGTGATTACCCCTAACAAAGATAAAAGGGAACGGGTGACCGCTCTCTTTTTTTTATTTATTATTTGTTTTTGGTGGTTATTTAAGCGCTTGAAAAGTTTTTTGCATTTAGGTGTTGCGGGCTGCCGAGAACGCCCTATAATGCGCCCCCACTGGCCCGGTATTTCGGCAGATACGCTGCCGGATCAGCAAGGGAAAAGTCAAAATAATGGCTTGACTCTTCAGAGGGAAAGCGTAGTATACGCCACCTCAAGTTTGCCGCCGTGCTGCGGCTGACTTACCGCTCTTTAACAATTTATCAGACAATCTGTGTGGGCACTCCACAAGACAATATCCCGTCCCTGTTGGGACGAAAAAATATCAAGTCTTGAAGAGTGACTACCTGAAGTAACATTCATGCAGTAAATCTTTGAGCAGCGCTTCACAAGTTGAAGCATATCAAGCTTTGAATTGAAGAGTTTGATCATGGCTCAGATTGAACGCTGGCGGCAGGCCTAACACATGCAAGTCGAGCGGTAGCACAAGAGAGCTTGCTCTCTGGGTGACGAGCGGCG
Organism: Serratia symbiotica; assembly: GCF_000821185.2. Classification (NCBI taxonomy): domain Bacteria; kingdom Pseudomonadati; phylum Pseudomonadota; class Gammaproteobacteria; order Enterobacterales; family Yersiniaceae; genus Serratia; species Serratia symbiotica. Next base: position 2,558,421 of record NZ_CP050855.1, on the reverse strand, counting down.
GACGGGTGAGTAATGTCTGGGAAACTGCCTGATGGCGGGGGATAACTAGTGGAAACGGTAGCTAATACCGCATAACGTCGCAAGACCAAAGTGGGGGACCTTCGGGCCTCACGCCATCAGATGTGCCCAGGTGGGATTAGCTGGTAGGTGGGGTAACGGCTCACCTAGGCGACGATCCCTAGCTGGTCTGAGAGGATGACCAGCCACACTGGAACTGAGACACGGTCCAGACTCCTACGGGAGGCAGCAGTGGGGAATATTGCACAATGGGCGCAAGCCTGATGCAGCCATGCCGCGTGTGTGAAGAAGGCCTTCGGGTTGTAAAGCACTTTCAGCGAGGAGGAAGGGTAATGTGTTAATAAGACATTGCATTGACGTTACTCGCAGAAGAAGCACCGGCTAACTCCGTGCCAGCAGCCGCGGTAATACGGAGGGTGCAAGCGTTAATCGGAATTACTGGGCGTAAAGCGCACGCAGGCGGTTTGTTAAGTCAGATGTGAAATCCCCGCGCTCAACGTGGGAACGGCATTTGAGACTGGCAAGCTAGAGTCTTGTAGAGGGGGGTAGAATTCCAGGTGTAGCGGTGAAATGCGTAGAGATCTGGAGGAATACCGGTGGCGAAGGCGGCCCCCTGGACAAAGACTGACGCTCAGGTGCGAAAGCGTGGGGAGCAAACAGGATTAGATACCCTGGTAGTCCACGCTGTAAACGATGTCGATTTGGAGGTTGCGCCCTTGAGGGGTGGCTTCCGTAGCTAACGCGTTAAATCGACCGCCTGGGGAGTACGGCCGCAAGGTTAAAACTCAAATGAATTGACGGGGGCCCGCACAAGCGGTGGAGCATGTGGTTTAATTCGATGCAACGCGAAGAACCTTACCTACTCTTGACATCCAGAGAACTTTCCAGAGATGGAGGGGTGCCTTCGGGAGCTCTGAGACAGGTGCTGCATGGCTGTCGTCAGCTCGTGTTGTGAAATGTTGGGTTAAGTCCCGCAACGAGCGCAACCCTTATCCTTTGTTGCCAGCGATAAAGTCGGGAACTCAAAGGAGACTGCCGGTGATAAACCGGAGGAAGGTGGGGATGACGTCAAGTCATCATGGCCCTTACGAGTAGGGCTACACACGTGCTACAATGGCGTATACAAAGAGAAGCGACCTCGCGAGAGCAAGCGGACCTCACAAAGTACGTCGTAGTCCGGATTGGAGTCTGCAACTCGACTCCATGAAGTCGGAATCGCTAGTAATCGTAGATCAGAATGCTGCGGTGAATACGTTCCCGGGCCTTGTACACACCGCCCGTCACACCATGGGAGTGGGTTGCAAAAGAAGTAGGTAGCTTAACCTTCGGGAGGGCGCTTACCACTTTGTGATTCATGACTGGGGTGAAGTCGTAACAAGGTAACCGTAGGGGAACCTGCGGTTGGATCACCTCCTTACCGAAAGATATTGATTTGTGTGGCGTGCTCACACAGATTGTCTGATGAAAGTAGCGAGCAGAAATACCTTAATAGGCTTGTAGCTCAGGTGGTTAGAGCGCACCCCTGATAAGGGTGAGGTCGGTGGTTCAAGTCCACTCAGGCCTACCACTTCTCTTCTATGCTGCGTCATAGTACCGCTCGCATATTGAAATATGCGTCGCAACACCATGCCTTGCCTAGAAAAGAAGTTGTGATCTCAAAGGTCTCTGCAAGTGACAGTATGGGGCTATAGCTCAGCTGGGAGAGCGCCTGCCTTGCACGCAGGAGGTCAGCGGTTCGATCCCGCTTAGCTCCACCATAAAGTCCGAGTGCGGTGTTTCACTACTTCAGAGTGTACTGGCAGCAGTATGCTGTGAAGTATTTTGCTCTTTAACAATCTGGAACAAGCTGAAAATTGAAAAATGGCGGCTGAAGCTTATCCCTGCGTAGAGGTATTGGGGTAAGGGTCAAGCTGTCATGGTGACACTCACCTGTTTGCAATGCGAAGTGAGACACCTTCGGGTTGTAAGGTTAAGTGACTAAGCGTACACGGTGGATGCCTAGGCAGTCAGAGGCGATGAAGGGCGTGCTAATCTGCGAAAAGCGCCGGTAAGGTGATATGAACCGTTATAGCCGGCGATACCCGAATGGGGAAACCCAGTGTGATACGTCACACTATCGTTAAGTGAATACATAGCTTGACGAAGCGAACCGGGGGAACTGAAACATCTAAGTACCCCGAGGAAAAGAAATCAACCGAGATCCCCCCAGTAGCGGCGAGCGAACGGGGGCCAGCCCAGAACCTGAATCAGCGGGTGTGTTAGTGGAAGCGTCTGGAAAGTCGCGCAGTAAAGGGTGATAGCCCCGTACACAAAAATGCACTGGCTGTGAGTTCGATGAGTAGGGCGGGACACGTGACATCCTGTCTGAATATGGGGGGACCATCCTCCAAGGCTAAATACTCCTGACTGACCGATAGTGAACCAGTACCGTGAGGGAAAGGCGAAAAGAACCCCGGCGAGGGGAGTGAAAAAGAACCTGAAACCGTGTACGTACAAGCAGTGGGAGCACCGTTGAGGTGTGACTGCGTACCTTTTGTATAATGGGTCAGCGACTTATATTTTGTAGCAAGGTTAACCGCATAGGGGAGCCGTAGGGAAACCGAGTCTTAACTGGGCGAAGAGTTGCAAGGTATAGACCCGAAACCCGGTGATCTAGCCATGGGCAGGTTGAAGGTTGGGTAACACCACCTGGAGGACCGAACCGACTAATGTTGAAAAATTAGCGGATGACCTGTGGCTGGGGGTGAAAGGCCAATCAAACCGGGAGATAGCTGGTTCTCCCCGAAAGCTATTTAGGTAGCGCCTCGTGAATTCATCTTCGGGGGTAGAGCACTGTTTCGGCTAGGGGGCCATCCCGGCTTACCAACCCGATGCAAACTGCGAATACCGAAGCATGTTATCACGGGAGACACACGGCGGGTGCTAACGTCCGTCGTGAAGAGGGAAACAACCCAGACCGCCAGCTAAGGTCCCAAAGTCATGGTTAAGTGGGAAACGATGTGGGAAGGCCCAGACAGCCAGGATGTTGGCTTAGAAGCAGCCATCATTGAAAGAAAGCGTAATAGCTCACTGGTCGAGTCGGCCTGCGCGGAAGATGTAACGGGGCTAAACCATGCACCGAAGCTGCGGCAGCGGCGCTGATGCGTTGTTGGGTAGGGGAGCGTTCTGTAAGCCGTTGAAGGTGTCCTGTGAGGGGTGCTGGAGGTATCAGAAGTGCGAATGCTGACATAAGTAACGATAAAGCGGGTGAAAAACCCGCTCGCCGGAAGACCAAGGGTTCCTGTCCAACGTTAATCGGGGCAGGGTGAGTCGACCCCTAAGGCGAGGCTGAAAAGCGTAGTCGATGGGCAACAGGTTAATATTCCTGTACTGGGTGTGACTGCGAAGGGGGGACGGAGAAGGCTAGGCAGGCCGGGCGACGGTTGTCCCGGTTTAAGCGTGTAGGGGGGCGTTTTGGGTAAATCCGGAACGCCATACAGAAACCCTGAGGCGTGATGACGATGCACCAAGGTGCAGAAGCTGTTGATGCCCTGCTTCCAGGAAAAGCCTCTAAGCATCAGGTCACCTTTAATCGTACCCCAAACCGACACAGGTGGTCAGGTAGAGAATACCGAGGCGCTTGAGAGAACTCGGGTGAAGGAACTAGGCAAAATGGTGCCGTAACTTCGGGAGAAGGCACGCTGGCATGTAGGTGAACTCCGTATCGGAGGGAGCTGAAGCCAGTCGCAGAGACCAGCTGGCTGCAACTGTTTAATAAAAACACAGCACTGTGCCAACACGAAAGTGGACGTATACGGTGTGACGCCTGCCCGGTGCTGGAAGGTTAATTGATGGGGTTAGCCGCAAGGCGAAGCTCTTGATCGAAGCCCCAGTAAACGGCGGCCGTAACTATAACGGTCCTAAGGTAGCGAAATTCCTTGTCGGGTAAGTTCCGACCTGCACGAATGGCGTAATGATGGCCAGGCTGTCTCCACCCGAGACTCAGTGAAATTGAACTCGCTGTGAAGATGCAGTGTACCCGCGGCAAGACGGAAAGACCCCGTGAACCTTTACTATAGCTTGACACTGAACATGGAGCCTTGATGTGTAGGATAGGTGGGAGGCAGTGAATCGTGGACGCCAGTCTGCGAGGAGCCACCCTTGAAATACCACCCTTTAATGTTTGATGTTCTAACTTTGCCCCGTGACCCGGGGTGAGGACAGTGTCTGGTGGGTAGTTTGACTGGGGCGGTCTCCTCCCAAAGAGTAACGGAGGAGCACGAAGGTCAGCTAATCACGGTCGGACATCGTGAGTTTAGTGCAAAGGCATAAGCTGGCTTGACTGCGAGAGTGACGGCTCGAGCAGGTACGAAAGTAGGTCTTAGTGATCCGGTGGTTCTGAATGGAAGGGCCATCGCTCAACGGATAAAAGGTACTCCGGGGATAACAGGCTGATACCGCCCAAGAGTTCATATCGACGGCGGTGTTTGGCACCTCGATGTCGGCTCATCACATCCTGGGGCTGAAGTAGGTCCCAAGGGTATGGCTGTTCGCCATTTAAAGTGGTACGCGAGCTGGGTTTAGAACGTCGTGAGACAGTTCGGTCCCTATCTGCCGTGGGCGTAGGAAGATTGAGAGGGATTGCTCCTAGTACGAGAGGACCGGAGTGAACGCACCGCTGGTGTTCGGGTTGTCATGCCAATGGCATTGCCCGGTAGCTAAGTGCGGAACAGATAAGCGCTGAAAGCATCTAAGCGCGAAACTGGCCTCGAGATGAGTCTTCCCTGGGTCTGAGAGGTCCCTGAAGGCACGTTTAAGACGAAGACGTGGATAGGCTGGGTGTGTAAGAGCAGCGATGCTTTGAGCTAACCAGTACTAATGAGCCGTGAGGCTTAACCTTACAACACCGAAGGTGTGTTATAGGCAGGGGTGGAGTTATTTTCAGCGAGTTCCGAGATTGGTTCTGGTGGTTACGTGAGTAACGGCCGAGAATGAAACAGACTTTGCCTGGCGGCAATAGCGCGGTGGTCCCACCTGATTCCATGCCGAACTCAGCAGTGAAACGCCGTAGCGCCGATGGTAGTGTGGGGTCTCCCCATGTGAGAGTAGGACACTGCCAGGCATCAAATTAGTGTAGTGTGCTGATATGGCTCAGTTGGTAGAGCGCACCCTTGGTAAGGGTGAGGTCCCCAGTTCGACTCTGGGTATCAGCACCACTTTATTTAAGATAGGTTAGTAATTCGGTAAAAAAACTTTGCCTGGCGGCGATAGCGCGGTGGTCCCACCTGACTCCATGCCGAACTCAGCAGTGAAACGCCGTAGCGCCGATGGTAGTGTGGGGTCTCCCCATGTGAGAGTAGGACACTGCCAGGCACCAAATAAACGTTATCAGTATTACCACTGATAAAATGCAAAATAGGCCAAGTCGATTTTGCCTGGCGTCGTGAGATGCAACGTAGAAGAACCGGTGGAGCGGTAGTTCAGTTGGTTAGAATACCTGCCTGTCACGCAGGGGGTCGCGGGTTCGAGTCCCGTCCGTTCCGCCACTTACCTATTCCAAGATGTTCCTACACATCATATGGATGAGTGAAAACCGTAGTGCTGTCATAGGCATACGGTTTTTTTTCGTCTCTATGATACCTCCCGGAATAGAGAAGTATCCGGCGCAAAATGGCCTACGCGCCGGAAAGAGAAATTTAGTAGGCTATTTTGGTTTTGTGGCTGAGAAAGGGTTGCGGATACAGGTTATTACACCATTCCCGTCGTTTGGCTTTTAACGATAGCCATGGAGTGTATGATGACCATAACACACCGCCAGCTTTCTGCCGTCGCAGTACAAAAAAGTAAAACCCGCCGACAAAGATTATGAACTGCCTGATGGACATGGCCTGATGTTTTCCATCATGTCAACGCCAATTATTGTGGGTATAAATCTCTTTCCGTCGGGCTAACGACGTGTGAGGATTTTGTAACTGCTTGCTAAAATTGAGGGTTTACTATGAGCACATTAGGTCATGAGTTCGATAATTCTTTAGTGTCCAACGCCTTTGGTTTCTTGCGCTTTCCGCTGAATTTCATGCCTTACGACAGTAATGCAGAGTGGGTCATCACCGGTATTCCATTTGACATGGCAACCTCTGGCCGTGCCGGTGGTCGCCATGGCCCAGCGGCGATCCGTCAGGTCTCCACCAACCTCGCCTGGGAAGGTAACCGCTGGCCGTGGCATTTTGATCTGCGTGATCGTCTGAATGTGGTTGACTGTGGCGATATCGTGTTCAACTTCGGTGACGCTCAGGATATGAGCGACAAATTACAAGCACACGCAGAAAAACTGCTGATGTCCGGCAAGCACATGCTTTCTTTCGGCGGCGATCATTTCGTCACGCTGCCGTTGCTGCGCGCTCACGCTAAGCATTTCGGCAAGCTGGCGTTGGTACATTTTGACGCTCACACTGACACTTACGCCAATGGCAGCAAATATGACCACGGCACCATGTTCTTCCATGCGCCGAATGAAGGCCTGATCGACCCACATCACTCAGTGCAAATCGGCATCCGTACCGAATTCGACTATGGCAATGGCTTCACCGTGTTGGACGCCGCGCAGGTCAACGATCGCAGCGTGGAAGACTTGCTGACCCAGATCAAACAGATCGTTGGCGACATGCCGGTATATCTGACTTTCGACATCGACTGCCTAGACCCGGCTTTCGCCCCCGGCACCGGCACCCCGGTGATCGGCGGTCTGACCTCGGATCGCGCGCTGAAGCTGGTGCGCGGCATGCAATCGTTGAATATCGTTGGCATGGACGTAGTGGAAGTGGCACCAGCCTATGATCAGTCAGATATCACCGCGTTGGCCGCAGCCACCCTGGGCTTGGAAATGCTATATCTACAGGCAGCGAAGAAAGAGGTATAAGCGATAGCTATGGCAAGGCGTATTGGTTAGAAAGTTGCCGAGAAAAGCATCAGCCCTAGCTGGGCGCACGTAATTGATCGCATTGCGGAAAAGAAGAGCCAGCCGGTTTCCCGCTGCCTTAAAAATAAAAGATATTTCCGGTTTTGGAGAAGCCATGCTGAGCAAATCATCTCTACGTCTGAACAAATATATTAGTGAAAGTGGTATTTGCTCTCGTCGTGATGCCGATCGCTACATTGAACAAGGCAATGTTTTTATCAATGGCAAGCGTGTTACGCTTGGCGATCGGGTGTTTCCAGGCGATGTCGTCAAGGTCAATGGCCAAGTGATTGAACCCCGTAACGAAGATAACCTGATCTTCATTGCGTTAAACAAACCGGTTGGCATTGTCAGCACCACGGAAGACGGCGAAAAAGACAATATCGTCGATTTTGTTAATCACAGCACCCGCATCTTCCCGATTGGTCGGTTGGATAAGGACTCACAGGGGCTGATTTTCCTCACCAACCAGGGTGATCTGGTAAACAAAATCCTGCGTGCGGGCAACGGCCACGAGAAAGAATATCGGGTTACCGTCAACAAACCGCTGACCGATGACGTTATCCGTGGTCTGGGGGACGGTGTGCCGATGCTGGGTACGGTGACCAAAAAGTGCAAGGTGAAGAAAGAAACGCCATTGGTCTTTCGTATTGTGCTGGTACAGGGGCTTAACCGCCAAATACGCCGTATGTGTGAATATTTTGGCTATGAAGTCACCAAGCTGGAACGAACCCGTATCATGAATGTTAGCCTGATAGGGCTGCCTTTGGGGGAGTGGCGTGATTTGACCGACGACGAGCGAGGGCAACTATTCAAATTGATTGAGGATTCTTCCTCAGAAGTGAAATCGGTGAAGAAAGCCAAACCCGCGGTGAAAAATTTAGCTGGCAATAATGGGCCGAGAAACGGCAATAGATCTGGCAGTAGCCTGGCTGCTCGCAAGCGTTTTACCCAGCCTGGCCGCAAAAAGAAAGGGCGCTGAGCCTGATAAATGATGGCGGAGCGCGCAATGCACGCCATCCGTTTTATCCCCACTTCGCCTTACTGGTCAGCCGCAATACAGTCGCAGATGTTGTGCGCGCGCTTCAGAAGACGGATGGTCATCGAACAGGTTGCTTTGATGGTCGGGTACCACTTTCGCCAATTTTTCAAAGCGGGTGATGAGGCCGTTGGGATCGATGCCGCGTTTTTTCCATCAAGTCGAATGAGTAGTCATCTGCGGTGCTTTCCTGCTACTGCGAGAACTGGGCATTGAGTAATTTAAACCTTATAGTTGGCGGGCATGCCGTTGATATTATCCCCCAGTGCCGTTGCGATTTTGCTCAGACGTTTGTCAACGGTGCTGTCAGCACGCGCGATTTGTGCCTTGCTGTCCATCTCTGTGCTGGATTTATCGCTTAGGGTTTTATGTCGTCATTGCTTAGCGTCGCTACTTGGAAAACCTGTGTGCCAGATTGTATCAACGCCTCGGTGTTCCAGTTTTGGCAACTGCTCACTAAGGAATCCTTATCGCTAACAAAGAGGTACGAATCTTAATAACGTTATCATCCCGTGATAATAACAAGGAAAGGGAGAATGTTGCTATAGAGAATAGATATTGCCGCATGAGACTAGTGTACGCCAGTGCGATAGATAAGGGCATTATTCCGAAAACTGTCTCATCACACTCAAAAGCAGTACGCTCGTTCTCATTTGGTATTAGGGATTGCCGTTTTAATGCGGAGTCTGAGAAAATAGGAAACTTGACTGCTTTTTTAATCCGACTTGGAGTAAAACATGTCCTCTCGTAAAGAGCTTGCCAACGCCATCCGCGCACTCAGCATGGACGCCGTACAAAAAGCGAATTCCGGCCATCCGGGGGCACCTATGGGGATGGCGGATATCGCTGAAGTCCTGTGGCGTGACTACCTAAACCACAACCCAACTAACCCGCTCTGGGCTGATCGCGATCGTTTTGTGCTGTCCAACGGTCACGGCTCCATGTTGATTTACAGCCTGCTGCACCTCACTGGCTATGACCTGCCGATGAGCGAGCTGGAAAACTTCCGCCAACTGCACTCCAAAACGCCGGGCCACCCGGAATACGGCTATACTCCTGGCGTCGAAACCACCACCGGCCCACTCGGCCAAGGTATCGCCAACGCTGTGGGTTTTGCCATTGCCGAACGCACGTTGGGCGCGCAGTTCAATCGCCCAGGTCACAATATCGTTGACCACTGCACTTACGCTTTCATGGGCGACGGCTGCATGATGGAAGGTATCTCCCACGAAGTTTGTTCGTTGGCCGGTACGTTGAAGCTTGGCAAGTTGACTGCCTTTTACGATGACAATGGCATCTCCATTGATGGTCACGTCGATGGCTGGTTCACCGACAATACTGCTGAGCGCTTTGAAGCTTATGGCTGGCATGTCGTGCGTAACGTCGACGGCCACAACCCGGACGCCATCAAGGCGGCGATTGAAGAAGCTCGCAGGTTCACCGACAAACCATCACTGCTGATGTGCAAAACCATAATCGGTTTCGGTTCACCGAACAAAGCGGGTAGCCATGACGTGCATGGTGCTGCGCTGGGTGCTGCTGAAGTGGCTGCTACCCGCGAACAGCTTGGCTGGAAATATGCCGCCTTCGAAATCCCGCAGGATATCTACGCCCAATGGGATGCGAAAGACGCTGGCCAGGCCAAAGAAGCTGCCTGGAATGATCGCTTCGCCGCTTACGCTAAAGCCTTCCCTGAGCTGGCTACCGAGTTCAAGCGCCGCATAAACGGCGAACTACCGGCTCACTGGCACACCGAGGCGAAGGCCTTCGTAGAAGGGTTACAAGCCAACCCGGCCAACATCGCCAGCCGCAAGGCGTCACAGAACGCGCTGGAAACCTACGGCAAGCTGCTACCGGAATTCCTCGGCGGTTCCGCTGATCTGGCACCGAGCAACCTGACCATGTGGTCCGGTTCTAAACCGCTGAACGTTGACCCTGCGGGCAACTACATTCACTACGGTGTGCGAGAATTCGGCATGACTGCCATCACCAACGGCATCGCGCTGCACGGTGGTTTCCTGCCGTACTCGGCGACCTTCCTGATGTTTGTGGAATATGCCCGCAACGCGGTGCGCATGGCGGCGCTGATGAAATTGCGCAACCTGTTCGTATACACCCATGACTCCATCGGCCTGGGGGAAGACGGCCCGACTCACCAGCCGGTAGAGCAGTTGGCCAGCCTACGTGTGACTCCAAACATGAGCACCTGGCGTCCGTGTGATCAGGTGGAATCAGCGATTGCCTGGCAGTACGGCATCGAGCGCAACGATGGCCCGACCACGCTGGTGTTCTCGCGCCAGAATTTGGCCCAGCAGCTGCGTACCGCAGAGCAGTTGGCGAACGTGTACCGTGGCGGCTACGTGCTGAAGGATTGCACTGGCACGCCGGAAGTTATCTTGATTGCCACTGGCTCGGAAGTGGGCATCACGGTGGAAGCGGCGGACAAACTGACGGCAGCTGGCCACAAAGTGCGCGTGGTGTCAATGCCCTCGACCGATGTGTTCGACAAGCAGAATGCCGCTTACCGTGAATCGGTACTGCCAGCGGCGGCGAAGGCCCGCGTGGCGGTGGAGGCGGGTATTGCGGATTACTGGTACAAGTACGTGGGTCTGAATGGTGTCATCGTTGGTATGACCACCTTCGGTGAGTCAGCGCCAGCAGAGCAGCTATTTAAAGAGTTCGGCTTCACCGTGGATAACGTGGTGGCCAAGGCGCAGGCGCTGCTGAAGTAAAGTGCATCGCATTACCCATGACAACGCCTGGCAATGCCGTTGAGTTAAGGCTTCCCTTAATCTGCGCCACTATAACGGCTTCCACATTAAGGGAGCCGTTTTTTTATCCGCACCGCTAATCTTTCCTACCACCGCCTTGAGCCAAAATCTGAGCCAGAACATCTTAGAGCCTATCCCATTAGGCTATTTTATTTGCCTTTTATGGCCCTGGGCAGTGCTCACCATCCTCACGTACTCCCTGTATGCTGCGGTTGTTGCGTGCTGTTCGTGTGCCGACTGGCTGCAACAATGCATGCCTACTAGGATAGGCTATTATTCTGGTAAAATGCAGCTTCTGCTGCTCAGCGTATTTGCTGCGCCTGTTCCTTTTACAAACACTTTGGTTTATGCTCAGCTGAAGCGTTTCAGTTAGTGTGCTATACCGCAGAAGCGCCAGGGTGGCGGCGGTAATATCCTGACGAACAGAATGAATGAAGCAGGTACCGCGTTTGCCCATGCGGGTAGCAACGACTGCACACCACTTTCGTGTTTGGTGTCAACCAGCAGGCAGCGCATTATGCACCCCCATTGCATTATTCCCTTGATCAAACTGTCAGTGGTTTAGTGGGGGCCTACAGTATCGAGGCGGGTACCGTGACTATCGCTCACTCCGCCATGAACGATCAGCAGACGGTATAAGTCTATCACCGGAACTTGTGGCGTAACTGCAGGCGGATATTTTCGTGATATAGTTGATTAGATGCAATGGCTAAGACTAATGAGTCTTGATTGGTTTTAACCTTGGATCCGCACTGCGCAGTACGGTTGTCGATGGTATACAGCCCCGGTTATGGATTGGGCTTAGTGTGACAAGGAATAGGGCTTTGCCAAAGGGTGCTGGATACAACACGGGTAATGGCCGCTTGCATCAGCATTAGCTGGTGCGTTACTCAGGCAACATTATAGAGAATCAACAAGAATAGAGGTTTCACCATGTCTATAATTAAGATGTCCGATTTGGATCTGGGGAGTAAACGCGTTCTGATCCGTTCCGATCTCAACGTACCAGTGAAAAATGGCAAAGTGACTTCCGATGCACGTATTCGCGCCTCCTTGCCGACTATTGAAGCTGCGATGAAACAAGGCGCTCGCGTAATGGTAACTTCCCACTTGGGGCGTCCTACTGAAGGTGAATATAACGAAGAATTCTCCCTGCTGCCAGTGGTCAATTACCTGAAAGAGCATCTGAAATCGCCGGTACGTCTGGCGAAGAATTATCTGGATGGCGTGGACGTCGACGAAGGCGAGTTGGTGGTATTGGAAAACGTCCGTTTCAACAAGGGTGAGAAAAAAGACGACGAAACCCTGTCGAAGAAATATGCGGCACTGTGTGACGTGTATGTGATGGACGCCTTCGGCACTGCACATCGCGCACAGGCATCTACCCACGGAGTGGGCAAATTCGCCCCGGTAGCCTGTGCTGGCCCGCTGCTATCTGCCGAGTTGGAAGCGCTGGGCAAGGCGTTGGGCAACCCGACTCGCCCGATGGTCGCTATCGTTGGTGGCTCTAAAGTCTCCACCAAACTAACGGTGTTGGACTCGTTGTCCAAAATCGCCGATCAACTGATCGTCGGTGGCGGCATCGCCAACACCTTTGTGGCGGCACAGGGCAACAATGTGGGCCAGTCCCTGTATGAGCCGGATCTAATCCCAAATGCGCAGAATCTGCTGAAAACCTGTGATATTCCGGTACCAACCGATGTACGCGTAGCGACTGAGTTCTCTGAAACTGCCGCAGCCACCGTGAAGCAAGCCAACGAGATCAAGGATAATGAGCAAATTCTGGATATGGGTGATGTCTCTGCTGAGCGTCTAGCCGTTATCCTGAAGAACGCCAAAACCATTCTGTGGAATGGCCCAGTCGGCGTATTCGAGTTCCCTAATTTCCGTAAGGGAACCGAGATCGTCGCCCGTGCAATTGCTGATAGTGCAGCCTTTTCTATCGCGGGTGGCGGCGACACTTTGGCAGCAATTGATCTGTTCGGTATCGCTGACAAAATCTCCTATATTTCCACTGGCGGTGGCGCTTTCCTCGAATTTGTTGAAGGGAAGCCATTGCCGGCGGTTGTGATGTTGGAAGAGCGCGCTAAGCAGTAATTCAGGCAATGGGAGGCGGAATGCCCGTTGGTATTATAATGCGCGGTAACGGCAGCACGGCGTGAAAAAAATCGATTTACCTCCACCTTATGTCTATAGCCGATAAAACAGGGCAAAGTCACATGTCTAAAATTTTTGATTTCGTAAGACCAGGTGTCATCACGGGCGATGACGTTCAGAAAGTATTCGCGGTAGCCAAAGAGAACAACTTTGCGTTGCCAGCAGTGAATTGCGTGGGTACTGACTCCATCAACGCGGTATTGGAAACAGCAGCGAAAGTGCGTGCACCGGTGATTGTGCAGTTTTCTAACGGCGGTGCCGCGTTTATCGCTGGCAAAGGCGTGAAGACGGATGTTCCACAGGGGGCCGCGATCCTGGGGGCAATCTCCGGGGCGCATCATGTCCACCTGATGGCTGAGCATTACGGCGTGCCGGTTATTCTGCACACCGACCATTGTGCCAAGAAACTACTGCCATGGTTGGATGGCCTGCTGGACGCTGGCGAGAAACATTTCGCCGCGACTGGCAAACCGTTGTTCTCTTCCCACATGATCGACTTGTCTGAAGAATCCCTAGAAGAAAACATCGCGATTTGCAGCCAGTATCTGGCTCGCATGGCGAAGATCGGCATGACGTTGGAAATCGAACTGGGCTGTACCGGCGGTGAAGAAGATGGCGTGGATAACAGCCATATGGATGCCTCCGCGCTATACACCCAGCCGGAAGACGTGGCTTACGCCTACGAAAAACTGCACGCCATCAGCCCACGTTTCACCATCGCCGCTTCGTTCGGCAACGTGCATGGCGTGTACAAGCCAGGTAACGTCAAACTGACTCCGACTATCCTGCGTGATTCTCAGGACTACGTATCCAAGAAATACCACCTGCCGCACAACAGCTTGAACTTTGTGTTCCACGGTGGTTCCGGCTCTACCGACGCAGAAATCAAAGAGTCAGTCGGCTACGGTGTGATCAAGATGAATATTGATACCGATACCCAATGGGCGACTTGGGATGGCATCTTACAGTATTACAAAGCCAACGAAGCTTACCTACAAAGTCAACTGGGCAACCCGAAAGGTGCCGATCAGCCGAACAAAAAATATTATGATCCACGTGTATGGCTGCGTGCAGCACAGACCAGCATGGTGGCTCGTTTGGAGCAGGCTTTCAAAGATTTGAACGCGGTAGACGTTCTGTAAGTTTCGGCTAACTGTTTCAAAACATGCCAGGCTCCCTATAGGGAGCCTGTTTTTTTTCAGCCCAAAAGACCGGCACCAACGTTAATTGATAGCCCCAGAATCGCCATATTGAACACGAAGGAGATCACCGAATGCAGCAGAGTGATCTTCCGTACCTCCGCCGTGCCGACCGCCACATCGGCTGTTTGTAACGCCACCGCGATGGTGAACGAGAAATAGGCGAAGTCTAGATAGGTCGGTTCGGTAAGGTTGCCGGGAAACAGCAGTGGCAATGGGGCTTGTGAGGCACCCCGGCAGTAAAATTGATGGGCGTAATGCATGGTAAAGGCGGTTGGCAGCAGTAGCCAAGACACCGACAATGTGGTGCCGGTCAACGCTAGATGCAGGGTTTTCAGCGAGTTGCTGGCTTGTTTGGCGCTGCTCAGTTCAAACAGGATCGCTAGTATGCTCACCAGACAACTAATGCTGACCAGCGCCAACACTATGCTGGCGCTTTCATCCTGCGTACGGGCGATCTGACGGATATGTGTCGGCGTGCTTACCAGCATCAATCGCCAGAGAAACAGCAAGTAAAGCCAAGCCAGCACGTTCCAACCGATCATCAGCCGTTGCAGCAGCGAGAACTGTAAAGGTAGTAGCAGTGCGCACAGCAGTCCTGCGCCAACAGAGAACAGCAGCCTGGGCCTGACCTGCCAGTAGTGCCGAAATGAGGAACGGATATGCATGGCGGACGAGTTCCTAGTCTTAAAAAAACGCGAGTGCTGTTTTAGCATAGAAGAAACAAGCCATAGTTACGGTTATTTTTAACGCTTACGGTTGGCGTGCGGCTTTAATCTTGGTTAACCTTAGAGGGTAGTTTCCGGCTGGCATCCTAGACTCGTTGTCTTTCAAGCTGCAATTTGAAATCTTTTGGGTCGGTGTCGGCATACTTTTGCGCGTTTATCCCTACAGGGACAGAGATAGGACGACACGAATGAAAGATTTGAATGTAGTAGACGGCCTGCACGGTGCTGGCGATTGGTTGGTGAATAACCAAGACTTGTTGATCCAGTATGCGGTGAACATTGTCGCCGCTATTGCTATCCTGGTCATCGGTTCGATCGCCGCCCGCGTGGCCAGCAATATGGTAAACCGCGTGATGAAGTTGCGTGGCATTGATACCACGATCGCGGGCTTCCTGTCGGCGCTGGTGCGTTACGGTGTGCTGGCATTCACCTTTATCGCGGTGTTGGGGCGTGTAGGCGTGCAGACCACATCGGTGATCGCTGTGCTGGGTGCCGCTGGTTTGGCTGTTGGTTTGGCGCTGCAAGGTTCGCTGTCCAATTTTGCTGCTGGCGTGTTGCTGGTGATCTTCCGTCCACTGCGTGTAGGTGAATACGTTGATCTGGGCGGCGTGGCTGGCACCGTCAATCAGGTGCAGATCTTCTCCACCACCTTATGCACCGGCGATAACAAAATCATTGTGGTGCCCAACGGTAAAGTCATCGCTGGCAATATTATCAACTACTCCCGTGAGCCGAACCGCCGTGTAGATATCGTAGTGGGTGTAGGCTACAACGCTGATATCGACGTGGTGAAGAAAGTACTGGGCGACGTGATTGCTGCCGACAAGCGCATTCTGCATGCCAAAGGCGTGATTGTGCGTCTGAACGAAATGGCACCATCCTCGCTGAACTTTGTCACCCGTTCATGGACTACCACCGCAGAGTATTGGAACGTGTACTTCGATCTGATGGAAAATTTCAAGCGCGCGCTGGATGCCAACAACATCAATATCCCGTTCCCACAGATGGACGTTCATCTGTATCGTACCGCAGACGCGAAAGTGGAGTAAGCAGCAGGGGGCCTCGGCTCCCTTTTTGTTGGTATAGCTTGTTATAAGGAGACAATGTGAAGCTTACAACATTGGCTATGGCCGCATTGGTTGGAGGGGGAACCTTGCCGCTGGCATTGTCGGCGGCTGAAGTGCCTAAAGGGCCGCATGTGCTCACTTCTGGCACCGCCAACGTGGAGGCGATACCTGATTGGCGATCGAAGTCAGCGCATCCTCCAAAGACGCCGTACAGGCCAAGCAGCAGGTGGATGAGCGCGTAGCGTAATACGTCGATTTCTTACAGAAAAACAACATCAAGAAGCAAGATATCAGTGCTGCCAATCTGTGTACCCAACTGGAATACAATTACCTGAAAACCGGCGAGTCGGTGTTGAAAGGTTACCGTGCGGTGCGCCAGGTTCAGGTGACGTTGCGTCAATTAGATAAGCTGAATGCGCTACTGGATGGTGCATTGAAAGCAGGCCTGAATGAGATCCGCGCGGTTGAATTGGGTATTGCCCAGCCGGGTGTCTATCGTGAGCAAGCACGCCAGCAAGCCATCGAAAATGCCATCCAGTAGGCCGCCTCGCGGGTGAAGGGCTTTAACGCTAATTGAGGTCGGTTTACAGCAATCGCTATCATGTGGTTAACGACCAGCCGATGCCGATGATATGCATGTACAAAGCAACGGAGGGAAGCGACGTAGCTCACACCTATGCACAGCAAAGCATTCACTTTGACCATCAGGTAGTTGTGGTATTCGAATTGCAGCGTAACGCCGCGCAGTAGCAGTAATGGCAAAAAGGCTCGCCGCAGTGAACCTTGTCGTCTAATCCTGGCGCAGCACTCGGCTCCCGTGATCTACCAGTGCATCGGTCACTTTGCGCATCATGCGGCTTTCCGGCGCAAAGCGATGCCAAAACAGCATGCGGCGCTGGTACAGCCCCGGAGTCAGATCGATCAACTCGCCTGACTCAAGTTCTTTCTCAATTTGCAAATGTGGGATCATACAGCAGGTAGTGCCCTGGCGAGCGAGTTGCACGAAGGCTTCGGACGAGTTCACAATATGGCAGGGTACGCTGCCCGGTGACAGGTCGAAGTTCTGCTGTAGGAAAACCTGATGCATATCGTCGAGATGGTCGAATGCCACTGCCGGTGCTTTCAGCAACGCGGAGCGGGTGACGCCGTTAGGGAAATAACGTTCGGCGAAGCCCTTTGAGGCGACAAACAAATAGTCTAACGCGCCCAAGCGATCCACCAGGCTGCTTGGTAGTGGCTGCGGTTGAATACTTACCGCACCCACCACTTCGCCTCGGCGTAGCCGCTCTTGGGTGCGGGTTTCATCTTCCACTTGCAGGTTCAGGCGGATGGGCGAAGTCGCGAGTACCGGTTTCAATGCTGGCAACAGCCAAGTAGCCAGACTGTCAGCGTTGACCGCCAACGACAGCAGCAGGGGGGCATCGATGCCAGTGTCGTTGCCCAGCCACTCCTCTTCCAACAGTTCTACCTGATGCAACAGTGCCAGCAGCTTTTGCCCCTGTTCGGTAGGGCGTGGCGGCACGGTACGCACCAACAGCGGCTGGCCGAACAGATTTTCCAGTTGTTTAATGCGTTGGGATACCGCTGATTGCGTGATACAAAGCTTTTGTGCGGCGCGCTCAAAGCCGCGCTCACGGATCACCGCGTCCAGCGCTTGCAGCGTTCGATAGTCTGGGCGTTTCATCGGAAAAGATATCTCTTAAATTAAATCGATATCAGCACTATGCCACATTTTGCGCGTTGTGTAGGGGTAAAAATCGTAGGAGCAGTTTGCCGCTGGGCGGCTAAAAATGCGGCTCAAGGTAAAGAATAATGTTTCTGCCTGAGTGAACAACAGCATTTTACCCTATAATACGCACAGGTTTTTGCAGAAAGGCAAGGGATATATTATGACGCAGGATGAAATGAAAAAAGCAGTGGGTTGGGCCGCGCTGGAATACGTGATGCCGGGTACCCTTGTTGGGGTCGGCACCGGTTCTACCGCCAGCCACTTTATTGATGCGCTTGGCTCTATCAAGCACCAAATTGAAGGCGCGGTCTCTAGTTCTGATGTTTCCACCGCCAAGTTGAAAAGCCTCGGCATCCCTGTTTTCGATAGCAACGAAGTGGACTCGTTGGATATCTATGTGGATGGGGCGGATGAAATCAACAGCTATATGCAGATGATTAAAGGCGGCGGTGCGGCGCTGACGCGCGAAAAGGTGATTGCCGCCATCGCACGTAAATTTATCTGCATCGTCGATGCCAACAAGCAGGTCGATGTGCTGGGCAAATTCCCGCTGCCAGTGGAGGTGATCCCGATGGCCCGATCCTATGTGGCGCGCGAACTGGTGAAGCTGGGCGGCCTGCCAGAGTATCGTCAGAACGTGGTCACCGATAACGGCAACGTGATCCTGGACGTGCATAATCTGATCATTACCGATGCTGTGGCATTAGAGAATCAAGTTAACGACATCGCTGGCGTGGTCACCGTTGGTTTGTTCGCCAACCGTTGCGCTGATGTGGCGCTGGTCGGTACGCAGGATGGCGTGAAGGTCATCGTATAAATCCCTGCGTCTGCCGGTGTTATGCGGCCTGGGAAATCTCTTGGCCGTATCATTCCCCGATTAAAATACCTTTTCTTGAAATCGCTAAATTTGGTGATTTATATAACTTTTTTGATGTTGAATCCCTAAAATTGATGTATAAGCTTTCCCCTTTGGCACTTTATACCAAAAAATGCCGGCATGACTGTATCTTGTGCTGGTGGCCAGGCAATCGTTTGTATTGCCGCCCGCGTTATTTTTGTTATGTTGGGTAGAGCTGCTTCACCGTAGCGACTTCTGAAGTCTGAACATAGGGTTGGGTAAATGGCAAAAGTATCATTGGAGAAAGAAAAGATTAAATTCCTGTTAGTAGAAGGGGTTCATCAAAGCACGGTAGATAATTTGCGTGCTGCCGGTTATACCAACATTGAATACCATAAAGGCGCGTTAGACAGCGAATCGCTGAAGGCATCGATCCGCGATGCTCACTTCATCGGTATCCGATCGCGCACGCATCTGACCGAAGAGATTTTCGCCGTTGCCGAAAAGCTGGTGGCGGTGGGCTGTTTTTGCATCGGTACTAATCAGGTTGAATTAAAAGCGGCGACTAAACGTGGTATTCCGGTGTTTAACGCGCCATTTTCCAATACCCGATCTGTGGCCGAGATGGTTCTGGGCGAATTGCTGCTGATGTTACGCGGTATTCCCGCCGCTAACGCTAAGGCGCACCGTGGCGTGTGGCACAAATTGGCCGTGGGTGCATATGAAGCGCGTGGCAAGAAGCTGGGCATTATTGGCTACGGCCATATCGGCAC
This sequence comes from Serratia symbiotica, assembly GCF_000821185.2. Taxonomy (NCBI): domain Bacteria; kingdom Pseudomonadati; phylum Pseudomonadota; class Gammaproteobacteria; order Enterobacterales; family Yersiniaceae; genus Serratia; species Serratia symbiotica. Next base: position 2,539,165 of record NZ_CP050855.1, on the reverse strand, counting down.
CCAATTGGGCATTCTCGCAGAAGGCTTGGGTATGAAGGTGTTTTTCTACGACATTGAGAACAAGCTGCCGCTGGGCAACGCTCAGCAGGTGCATCACCTGTCTGATCTACTCAATATGAGCGACGTGGTGACGTTGCATGTGCCGGAGACCCCGTCTACCAAGAACATGATGGGGGCAGAAGAACTGGCATTGATGAAGCCGGGTGCCATCCTGATCAACGCCTCGCGAGGCACTGTGGTGGATATCCCCGCGTTGTGCAATGTGTTGGCTAGCAACCACTTGGCTGGTGCGGCGATCGACGTGTTCCCAGAAGAGCCGGCGACCAACAGCGATCCATTCAACTCGCCGCTGTGTGAGTTCGATAACGTGCTGTTGACGCCGCATATTGGCGGTTCCACCCAGGAAGCGCAGGAGAACATTGGTGATGAAGTGGCTGGCAAATTGGCTAAATACTCCGACAATGGTTCGACCCTATCGGCGGTCAATTTCCCAGAAGTGTCGCTGCCGGCGCATGGGCCAAACGCCAGCCGCCTACTGCATATTCATCAAAACCGCCCTGGTGTGCTGACGCAGATTAACCAAATCTTCGCCGAAGAAGGGGTTAACATCGCCGCGCAGTATTTGCAAACTGGCTCGGAAATCGGCTATGTGGTGATCGACATCGAAGCGGAAATTGAACGTGCCGGTATTGCGCTGCGACGCATGAAGGCTATCGAAGGCACCATCCGCACCCGTTTGCTGTTCTGATAGCGGCAGTGCGATAATGTAAAAGGCTGGGTTTATCCGGCCTTTTGCTATTCGCTGTCCGGCCACGCCCAACTGCGTGTTGGGGTCAGGATCTCCGGCAGTGGAATATCCCAGTGTTCAGTCGGTAGTTGTGCCACTTGCTGGCAGTCGTGAGCCAGCCCTATAGGGTAAGGGCCGCCGCGCCGCCAGTGGTGCAAAGTACGGTCATAAAAGCCGCCGCCCATACCCAGCCTTTGGCCGGTATCATCAAACGCCACCACCGGCGTCAGCATCACATCCAATTCGCCAAGCGGCAGCACGTCACGCAGTTCTAACTGCGGCTCCAGAATATTGAAGCGGTTGCATACCAGCGGCGTATTGGGGGTATAACGCAGGAATAACAGGTAGCCAGGGCTAAACGGGTGCAGCACTGGCAGATAAATCTGCTTGCCCGATAGCCACAGCCGTTCGATCAGCGCAGTGGTGTCAAGTTCGCCATCGAAAGGCAAAAATACCGCAATGCTGCGTGCAGCTAAAATGCGTGGGTGCACAGTTACGCGTTCGGCTATTTTTTGGGCGGAGATGTGCTGTTGCTCGGACGTAATGTCACGTCGTCGTCGACGAATTTGTTGGCGAATAGTCTGGCGTTGCTGTAAAAAATGGGATTGAAAAGGCATGATGTCGTCAGGTTTGCTCAGTGTGGGTTTCAGCACACATAAACCGCTGAGGAAGAGGGATCTCCAAGATGCCGTCGCAGGCTGTAACCCTTGAACCCATGGTTCAAGGTGAACGTGCCATCGCAATCTTAAGGCTTCCCGGCGCACCGAGCATGCTCACCGATCGCAGATCAACACATTCTGTTTGTACTAAATATCGGCTCAGGGGACTGACCCGCTGACAAACATCTCAGAGAAATTTTTACTCACTATCGAAAATTTTATATTTCAATAGACTAAGTTATTCAAACTGTGCATCCTGGCGCTCAGAGATACGGCCTTGTTCAAGCAATGCTTGCTCAATGGTCTGTTGCAGCATACGAATGCGTTGCTCCATGTTGGATGCATACTCTCGGATTTTCAACTGCTCTTGAGCAAGTTCGTGACAGACGTTCAATGCTGCGATAAAAACCAGTTGCTCAGTATTTGTGACTCTAGTGCGAACTTTAAGATCTTGCAACCGTTGGTTAAGAGCGTCCGCCGCCATGTTCAACGCATCTTGTTGTTCTGGCGGACAGTTGACTTTTAACGAACGGCCAAAAATTTGAATATCTACCGGTTGTGCAGACATGCCACCTTCCTGCCTAAATTTCACGCCAGCCCCAGCTTGCCTTTGTCGGCTTACCAAAACGGACGCCACTAAAATACCTCAGTATCAAGTATACAACCCCTTGCAGTTTCTGGTTGTAATCTACTGCGGCGCACATTACCAGCCAAAAAAGGTTTCGAAATGCCTCATGACTGCCATTTTATCCCCGACTGACGCGGCGTGAGACTTGCCACATCACGATGAAAACTTACCACCGGGGTGTTGCGCTTATCTGGTATAACAATGGATCTTGGTGGTAGCATAACACGAACCTATCCTGCCAACGATGACGAATGCGCATGTCTACACATAACATATTTCCAAATTATTCATCTTTGACCGTAGCCCTCAACCAGCAGGCTGTAGCGCTGACGGCGGCAGAATTGCACGGCCTGATCAGTGGCCTGCTGTGCGGTGGTAGCCGTGACGCTAGCTGGCTGGCGTTGATCCACGATCTGACCAACGACGGTGTGGCTTTCCCGCAATCACTCAGCCAGCCACTACAGCAACTGTACGAAACAACGCATAAAATGCTAGAAGATGACGGGTTTATGTTCCAGCCGCTGCTGGCGGAAGGTGAAACCGTCAGCGTGTTTGAACGCGCCGATGCACTGGCTGGCTGGGTTAACCATTTCCTGCTTGGATTGGGCATAATGCAACCGAAATTGGCGCAGGTGAAAGGTGAAGTCGGCGAGGCCATCGATGATCTGCGCAATATTGCTCAATTGGGCTATGACGAAGATGAAGATCAGGAAACGTTGAAACAGTCGCTGGAAGAGGTGGTGGAATATGTACGGGTTGCTGCCATTCTGTGCCATACCGAGTTCACCCATCAGTCGCCGATAGCGCCAGAAAACATCAAACCGATGTTGCATTGAACGTCATATTGCCGTTCCGCAGGCGGTGAACGCGGAAGGATTGATTTCAGGAGAAGGTAATGACTCAGCAGAAATTCAACACCCGCCGCCGGACGTTGTTGGCGAAAATGGCTCCGGCCAGCGCGGCGGTTATTTTCTCTGCGCCGGAAGTGACGCGTAGTGCAGATTCCAACTATCCCTACCGCCAGAACAGTGACTTTTGGTATCTGACCGGTTTCAACGAGCCGGAAGCGGTGCTGGTTTTGATCAAAAGCGACGAGACTTATAACCATAGCGTACTGTTTAACAGAGTGCGTGATCTGACATCAGAAATATGGTTTGGCCGCCGCCTGGGACAAGATGCTGCACCGGCTACATTGGGGGTGGATCGCGCGTTGCCGTTCGATGACATCAACCAACAACTGCACTTACTGCTCAATGGTCTGGATGTGGTCTACCACGCGCAGGGCGAGTATGATTATGCTGATCGGATCTTGTATGGCGCGTTGGATAAACTGCGCAAGGGGAGCCGCCAAAGCTTTCAGGTGCCGCTGACACAAACTGATTGGCGTCCATGGTTGCACGATATGCGGTTGTTCAAATCGTCGGAGGAACTGGCGATAATACGCCGCGCTGGTGAAATTAGTGCGTCAGCTCATACCCGCGCGATGAAAAAATGCCGTCCTGGTATGTTTGAATATCAACTGGAGGCGGAGATCCACCACGAATTTACCCGCCTCGGTGCCCGTTACCCGTCTTACAATACCATTGTCGGCAGCGGCGAAAACGGCTGCATCCTGCATTACACCGAGAACGAATGTGTCATGCGTGATGGCGATCTGGTACTGATCGACGCCGGCTGCGAATATCAAGGATACGCGGGTGATATTACCCGCACCTTCCCGGTGAATGGTAAGTTCAGCCAGCCGCAGCGCGCGGTGTACGACATCGTGCTAGCTGTGCAGTTGCGTGCGTTGCAGTTGTTTAAACCGGGTACCAGCATCCGCGAAGTTAACGACCAAGTGGTGCGCATCATGATTACCAGGCTGGTGGAGCTAGGGGTGATGAAGGGCGAGGTGGAACAACTGTTTGCCGAGCAGGCGCACCGTCAGTTCTACATGCATGGCTTGAGTCACTGGCTGGGCCTTGACGTGCATGATGTCGGTTCTTACGGCACGCCGAACCGCGATCGGGTGCTGGAGCCGGGCATGGTGCTGACCGTGGAGCCGGGGCTGTATATCGCGCCGGACGCGGACGTGCCAGCAGAGTATCGCGGCATCGGTATCCGCATTGAGGACGATATTCTGATCACCGCCGATGGCAATGAAAATCTGACCGCTGGCGTGGTGAAAGATGCCGCCGCCATCGAAGCGTTGATGGCGGCGGCAAGGTAGAGCGAATGAGCGTAATTATTGTTGGCGGTGGTATGGCGGGGACGACCTTGGCGCTGGCTATCTCGGTGCTAACCCAGGGCAGCATGGCGGTGGATCTGGTTGAAGCTAACCGCCCGGATGACCGTAGCCACCCAGGCTTTGATGCCCGCGCTATCGCGCTGGCGCAAGGCACCTGTCAGCAGTTGATGCGCATTGGCGTCTGGTCAGCGCTGCGCGACTGCGCCACGGCCATTACCCAGGTGCACGTTAGCGATCGCGGTCACGCTGGCTTTGTTAATTTGCATGCGCAGGATTTTCAGGTCGCTGCGCTCGGCCAGGTGATCGAACTGCACGATGCCGGTCAGCGGCTGTTCGCGCTGCTGGCGAAGGCACCTGGCGTGACGCTGCACTGCCCGGCGCGGGTGGTTGATGTAGTCCGCAGCACCGAGCAGGTAGAGGTGCTGCTGGACAGCGGCCAGCGTATCAGCGGGCAACTGCTGGTGGCGGCTGACGGTTCGCGTTCTGCGCTGGCACAGGCTTGTAATATGCAGTGGCAGCAGAGTGATTACCCGCAGTTCGCCACCATCGCTAATGTCACCACTGCGGAAGATCCACAGGGGCGCGCTTTTGAACGCTTTACCCGCTATGGGCCGCTGGCAATGCTGCCAATGTCGCAAGGCCGCAGTTCGCTGGTGTGGTGTCATGCGCGAGAACAACACGAGCAGGTTGATGCTTGGGACGATAAGCGCTTTATCAACGCGCTACAACAAGCTTTCGGCTGGCGTTTGGGGCGTATCCTAAAAGCTGGCAAACGTCATAGCTATCCGCTCAGCCTGCTGACCGCCAACCGGCACGTCAGTCACCGGTTAGCGTTGGTGGGTAATGCTGCACAGACGCTGCATCCGATCGCTGGGCAGGGGTTTAACCTCGGCCTGCGCGATGTGATGTCACTGGCGGAAACGCTGGCGGAAGCGGCGTATAATGGCGAAGATCCCGGTGGCTATGCATGGCTGAACCGTTATCAACAACGGCGGCAACAGGATCAGCAAGCCACAATTGCGGTGACCGATGGTTTGAACCGTTTGTTCGCTAACTGCTACGGTTCGCTGATCGTTGGCCGCAATCTGGGTTTGCTGGCGATGGCGCGCTTGCCAGCGATGCGCAATGCCTTCGCCAAGCGCACGTTGGGCTGGGTGGAACGTTAGACTGACATCAGCGCGCCGCCCCGTGAGGTGCGCTATTTAAGGAAATAAGCAGCATGCAATCATTTGACTTGGTTATTGCCGGTGGCGGTATGGTAGGGCTGGCGCTGGCCTGTGGTCTACAGGGCAGCGGTCTACGCATTGCGGTGCTGGAACAGCGGCAGCCGGATATGACACCGCCGCAGGAATTGCCTGCGTTACGCGTCTCAGCCATCAACGCTGCCAGTGAGTGTTTGCTGCAACATATCGGTGTCTGGCAGGACATCCTCCAACTGCGCGCCAGCACTTACCACGCGATGGAGGTGTGGGATGGTGATAGCTTCGGCAAAATCACCTTTCGCGGTGATGAGTGTGGCTTTAGCCATCTCGGCCATATTATCGAAAACTCGGTGATCCAACAGGTATTGTGGAAACGTGCCGAAAGCTTGTCTAATATCACCCTGATTACCCCAGCTGCGCTCAAACAGGTGGCTTGGGGCGAGAACGACGCTTTTATCACGCTGGAAGACGGCCGTATGTTGAGTGCCCGGTTGGTGATCGCTGCTGATGGTGCCCATTCATGGCTGCGTCAGCACGCCGACATCCCGCTGACCTTTTGGGATTATCGTCACCATGCGTTAGTAGCTACCATCCGCAGCGAAGTGCCACATCTGGCCACGGCGCGGCAGATATTCCATGGCGATGGCATTCTGGCATTCCTGCCGTTCAGCGATCCGTATCTGAGTTCGATCGTCTGGTCAGTGACGCCGCTCAATGCAGAACGGCTGAAGCAATTGTCACCGGAGCAATTTAATCGCCAATTAGCAATGGCCTTCGACATGCGGCTGGGCAATTGCCGCTTGGAGAGTGAGCGCCTGACCTTCCCGTTGACGGGACGCTATGCACGCAGTTTCGCCGCGCATCGCTTGGCGCTAGTTGGCGATGCGGCGCACACGGTGCATCCGTTGGCTGGGCAGGGGGTGAATTTGGGCTTTATGGATGCCGCAGAATTAATCTGCGAACTGCGGCGCTTACAGCACCAAGGGAAAGACATCGGCCAGCATCTGTATCTGCGCCGCTATGAACGCCGCCGCAAGCACGGTGCGGCGGTGATGTTAGCCAGTATGCAAGGTTTCCATGAGTTGTTCGACGGCCATCATTCGGTAAAAAAGTTGTTGCGTGGCATTGGCCTACGGCTGGCGGATAGCCTGCCGGGTGTCAAACCGAAACTGGTGCGTCAGGCGATGGGTCTGAATGATTTGCCGGAATGGCTGGCCAAGAGCCAATTCCAGTAGGCGTACATTGTTGCAGCCAGTTTGGATACGGACAGCGTGGAACAAGCTGAGCGTACAGAGAGTCTGTGGGGATGGTGAGCACTGCCCAGGGCCAAAATGGCAAATAAAATAGCTAATGGGATAGGTTCTTAATCTTTCTGGTCAGGCTCCCAGTGGGAGCCTATGAATTTCCCTGGTTTTCTTCAATCACCCTTCATTTGAAATAATCTCATTTCAGGTGTTTTTATCATGATTTTTTCTAATCCGCTGGTCGGCTATCAAAAGGCGGAATTCTGCGTGTGGTCACCGGTATGTTATATAACCCCGTGTTTTTTCCTGCTAATTTTTTATTTTGTGCCTTTAATCGCATTTTTTTAGTGAAAAACTCTACACACTAGCCCGGCATTTTTCTGTACCTGAACATTGTCGAGCCTATTTTAACTGATAGTTAATGGGGGCGTTCAGTGATAAGTTCAGGGAAAGGTAACGTTTGCGTTATCAGGGTTGGCCGCAATTTTGGGTTGCACCAGCGCAGCGTTTCTGCCGAGCAGTCAGTGCGCCATGGCATCAGTGGCGTATTGCGTGACTGCCCCTATCTTCTAGCGATCAAATGGAAAAAGGGAAAAGATGACAAAGCAAACCCCATTGTACGACCAGCATATGGCGTGTGGAGCGCGCATGGTAGACTTTCATGGCTGGATGATGCCATTGCACTATGGCTCACAAATTGATGAGCATCACGCCGTGCGGCAGGATGCTGGCGTGTTCGATGTCTCCCATATGACTATCGTGGATCTGCACGGAGCCTGTACCCGTGATTTCCTACGTTATCTGCTGGCGAACGATATCGCCAAGCTTACTCAACCCGGTAAAGCACTGTATACCGGCATGCTGAATGACTCCGGTGGTGTGATCGACGATCTGATCGTCTATTTCCTCGCTGAAGATTATTTTCGCCTGGTAGTGAACTCCGCCACGCGCGAAAAAGACCTGTCTTGGATCGAAGCGCATGCCGTGCCGTATAGCGTATCGCTGACGGTGCGTGACGATCTGGCGTTGATCGCGGTGCAAGGTCCACAGGCTCAAGAGCGCGCCGCCACCCTATTTACCCCGGAGCAAAAAAGCGCGGTTGAAGGCATGAAGCCGTTCTTCGGCGTACAGAGCGGGGATCTGTTTATCGCCACTACCGGCTACACCGGTGAAGCTGGTTATGAAATCGCCATGCCGAAAGAGCAGGCGGCAGGCTTCTGGCAGCAGCTACTGGCCGCAGGCGTCAAGCCAGCGGGGTTGGGAGCGCGTGACACCTTGCGTCTGGAAGCGGGCATGAACCTGTATGGTCAGGACATGGACGAAGGCGTTTCACCGTTGGCCGCCAACATGGGTTGGACCATTGCTTGGATACCGGAAGATCGTCAGTTCATCGGCCGCGCTGCCCTGGAACAGCAGCGTGAGCTGGGCAGCGAACAACTGGTCGGCTTGATCATGACGGAAAAAGGCGTACTACGCCATGGGCTGCCAGTGCGTTTCACCGACGAAGTGGGGCAGACACGCCAAGGGGTGATCACCAGCGGTTCGTTCTCTCCGACTTTAGGCTTCAGCATCGCCTTGGCGCGCGTGCCTATGGGTGTCGGCGAGCAGGCTATCGTGCAGATCCGCAACCGTGAGATGCCGGTCAAGGTGACCAAACCCGGCTTTGTCCGTGCTGGCAAGTCACTGGTTCACTGATGTTTATTGATTGATTCTCTCATTTCTTTAAAGGAGTAACTGGCGATGAGCAATGTGCCAACAGAATTGAAATACGCCACCTCCCATGAATGGGTGTGTGACGCAGGTCATGGTGAATACTTGGTAGGGATCACCGAGCATGCGCAGGAATTGCTGGGCGACATGGTGTTTGTCGATTTGCCAGAAATAGGCACAATCGTCTCTGCCGGTGACGATTGTGCGGTGGCGGAATCGGTGAAAGCCGCCTCTGACATCTACGCGCCAATCAGCGGTGAAATCATTGCGGTTAACGACGCACTGGAAAGTGCACCGGAGCGGGTGAACAGCGCACCCTACGGCGAAGGCTGGCTGTTCCGTATCAAGGCGTCCGACGTCGGTGAACTGGGCAACCTGCTGGATGCTGGAGCCTATCAGGCTTCTATCGACGAGTAATCAATGTGACGCCCCAAACCTAGCGGGGCGTTTTAGCTCAGGTGATATCCCGTACCACGCAAGCATTCAGGAATGTGTAGCAATGACTCAGACACTCAGCCAACTTGAACACAGCGAAGCGTTCATTGAGCGCCACATCGGCTCTTCTGCGGAACAACAGCAGGCGTTGCTGGCAACGGTGGGCGCACGCACGCTCAGCGCGCTGATCCAACAGATTTTGCCCGCAGATATTCAGTTGCCGGAGCCGCCGCCGGTGGGCAACGCGGCCACGGAACATCAGGCATTGGCCGAACTGAAGGCGATCGCCTCGCAGAATCAGCGTTACAAATCGTACATTGGCATGGGGTACAGCGCGGTGCTGACGCCGCCGGTGATCCAGCGCAACATGTTGGAAAATCCAGGCTGGTACACCGCCTATACTCCCTATCAGCCGGAAGTGTCGCAGGGCCGTCTGGAGGCGCTGCTGAACTTCCAGACTCTGACGCGCGATCTGACCTGCTTGGATCTGGCCTCCGCCTCGCTGCTGGATGAAGCGACCGCTGCCGCTGAAGCGATGGCGCTGGCTAAACGCGCCAGCAAGCTGAAGGGGGCTAACCGTTTCTTCGTGGCGGATGACGTGCATCCACAAACGTTGGACGTGGTGCGTACCCGCGCTGCAACCTTTGGTTTCGAGGTGATTGTCGATAAAGCTGAAAAAGTGCGGGAGTGGGAAGGGGTATTCGGTGTGCTGCTACCGCAGGTGGGTACCACTGGCGAACTTCACGATTACCGCGCGCTGCTGGCCGAGCTGAAATCCCGTAACATCGTCACCAGCGTAGCCGCTGATATTATGGCGTTGGTGCTGCTGGCTGCACCGAGTGCTGATGTCGTGTTCGGTTCCGCGCAGCGCTTCGGCGTACCGATGGGCTATGGCGGGCCGCATGCGGCTTTCTTCGCTTGTCGCGATGAATTCAAACGCGCAATGCCGGGCCGTATCATCGGCGTTTCCCGCGATGCGGCTGGCAACACCGCGTTGCGCATGGCGATGCAAACGCGTGAACAGCATATCCGCCGTGAAAAGGCTAACTCGAATATTTGTACCTCGCAGGTGCTGCTGGCCAACATCGCCAGCCTGTATGCGGTGTACCATGGTGCATCGGGGCTGCAACGCATCGCCGGGCGTATCCACCGCCTGGCCGACATTCTGGCTGCTGGGTTGCAACAAACCGGTTTGACGCTGCGCCATAAAACCTGGTTCGACACCCTGACGGTTGAAGTGAAAGATAAAACGGCGCTGTTGGAACGTGCACGGAGCTTCGGTATCAATCTGCGCACTGACATTCAGGGGGCCGTGGGCATTACGCTGGACGAAGCCACCTCACGCGAAGACGTGCAAACGCTGTTTACCCTGCTGGTGGGTGACAAACACGGCCTGAATATCGACACACTGGACGCAATGGTGAGCAAAAACAGCCAGTCTATCCCGGCCAATTTGCTGCGCAAAGATCCGATCCTGACTCACCCGGTATTCAACCGCTACCACAGCGAAACCGAGATGATGCGTTACATGCACTATCTGGAGCGCAAGGATCTGGCGCTGAACCAAGCGATGATCCCGCTGGGTTCCTGCACCATGAAGCTGAATGCGGCGGCGGAAATGATCCCGATCACCTGGCCTGAATTTTCCGACCTACACCCGTTCTGCCCACCTGAGCAAGCAGCGGGTTATCAGCAGTTGATCGGCCAATTGTCGCAGTGGCTGGTGCAACTGACTGGCTATGACGCAGTTTGCATGCAGCCTAACTCTGGCGCGCAGGGTGAATACGCTGGCCTGTTGGCGATCCGTCGTTACCACGAAAGCCGCAATCAAGTGGGTCGCCATATCTGTCTGATCCCAAACTCTGCACACGGCACCAATCCTGCTTCCGCCCAGATGGCGGGTATGAGCGTAGTGGTGGTGGCCTGCGACAAAAACGGCAACATTGATCTGCACGATCTGCGTATTAAGGCGGAGCAGGCAGGCGACGCGCTGTCGTGTATCATGGTGACCTACCCATCGACTCACGGCGTGTATGAAGAAACCATCCGCGAGGTGTGCCAGATCGTGCACCAGTTCGGCGGCCAAGTTTATCTGGATGGTGCCAACATGAATGCCCAGGTAGGCATCACCACGCCGGGCTATATCGGAGCGGATGTTTCGCACCTCAATCTGCACAAAACCTTCTGCATTCCGCATGGCGGCGGCGGCCCAGGCATGGGGCCTATCGGTGTAAAAGCACACCTGGCACCGTTCGTGCCGGGCCATAGCGTGGTGCAGATCGATGGCGTGACCACCCAGCAGGGCGCAGTATCCGCAGCGCCGTTTGGCAGTGCATCGATCTTGCCAATCAGTTGGATGTACATCCGCATGATGGGGGCGGAGGGCTTGAAACAGGCCAGCCAGGTGGCGATCCTCAACGCTAACTATATCGCTACCCGCCTGAAAGACGCCTATCCGGTGCTGTATACCGGCCGCGATCATCGCGTGGCGCACGAATGCATCCTCGACATACGTCCGCTTAAAGAAGAGACCGGCATCAGTGAAATGGATATCGCTAAACGCCTGATCGACTACGGTTTCCATGCGCCGACGATGTCGTTCCCGGTTGCTGGCACATTGATGGTTGAGCCGACCGAATCGGAAAGCAAGGTGGAGCTGGATCGCTTTATCAATGCCATGCTGGCTATCCGCAGCGAGATCGACCGCGTTGCGCAAGGTGAATGGCCGCTGGGAGATAACCCGCTGGTGAATGCGCCACACGTTCAGGCGGAACTGGTCGGCGACTGGCAGCATGCTTACAGCCGTGAGCTGGCGGTGTTCCCAACCGATAGCGTACGCGAAAACAAGTACTGGCCAAGCGTCAAACGTCTGGATGACGTGTACGGCGATCGCAACCTGTTCTGTTCCTGTGTGCCAGTGAGCGAATACTAGGCTGTGCCTGCTCATTGACTGCCAGCAGCGCCATACCTACATAGCCTAATAACAGTTTCGGCAAAATTTGTATTCGGAGGGCATCGCATCATGCGGTGCTTTTTTGTGCGGCGTACCCACATTCACAGTTTTATTTTAGCCTACACGTGTACACTGGAATTATTCTTAACTTAAGCTGCGATGTGGAAATCTTGAGCAATATAGGTTTTAAAGGATTTTGCTATATGGGAAAAAAGGGCATAGAAAAAATTGGCGACCAGAAAATCGCCGCCGTACCTTATCCTTGGGCGGAGGAGATTGCCAACAGCATCAGCCACGGCATTGGGCTGGTATTCGGCATTGTCGGCCTGGTACTGCTGCTGGTGCAGGCGGTGGACACTGGCGCAGACGTAACGGCCATCACCAGCTACAGCCTGTATGGCGGCAGCATGATCCTGCTGTTTCTCGCCTCCACGCTCTACCATGCTATTCCTCATCAGAAGGTGAAGCACTGGCTGAAAAAGTTTGACCACTGCGCGATTTATCTTTTGATTGCCGGGACTTACACGCCATTTTTGCTGATAGGGTTGAACTCGCCGCTGGCCAAGGGGCTGATGGCGGTAATCTGGGGGCTAGCCTTGCTGGGCGTATTGTTCAAACTGGTCTTTGCCCATCGCTTTGAAGTGCTATCGTTGGTAACTTACCTGACCATGGGCTGGCTATCGCTGATCGTGATTTATCAACTGGCGATGCATCTGGCGCTCGGCGGTGTGACTTTGTTGGCGGTTGGTGGGGCGGTCTACACCCTGGGGGTGATTTTCTACGCCTCTAAGCGCATCCGTTTCGGCCATGCCATCTGGCATGGCTTTGTGCTTGGTGGCAGTGTTTGCCACTTTATGGCTATCTACCTGTACGTTTGATCCCTGTTTTACGACCACCACATATCGTGTTGAACTCATACCTTGTTGCAGCCAGTTTGCATACGGACAGCGTGCAACAACCGACGCGTACAGGGGGTACGTGCGGTGTCCAGATGCAAAATGACAAATAAAATAGCCTAGCGGGATAGATTTCTATGTGCTGCATCACTCATCCAGCAAGCGTGATGTTACGGCTGCACTACGCCAGCTATCTGTTAATCACAGACTGTTTTGCAGTATTGGATCGCTGGCCTATGCCTGGGTTCAACATGCTAACGTCTAGGACTCCAGCTTATAGGGCAGCGGCTTGATCGCCAACTGGCTGTTGGCGTCAGCACGCACTCGCAGCTTACTGCTGGCGTCTAGATCGTTATTCATCACCACCTGTACCCACAGCGTGCCATCGGCAAGTGTGCTGGCGGCCAGCACCGTGCCGGTACGCCGCCAGTTCTCACCCAATTGCAGTTCCAGATCCTCTGCCGCCTGCGGCGTGCGCCCAGCCCTACCTTCCAGCCAGTACAGTGCGCGTTTGTTAGCACCGCGAAACTTGGCGCGTGCCACCATCTCCTGACCGGTATAGCAACCTTTGCTGAAGCTGATGCCCTGTAACGCTTGCAGGTTGGTGGCCTGGGGGATCAACTGTGCACTGTTAGCGTTGTCGATAATCGGGTAACCGGCTTCGATATCCAGCGCTAGCCATTGGCGGCTGTCGTTCAACTCCGCCTGATCATGTAGTTTGGTCACTAGCTGCTCGGCAACGGTGGTGGTAGTCACCAGCAAGAAACGCTCAGCCGGTTCGGTGAACTGTAGCAGGGTGGTATCACCTTCTTGCACCACCTGATGTTTGGCATCCGGCAAGATAGCGAAGGTACTTGCCAGCGCCGCGCGCGCCTGGAAACCGGCCACACCCAACAGTACCGCATCATTGTCGGCGGCGATGGTGACCTTGGAGAATACCGCGTACTTCTTGATTTCCGCCAATTGACTGCCCAGCACGCTGCGGCGCTCCAGATAGGCAAAGCCCTCCCCGCGATGGAAAAGGCGCAGGGTGCTCCACATTTTGCCCTTGGCATCGCAGTGGCCGCACGGCACATGCTGGTCAGCCGCCAGCGCGTCGATGTCTGCCGTCACCTGGCCCTGAAGATATTTCACCGTATCCGGCCCCTCTAGCGTTACTAACGCCCAATCTTCTAACGAGATCAGCGTCAGGGGCAGATGCGAGGAGGCGACAGGCTGACGAGGTGGGAAGGGAATGTTATAGATCATAGTAAGTTCCTGCTCAGCGTTTAGCATAGAACCTATCCCAATAGGCTACTAAATTGCCCACAATAATTGCGCCTGTTCTATTGGGATAGGTTCTCAGGTGTGTTTCCCCATGGTAAAAGAGGTGGCGAGCTTTGCAAACTGTTATTCGCGTTTGCATCTCCAGTAGCGCTTTTTGGGATATTGAGCGCTTTAGAACATTTTCCGCTGAGAACGTCCTTCACGATGGTGATATCAAATTGTTATTCTAAAGCTTACGGTCAAGGGGCATCCTTTGTCGCTCGTTTTATATCGCGATGGCAGCGCCACGCAGAAAAGAGGTGAGTCATAACAATATGGATATTAACAACAAAGCACGCATCCATTGGGCCTGCCGCCGTGGCATGCGTGAGCTGGACATCTCCATCATGCCATTCTTCGAATATGAGTATGACCAACTAAATGATACTGACAAGGCACTGTTTATCCGCCTGCTAGAGTGCGATGATCCCGATCTGTTTAACTGGCTGATGAACCATGGCGCACCTGAGGACAGCGAACTGCAAAGAATGGTGGCTCTTATCCAGTCGCGAAATAAAGCCCGTGGCCCAGTGGCGATGTGATGTCCGCATTTCCAGGCGTACCCAATTATTCTCGTTGCTGACGCATGGCGTCCTGGTACTGCTGATCCTGATTTCGCCTTGGCCAGCAGGCTACGGGCCGATCTGGCTAGTGCTGCTGATACTGGTGGTGTTTCAAGGTATCCGCAGCCAGAAACGCCTCGCCGCAGTGCAGGGCGAGTTGCGCCTGCTGGCGGACTGGCGCATCAACTGGCATGGCCGCGAGTGGCGACTGGTGAAAAAACCTTGGATGCCGGATTACGGTATATTGCTGACACTGCACCCCATGGAGGGTAACAAGTACCAGCGGCTGTGGCTGGTTTTGGACAACATGGAGAGGGAAGAATGGCGCTATCTGCGCCAACGTCTGCTGTATCCACCAGTGAGCGATGATGAAGAAACCTGATGAAACTGATGCTCTGGCTGGTAGGGGATCAGTCAAAAATCGCTGGGACGCTGTTTCCTCCTGGAACGCTCCGCTGCTGTAACCTGAAGGTGATACGTTGGTGCTGGGAGCGGCGCTTCTGGCAAAGCTTGCACGCTCGGTATGGTTACAGCAGTGGCTCCATCTCCAGCAAGATCTGTTCACACCACTGTTGCAGACGGTCTTCACTGATGTCGAACTGATTGACTTCATCAAGCGCCAAGCCGACAAAGTGGTTACCATCGGCGCTCAGTGCTTTGGGGCTGGTGAATTCGAAGCCATCGGTTGGCCAAAAGCCGATGAACTGTACGCCTAGCGGGGCTATCTGATTGTGTAGCATGCCCAGCGCGTCCAGGAACCATTCGCCGTAACCCAACTGATCGCCCAGGCCATACATGGCGACGATTTTGCCTTTTAGTTCAAGCGTTGTCAGTTGCGGCCAGATTGCCTCCCAGTCTTCTTGCAGTTCGCCGAAATCCCAGGTTGGGATACCGAGGATCAGGATCGAGTAGTCTTCCATCAGCTTGGGGGAGACGTCTTTCAGGTTATGCAGATCGACCAGGTCTTCACCTAGAATCTCGCGGATTTTTTCTGCCGCCATCTCGGTATAGCAGGTGCTGGAGCCGTAAAACAGACCCATCTTCATGTTTTAACCGTCATGTTGCCGTTGGTAGAATTGCACCGAGTATACCTGATTTGCCGCAGCTTAAGGCATAATGCCCAAAGAACAGGCTCCATGGACTTCAAGTTGCAGCTGGGCGGCAAGGGGGTAAATCCTTCCCGCGAGCAGATTTGAGCGCTGGTTGCAACGGCCCCGAAAAGTCACCCGCAGCCAAAACGCAGCGGCTTGAAGACAAAAGGCGAAAGCGCAGCATAAGAGAGGATCGCGTGCAACAGCAAGACAATGCGCAGATTGAGCAATTCCTGGATGCGCTGTGGCTTGAGCGCAATCTGGCGGAAAATACGCTAGTCTCTTACCGGCTGGATTTGCAGGCGCTGGTGGCCTGGCTTAACCATCAGAATATCACACTGCTGCAAGCGCAGGCGCTGGATCTACAGGCGTTTCTTGCCGAGCGAGTTGATGGCGGCTACAAAGCCACCAGTTCCGCGCGCTTGCTTAGCGCCATGCGTCGCCTGTTCCAGTATCTATATCGAGAGAAGCTGCGTGCCGATGACCCGACAACGCGGCTAGCCTCGCCGAAGCTGCCGCAGCGGCTGCCAAAGGATCTGAGCGAGGCGCAGATCGACGCCCTGCTGAAAGCCCCTTGCGTTGATCAGCCGATCGAATTACGCGATAAAGCGATGCTTGAAGTATTGTATGCTACCGGTCTGCGGGTTTCAGAACTGGTCGGCCTGACCATCAGCGACGTCAGCCTGCGGCAGGGCGTGGTACGGGTGATCGGCAAAGGCAACAAAGAGCGGCTGGTGCCACTGGGCGAAGAAGCTGTATATTGGATTGAGAACTATCTGGAACATGGTCGCCCGTGGCTGGTTAACAGCCAGGCGCTGGATGTGTTGTTTCCAAGCCAACGCTGCCAGCAAATGACCCGACAGACATTCTGGCATCGTATCAAACACTATGCGATCCTTGCCGGTATCGACAGCGAGCGATTGTCCCCGCATGTGTTACGGCACGCATTCGCCACCCACCTGTTGAACCATGGGGCTGATCTCCGTGTCGTACAGATGTTATTGGGACACAGCGATCTCTCTACCACGCAAATTTATACTCATGTAGCGACCGAACGACTGAAACAGCTACATCAACAACATCACCCACGCGCCTGAAGGATTGAAACAATGAAAAAAGGTTTAATGCTGCTATCTCTGCTGGTGGCTGCGGTCACCAGTGCTGCACACGCCGATGATGCGGCAATCAAAAAAGCGCTCGATAGCCTGGGCATTCAACAAGCTAATGTGCGGCCTTCATCGGTCAAGGGTTTGAAAACCGTGTTGACCGACAGCGGTGTGTTGTATGTGTCTGAAGATGGTAAACATATTCTGCATGGCCCGCTGTACGACATCAGCGGCAAAGTGCCAGTGAACGTCACCAATCAATTGCTGGTCACTCAACTAGAGGCGCTGCAAGATCAGATGATCGTCTATAAGGCACCAAAGGAAAAACACGTGATCACCGTGTTTACCGACAGCACTTGCGGTTATTGCCACAAGCTGCATCAGCAGATGCATGAGTATAATGATTTGGGCATCACCGTCCGCTATCTGGCCTTCCCGCGTCAGGGAAGGGGCTCCCAGATCGAGAAAGACATGCAGTCGATCTGGTGCAGTGCCGACAAAGCTAAGGCTTTTGACGCCGCCATGAAGGGCGATGCAGTATCTCCGGCAACCTGCAAAACCGACATCAGCAAACACTATGCGCTCGGTGTGCAGTTCGGCATTCAAGGCACCCCGGCGATCATTTTGGAAAACGGCATGATGATCCCAGGCTACCAGGGCCCCAAAGAGATGGCCGCCATGCTGGGGGCGAATCAGGTCGCGACCAAGGCGGGTGGTTAATCGCGGGTGAGTATCAAAATGCAACTCCGCCGCCGACTGGCGGCGGATGACAGCCATCTGCCTGCCAACCTGCCCCCGTTGCTACGTCGTTTGTACGCGTTGCGTGGCGTTCAGGGTGAGCAAGAACTGGAGCGTAGCGTCAAGGGCATGCTGCCTTGGCAGCAGTTAAGTGGCATCGACACCGCCGTTGGCATCCTTGAACAGGCACTGGTTGATTGCCGTAGTATCATGGTAGTGGGTGATTTTGATGCAGACGGTGCCACTAGCACCGCACTGACGGTACTGGCGCTGCGTAGCATGGGGGGGAGCGTTGATTATCTGGTACCGAACCGTTTCGAAGACGGCTACGGCCTAAGCCCCGAAGTGGTGGAACAGGCGGCAGCGCGCGGCGCTGAGCTGATCGTGACCGTCGATAACGGCGTTTCTTCTCACGCTGGCGTTGACGTGGCGCATGCCAACGGCATGCAAGTGCTGGTAACTGATCACCACCTGCCAGGTGAAACCCTGCCAGCGGCCGAAGCAATCGTTAATCCCAACTTGCGCGGCTGTGAATTCCCCTCCAAATCGCTGGCTGGCGTTGGGGTTGCTTTCTATCTGATGTTGGCACTACGCGCCCGGCTGCGAGACAGCGGCTGGTTTGCACAGCGCGCGTTGGCAACGCCCAATCTGGCGGAACTGCTGGATCTGGTGGCGCTTGGCACGGTAGCTGATGTAGTACCGCTGGACACTAACAACCGCATTCTGGTTTATCAGGGCTTGCATCGTATCCGTGCCGGCAAGTGTCGGCCAGGTATTCGCGCGCTGCTCGAAGTGGCCAAGCGCGATGCGCTGCAGTTGGTGGCCAGCGATCTCGGCTTTGCACTCGGCCCACGGCTCAATGCAGCAGGGCGGTTGGACGATATGTCGGTTGGGGTGGCGCTACTATTGAGTGATGACATCGCGCAGGCGCGCATGCTGGCTAACGATCTCGATACGCTGAATCAGACGCGGCGCGAGATTGAGCAAGGCATGCAGATAGAGGCGCTGCATCTGTGCGACCAGTTGGAACGCACCAGCACTGAATTGCCTTACGGATTAGCGATGTACCACCCAGAATGGCATCAAGGGGTAGTGGGTATTCTGGCTTCGCGCATTAAAGAGCGTTTCCACCGCCCGGTGATCGCCTTTGCCCCAGTAGGTGATGGCATCCTGAAAGGTTCTGGCCGTTCGGTGGCCGGGCTGCACATGCGTGATGCGCTGGAGCGGCTGGATATGCTAAGCCCCGGTTTGATGATGACGTTCGGTGGTCATGCGATGGCGGCTGGGCTGTCACTGGAAGAGGCCAAATTCGACGAATTTCGCCAGCGTTTTGGTGAACTGGTGGGCGAATGGCTTGATCCGGCAATGCTAGAGGGAGTTATCTGGTCTGATGGTGAGTTGTCGATGCAGGAGCTATCGCTAACCACGGCAGAACTGCTGCGCGATGGCGGCCCTTGGGGCCAAGCATTCCCGGAGCCGACTTTCGACGGTAGGTTCCGCATCCTGCAACAGCGGTTGGTGGGTGAGAAACACCTGAAGCTGATGGTGGAACCGCTCGGCGGTGGGCCGCTGCTCGACGGCATCGCCTTCAACGTAGACACCACGCTATGGCCGGACAGCAGCGTGCGCGAGGTGGAACTGGCCTACAAGCTCGACATCAACGAGTTTCGTGGCAACCGCAACGTGCAATTACTGATCCAACATCTTTGGCCGCATTAGTCTTGCCGGTGGTGATCCGGGGTTGGGCAACGCAAACCCCGGCATCATTTCTGACCGCCACAAAAACCGACCAACTTGCTATAAACTGGCGGTGAGATCCGTTAGAATCAGCGATTCTAATGGCATTTAGCCATCGACGACATCAACGTAAAAGAACGCAAAACCATGTTTGAAATTAATCCGGTAAAAAACCGAATTCAGGATCTGTCCGAGCGGACTGCCGTTCTTCGGGGGTATCTTTGACTATGACGCTAAGAAGGAACGCCTAGAAGAAGTCAACGCCGAGTTGGAACAGCCTGATGTCTGGAACGAACCTGAACGTGCACAGGCACTGGGCAAAGAGCGTGCGGCGTTGGAAGCCATCGTAGCGACCATCGACCAACTGGCGCAGGGCGGCGAAGATGTCAATGGCCTACTGGAATTGGCGGTGGAAGCCGAAGATGAAGAGACCTTCAACGAAGCAGTTATCGAGCTTGATCAACTGATGGTCAAGCTCGAACGGTTGGAATTCTGCCGTATGTTTTCCGGTGAATACGACAGCGCGGACTGCTACCTGGATATTCAGGCAGGTTCCGGCGGCACCGAAGCACAAGACTGGGCCAGCATGCTGCTGCGCATGTATCTGCGCTGGGCAGAAGCCAAGGGTTTCAAGACCGAAGTAATCGAAGAGTCCGATGGCGACGTTGCGGGGCTGAAATCCGCCACCATCAAAATTATTGGTGATTACGCGTTTGGTTGGTTGCGCACTGAAACCGGTGTGCATCGCTTGGTGCGCAAAAGCCCGTTTGACTCAGGCGGCCGCCGTCATACCTCATTCAGTTCGGTGTTTATCTACCCGGAAGTGGACGACGATATCGATATTGAAATCAACCCGGCGGATCTGCGTATCGACGTTTACCGCGCCTCTGGTGCAGGTGGTCAGCATGTGAACAAAACCGAATCGGCAGTACGTATTACCCACCTGCCAACCAATATCGTAGTGCAGTGCCAAAATGACCGTTCTCAGCACAAAAACAAGGATCAAGCGTTTAAACAGTTGCGAGCCAAACTGTACGAGTTCGAAATGCAAAAGAAAAATGCTGATAAACAGACGATGGAAGACAACAAGTCCGATATCGGTTGGGGTAGCCAGATCCGTTCTTACGTGCTGGATGACTCCCGCATCAAGGATTTGCGCACCAACGTTGAAACGCGTAACACGCAAGCCGTACTGGATGGCGATCTGGATAAATTCATTGAAGCAAGTTTGAAAGCCGGGTTATAAGGAACCGAAATGTCTGAGCAACAATCACAGGGCGTCGATCAGGCGCTGGATCTCAATAACGAGTTGCAATCCCGCCGTGAGAAACTGGCTGGCCTGCGTGAAAACGGCATGGCGTTCCCGAACGATTTCCGCCGCGACACCACTTCTGACAAGCTGCACGCTGCTTACGACAACAAAGAAAACCAGGAGTTGGAAGCGCTGGGTATAGACGTTACCGTTGCTGGCCGCATGATGACCCGCCGTATTATGGGCAAGGCATCGTTCGTCACTTTGCAGGACGTGGGTGGCCGCATTCAGTTGTACGTTGCACGCGACGAACTGGCCGCAGACGTCTACAACGAGCAGTTCAAGAAGTGGGATCTGGGCGATATCATCGGTGCACGCGGTAAATTGTTCAAAACCAAGACCGGCGAACTATCGGTTCATTGCGTTGAACTGCGTCTGCTGACTAAAGCTCTGCGTCCGTTGCCGGACAAATTCCACGGCCTTGCTGACCAGGAAACCCGTTACCGCCAGCGTTATTTGGATTTGATCGCCAACGAAGGATCACGCAACACCTTCAAGGTGCGTTCTCAGATAATGGCATCGATGCGCAACTTCATGGTGGAACGCGGCTTCATGGAAGTCGAAACTCCAATGATGCAAGTGATCCCCGGCGGTGCCTCCGCACGCCCGTTCATTACCCACCACAATGCGCTGGATATTGACATGTACCTGCGTATCGCGCCAGAACTGTACCTGAAGCGTCTGGTCGTCGGCGGATTCGAACGGGTGTTCGAAATCAACCGTAACTTCCGCAACGAGGGTGTCTCGCCGCGCCATAACCCAGAGTTCACCATGATGGAACTTTACATGGCCTACGCGGATTACAACGACCTGATTGAACTGACCGAATCGCTGTTCCGTACCCTGGCCGAGAAAGTACTGGGCACCAGCTTGGTGCAGTATGGTGATGAAGTGTTCGATTTTGGCAAACCGTTTGAAAAGCTGAGCATGACCGAGGCTATCAAGAAATACCGCCCAGAAACTGATTTGGCTGATCTAGCCGATATGGGCAAAACTGTGGCTATCGCCGAATCTATCGGTATCAAGGTTGAAAAAAGCTGGGGGCTGGGCCGCGTTGTAACCGAAATCTTCGAAGAAGTGGCGGAAAGCCATCTGATTCAACCGACCTTTATCACCGAGTACCCAGCGGAAGTGTCCCCTCTTGCACGCCGCAATGACCTGAACCCAGAAATCACTGACCGTTTTGAGTTCTTCATTGGCGGCCGTGAAATTGGCAATGGTTTCTCCGAACTGAACGACGCGGAAGATCAGGCGCAGCGTTTCGCTGATCAGGTGAACGCCAAAGACGCTGGTGACGACGAAGCGATGTTCTACGACGAAGACTACGTCACTGCGCTGGAGCACGGCCTACCGCCAACCGCAGGTCTGGGCATCGGCATCGACCGTATGGTGATGCTGTTCACCAACAGCCATACCATCCGCGACGTGATTCTATTCCCGGCGATGCGCCCACAGAAATAACATCACCTAGCCTAAGCTAACCGGTGCAGGCGGCTGCACCGGCTTTTTCGCTGCCCATACTGCCCATTGCACGCCAATTGCTTAAAACATAGACAGTTATGCGCCATCTCAGCTTGCCCGGTGCTGATAACTCGCTATAATGCCTGACGCACACCGATGCGGGTGTAGTTCAATGGTAGAACGGCAGCTTCCCAAGCTGCATACGAGGGTTCGATTCCCTTCACCCGCTCCAAACTCAAGTCTCCTGAATTCCACCATATTCAATTTTTCCTAACAAGCAGTTATAGCATTCTATTAGTCAATTGAACTCAATAGTACTCCCTCAGGGTCAACCTGTAGTGGTCAACTAAAACTGGCCACCGCGTTAGAGTTTTTCCAGTATCGGTTTTCCGATTCGTTTGGTGGTAACCCACCGTTATATTCATGCGGCCTGAGCGCGCTGTAATACCCAACGATATAGTCCGTTATTGCGTGGGCTGCATCGCTGAAGTTTATGTAACCCGTCACCGGTACCCATTCGTTCTTCAGACTCCTGAAGAAGCGCTCCATTGGGCTATTATCCCAGCAGTTTCCACACCGACTCATACTCTGTCTGATCCGATACCTCCACAGTGACTGCCGGAACTGTCTGCTTGTGTAATGGCTGCCCTGATCGCTGTGGAACATCACTCCGGCTGGTTTTCCCCGGGCCTCCCACGCCATCTCCAGCGCTTTGATGGTCAGCCTGCTGTCCGGTGAGAACGACATTGCCCAGCCCACCGGTTTTCTCGCGAACAGGTCGAGAACAACGGCGAGGTAGGCCCAGCGCCTGCCTGTCCAGATATAGGTCACATCGCCACACCACACCTGATTAGGCTCTGTCACTGCGAACTGCCGCTCAAGGTGATTCGGGATAGCGATGTGTTCAAGGCCACCGCATTTATACCGATGAGTGGGCTGTTGACAACTGACCAGCCCCAGCTCTTTCATGAGCCTGCCGGCGAGCCATCGTCCCATCCTGAAGCCCTTCATGGTTGCCATAGTTGCGATACTCCTTGCGCCAGCAGAGCCATGGCTGACGCTATGCAGTTCCAGTACCTGGCTGCGTAATACAGCTCGTCTGCCATCTGGTTTTTCAGGACGGTTTTTCCAGTATTTGTAGCTGCTGCGATGAACCCCGAACACGTGGCAGAGTGTGACCACCGGATAATGCGCTCTGAGTTTCCCGATTATCGAGAACTGTTCAGGGAGTCTGACATCAAGAGCGCGGTAGCCTTTTTTAATATTTCGTTTTCCATTTCAATACGTTGTATTTTTTTCCTCAGCTCACGTATTTCAATTTGTTCAGGAGTAATGGGAGAGGCTTTAGGTATTTTTCCCTGCCGCTCATCACGCAACTGCTTCACCCATCGCGTCATTGTGGAAAGGCCGACATCCATAGCACTGGCTGCATCTGCCACGGTGTAGTTCTGGTCAACGACCAGTTGAGCGGATTCGCGTTTGAACTCTGCACTGAAATTTCTTTTTTTCATTGAAGCACCTGTAATGTCCTGAGGTGAGCATATCACCTCTGTTCAGGTGGCCAAATTCAGTGTGCCACTACAGACTGCATGGGGCTTGCAACGTGCGGGAGTTCGTATCGAGGCTACAGTTAACAATGCTATTCGCATTGTTTTAGAAAACACTCAAATTAAATTAAAAGATGATTTTTTGATAGTAAATGAGAGTGAAGTTACAATCAGGAATCGCCTAAATGTATCTTCTCAAAGTTTACGTAAACCGGAAAATATATCACTTGATGAAATTGCTATTGGGGTAGTAAGAACTATCTCTGCAAGTTTTGGCGCTACTTTTGAAGAGATTGTCAGTGCAATTTCAAGGATGCTAGGGTACAAGTCGACGAGTGCTGTGTTGAGAAGCAGAATTAAAAACTCCATTGAGATTCTAGAAAAAAATAAAACAGTAGTTCTTTATGATAACTTAATTAAACTCGCTGACCTTCATTAACGGACTTAGACATAGAAAATTTAGCAATGACATCATCAAGGCATGGTGTCATTCTAATTAAAAAAACAATAAAATAAATGGTTTTTATCTATGAATAATGAAAGGGGTCTAAAAAGTCACGTTATAAAATATATTTTATTATTTTTCCTTGCTATAGGTATGGATTTGCTATCAATTTTTTAATAGTGAAATTTTTTTGGAACCACAAATTAATGTAAAAATCCGTGAATGCCATTTAGAAAAAACTTGGGGATTTTAAGCTTCATCTTAATAGGCTATTTATTAATGGCAGCATGGTATATTGGGAAAGGTAAGTCAGTCAAAGCATTAAATGATCTGCTACACTTTATTTCCACTGCCGTTGCAGGTTATTATTTTTTATTTGATTTCAAAACCTTTAAAGATTATCACGCTCATAGGTAAGTGTCCGGCGAACTTATATTGTTAACAAAACTCTGCTGCCACATGCTGCCCTCACTCAATGCAACGACCCTGAGGTGAAGCATGGTAAACGGTATTCTCACAGTGAACGGCAACAGCCTCTCGACGCCTGGCAACACAGCGGATTAACTAAACAGCCCTCTTCCCGCTCAGTTGCCGGCCGTGATGCAGGCCTTGTCCCTATGTTAACGCCGCCGCACATCTGGCTGGTGCGGGAGCCGGTCGATATGCGTCAGGGTATCGATACCCTGACGCAATACGTTACCGACCGTCTCACCAACTCTGGCAAGGGGACGCCGCTTTTGTCTTTTGCACAAGGCACGCTCACGCATCAAAGTCCTGCGCTGGGACAAGCACGGGGGCCGGCGGTGTCTTCGTCGTCTTCGTCAGGGCCACTTTATCTGGCCCTGGCAAGGTGATGTCACCTGGATGCTGTCAACCGAGCAGGCCGACGGGTTGATGAAAGGCATCGACGGGCAGCGGGTGGATGGCCTGGATTTAACCAGTTGGAAATAACGGAAAACCATCATTAATACATTGATTATCAATGACAATACGCTATTGCACTGATAAAACAAGGGCATGAATATCGATGTAGTGCTGGCCTCACAAAACCCCGATGAACTGTGCGCTCTGGTGTTGAAATTATTCGTGAACCAAGAGCCGCAGACACAGCGAAGCCAGACACTGGCAGGCTATATCCAGCAACGGGAAGAGGCACTGAAAAATGCCCGTCAGTGGCGCTTCGGGCGTAAAAGCGAAGCCTTCCAGGGGAAACAGCGCGGGCTGTTCGATGAAGATATCGAGGCCGATGCCGCCGATATCGAGCAGCAACTGGTCACGCTGTTACCTGAGCCAAAAGCACCAAAATATCTTCGACCCCGGCAAGGGCAAAACCTCACGCGGTTATCTGTGGCTCTATATCACCGCACAAGGTGCCGAGCGGGCGATAGTGCTTTATGATTGCCAACCGGGGCGCAATGGTCAGTATGCCCGCGATGTGCTTGAGGGCTGGCGCGTTACCCTGGTGGTGGACGGTGATGCTGGTTACCAGGCGTTGTTCGGCAAGCGGCCAGGCGGTTGACACCGGGTGTTGGGCGCACGCCCGGCGCACGTTCTTCGAGCTGTTCACTGCCAACCCAAGCCCGGTGGCGAAGCTAGCTCTAGATACTATCCATGAGTTGTACAGGCTTGAGCGCAAAATCAAACATCGGTCAGCGGATAAAAAACGTCAATGGCGACAGCGCTATGCCACCCCCCGGCTGGACGCCTTCCATCAATGGCTGTTGTTGCAACAAGCGCAGACGGCCCCCAACTCCAGGTTACGCAAAGCGCTGGACTATCCCCTGAAACGCTGGTCAGCATTACTGCGTTATCTTGACGATAGCCACGTGCCCATAGATAACAATCGCATGGAAAACTGCCTCCGTCCGGTAGCCGTAGGCCGCAAGAACGGACTCTTTGCCGAGTCGTTGCGTGCCGGACAACGGATGGCAGCTATCCTGAATCTGTTGGAAACCGCCAAACTCAACGGCCACGACCCGTCTATCTGGTTGCGTGATGTGCTACCCGCTTACCCACCTGGCCCCACCATAGCCTCCAGCAACCATTACCCTACGCCGAAAACAGCTTCAGTTAATATCCGCCAGCTTATTACATTATTTTAATCACACAACGCGAGTTCGCCGTTCGGTTACCCTTTATCTTCTTGTGGGAAAGGTTCACTGAATGATCAGTGATGCTCAACTGGCGGGTTGTGTGCTTGATCTTCTGCTTTCTTGCTAAAGCGTCGACGAATCACTACGAAGAACACCGGTACGAAGAAGATCGCCAACACGGTGGCGGTAATCATTCCACCCATTACGCCAGTACCTACCGCGTTCTGCGCACCGGAGCCAGCACCATTGCTGATAACCAACGGTAGTACCCCAAGGATGAAAGCCATGGACGTCATCAGGATCGGACGTAAACGCATACGTACAGCTTCCAGCGTTGCCTCGATCAGACCTTTACCTTCTTTCTCCATCAGATCTTTGGCGAACTCAACGATCAGGATGGCGTTTTTCGCTGATAGGCCGATAGTGGTCAACAGCCCCACTTGGAAGTAGACGTCGTTATTCATGCCGCGCAGGGTGGCCGCCAGCAGCGCACCGATAATCCCCAATGGCAGCACCAACATGACCGAGAAAGGAACCGACCAGCTTTCATATAACGCCGCCAAACACAGAAACACCACCAGAATCGAGATGGCGTACAGCGCAGGTGCCTGGTTGCCGGACAGACGCTCCTGATAGGACATGCCAGTCCAGTCGTAGCCGATGCCGTTTGGCAGTTTGGCTGCCAAATTTTCCATTAGGTTCATCGCTTCACCGGTACTCTTGCCCGCTGCTGCCTGCCCTAGAATTTCCATTGATGGCAAGCCATTATAACGCTCCAAACGTGGTGAACCGTGTTCCCATTTCGCCGTAGAGAAGGCGGAGAACGGAACCATCTGGCCGCTGGAGCCGCGAACAAACCACTTATTAATGTCTTCTGGCAACATACGGAACGGCGCTTCAGCCTGTACGTACACCTTCTTCACACGACCACGGTCGATAAAGTCGTTAATGTACGAACCGCCCAACGCCGTAGCCATCGTGTCGTTAATGGTGGTGATGCTTACGCCTAACGCCTTGGCTTTCTCCTGATCGATGATCAATTTAAACTGCGGTGTATCCTCCAGGCCGTTAGGGCGCACGCCCACTAGTATATTGGGATGTTTAGCGGCCATACCCAGTAGTTGGTTACGCGCTGCGGTCAGTTTTTCGTGGCCTAAGCCCCCCTGATCGATCAACTCAAAATCAAAACCGGTCGCGGTGCCAAGTTCGATAATCGCCGGCAGGTTGAACGGGAACACTAAACCTTCTTTAATCTTAGAGAATGCGCCGTTGGCGCGTTTGGCAATCGCCTCGACTCTATTATGTGTCCCTGGACGTTTATCCCAGTTTTTCAGGCTGATAAATGACAGACCAGTGTTTTGGCCGTTACCGTTGAAGCCGAAGCCTGCGACGGTAAACACCGATTCCACGTTGTCCTTTTCCTCGGTCATGAAGTAGTTGGTGACTTTTTCCAATACCTTGGTGGTACGGGCCTCGGTGGCACCGGCAGGCAATTGCACCATGGTCAACAGAAGGCCCTGATCTTCATCCGGCAGGAATGAAGAAGGCAAGCGCAGAAACAGTAGGCCCATGCCCACTACGATCAGCAGGTAGATCGCCAGATAGCGGCCAGTATTGCGCAGAATGCGGCCTATGCTGTCGCTATAGTGGTTAGTGCTCTTTTCGAACATGTTGTTAAACCAACCGAAGAAACCGGTTTTAACCCCATGATCGCCTTTGGGGATCGGCTTTAGTAAGGTGGCGCATAGCGCTGGTGTCAGGATCAGCGCGACCAGCACCGACAACCCCATTGCGGCCACGATGGTGATTGAAAACTGACGGTAGATGGCACCCGTTGAACCGCCGAAGAACGCCATCGGTACGAAGACTGCCGATAGCACCAAAGCGATACCCACCAGCGCGCCCTGGATCTGGCCCATTGATTTGCGCGTGGCTTCTTTCGGCGGCAGTCCCTCTTCAGACATGACGCGCTCGACGTTTTCCACCACCACAATGGCATCGTCCACCAGCAGGCCGATCGCCAGCACCATACCGAACATCGTTAACGTGTTGATCGAAAAGCCGAATACCGAGAGGATAGCAAAGGTTCCCAGCAGAACTACCGGCACTGCGATAGTCGGTATCAACGTGGCGCGGAAGTTTTGTAGGAACAGATACATCACCAAGAATACCAGTGCGATCGCTTCAAACAGCGTTTTCACCACTTCGTTGATGGAAATCTTCACAAACGGACTGGTGTCGTACGGATAAACCACCTTCATCCCTTGCGGGAAGAACGGCTTCATTTTAGCCAATGTGTCTTTTACACCTTTGGCCGTGTTCAAGGCGTTGGCACCGGTGGCGAGTTTAATCCCCAAACCTGCGGCCGGCATGCCGTTATAGCGTGCAGTCACTGTATAGCCTTCGGCACCACGCTCGATATACGCCACGTCTGTTAGACGTACTTGAGAACCGTCGATATTCACCTTGAGCAAGATCTTGCCGAACTCCTCCGGCGAAGTCAGACGGGTTTGCGCAATGATCGAAGCGTTAAGCTGCTGCCCCGGCACGGGTGGCATACCACCCAGTTGCCCAGCGGCGATCTGGTTGTTCTGCTCAGTAATGGCCGAGGTCACGTCCGAGGTGGTCAGTTGGAAGTTGTTCAGCTTGTTCGGATCCAGCCAGATACGCATCGCGTATTGAGCACCGAACAGTTGTACTTCACCCACACCGGATGAACGGCTGAGCGAGTCT
Organism: Serratia symbiotica; assembly: GCF_000821185.2. Lineage (NCBI taxonomy): Bacteria > Pseudomonadati > Pseudomonadota > Gammaproteobacteria > Enterobacterales > Yersiniaceae > Serratia > Serratia symbiotica. The sequence continues at coordinate 2,510,293 of NZ_CP050855.1, read as the reverse complement.
TTAATGTTGGAGGCCACATAATCTGCAATATCGTTCTGCGTCATGTTTGGATCGTCGGAAACGAAACCGGCCACCATCAGGAAGCTACTGCTGGATTTTTCTACTTTCAACCCCCGTTGCTGCACTTTTTGCGGTAACAGCGGCGTGGCTAATGACAGCTTGTTCTGAACCTGCACCTGTGCGATGTCAGGATCGGTGCCGGAATCGAACGTCAACGTAATGGTGACGCTACCAGAGGAATCACTGGTGGAGGACATGTACATCAGGTTATCGATACCGTTCATGTTCTGTTCGATAATCTGCGTTACGGTGTCCTGTACCGTTTTGGCGTCTGCACCTGGGTAATTGGCGGAAATATTCACCGCCGGTGGTGCAATAGTGGGATACTGCGCGATCGGCAGTTTCATTATTGCAAGCACCCCTGCCAACATAATAATGATGGCGATTACCCAAGCGAAAATCGGGCGATCTATAAAGAACTTGGCCATGTATCCGATCCTTTTTTATGACTTCTGCGCTTCAGATTGTGGCTGGGTGTCAACTTCTTCCTGCACTTTTACCTGCGCGCCAGGGCGCACTTTCATCAGGCCACTGACGATCACGCGATCACCGGCTTTCAGGCCATCGGTAACCAGCCACTTGTCGCCAATCGCTTTATCCGCTTTCAGCATACGCAGTTCGACTTTATCGTCCATACCGACCACCAGCGCTGTGGCATCACCACGCGGATTGCGCGTCACACCCTGCTGCGGTACTAGCAGCGTATCGCTACGCACGCCTTCGTCCAAACGGGCGCGTACGAACATGCCTGGCAGCAGTATATGGTTTGGGTTAGGAAACAGGGCACGAAGAGTGATAGAACCTGTGGTTTCATCAACGGTGACGTCAGAGAATTCCAGCGTGCCTTCCTGTGCGTATTCAGTGCCGTTTTCCAGTAGCAGTTTCACTTTAGCCTTACCGTTTTCCTGCTTCAAAGTGCCGCTGACCATTTCCTGTTTCAGACGAAGGAAATCGTTGCTCGACTGAGTAACGTCAACGTACATCGGATCTAACTGCTGCACGGTAGCAAGCGCCGCCGCCTGACCATTGCTGACTAACGCCCCTTCAGTCACGGCAGATTTGCCGATGCGCCCGGAGATCGGCGAGGTCACCTTGGTGTATGCCAAGTTAATGCGCGCGGTTTCTACAGCGGCTTTCGCGGCGACTACTACCGCTTCTGCCTGCTGTAGGTTTGATACAGTGGTATCATACTCCTGCTTGCTGATGTAGCGGGTACCCAACAATGGTTTATAGCGGTTTACCGTCACGCTGGCGATAGAAGCACTGGATTGTGCCTTGGCCAGATCGCCCTTGGCGCGATCGTAAGCAGCTTGATAGGTGGCGGGATCGATTTGATATAAGGACGTCCCGGCTTTGATATCGCTGCCTTCAACAAAGTTGCGTTTCAGGACGATGCCGCTGACCTGAGGGCGAACTTCAGCGACACGATACGCAGCGGTGCGGCCAGTAAGATCGCTAGTGATATTGAGAGGTGCGGCTTTTAATGTCACTACACCTACTTCGGGAACTGGGTGTTGGAGACCTTGCTGTTGGGTTTCCGTATCATTACATGCTGTGAGCGCTAAGCTGCCTGAAAGCATCAGAACTGCCGCCAGAGGCATTGACCCTCTGTTTTTGTTCATAAAAAACCTCAAGTGTCCGATTTCAAAATGATCAATGGATCACAAGCCTTAAAACCCATTGCAATATTAATGATATGTGCGCGCTATAGTACATACGTTAGCAAATGTATGTAAAACATAATCACCATAAATAACAACGTCATAGCAAGAAATACCCAATAGTAAGCACAAGCAACCTGACAGCAGATCCTTGACGTTGCGATGAGGGAATTCTCTGAACGTGGCGTTTTTGCAACGTCACTGACAGATATTGCCGCTGCTGCCGGAGTTACGTGTGGCGCAATTTACTGGCATTTAAAAAATAAGATAGATCTGTTTAATGAAGTTTGGAGATCTACCAGGCCGAAAATAGACGATCTTGAGACAGAGTATCAGGCAAAGTATCCAGATATTCCACTGCGTGTTATCCGACAAACTCTGATTTTCATCTTGACATCTATGGCTGAAGACGGTCACCGAAGAGCACTAATGGAGATTATATTCTACAAATGCGAATTTGTCGGCGAAATGACGTCCCTGTTGGATTTACACAAAGTGCTGAATCTTTCTTGTCTGGCGATGAGCACATGGAGGATAATTGCGTTTATTACCGCCAGTGCCTGCACACTCGCCGTGCGGCGATGATTTTGCGTGTTTACACTGATGGAAAACGGGGTGTTTATGCCAGAAAGCTTCGATCTACAGGCTAAAGTGCACGTGCTAGTGGACGTCTTTCTCGACATGCTCCTATTTTTTGTCCTAGCCTGCGGCTCGAAACGGGAGAGCTGGCGTCTCCATCGCCCCGCACCGACTGGCCTCCTGTTTATGGGAGTCTGTCGTCATCCAATTCATAAGCTAGATAAGGGGAATTGGTGTTGGTATGTTGCAGTTTCTCTTGATAATCCTGTTTGACAATATCCAATGCCGCTAGCACGGTGGCTGGATCGATCTCATTGCATTCCAGCAGATAAATCAAATCTACCGCCAACTGTAATGTCGGTGAGGCATTTTCCAGAGACATAAAACCTGCGTTTTGTTGATTGGGTGAATGGATAACATGTTATACCGCTAAGTGTAGTGAACATGGTGAAGGGGGGGGATATTCATTGAAATAATGACTATTCACAACCCCTTTTCTTTATGTTCTATGCTGCGCTCAATACGCGCTAGCACCTGCCGGCAACGCATTAGCCGTCCTGCCAGCACTGCCAGCTCATGCTGCATTTTTTGCTGTGCTGCCAGCGTGCTCTGTTGCCTCAGCAGGCTTTCTCGATCTTGAATCATTGAACTAAGCCGACGCTCATAGTCCTGATGTTCGGCCAGTTTATGATACAAATCGACCGCTCCCGCCTCTTTCGGCTGATTTTTACGGCGCAATCCCTGGGTTGCCAATTCCCGTTTCAGGGCGGCGATCTGCGTCACCAATCTCTCGGCCAAATAAGCCACTTGATTGGTGCGGTTATCGCGGGCTGCGGTTTGCAACTGGGTGAAGTTCTTCTGCACCTCCGCCAGATAATCGCGCAGCCGAGTGCCGCGATTGGCGAACAGCGCAGCGTCAAAACGCGCTTGGGAAATGGGGGCATCGCCACGCGGCGTCACCTCGCTGGCCAACGCTGCGATTTGTTGTTCCAACACCTGCAATAGACGGTGAGTGTTCACATAGGCTCCATGATGGGTTCTGCTGGCGGTAAGCTTGCCCGCGATCTCGCTGTGAAACAAGCGCTGTTCGCATAGAGGTAAAGCGTGGCACGTTATTCTGGTAGGGGCCATTGTTATTGGCCACACCTTTTTCACGTTGCCTGTTATTAAAAATAATAAAAGGGGGACAGTTGCATTTGTTCGCCAGTTTGCATAAATTTGGGCGTTTTCATGTATTGGGCTGCCCCTCTATTTTCCCCTGTGATAGATTTCACCTAGGGTAGTGCGGAACTTTTGGCAACCTGTGTACCCGTTTTCAGGTAGTCTCAATCAGGCAACGATTATGACCGCGACAGCGCAGCAGCTTCAGCTTGTTAAAGACAGTATCAAAACCATCCCGGATTACCCCAAGCTGGGCATTTTGTTCCGTGATGTCACCAGCCTGCTGGAAAAACCCCTGGCTTATGCCGCCAGCATTGAACTGCTGGCTGAGCATTATCGCACAGTAGGTGTAACCAAAGTGGTGGGTACTGAAGCGCGTGGTTTCCTGTTCGGCGCGCCTGTTGCTCTGGCATTGGGTGTCGGGTTTGTGCCGGTGCGCAAGCCGGGCAAACTGCCGCGAACTACCCTCAGCGAAAGCTACGAGCTGGAGTACGGCACTGATCAGTTGGAAATCCACACCGATGCCATTTCCGCAGGTGACAAGGTACTGGTGATTGACGACCTGCTAGCGACCGGCGGAACCGTTGCCGCTACCGTCAAGCTCATTCGCCGTCTGGGTGGAGAAGTGAAAAATGCGGCTTTCGTTATTAACCTGCCAGATCTGGGCGGTGAAGTGCGTTTGAACACACTGGGTATCGAATGCTACAGCTTGATCAATTTCGCTGGTCACTAATCTGCATTACCCCATTACCACAACAGCCTCGCGGATCGCTGTGGGGCTGTGTTAGCATGGTTCTCCAGATCCCTCGACTTCTTCGGTATTAATGAGCTATCAGGTTCTTGCCCGTAAGTGGCGTCCTCAAACGTTTGCAGATGTTGTCGGACAAGAACATGTCCTGACTGCACTGGCTAACGGCCTTTCGCTGGGGCGAATTCATCATGCCTATTTGTTCTCAGGCACGCGTGGCGTGGGTAAGACCACTATTGCGCGCCTGCTGGCTAAAGGGCTGAATTGTGAAGCTGGCATCACTGCCACGCCGTGCGGTCAATGCACTAACTGCCGTGAGATTGAGCAGGGGCGTTTTGTCGATCTGATCGAGATCGACGCCGCGTCCAGAACCAAAGTGGAGGATACCCGTGATCTGCTGGATAACGTCCAGTACGCGCCAGCCCGTGGCCGCTTCAAAGTTTACCTGATCGACGAAGTACACATGCTCTCACGCCACAGTTTTAACGCCTTGTTGAAAACGCTGGAAGAACCGCCTGCGCATGTCAAGTTCCTGCTGGCCACCACCGATCCGCAGAAATTACCGGTCACTATTCTTTCCCGCTGCTTACAGTTCCATCTCAAGGCGCTGGATGTCGAACAGATCCGCAATCAGCTACAAAGGGTGCTGATTGCGGAGCAAATCACCAGCGATGCCCGTGCGTTACAATTGTTGGCGCGCGCTGCTGATGGCAGTATGCGCGATGCGCTCAGCCTAACCGACCAGGCGATCGCTTTGGGGCAGGGGCAGGTTACTGCTGCCACCGTCAGCCAAATGCTCGGTACGCTTGATGACGAACAGCCATTGGCGATCCTAGAAGCGCTGGCCAGCGCTGACGGTGAGAAGGTGATGGCGCAGGTTGCGCAGTCCGCAGCGCGAGGTGTGGACTGGGAAAGCCTGCTGGTGGAGACGCTAGCGCTGTTGCACCGTCTTGCAATGGTGCAATTGCTGCCTGCGATGTTTGATAACCAGTACGCCGCCCTTGAACAGCGGTTGCGTGAGCTGGCACGCACCTTGCCGCCGGCAGACGTGCAACTTTATTACCAGACACTGCTGGTGGGGCGTAAAGAGCTGGCCTACGCGCCAGATCGCCGCATGGGGGTTGAAATGACCCTACTGCGTGCGCTAGCGTTTCATCCCAAAGCGCTAATCGCTGAGCTGCAAAGCGCGCCCGCGCAGATAACGCAGCCAATGCAAGCGCCACAATCTCAGGATGTGCCACCGCCATTAGGCCAAGCTGCTGTACCGCAAAATCACCAACAGCCGAATTTACCGGATGCCACCACCCAGTTGTTAAAAGCGCGTAGTCAACTGCGGCAGCAGGGAGCATCCACAGCAAAAAAGCGTGAACCGGCGGCGTTAGGAAGAGCGCGGCCGGCAAGCTCGGCGCTGGAGCGATTGGCTTCTGTGACTGAGCGCAGCCAGCAGCGTCAGGCAGAAAAAATCGTGCCGGAAAAACCAGTCAAGCCAGAAGCCTACCGCTGGCGCGCTTCAAGCGAGCCGGAGGTAGCGCCGGCGGTGCTGACGACGCCCAAGGCGCTACGCACGGCGCTGGAGCATGAGAAAACCCCGGAACTGTCGGCCAAGCTGGTGGTGGAGTCGCTTGAGCGTGATGCCTGGGCGGCGGAAATTGCCAAGCTGAAGCTGCCAAAGTTGGTGCAGCAGTTGGCGTTGAATGCCTTTAAGCAGCAACAGGAAGCGGACAACATTTGTCTCCACCTGCGGTCTGCGCAATGTCACCTGAATTCGTCCTCGGCGCAGAAGACACTGGCTGACGCGCTCAGCGAGCTATATGGCCGCCCGGTCGAACTGAGCGTGGTGGTAGATGATAATTCGGCGGAACGGACTCCGCTGGAATGGCGGCAAGCCATTTATGAAGAAAAACTGGCGCAGGCGCGCCAGTCCATCGTTGCGGATACCCATATCCAGACGCTGCGCCGCTTCTTTGACGCGGAACTGGATGAAGACAGTATTCGCCCTATTTAAACGTAAGCGCTGCGTACTGTGTGCAGCCTAAGTGACGAGAGACGACTATGTTTGGTAAAGGCGGTTTGGGCAATCTGATGAAGCAAGCCCAACAAATGCAGGAAAAAATGCAGCAAATGCAGGAAGAAGTCGCCAAATTAGAAACGACGGGTGAATCTGGCGCGGGTCTGGTGAAAGTGACCATCAACGGTGCGCATAACTGCCGCCGTGTGGAGATCGATCCAAGCCTGATGGAAGACGACAAAGAAATGCTGGAAGACCTGATCGCCGCTGCCTTTAACGATGCCGCGCGCCGTATTGAAGAAACCCAGAAAGAGAAGATGGCGTCCGTGTCCAATGGCATGCAGTTGCCGCCTGGCTTCAAGATGCCGTTCTGATGCAAACCAGCCCGCTGCTTGAATTATTGATGGAGGCGCTGCGCTGCCTGCCGGGCGTGGGCCCAAAATCAGCGCAGCGCATGGCGTTCCAACTGCTACAACGCGATCGTAGCGGCGGCATGCGTCTGGCGCAGGCACTGACGCGTGCCATGTCGGAAATCGGCCACTGTGCCGACTGCCGCACTTTCACCGAGCAAGATATTTGCACCATTTGCGCCAATCCACGCCGTCAGCAAAATGGCCAGATTTGCGTGGTGGAGACTCCGGCTGATATTCACGCCATTGAACAGACTGGACAGTTCGCCGGGCGCTACTTTGTGTTGATGGGGCGCTTGTCACCGCTGGATGGTATCGGCCCTGGTGACATTGGCCTTGATCGGTTGGGGCAACGGCTGGAGAAGGAACGCATTACTGAAATCATCCTTGCCACCAACCCAACGGTGGAAGGGGAGGCCACCGCCAACTACATCGCCGAGATGTGCGGCCAATATGGCGTGCTCGCCAGCCGCATCGCTCACGGCGTGCCGGTAGGTGGCGAATTAGAGATGGTCGATGGCACCACGCTGTCGCATTCTCTGGCCGGTCGTCATGCCATCAGGTTCCCCTGACGGAGCCATTCGGCTCCGTCAACTATTGTGCAAAAATTTCACGCCAGTCGCTTGAAAAACATCGCCCTGATCCCCACCTGATACGCATTATTGTGTGATTTTGGTAACCATTGTCTTTTGAGGTAATCAATGAATATGAAAGGTCAAGAAACCCGTGGGTTCCAGTCTGAAGTAAAGCAACTGCTTCATTTGATGATTCATTCGCTGTACTCCAACAAAGAGATTTTTTTGCGCGAGTTGATCTCCAACGCCTCGGATGCTGCTGACAAACTGCGTTTCCGTGCATTGTCCGCGCCTGAGCTGTATGAAGGTGATGGTGAACTGCGTGTGCGCCTGTCCTTTGATAAAGAGCAGCGTACACTGACCCTCTCTGATAACGGCATTGGCATGAGCCGTGAAGAAGTGATTGAGAACCTTGGCACCATTGCCAAATCAGGCACTAAGGCTTTCCTTGAGTCTATCGGTTCCGACCAGGCTAAAGACAGCCAACTGATCGGTCAGTTTGGTGTCGGTTTCTATTCCGCGTTCATTGTGGCAGACAAAGTGACAGTGCGTACCCGTGCCGCAGGTGCCCCTGCCGATGAAGGCGTGTTCTGGGAGTCCACAGGTGAGGGCGACTACACTATCGCTGACATTAGCAAAGAGACCCACGGCACTGAGGTCACTCTGCATCTGCGTGAAGGTGAAGATGAGTATCTCGACGCCTGGCGTTTGCGTTCGGTGATCGGCAAATACTCCGATCACATCGCGCTGCCGGTGGAAATTGAGAGCAAAAACGAAGAAGACGGTACCATTACTTGGGAAAAGATCAACAAGGCGCAGGCTCTGTGGACGCGTAACAAGGCTGATATCACCGACGAAGAGTACAAAGAGTTTTACAAGCATATCGCCCATGACTTCACTGATCCGTTGATCTGGAGTCTTAACCGGGTGGAAGGCAAGCAGGAGTATACCAGCCTGCTGTATATCCCGGCTCAGGCACCGTGGGACATGTGGAATCGCGATCATAAACATGGCCTGAAGCTGTACGTCCAGCGTGTGTTTATCATGGACGATGCTGAACAGTTTATGCCGAACTACCTGCGCTTCGTGCGCGGCTTGATAGATTCCAATGATCTGCCGCTAAATGTCTCGCGTGAAATTCTGCAAGATAGCCGCGTCACCCAGAGCCTGCGTGGCGCCCTGACCAAGCGTGTACTACAGATGCTGGAGAAGCTGGCGAAGGACGATACTGAAAGCTATCAGAAATTCTGGCAACAGTTCGGCCTGGTACTGAAGGAAGGCCCAGCGGAAGACAACGGCAACCAAGAAGCGATCGCCAAGCTGCTGCGTTTCGCATCGACCCACAGCGATAGCTCGGCGCAAACCGTATCGTTGGAAGAATACGTTAGCCGTATGGTTGAAGGGCAGGAGAAAATTTACTACATCACTGCCGATAGCTATGCCGCCGCCAAGAGTAGCCCACATTTGGAGCTGTTCCGCAAGAAAGGCATCGAAGTGTTGCTATTGTCCGACCGCATCGATGAATGGATGATGAGTTATCTGACAGAGTTTGACGGCAAGCCGTTCCAGTCAGTGAGCAAAGCTGATGAGGCGCTGGACAAACTGGCGGACGAAACTGAAGAGCAAAAGGCCGCCGAGCAGCAATTGGAACCGTTTATCGAGCGTGTGAAGACGTTGCTGGGTGAACGTGTGAAGGACGTGCGCCTGACGCATCGCCTGACCGACACCCCAGCAGTGGTCATTACCGGTGCCGACGAGATGAGTACTCAAATGGCTAAGCTGTTCGCCGCTGCGGGTCAGCAAGCGCCGGAAGTAAAATACATTTTTGAGCTGAATCCTGAGCATACCCTGGTTAAACATGCCTCCGATGTGGCTGATAACGAACAATTCGCTGAATGGATCGATCTGTTGCTGGATCAAGCGCTGTTGGCGGAACGTGGTACGTTGGAAGACCCAAACCAGTTCATCCGCCGAATGAATAAATTGCTCTCTGTATAATACAGAATCTATGCGCCCCTGACTGACACGTTTGGGGCGCATTGCCGATTTTTTTCTGCATTTCCCCTCTTTTCCCTGAATTTTTCCTTATGATTTACAATTGATTTCCTTTGCGTAACCTTGAGCCACTCCCCCTTGAAATGATATGGTGGCGTGTTTTTGCCATTTTTTTAAAACTCAATACCCAAAAGGTTTCAAATTGCGGCTAGGCGGCAAGCACGCACAGCCTCAGGTAAGTGACTGGGTTGAGTGTGCGCTGCCAAAATGCGGCGGCTTGAAAGATGAAGGGAATAATAGCAAGGGGATTTACGCAATGCGTATCATTCTGCTGGGCGCTCCGGGCGCTGGTAAAGGTACTCAGGCTCAGTTCATCATGGAAAAATACGGTATTCCGCAGATTTCCACTGGGGATATGTTGCGCGCCGCCGTGAAGACGGGCAGTGAATTGGGCAAGCAGGCGAAAGAAATTATGGACGCCGGCAAATTAGTGACCGATGAGTTGGTGATTGCTCTGGTCAAAGAACGCATCACTCAGGAAGATTGCCGCAACGGTTTCCTGCTGGACGGTTTCCCACGTACTATTCCACAGGCCGATGCGATGAAAGAAGCCGGTATCAACGTGGATTATGTGTTGGAATTCGATGTGCCAGACGAACTGATTGTCGATCGCATCATTGGTCGTCGCATGCATGTGCCATCTGGCCGCGTATATCACGTGAAATTCAATCCACCACAAGTGGCAGGCAAAGACGATGTGACCGGCGAAGAACTGACCATGCGCAAGGACGATCAGGAAGAAACCGTACGAAAACGTCTGGTGGAATATCACCAAATGACTGCACCACTGATTTCCTATTACAGCAAAGAAGCGGTAGCAGGCAACACCCAATATCGTAAAATCGACGGTACTCGCAAGGTGAGTGAAGTGAGCGCCGAGTTGGCAACCATTCTCGGCTGATCGATTTCATTGCTTGCATAGCGCCAGACCTCAGGTCTGGCGTTTTTTTTGCCATTCTTCCACCGAATTGTGATCGCCGTAGCTTGTGGCGTCCGCGCCCTTTAATATCTCGCCGCAAATGGCGTATAACTGCCTGCATTTTCATCAGTAGCAGGGAGCTGGGTATGTTCGGACAAACCAATTTTCTGGCGGAGGCCACCGCGCGCCAGATTGTGCAGCGGGCGATGAGCATCATCAGCCACTCCGTCAACGTGATGGATAGCAACGGTGTGATCATCGCCTCCGGCAACCCGTCGCGCCTGTTTCAGCGCCACGAAGGGGCGGTGCTGGCGCTGACGGAAAACCGGGTGGTGGAAATCGACAACGTCACCGCCGAGCACCTAAAAGGCGTGCGCCCCGGCATCAATCTGCCGTTCAGCTTTCGCAACCAGCGGGTGGGGGTGATCGGCATATCTGGCGAACCGACCGAGGTGCGCGCCTATGCTGAACTGGTGAAGATGGCGGCGGAGCTGATGGTGGAACAGATGGCGCTGCTGGATCAGAACCAGTGGGAAAAACGCTATCGGGAAGAGTTGGCGAACCAGCTGCTGCAGCCGCAGGTGAACACGACGTCGCTGGAGGCGATGGCGGCCTACCTGGGGCTGGATCTCCAGCAGCCGCGCATCGTCTGGATTGTCGAACTGCAGGAGTCGCAGCCGCAGCTGTTACGTGAACTGCTGACCGAGCTGGAGGCGGCCCAGCGCGAGGCACTGATCGCCATCACCGGATTCAACGAGATGATCCTGCTGCGCCCGGCCTGCATGGCGCAGGGGGCATGGAGTCCGAAGCTGGAGCGACAGCAGGCTCAGGCGCTGCAAAACCGGCTGAAGCAACGTTTCCGGGTACGCCTGATCGTCGGCGGTTTTTTTGCTGGCGAGCAGGGGGCCTGTCGTTCAAACCTGACAGCGCGCGCCACCCAGGCGCTGGTGCAGCGGCTGAAGCTGCGTCACGCCACGCTGTTGTATCATGACTACCCGCTACCGGCGCTGTTGTGCGATCTGGGCGAAGACTGGCGCGCGCAGGAGCTGGGCCGCCCCTGGCAGGTATTGGGCGAGCAGGATGAAAAAGGAGTGCTGCGCGGCACCCTGCGGCACTATTTTTCGCAAAATTGTGATCAAACGCAGACCGCCGCGCAGCTGCATATCCACGTCAATACCCTGCGCTACCGGCTACAGCGGATCGAAGCGATTACCGGACTAAAAATCAATCAGTTAACCGACTCGCTGCGGCTGTATATCGGCATGCTGAGGCACGACTGAGTTGTGCCAACCCACAACTTCGCCGCCGTTTTAGCGGCGGTTTTTGTCGTTTCCTCTCAGGCTTATGGCCGGCGGCCGGGATAAGGTTGACTGCACATCAACCACGGGGAAAACAACAATGGCAACCGTATCCACTCTGGGGGCGCTGGTGGCGTTAGCCGTCGCCATCGTCCTAATCTTACGCAAGGTTCCGCCGGCCTACGGCATGATTGCTGGAGCGCTGGCGGGCGGGCTGTGCGGCGGTGCCGATCTGGTGCAGACCGTCACGTTGATGATCGGTGGTGCGCAGGGCATTACCAGCGCCGTGATGCGCCTTCTGGCGGCTGGCGTGTTGTCCGGGGTACTGATCGAATCCGGCGCGGCGCACACCATCGCCGAAACCATCGTGCGCAAAGTCGGTGAAACCCGGGCGCTGCTGGCGCTGGCGATAGCTACACTGATCCTGACGGCGGTAGGGGTATTTATCGACGTGGCAGTAATCACCGTGGCACCGATCGCGCTGTCCATCGCGCAGAAGGCTGGGATCTCGCGCGCGGCGATCCTGCTGGCGATGATCGGCGGCGGCAAAGCCGGCAACGTGATGTCGCCGAACCCCAATACCATCGCGGCGGCTGACAACTTTCACGTGCCGCTCACCTCGGTGATGATGGCCGGTATCGTGCCGGGCCTGTGCGGACTGGTGGTAGCTTATCTGCTGGCGCGGCACCTGAGCGGCAAGGGTAGCCGGGTGGTGGCGGAACTGACGCAGCACGCCGAAGGCGCGCGTCCGGGGTTTGCTGCGGCGATCAGCGCGCCGCTGGTGGCGATTTTGCTGCTGTCACTGCGGCCGATTGCCGGCATCGCGGTCGATCCGCTGATCGCGCTGCCGGTTGGCGGCTTGGCGGGCGCGCTGCTGATGGGGCTTATCCGTCAGTGCAACCAGTTTATGGTCTCCGGCCTCAGCCGCATGGCACCGGTGGCGATCATGCTGCTCGGCACCGGCACGCTGGCGGGCATCATCGCCAACTCGGCGCTGAAGGACGTACTGATCATCGGCCTGACGCACACTGGCCTGACGGCCTGGCTGCTGGCACCGCTGTCCGGCGCGCTGATGTCGATGGCCACCGCCTCGACCACCGCAGGCACTGCGGTGGCGTCCGGCGTATTCAGCAGCACGCTGTTGGAGCTGGGCGTCAGCGGGCTGGCCGGCGCGGCGATGATCCACGCCGGTGCCACCGTGCTAGATCACCTGCCGCACGGCAGCTTCTTCCATGCGACCGGCGGCAGCGTCAATATGGCGGTGCACGAGCGGTTGAAACTGTTGCCGTATGAAACGCTGGTGGGCTTTACCATCGCGGCGGTTTCGGCGCTGATGTTGGGCGTATTTAATTTGGCGGGATAAGAAAGAGTAATGAAAACGCTGAAGAAAGTGGTCATAGCACCGGATTCTTTCAAGGAGAGCTTGAGCGCGCTGGAGGTGGCCGATGCGATTGAGTGCGGCTTCAGCCAAATCTTCCCGCAGGTGCGGTATATCAAGCTGCCGATGGCGGATGGCGGCGAGGGCACGGTGGAATCGATGGTGGCGGCCACCGACGGCGAAATTATCGAACTCGAGGTGACCGGGCCGCTGGGGCGGCCGGTACAGGCGTTTTACGGCCTGCTGGGCGACGGCGAAACCGCAGTGATTGAAATGGCCGCCGCTTCCGGCCTGCATCTGGTGCCGAACGGCCAGCGTGACCCGCGCATCACCACCAGTTACGGCACCGGTGAACTGATGCTGGCGGCGCTGGCGCACGGGGTGAAGGCGATGGTTCTCGGCATGGGCGGCAGCGCCACCAACGACGGCGGTGCCGGCATGATACAGGCGCTGGGTGCCCGGCTGCTGGATGCACAGCGTCAGCCGCTGCCTCCGGGGGGCGCGGCGCTGGCGCAATTGGCGCATATCGATCTGGTCGGGCTGGATCCGCGCCTGCGGCAGTTGAGCATCACCGCCGCCTGCGACGTTGATAATCCACTGTGCGGCGAGAAGGGCGCTTCGGCGGTATTCGGGCCGCAGAAGGGCACCACGCCGCAGATGGTGGCACAGCTCGATGCGGCGTTGCGCCACTACGGCGAACTGATGGAGCAGGTTACCGGCCGCGAGATCGTCCGCCAGCCGGGCACCGGGGCGGCAGGCGGAATGGGCGCGGCGTTGCTCGGCATGCTCGAAGCCCGGCTGCGGCCAGGCATTGAGATCGTGATTGAAGCCCTGCGGCTGGAAGAGGCGGTGCGCGGTGCCGATCTGGTGATCACCGGCGAAGGCCGGCTGGACAGCCAGTCGATCCACGGCAAAACGCCGATCGGTGTGGCGCGGGTGGCCAAGCGCCACGGCCTACCGGTGATCGGCATCGCCGGCAGTCTGGCACCGGATTATCAGGTGGTGCATCTGCACGGCATCGACGCCGCATTTTCGGTGCTCGATCGCATCGTCACGCTGGAGGAGGCGTTGGCGGGTTCGGCGCACAATCTGGAGGTTACGGCGCGCAACGTGGCGGCGGTATGGCGGCTGGCGCAGGGCTGAGGCCGAATGGCGCCGTTATGGACGGTGCCTGTTGCTGATATCGGTTCCGACGAAGAGCTTTTCCGTTACAATAGATCGCATTAGTAGCTGCTGACATCCCGACCCAGAACGGGATGCCGACCGGAAAGGTAACGAGGGGAACTGAGATGAAGCAAGAGAAACACGGCGTATTGCTGGTAAACCTGGGGACGCCAGATGCGCCAACCTCATCGGCGGTAAAATGTTACCTGAAAGAATTCCTCAGTGATGGTCGCGTAGTTGACACCTCACCGTTGCTTTGGTGGGTGATCCTTAACGGCGCTATCTTACCATGGCGATCGCCGCGCGTCGCCAAGTTGTATCAGTCGGTCTGGATGGAAGAAGGTTCGCCGCTGTTGGTCTACAGCCGCCGTCAACAACGGGCGCTGGCCGAACGTATACCGAACATTCCCGTCGAGTTGGGCATGAGCTATGGTTCGCCAAGCCTGGCGGAAGCGATCAGTAAACTGCTGGCTCAAGACATCACTAACCTGGTGGTGCTGCCGCTGTACCCGCAATACTCCTGCTCGACCAGTGCAGCGGTATGGGACGGTGTGGCGCGCGCCCTTAAGGGCTATCGCTGTTTACCGTCGATCAGGTTTATCCGCGATTACGCCACACACCCAGCCTATATTTTTGCGCTACAGCAAAGCGTTGAACGCTCATTAGCTGAACATGGTCAGCCGGATCGCCTGATACTTTCGTTTCACGGTATCCCCAAGCGCTATGCACGTCTGGGGGATGATTACCCGCAGCGCTGTGAAGATACGCAGCGTGCGCTAACTGCCACGCTGCCGTTATCGCCGGAACGGGTGATGATGACCTACCAATCGCGCTTTGGTCGTGAGCCGTGGCTGACGCCATATACTGACGAAACGCTGCAAAGTCTTGCGGCGCAGGGCGTGAAGCATGTTCAATTGATCTGCCCCGGTTTCTCGGCGGACTGTTTGGAAACGTTGGAGGAGATCAAAGAGCAGAACCGTGAGATATTCCTCAAGGCTGGCGGCGAGAAGTTTGAGTATATTTCTGCGCTGAATGACGAATCGGCACATATTGATATGATGCAGCAACTGGTGATGGAGTGTACTTAAAGCCTATCCCAGTAGGCGTTCATTGTTGCAGTCTGTTTGGATCAGGACAGCGCGCAATCCTCGCAGCATACATGGCGTATGTGATGATTGTGGGCACGGCCCAAGGCCAAAATGGCAAATAAAATAGCCTTATGGGATAGATTCTTAGTCATCGTTACGTCAGGCGTTGGGTCTATCACTACATCAGGCAGGAATACGCTAATATTTTAATTTCTGCCTGCTAACGGCCCAATGACCAACTATGGCGTTGGGTTGTGCTAAAAGTAAAAGATCCCGCAAGGCGGATCTTATTTATCATCAATGTTGGCATTAGGCCGTGCCTGGCAACGGCCCATGAGTGCCATTGGTGGTTGTTTGAACGCGCAGTAAGGCGCAGGTGATGAGGTTGGGTGGGCCTAATAAGCAGCGAGTCACCTAGGGGGACCTTCCCCTTCCCCTTTGATTATCGGCTTTTGGGTCTGTGACGCCGCCACGATAGATGACCTAGATCGGGCAATTGCCCACTTTATCTTCTTCGCTCAGCCTATCCAATTTAAGGATGTTCAGCATGCTGTTGGCGATCTCCCGCTCACCCATCACCACCTGATTGGCCCCGCGATCAAAAATATAAGCCACTTCATCGTCGTAATGTGCACGGGCGATAATCTCAATGTTTGGCCGTCTATGACGCGCCGAGGCGACGATCTCGCCGGCCTCATAGCCATTCGGGATGGTTAGCAGCAGCCAGCGAGCGCAGTCGAAGCGTGCCAGATCCATCACCTCAGGATTGGCGGCATTGCCATATACCGCCTTGATGCCCTGTTCACGCAGCGCCTCAACGCGCGGGCGAGAGTTTTCAACCACGACCAGCGGAATGCCTGCCTCGGCCAGTTTGCTGCCTAGCAGGCTACCGACGCGGCCATAGCCGACCACCAGCGCATGGTTGCACATTTCGACTGGGATTTGTTTCTCTTCTTCCACCGTTTCTTCCAGGCTCTGTTCTTCTATGATCTCGGTTTTGGCCAGATAGTGCTCCAGCAGAGTGAACAACAGCGGGTTGAGCATAATCGACAGGATAGCACCGGCCAGCACCAAGTTGCGTCCATGCTCCGACATCATCCCCAGCGTAATGCCTAGACCGGCCAAGATAAAAGCGAACTCGCCGATCTGTGCCAGGCTGGTAGAGATAGTTAGTGCAGTGCGTTTGGAGTGGCCGAACAGTCTCACCAGCAGGAATGCGGCGGCAGATTTGCCGAACACGATGATCGCCAGTGTTGCCAACACGGCCAACGGTTCGTTGATTAGGATTATCGGGTCAAACAGCATGCCGACCGAGACGAAGAACAGCACTGCGAACGCATCACGCAGCGGCAGCGTATCGTGGGCCGCACGATGGCTTAGCTCCGATTCGTTCAATACCATGCCAGCGAAAAAAGCACCCAACGCAAAGGAAACATCGAACAGCTTCACCGCACCGTAGGCAATGCCAAGCGCCAGTGCCAAGACTGCCAGGGTGAATAGCTCACGCGAACCGGTGCTGGCGGTTTTTGACAGTATCCAAGGCACCAGACGGCGACCGACCACGATCATCAAGGCGATAAAAGCGATGACTTTGCCAATGGTGATCGCCAGTTCCATCAGCAGTTGGCTGCTGTGGGTGTTGCCGTTGTCCATCATGTTGCCAAAAGCTGGCAACAGTACCAACGTTAGCACCATTGCCAAGTCCTCGACGATCAACCAGCCGATGGCAATTTGCCCGCGCTGGCTGTCTATTAACTGCCGTTCTTCCAGTGCGCGCAATAACACCACGGTGCTGGCGGTGGACAGGCAGAGACCGAATACCAGGCCGGAGAGTAAATCCCAACCAAGCAGCGTAGAGAGTCCGATGCCTAGCAGCGTTGCAACCGCAATCTGTGCTATGGCACCGGGGATGGCGATAGATTTTACAGCGAGGAGGTCTTTAAGCGAAAAATGCAGCCCCACACCGAACATCAACAGGATCACACCGATTTCCGCCAGTTCCGGTGCCAATGAAGTGTCGGCGACAAAACCGGGGGTAAATGGGCCAGCGAGTACTCCTGCGGCGAGATATCCCACCAGAGGGGAGATGCGCAGGCGGTTTGCCAACATTCCGAGGAGGAAGGCGAGGACTAATCCCCCGACGATCGTAGTGATTAGCGGTGTTGAATTATGCATTCAAGCTCCTTTTGGCTGTACATCGTGGTAAGGGAAACACGCAACAAAGTCACGAAAGATATATGCCCTAAATCACTCGAGTTGCAGGAAGGCGACAACGCAGCGACAAATCGGTCGGAAACTGATTTGAACAGCGCGTGTGCTGGGCCGCAGGCTGAACCTCAGGGATGAGGTTCATTAACCTCAGGCGCTGACATCCGTCAGTGACAGGGGTGAGCGAGGCAAGCTCAAGCACAGGCACAGGCAACTTGAAGTATGACGGCTATATCGAGTTTATTGCATTTGTTCACCCATTTTTTGGTTAAATGCTAATTTTATATGAAAAAATGGTGAGTTTCACTTTTGGTTTATCAATGGGGAGATTTTATATCTAATATTGCAAGTAACAGCTATTTATCTGTTAGATAACTAATATTAATGATGTGCTTAAGTTTATAATTTTCAGGTTTACTTTACTTTGTTAATCATATTTTCAGGTGATACGTAAGTAATAGCGATTAGTGGTAAAAAAAACCGATTTCATCGGTTCCATGCCATCCAACAAAGAGGCGACAAAACCAAGAAGCGACATTGCCGCTGATCGGGAAGAACAATGGCTTCAGAGCGTGATTCAGTCACGTTTGGCGATGTTAACAAGCTGGTGGAATAGGTGCCGACATAGATTTACTGCCGTGGCTGTAGCATCGCTGGCAAATTATTTTCGCCATACAGATGCAATGCGCCTACCGCCACGACATAGTTGCCCGTTGGCAATGTCTCCAGCTTTTGCCGCCAATCTTGGTTACGCTGATGCATCAGCATATCATACAGTTCGGTACTGAAGGTGGTGGGTAGCGTATCCCATGCGCCGCTGGGTTTGACGTTAAGCCACCAACTGATCATCGTCTGTAACAGCCGCGCATTGGTATGCCAATGCTCTAGTGTGTCGCGCAGTAGCACGATGCCCCCTCTCGGCAATTGTTCCAGCATAGCGTACTGTTGTTGCGCCCCTTCCAGCTCGATCACCCTTATGTGCTGTGATTTGGCCGCCTGTAATAGCTGGTAGTCCACCCCGTACTCGGTGCGCAGCCCCAGGCGTTGAGCCTGACGCGCTTGCATCATTAGTGCCACCTGCCAGCCTGGTAAGGTCGAAAATGCGTGGACATCAGCCTCCAGTTCTTGGCATAGCATCAGTAACTGGCGGAATTCATCGGTGGAAAGGCGCTGCTCAAGCCCCGGCTGCGGCTCGGCATCACCAAATGGTGAGGCGGAACCGGTGATATCGGACTCGACGATCAACGCATCCGCCTGTTTCAGGCGCATGATCAGCCTGGTTGGCAACGGAGCCATATCCACCGTACCCATATGAATGCTGCCCACCAGATGCAGTTGGCGACCACCGGGCAGGTTGATGTCCAGTGCCGGGTAGGCATAGCTGATGGGAGAAATCAGGCCGAGAAAGGCGGCGATGTGGCGTAGCAGTTGACCCATATAGCGGGACTCCAAGAAGGTATTTGCTTTCAAACTTGACCGGTGAGGGGGCCATGGTGGCCTCATGCTAAACACTCTCCGCCATATCAGAAAGCCTGAAGGAAAGATGTCGAAACAACCGGAGGCTATTTCTCACCCTGGAAGGGTTCCCCTTTAGGTTTAAAGCGCAACAGCCGATTAGCGTTGCTGACTATGGTAATAGATGACAGCGCCATCGCCGCGCCAGCGACTACCGGGCTGAGCAGCGTACCGATGAGCGGATAGAGCACGCCAGCAGCGATCGGAATGCCCAGCGTGTTGTAAATAAACGCGCCGAACAGATTTTGCTTCATATTGCGCAATGTCGCTTTCGATAACTCCAGCGCATCGGCGACACCGTGCAGGCTGTGGCGCATCAGGGTCATCGCCGCAGTTTCGATAGCGATATCGCTGCCGCCGCCCATGGCGATGCCCACATCGGCCTGCGCCAGTGCTGGCGCATCGTTGATGCCATCGCCGATCATCGCTACGCGCTGTCCTTTCGCCTGTAGCTGCTTGATTGCCGCTACTTTGCCCTCCGGCAGCACGCCAGCAATCACCCGATCTATGCCGATCTCTTTGGCGATGGCGTTGGCGGTCAGCGGGTTGTCGCCAGTCATCATCACTAACTGGTAGCCTTGCCGGTGGAGGCGCTGCAATGCCTCAACGCTGTCACTGCGCAGTGGATCGCGGATGGAGAACAACGCGGCTGGCTCACCATCGGCGGCCAGCAGCACCGGCGTTACGCCGCACTCGGCTTGGCTGTGTATCTGTACCTCTAGCTGATCGAGCGCTATCTGGTGCTGTTGCAGCAGCGCGGCGTTGCCCAGGAGCAGTTTTACGCCGCCCACTTCACCGCTAATCCCGGCGCTGCGCAAAGTACGAAATTGCTCCACCTGTGGCAGCGTTTGCCCAGCGGCGCGTTCTACGATGGCTCGCCCCAGTGGGTGATGGGAGCCTTGTTCCAGCGCAGCGGCCCAACTGAGCGCCTGATGTTCGCTAACCTGATTAAAGGTCAGGATCTCCACCACCTGTGGGCGGCCTGCGGTCAAGGTGCCGGTTTTATCAAACACCAAGGTGTCGAGTTGGCTGGCCTGCTGCAATGCATCGGCATCGCGTACCAGCACACCGAATTCAGCCGCCCGGCCGACACCGGCGATGATCGACATCGGCGTGGCTAGCCCCAGGGCGCACGGGCAGGCGATGATCAACACCGTAGTGGCGATCACTAACGTATACCCCCACGGTGGCTGTGGGCCGAAGAAGTACCAGAGGGTGGCGCTGATCAATGCCACCACCACCACCGCTGGCACGAATATCGCGGAGATGCGATCCGCCAGTTGGCCGATTTCCGGCTTACTGCTCTGAGCCTGCCGCACCAGCTTGGTGATGCGCGCTAGTGTGGTTTTGCTGCCGATGGCAGCGGCGCGGAATAGTACGCTGCCGTTGTCGACCACCGTACCGGCATAAACGGTGTCGCCCACGCTCCTTTGCTGCGGCACTGCTTCACCAGTTAGCATCGCTTCATCGAGCCACACGTCACCTTGCACAATCTCACCATCCACTGGCACGCGATCGCCGGTAGTCAGGCGCAGCCTCATGCCGAGCTGCACCTCTGCCAACGGGATAAAACGTTCGCCGTTGTCGGTGACCAGCCGCGCAGTGGGCGGCGTCAGATCCATCAACCGTTCCAATGCCTGCGAAGAGCGCTGACGCGCCCGTTGTTCCAGTGCCTGGCCCAGGTTGATTAGACCAATGATCATCGCGCTGGCCTCGTAATACAGGTGGCGCGCCGCCAGTGGGAAAAAATCAGGCCACATGTTGACGCTGATTGAGTACAGCCAAGCGGCAGCGGTACCCAGCGCCACCAGCGTATCCATGGTGGCGCTGCCGTTCATCAGCGCACGCCCAGCGTTACGGTAGAAATGTCCGCCAGCAAATACCATCACCGCCAAGGTAATGATACCGACGACCAGCCACGGGCGCTGGGTTTCTGGCGTCAGCGACATGCTGCCGCCGAATAGACCCCAGGCCAGCAGTGGCATACCCAGTGCCAGACCCAGCGCCGCCTGCCAGCTAAAACGCTTCATTTTGTCACGCGCGGTTTGCTGTTGACGCGTGCGGCGTTCGGTCTCGTCATGGATCATCTCCGCACTGAAGCCCGCTTTTTCCACTGCCGTGACCAACGCTTGCGGATCGGCAGTGCCGGTTACTAATGCACTGCGCTCCGCCAGGTTCACCCGCGCTTGCTCAACGCCGGGTACGGCCAGCAGCGCGTGCTGTACCTTGCTGACGCAACTGGCGCAACTCAGACCATTAAGTAACAGTTGCACGTCATCATCATTATTATTGTCGGTTGCCGGGAGGGAAGATGACACCGCTGGCTGAGCGTCCGGCAACGAAGAGGTTGCGTCAGTCAACGGCTCAGTTTTTGCGGCGCTGCCACTCGCCAAGTTGGCCTGATAGCCGGCATTTGCTACGGCGGCTATCAGCGCACTACTCGGTGCATCGCCGGTCACCTTGGCGTAATGCATGCTAACTTCTGCCTGTTCGACATCGCGGCAGCTTTCCAGGGCGTGCTTCACCCGTTGCGTGCAATGCATGCACGACAGTCCTTGCAACGCTAACAGGGTAGTTTGTGACATGATTCGGCTCCTCGCTCAAGGGCGGTATGTAAAGGTTGGCTGCTTAACCTGTTTTCACCAAGACTGGAGTTTAAACCTTCCATCAAGGAGAAGGTCAAGGAGTGAAATGAATATTAGCGACGTAGCGAAAAAAACGAGCTTAACCAGCAAGGCGATCCGCTTTTACGAAGAGATAGGGCTGATAACCGCGCCGATGCGCACCGACAATGGCTACCGCTGCTATTCTGCGCAGCATATCGATGAGCTGACGTTGCTGCGCCAGGCGCGGTAGGTGGGTTTTACTCTGAATGAGTGCCACGAACTGGTAGCACTGTTTAATGATCCGGCTCACCACAGTGCCGATGTGAAAGTGCGTACCCTACAGCAGGTGGCGGAGATTGGAAGGCATATCGGTGAATTGGACGAAATGCGCCAGCGTTTGCTGGCGCTGGTGGAGCAATGCCCTGGTGATGATGGTGCAGAGTGCCCCATCATCAATAATTTGGCGGGGTGTTGCCATTTGAGCTAACGGCTAATGGCGCGGATCACCAACGTGACGCCTGCTACTGCGATCACCTCCACGTCAGTGCCTACCGGTAGATCGTCATTGGCCTGGGCGCGCCAACTGCTGTCGCCGATGTTGATACGTCCTATGCCGTTGTGCATCGCCTCGGTGAGTGTGGCATGGGTGCCGATCAACTGGCGGTTACGCTGGTTAAGCATCTGTGCATCGTTGGGTGCCCCCGCTGGACGCTGACGCAGCCAGTACCACCACAGAAAGGCGACGGCAACGGTCAGCACGGCGAATATCGCCCCCTGCCATTCCCACGGCAACTGCGGCAGCAGCCAAACCAGTACGCCGACGATCAATGCCGCTACACCGCTCCACAACAGATAGCCGCTGGCTCCGAGCATTTCCGCCGCCAGCAGTACCCCACCAAGGGAAAGCCAGAAACCCTGTGGGTTTGCTGCAATCAGTGTGGTCATGGTTATTTGCCTTTGCTTTCTTTCAACAGTTCGGCGATACCGCCGATAGAGCCGAGCAGGCTACTGGCGTCCAGTGGCATCATCACTACCTTGCTGTTGTTGGACGAACCGATCTTTTGCAGTGCATCGGTGTATTTCTGCGCCACAAAGTAGTTCACCGCCTGAATATTACCGCTGGCGATGGCATCGGAAACTAACTGGGTGGCGCGTGCTTCAGCTTCAGCGGCGCGTTCGCGCGCTTCCGCTTGCAAGAACGCCGACTGACGCTCGCCCTCGGCCTTGAGGATCTGTGATTGCTTATCCCCTTCGGCGCGCAGGATGGCTGCCTGTCTTACCCCTTCAGCCTCCAGAATGTCGGCGCGTTTAGTACGTTCGGCCTTCATCTGGGCGTTCATTGAGGCGATCAGTTCGGCCGGTGGGCGCACATCGCGGATCTCAATGCGGGTGATTTTGACCCCCCAAGGATTGGTCGCCTCATCGACGATATGCAGCAGACGACTGTTGATGCTGTCACGCTGCGACAGCATTTCGTCCAGCTCCATTGAGCCGAGCACAGTACGGAAGTTGGTCATGGTGAGGTTTACGATGGCTTGTTCAAGGTTGCTGACCTCATAAGCGGCGCGAGCCGGATCAACGACCTGAATAAAGCACACAGCATCAATGGCAACGTTAGCATTGTCGCGCGAGATGATTTCCTGCGAGGGAATATCCAGCACTTGTTCCATCATATTAATTTTCCGGCCAATGCGATCCATAAATGGCACAACCAGATTGAGGCCGGGCATCAGCGTTTTAGTGTAGCGGCCAAAGCGTTCTACCGTCCATTGGAAACCCTGTGGCACAATTTTTATGCCAGCGAAGACCACAATCAGCGCAACAACAATCACGATGGGAATAAAAGTAAGCATGGTGAACCTTCCTGTCAGACATAGGTGAATGAATATTACGCCAGCAGCCATGCAAAGACGAGTCATTCAGGGATGGATGGCGAAGGAGATACCGAATAGGCACGTTCCCACGATTTTGATTTATTTCATGACGTTGTCCGTCTGGCGTTCAGGCAATCTTCAGCGGTGGCCGGTGAGAAAGACGCAGGCGCAGCAAGCTGCGCCTCAAATATTAATACAGCAGTGAATACAACTGGCGACGGTATTTGGCGGCCAACGCATCGCTGGTGCCTAATGTGGCGAGAATATCCATCAACGTCTTGCGCGCACTGCCGTCGGCAGCGGCCAGATCTCTCTTCAAGTGCCCCATCAATAGTTCCAGCGCTTCTTCATGGCGCCCGACCTGATGCAGTTGCAACGCCAATTGCACCGCCAGATCCACGTTCTCCGGCTGTTGCTGTACTTGTTGCTGTAACTGCTGGATTTCAGGGGTGTTGGCCGCTTGCTTCAGCAGCTCAATCTGTGCCACTAGGCCCTGATAACGGGTATCATGATCTTGCAGTGGGATGGTAGCGAGTACCGCTTCGGCGTCTTCAGTACGGTTCAGAGCGATTTGGGTTTCGGCCAACGTCAAGCCGATATCGCTACGCTGCTGGCTCGATTGCCAGGCATCTTTCAGCAGCGGCAGCGCCTCGGAATACTGGGCTTCAGCCAGCAGATCGGTGGCCTGAGCCAGCTTTAGATCCTCTTCCTTCGGCAAAAAACGCTGTAGAAATTCGCGAATGATCGCTTCCGACTGCGGGCCTTGGAAGCCATCGACCGGCTGACCGTCTTTAAACAGATACACCGCCGGGATGGAACGCAATCCAAATTGGGCGGCGATCATTTGTTCGGTGTCACAATCCACCTTGGCCAGCACCCATTGGCCGACATACTCTGCTGCCAGTTTCTCCAGCACTGGAGTGAGTTGCAGGCAGTGTTGGCTGCGTTCTGACCAAAAGTAGAGCAGTACCGGGATCGATATCGATTGTTCTAGCGTTTGGTGCAGGTTATTTTCGTTAATGTCAACAACAGATTGAGCTAGCATGTATTTTTCTCTCTGATCTTGCAGAACGATTGAAGGGTAAATGGGGGCGCGCCGGTATTCTTCAACCTCGCTGGCCAAATTAACTGATGTTGCGTAGTAGCCAGTCCATGCAGCGGCTCGGCAGGATGCGGCGCAGCACGCTTAGCGTGTGTGCTAGCAGGGTTACCGGATAACGCAGTTTGGCTCTGGGGCTTTCCAGCGCGTGGTGCAGCTTGGGCAGAATGGCCTGTGGGGGAAGCCTCAGGCGTTTGACGATGCGGGAGTTGTGCACTGGCTGGTCGCTCTGCGCCTGATTGGTATTCTGGGTAAAATGGGTGGAGATCGGCCCTGGCTCAATCAAACTCACCTGAATGCCGCTGCTATGCAACTCCATGCGCAGCGCATCGGACCAAGCTTCCAGCGCAAACTTGCTGGCGGCGTAGGCACCACGGCCGACGCCAGATACCAGCCCCATCACGGAACTGGTCTGGATAATGCGTCCTTCGCCGTGTGGCAGCATCGCTGGCAGCAGCAACTGGGTCAACTGGTGGGTACCGAACAGGTTGGTGGCGAACTGCTGCTCCATTTGACGGCGCGAAATGCTGCTCAGGGCGCCATACATCCCGAAACCGCCGTTATTGAACAGGGCGTACAACTTGCCACCGGTCAGGGTGATCACTTGTGCTGCGGCACGTTCGACGCTGGCGCTGTCGTCCAGATCCAACTCAATGCCTTCCAGCCCAAGCTGGTGCATGTTCTCCACGTCCTGCGGTTTTCGGCAGGCGGCCAACACCCGGTAGCCTCGGTTGTGCAGATCCTGCGCGGCAATCAGTCCAATCCCGCTGGAACAGCCGGTTATTAATACCGCTTTGGACATAAGGTTACCCTCCATTGATGTGGCATATACCTCAAGCCAGCTTTTGCTGTGCCCAAGCCAGGCTGCTCTGGTATTCAGTTGGCAGCAGCGATGCCAGCTTCTGCAACGCTTGCCGTAGCGCTACTGCGTCTGGATCATTTAGATTCAGATGGCCGACCTTGCGGCCAGCGCGCACTTCTTTCTTGTACCAGTGCAGATGCACCAGCGGCAGTGCCAGCCACTGATGATTTACTGCGGTGCCGATCAGGTTGACCATCACCGCCGGGGTATTTACCACTGGCTTCGGCAGTGGCAGGCTAAGAATGGCGCGCAGATGCAGCTCAAACTGGCTGATGGAAGCCCCGTTTTGCGTCCAGTGGCCGCTGTTGTGCACACGGGGTGCCAACTCGTTAATCAGCAACTGCTTGCCGACGATAAAGCATTCCATCGCCATCACACCAACATAGTTTAGCGCGTTCATGATTGCCGCCAGCATTTGCTCGGCTTGTTGCTGCTGCGCCGGGTTGGGCTGCGGCAGCGCTACGCTGGTGCGCAGAATACCGTCTTCATGCAAATTGTGGGTGAGTGGGTAGAACACCGACTGGCCATCGTGGCCACGTGCGCCGACCAGCGATACTTCACCGCAGAAGTTGATACCCTGTTCAACGATACATTCGCCATAGGCATCAGTTGGCAAAGCATGCTGTTGGCCTGGGCGCAGACGCCACTGACCACGGCCATCGTAACCGCCGACGCGGCGCTTGACGATCGCCAGTTCACCCAGGGTTGAGAACACCTGTGGCCACTCGGCGGCGTTTGCCAGCAACTGCCAAGGTGCAGTGGGTAAGCCAAGTTGGTCAATTAGCTGTTTTTGCGCCAGACGATCGGCCAGGCGTGGGAAGATGTCACGGTTAACGAAACTGTTGTGGATCGCCAACTCGCGTGTGAGTGCGGTTTCTGACCAGCGCTCGATTTCGGCGGTGATAACGCTGTTCTGATAGGGTACGGCTTCCGGTGTGGCATCGATGCCGATGGGATAAACGCTAATGCCCAGTGGTTCGCCGGCCTGGCGCAGCATGCGCCCCAGTTGGCCGTTGCCCAGTACGCAAACCGGCTTCATGCTTCCTCCCGGGGGTCTGGGTTGTTTAGCACATCTTCGGTCTGCGCGCGACGCCAGTCTGCCAAACGCTGTGCCAACGGCGCATCGTGCAGGGACAGGATCTGTGCCGCCAGCAATCCAGCATTGGCGGCACCGGCTTTGCCGATCGCCAGAGTAGCGACTGGAATACCGCGCGGCATTTGCACGATAGAATACAGGCTGTCAATGCCGCTTAACGCGGCGCTTTGCACTGGCACACCCAGTACTGGAACCAGGGTTTTCGCCGCCAACATGCCCGGCAAGTGCGCAGCCCCCCCTGCGCCAGCGATAATCACCTCAAACCCGTTGGCGCTGGCTTGTTCGGCGAAGCTGAACAATTTGTCTGGTGTGCGATGAGCGGAAACGACTTCAGCGTGGAACCGGACATCAAGCATGGTCAGCACTTCGGCTGCAAATTGCATGGTGGCCCAGTCACTTTTCGATCCCATTACAATTGCGATTTTCACTCCAGCGTGGCTAGCTGAAGCAGTGTTGGCTCCCATGGGAAGGCTCCTGTGATGGTACAAGCGCGGCCGCAGGGGCCGAATAATGAGGACATAGAGCATACCATGGGTGCACAGTAAGGAGAACGGTTGCGTCGCTGGTTTTCGCCGTCAACAGCGCGGATTTTTACATGCGCGGTTACTCTGGAATTTAGAATGGGAATGGGATCAGTTCGACGGCGTCGGCGCTGACTTTGATCATTGAGCCTTCGACGTGCCAGGCACCCAGCACTACACGGTGGGCCTGGCTATTGTTCAGATCCAGCCGATGCATTGCTGGGCGATGGGTGTGGCCGTGGATCATCCAGTGCACGCCGTGATGCAGCATTGCCTGTTTAACCGCTTGTGGATTGACGTCCATGATAGCTTCCGGCTTACATTGGTTGGCCTGTTGGCTACGAGCGCGCATTTTAGTGGCGATTTTCAGCCGCCAGCGCAATGGCAGGGCCAGGAACAGTTTTTGGATCAGCGGATTGCGCACCTTGCGGCGGAATTGTTGGTAAGTTTGATCGTCGGTACATAGTGTATCGCCGTGCAGGAGCAGAATGTGGCGACCATACAGTTCAAGCACTGTCTCTTCCGGCAGTAGCTGCATGCCGCTGGCGCGGGCGAAACGCTCGCCCAGCAGAAAATCGCGGTTACCATGGATGAAATAACAGGGTACGCCAGCTTGTTGCAGCGCCTTTAGCGCTGCGGCGATCTCATTGTGCAATGGTTCGGGATCATCATCGCCAGTCCAGGCTTCAAACAGATCGCCGAGGATATACAGTGCATCGGCGTGGATTGCATCGCGCTGTAAAAAACCCAGAAAACCGGCAGTAATTGCCGGTTCTTGTGGACACAAGTGCAGATCTGCGATGAACAGCGTACTCATACAGTGGCGATTATTCGCTGACGGTAACGCTTTTGATCACCACATCTTCTACCGGTACGTCCTGGTGCATGCCACTATGGCCGGTTTTCACGCCTTTGATCTTGTCAACCACATCCATGCCTGCAACCACTTCACCGAATACGCAGTAACCCCAATCCTGGGTGTTTTCACTACGAAAGTTCAGGAAGTCGTTGTCTGCCACGTTGATGAAGAACTGCGCGGTAGCGGAGTGTGGATCGTTGGTGCGTGCCATGGCCAAGGTGCCGATGGTGTTTTTCAACCCGTTGTTGGCTTCGTTCTTGATGGCTGCTTGGGTGGATTTCTGGTTCATGCCAGGCTCAAATCCGCCACCCTGAATCATGAAACCATTGATAACACGATGGAAGATAGTATTGTCGTAAAAACCTGCGCGGCAGTAGTTCAAGAAATTTTCAACGGTAACCGGCGCTTTGTCAGCAAAAGTTTTGATAACAATGTCACCATAATTAGTGTGGAAAGTAACCATAGATGTAGTCCTAACAAAATGAAATGAGACGTCACAGAGCGAGTGAACATTCAGACTGACCTTATAACATATCTCCCAGATTGAGTCAGCAGCCGCTAAATGGCGTCCT
Source organism: Serratia symbiotica (assembly GCF_000821185.2). Classification (NCBI taxonomy): domain Bacteria; kingdom Pseudomonadati; phylum Pseudomonadota; class Gammaproteobacteria; order Enterobacterales; family Yersiniaceae; genus Serratia; species Serratia symbiotica. The sequence continues at coordinate 2,481,977 of NZ_CP050855.1, read as the reverse complement.
GCCCGTGGAAAAATAAATTTGTTATAACATCGCTGTCTATGGCTTATTTTTATCGTTTTCTATGGGGTAGGTAGGTAAAACATGCATGATCTTGCATTAGAGCAGGCTTCAGGTTTCAATATGCTACCGGGTTAGCCCCCTGACCCTGGTTACCCTTTTTGTTATCACGCACACCACGGAATGTCCCGATGCTAAAGATTTTTAATACCCTGAGTCGTCAAAAAGAGGAATTCAAACCCATTGATGCTGGAAAAGTTGGCATGTACGTGTGCGGGGTAACCCTCTATGACCTGTGTCATATCGGCCATGGCCGTACCTTTGTTGCTTTTGATGTGGTGGCACGTTACCTGCGTTATCTCGGCTATTCGTTGAACTATGTGCGCAATGTTACCGATATCGACGACAAAATTATCCGCCGTTCGGCGGAAAACGCTGAAACCTGCGATCAACTGACCGAGCGCATGCTGGCGGAGATGCATGCCGACTTCGATTCATTGTTGATTGAGCGCCCGGATCAAGAACCACGCGCCACCCAGCATATCGCTGAAATCATCGCGATTACCCAGCGTCTGATCGATCGTAATCACGCCTATGTGGCCAGCAATGGCGATGTGATGTTCTCCATCGACAGCGATCCACAATACGGTTTGCTGTCGCACCAGGCTTTGGAACAACTACAAGCGGGAGCGCGCGTTGAGATTGACGATGTGAAGCGCAATCCGATGGACTTTGTGTTGTGGAAGATGTCCAAACCGGGTGAGCCGAGCTGGCAATCACCATGGGGGGCAGGCCGCCCTGGTTGGCACATTGAATGCTCCGCCATGAACTGCAAGCAGCTCGGCCCCCACTTTGATATCCACGGCGGCGGTTCGGATCTGATGTTTCCGCACCACGAGAATGAGATCGCTCAGTCCAGTTGCGCGCACGATGGTCGCTACGTCAACTACTGGATGCACTCCGGCATGGTGATGATCGACAAAGAGAAGATGTCCAAATCACTGGATAACTTTTTCACCATTCGCGATGTGCTCGGCCACTACGATGCTGAGACGGTACGTTACTTCCTGATGTCTGGCCACTATCGCAGCCAACTGAACTATAGCGAAGAGAACCTGAAGCAGGCGCGCACTGCGCTGGAGAGGTTATATACCGCGCTGCGTGGTGCCGATGCTGATGCTCAGCCAATGGGGGGAGACGCGTTCGAAGCTCGCTTTCGCCAGGCGATGGACGACGACTTCAACACCCCGGAAGCCTACTCAGTGCTGTTTGAGCTGGCGCGTGAAGTCAACCGCCTGAAGAACGAGGACAGGGTGGCGGCTAACGGCATGGCGGCGACGCTACGCAAGCTGGCGAAGGTGCTCGGCCTGTTGCAGCAACAGCCCGAACAGTTCCTGCAAAACGGTGCGCAGGTTAACGGTGGTGAAGGAGCGGAAATCGAAGCGCTGATCAAACAGCGTAATGAGGCGCGCGAAACCAAAAACTGGGCGCTGGCGGATGCCGCGCGTGATCGACTAAACGAGATGAACATCGTGCTGGAGGACGGCCCCCAAGGCACCACCTGGCGTCGCAAGTAATGCGGCTTGATACGAAAAGGCGCTGATATTAGTGCCTTTTGTCTTATTGAAAGGCCCTACATTTCAAAGACTCGGCTTACCAGATGCCTCTCGCCCAGGGGGGCACCATAATAAAACGGTGAGGCCTGGCCTTTGCGCAGTGCACGCATCACTTCAATTTCGCGGTTCCAGCGTACACCCCCGTTAAGTGCATTTTTTGAGCAGACTTAGCGAGTGAAGAAAACGAGGGTCTGCTTACTCTTTTCCTTGATGTCAGTTCTCTTACCGTTTTCAGCACTATTGAAGTTAATAAACCCAACAATGGAATCAACGTAAATCCGGTTGACAAAGTAACGTATTGATAGAATTAAAATCATATAGTTACGTTTTTAACGTACATTTCCGTTCCATTGGGATTCAAACCCCTAGATGAGCAACTGGTCACCCAGCGACTTCCTCCTGGTTCCTCTGTCGCTTAGCTGCCTGAGCTATAGCTATCTCCCAGTCCACAGTTTCTTCTTGTCTGTTTTGACTGTGCGGTGGTGCCTGTTGTGTCCTTTTTTTCACCTCTTTTCCCTGACCATCCAACTGTTCTCTGGTCGTTATTTTAACTCGATCCAGCTCAGCTTTCTCTCTCGCCATCGCAGTATGTAATAATGCCAATACCTGCGGAGTGATTTTTTCTTTAATTTTTTCCTGTAGGGCTTCAAAACTGGATTTCGGATTTTTAGTTCGCCGGACTCCGGTTTGTGCTCTGGAAACCATTCTGTACAGTTCCCGGTTTTCTGGAACGAGTCCCCCTTCTTTCAGGTGTGCTTTTGCCGCTTCATTTCGGCTGAATTTATCTGCCTTTTTTGCCTGTTCGTAGAAATCTGCAGCCTGGTTACGCTTAAGCTGACTGAGCCTGGAGCCGGGCAACTTCAGAGACAGACGCGCCATGATGTCCTGACGTGAATTTTCATCGCTGCCGGCAACGTCAGACAGCAGGGCGCAAAGCTTCGTTGCGGCCTCAGAATTCCATGCTGCGCCGGCAATGGCATGGGCGAGGGATCCAACGCTGTGCTCCTTTTTATGCGGCAGCAGCGCTGATATTACCTCCTCTTTGTCGAGGTATTTGTTTTCGTACAACCGGTGTAATAAAGAAACCCATGCCTCTGCAAGGGGAGCCATTCCGCCTGCTGCTACCCTGGTTGCCAGCAGGCTGCCGGGGTGGGCCTCGTTGACATTGCCGGGTCGGACTGCCATAGCCGCCACCGCAGGGGCGGAGGCAGCAACCGAAGTCAGTTCAATCACGGCTTTCAGGGCCTGCTCCGGGCGCTTATCAGCCATCAGAGCACAGTACCGGTTTTGCAGGAACGCGCGGGTAAGGGCAGTCTCGTTCTCACCCGTCATTTCATCCCAGACTTTTTTGCCAACAGCCACTTCGGCATCAGCAATACCCTCCACCCCAGCGGCCTTCAGTTCTGCATCCACGCGCTGACGATAAGTGTCGTTTAAAGCCCCTGTCTGCTGCTCCTGCATGTTCTCGACAAATCCGGGGCTGGCCCGGTACAGCGCCGTTTTCCAGGGGGTCCACTGTGCCAGCCAGGTGGGAAACGCCCGTTTTTCCCGCTCTCTGACCTGTACCAGTGCCCGATCCAGGTCTTCCTGCGTCACGCCGGAGACGTCACCATAGCGCATTCTTTCTCCCGCAGAGGTCAGCCTCAGTGCATCGCGCAGGCCGGTCTGGTATGCCAGGTAAACCTCAACTTCATCAACGAACCGGAGCGTTTTAACCTTGTCACGGGCTGCCTGCTCAAGCTGTTCAAGACGGAACATCTCGCATCCGGCAGTCATTAATTCCGGCAGTCTGTCATCCCAGGTACCGCTTTCAACGTCATACACCAGCGCCACTTTCTGCATATCGTTCCAGGCGAGTGTCACCCTGTCTTCGCAGCTTGTGGTGGCCTCCTGGGCTACGGCAAATGTTGTCTCCCGCAGCGCGGGGGTTTCTGCCAGGCGGGTCAGCCAGTCAGACACCCGCGCCTTAAATGCCGGATTTTCTCGCGCGTTTTGGGTTTCGCCCAGGCGGCTGAGGAACGCGCTGAAGGCCGCTGCGTTATCCTCCTTTTCCATGGCTGCCCAGGCACTTTCTGCCGTCTGTGCTGACAGCCAGTCTTTCACCGCTTCACCCAAGGGACGGGGCGGGGCATCAGCCCTGTATTCTGACATGGAGAAAAGGAAATGTGGCCCGGTATAATCTGCCATCTGAACCCAATCCATGAATCTGCGGAGGGTGCGTGCTGAAAACGGATTACTATCCAAATAAACGCTAGCCTCCGATGGAAGACGCCAAAGGGAAGCAGGAATTGTTTGAAATTGATTATCTCGTAAATCTAAGAACCGCAGGTTATTAGGTAGATGAGCTGGCAGGGTTGATAATCTATTTTCAGCTAAATTAAGGTCCTCAATGGTATCGGGTAGATTACTAGATATTATTTCCAAATAATTGTTTTCTAAATAAAAAGATATAAGCCTAGGAGGGATGTTTGCGGGGATTTCCATGAGTATATTATCGCAAGCATTAATAGCAATCAGTGTCTCTGGTAAATTATCAGGTAATTTACTGAGGTGGTTGCCATAAGCAATTAATTCCCTGATATATGGAGGAAGGGATTCGGGCAACGAACTGAGTTGTAGTTCAGCCAGGTCAAGCAACTCTCTGCCTGTTTCCAGACACTCGCGCATTCTTGCCACTGCGATGTCCCGTTTCTCCCCCATACCTGGTGGGGCATTTTCTTCCCACTCAGACCAGAGGGCATAATACTCATCGGGTCTGAGTGGAACGGTTGTCGTGTGAGAAACATTGTCTGAAGATGTGGCATCCCTTGCAGAACGGAGACCCGTCTGAAAAGGCTGATAAGGGTTATTATTGACAGGAAGCATGACACTCTCTTAATCATTCTAATGAAGTGGGTAACTTCGCCCGAAAAAAGAATGTAATTGAAAACTGACTAGACGGCAAATAGTTAGCCATCTTTAAAATCTGGCTGTGGTGTATAAGGGGTTTGAATCCCAATGGAACGGAAATGTACGTTAAAAACGTAACTATATGATTTTAAATCCATAAATACGTTACTTTGTCAACCGGATTTACGTTGATTTCATTGTTGGGTTTATTAACTTCAATAGTGCTGAAAACGGTAAGAGAACTGACATCAAGGAAAAGAGTAAGCAGACCCTCGTTTTCTTCATTCGCTAAGTCTGCTCAAAAATGCACTTATAGGCATCGCCGGGGAAGTTTTTACCCTTGCCGATCTGGCGTACCCAGTCAGGGGTTGAAGTGGTCGGATAAGGCCGGACATATAGATACCCTGAATTTTTTCAGCAGTATCGCCCGCCGTCAGGGGAACAAAATAATCACCGTCATATTTCCCGACGAGGCCATATACCGGGAACGAACGGGAGGAGTCGATAATAACCGGTTCGATGGTCAGATCCTGCGGACGTGACACAGCCCCGGCAATGCCAACCAGCATCCGGTACAGGTATGCATTACTCATTGAATTATCCTTTGCGGTTAGACCAGAATTCGCGGTTCTGTTTGTTCAGATCGGCGATGGTGTTCGCTGTCTGGCGGAAACTGTCGACAGTACAGGTTTAGGTATTGCGGGATTTGGCAAGCTCAGAAACAGCATTAAAGGCCATATTCACCGCTGATTTAGGGAGTTTGTTAGCATCTGCATCCCCCACAACCATACGGACAAGAGCGTTATCTGCGGAAGACAGCACTTCATGCATAAATCTGTAGTAGCTCTTACTTGAACTGACCTCTCTTGTTGTATATAAAAAATACCAGAGAGGCGAAAAATGAATCAGACAGCAAAAATCATTAAACCTAAACTCGGTTTGTGAGAACTGGCACGACAACTGGGTAATGTTCGGGAAGCCTGTAAAATTATGGGCTACAGCAGAGACCGCTACTATCGTTTCAAAACGCTTTACGAACAAGGTGGTGAGTTGGCGCTACAGGAAATCAGTCGTAAAAAACCTATCGAAAAAAATCGTGTTGAAGCTCATATCGAACAAGCCGTCGTAAATATGGCCTATGAATTCCCCGCTTATGGCTAGCACCGTGTCGCCAAGGAATACTGATTTCAGGCAGCGGGGTTCGTTCTGTTTGGTGACGATATGATTTGGAATGCTTTAAAAAGCGGCTCACTGCGTTGGAAACCAAGATGGCTCAGGAGGGCGGTGTTCTCACCGAGGCTCAGTTGCAGGCACTGGAGCAAGCTAAATCCCAACGAGAAGCTCACGGTGAAATAGAGACACAGTACCCAGGCTATCTGGGTGCACAAGACACCTATTATGTCGGCAATATCAAAGGGATTGGCAGAATTTATCAGCAAACCTTTATTGATACTTATAGCCGTGTTGCTGTTGCCAAAGTCTATACCGAGAAGAATGCATTGATTTGTAGTGGCACACTGAATTTGGCCACCTGAACAGAGGTGATATGCTCACCTCAGGACATTACAGGTGCTTCAATGAAAAAAAGAAATTTCAGTGCAGAGTTCAAACGCGAATCCGCTCAACTGGTCGTTGACCAGAACTACACCGTGGCAGATGCAGCCAGTGCTATGGATGTCGGCCTTTCCACAATGACGCGATGGGTGAAGCAGTTGCGTGATGAGCGGCAGGGAAAAATACCTAAAGCCTCTCCCATTACTCCTGAACAAATTGAAATACGTGAGCTGAGGAAAAAAATACAACGTATTGAAATGGAAAACGAAATATTAAAAAAGGCTACCGCGCTCTTGATGTCAGACTCCCTGAACAGTTCTCGATAATCGGGAAACTCAGAGCGCATTATCCGGTGGTCACACTCTGCCACGTGTTCGGGGTTCATCGCAGCAGCTACAAATACTGGAAAAACCGTCCTGAAAAACCAGATGGCAGACGAGCTGTATTACGCAGCCAGGTACTGGAACTGCATAGCGTCAGCCATGGCTCTGCTGGCGCAAGGAGTATCGCAACTATGGCAACCATGAAGGGCTTCAGGATGGGACGATGGCTCGCCGGCAGGCTCATGAAAGAGCTGGGGCTGGTCAGTTGTCAACAGCCCACTCATCGGTATAAATGCGGTGGCCTTGAACACATCGCTATCCCGAATCACCTTGAGCGGCAGTTCGCAGTGACAGAGCCTAATCAGGTGTGGTGTGGCGATGTGACCTATATCTGGACAGGCAGGCGCTGGGCCTACCTCGCCGTTGTTCTCGACCTGTTCGCGAGAAAACCGGTGGGCTGGGCAATGTCGTTCTCACCGGACAGCAGGCTGACCATCAAAGCGCTGGAGATGGCGTGGGAGGCCCGGGGAAAACCAGCCGGAGTGATGTTCCACAGCGATCAGGGCAGCCATTACACAAGCAGACAGTTCCGGCAGTCACTGTGGAGGTATCGGATCAGACAGAGTATGAGTCGGCGTGGAAACTGCTGGGATAATAGCCCAATGGAGCGCTTCTTCAGGAGTCTGAAGAACGAATGGGTACCGGTGACGGGTTACATAAACTTCAGCGATGCAGCCCACGCAATAACGGACTATATCGTTGGGTATTACAGCGCGCTCAGGCCGCATGAATATAACGGTGGGTTACCACCAAACGAATCGGAAAACCGATACTGGAAAAACTCTAACGCGGTGGCCAGTTTTAGTTGACCACTACAATTGCCGCAGAAATGCTCAATGAGCAAGTGTTGCCGTTCTTTGATGAGCAAGGGATAGCGTTGTTACGGATATTGACTGATCGCGGGACGGCGTTCTGTGGCAAAAAAGAGAGTCATGCGTTTGAATTATATTTGAATATTGAAGATATCGAGCATACACGACCCCAGGCTTACAGCCCGCAGACAAACGGCATCTGTGAAGGGTTTCACAAGACAATGAAAACGGAATGCTACGATGTCATGTATCGCCGTAAGATTTACCGTAAATCTGATGAAATCCAGCGAGAACTCAGCCAATGGCTCTATTTTTACAACCGTGAGCGCCCCATTCATGACGATACTGTTATGGAAAAACGCCTTGGCAGACTTGGGAAAGCAGCAAGGGTTTGGCGAAAGAAAAGTAACTTGAGAGTTTATTTATCGCATCGGACAGTCAGACTCAACTGACAAATTTGGGTCTGAAAAATGAGTGAATGTCAGATTAAGTTTGAGCTAATACACCTTAACGTTCCTATACAACCGACTGGCAGCAGCGTAAGCCGCATTGCCTTCGCATTTGTAGCCCGCTTTTCTATACGCCTCGATTCTATTTTTTGTTTTTACATACCAATAAACAAAAAGAGCGTGCTGGTCAGAAAGTCCGAATTCATCAGGATCAAACGCCAGATTAAAATCGTACTCTGATGATTTTTCTTCATCGAAAATCTGCTCACGCGGCTTTAGGCGGCTATCAGAATTTTGCTGCTTTTTTTGGGGCGTTTTTTTGGAACAAGATTATTTTTTGCCCCTTTTTTTTGCCCCGTTTTTGCCCTTATCCAGCCATATAGCGCAGGGCTTTTATCGTGATTCCGTACTTATCCGCCACAGTCTGGAGGGAAAGCACCCCAGCACAGAAATCACGCTCGATCGCTTGCTCATCAATCACTGTCCTGTTGCCTGTCCCACCTCAACAATGAATTCCATGCGACGAATTTGATAGCTCTTTTACCCGTGCATTACCTCTTTCATCTCTGACACATCAAGCAGCCAATGGTACAAATCACCGTAATTATCAGTAATATCCATTTTTTCTGAAAGTCTTCCATTCTCTACCCTACGCACTTCCACCCCAGCCATAGTTGGGTAACCATCATTTCTTACAGAATATATTACTGATTCAGGATAAATATGATCTTCACTGTACGGCATACCGCATGATATCAGGAAATCTACTTTACTCTTAGGTTCTGCTAACTCACTATTCCTTTCGCCTGACAAAACTTCTCTATAATCAACACACAAATTAATACTGAAAGGAATCTTTTCAAAAAGAACATTATTCAACCTAGAACCATAGCCATCAGTGCCGTTATGTTCTGCGACTACATCCCCTTTTTTTACAACATCTATTTTCAAATCATTACCAAGGGTAAAATAACGGTAATCTTCATCTTCCCCGTTCTGTTCACCAAAATCTATCTTGGAAACAAACCTCTTGGGCCACATGCTTATTTCTGACCCACATCCTGACTCAGTGAAATTACTTACCACAAGAGAATAATTAATAGCTTCATAGTGAATGTTATCAAATGAGTTCACTTCCAAAAGAAGTGCGACGCTGCCAGCAATAAAAACAAACTTATCATGATCTACCACCTGAAATTCTTCCATGAGAGATTTCAGATTCAGGCTCAACTCATTAAAATAAAACTCAAATAGCTCATTAATTTCATCAGCCGAATAAATATAATCCCATGGGACATTCCAGTAAAATTCGGGAATACAGAAAAACATTGCATTTGTTTTTCTTCTCCTTACTGCATCTTTTATGTTTTCGCGAACCACTCCCAGCTTAACACGCATATCATATGCCAGGTAATCCCGCAGACTCATCCCATCCTCTCTGACCACAGAGGATGGGGAGTTATACGTTAAATATTTAAGTCCGAAAATATCACAATTCATATACTTCACCTCTTAAATTTACTTTGATTAATTCATAAAGGCGCTCTGGGAAATTAATAATTAACGGCACTGAGACCTTACATACTCCTGCAAACCTTCCATCTGTTTTTCCATCTGAGTTACTCGTTCGATGAGAATGAAATAATTTCGTTGAGCGGCGTCCGCCAGTCTGGGGGCGGTTGCATTAGTTGCGCCGGGGGTGGCGGTTCCAGACATGGGCTTGCAAATGGCGTTGATGCGTAACCGCTGATTACCAACGATAACGCTACGCTCAAGCTGATTGATAGTAGCCTTAGCATCAGTTAACTCTCTTGTATACTTTGCATCAATATCCGCCACGACGCGCTGTCTGGCCTGCATATCAACGATGGCTTTGCCTGGTTGCGGCCAGTTGTGCCAACTCGCGCTGCTTGTCGAGAGCATGGTGGTAGCTGTCGCGGTAATGCCAAGTGGCTATAGACAAAATAATAATCACCCATCCTGATAGCGCAGCAAGGCCTACTGTCCCGTTGAGCATAGCTAGCACCTCGCAAGGTCGATGGCCTTAATAAATACATCAAAGCTGTAAGGCTGGCTACCATTTTCATGCCTGATAATCGCCTGTAGCAACTTCATCAAGATACGGCTGTCGCTGATATCAATGCGCTGATCAGGAGCAACACCAACCTCCTGCGATACGCTGTCGATATAAGCCTGCGTGTCGTTCTCGCTAGTCGGTGCCCAACGGTGGATAATGCCGCTGATAGTGTTGATACCGTGTTTACGCTGGTAATTACGCAGGATAATTATCATCGCGCGGATACCGTATTCCGGAGTAGTAAACTGGCAGAATAATTTATCAGTTCGATCAGGCTTTGATACTAAACCTTGCCACTCATCACCCCAGCGGATATTTCCGGGATTGTTGTTGCGAATGCCTCTACTTGTTGTCATTGCCCCCCCAAATGATTACCAATAAAACGCAGGGTGATTGTGCGGAAAGCATCCACGCCGATAAAACCAATGCCACCACCTATCGCAATTGAAATGGATTTAGGCCATTCCAGATATTCCAGCGAAGAGGCAAAAGTTAGCGTCAGCGCACCACATAGTAATCCCTCTAAAATCATCTTCCCAGCCACCACCCGTGTAGGCAATGCGCAGGGTTGCCATGATTATCGCCATGAGAACCGCACCCATTGGGGTCTCTCCCCGCCACCAGCCCTGTAAAAGTTCGAAAAGGTCTGTCCAGGAGTAAGGGTTATTGTGCATTTTCATTCTCCACCTCCCGCATGGGTGGCTCCGTTAAAATAAAAAGGCCCACCGAAGTGAGCCTTTAGATAGGTTGATAATGATTACAGAACTGTTATTTCTAGCCGCTTGCCCAGCGCCTTAAGCGCGGCCTCGATCGTATCGATTTTGGTCGCATGGTTTAGGGTAACGATGCGGTTAACTTCCTGCGGTCGTGTACCCAGGCGGCGGGCCAGTTGCGCCGGTGTTGTGCCGGTGGCAATCATGGCATTAAGCAGCAGCACCTTGGCCGCCACACTGGCCGGCACATCGATAAACTCTTCGCCGTTAGCGCTTGGCATCGGTACAGGGCGCCGATCTTCAAAGTAAAAATCAAACGCCGTTACCAGGGCGTCTTGCGCCATTTCTATCGCTTCCTCCCTGGTATCTCCGCCCGTTAGTGCTTCCGGGATATCCGGGAAAGATACACACCACCCGGTTTCGTCATGCTCAAATTTTACGGGATATCGCATATTTGACTAAGTGAACCTTCGCGAGTGACCAGCCCCGGAGGGTTGGTTTATTATGTGATGCCGAGTTGCTTGAGGATTGCTTTCCTGAGCGGTTCCGGTATTTCTTTCCCCGGATGCCTCGGCATTACCGTTTGCTTGCTGTTGAGTATAATTTTTAGATGGTTAGTACCGTCTTTAAATTCTGCCCCCTGAGCCGCAAGCCAACGCCTGAACTCGCTTTGCTTCACTTCCTCCTCCTGTCTGCTTTAAGATAGAACCAATATAAACATTTTTGATTATATTGTCAACGCGATTTATAAACTTTTTTGTTTATGTTAAATTTGGCACTGTTGCAAAGTTCACGATAGGTGCCTTTTGTCTTATTGAAAGGCCCTACATTTCAAAGACTCGGCTTACCAGATGCCTATCGCCCAGGGGGGCACCATAATAAAACGGTGAGGCCTGGCCTTTGCGCAGTGCACGCATCACCTCAATACCTTTAATTGTGGCGTAAGCCGTCTTCATGGTTTTAAATCCCAGCGTGGCACCGATTATCCTTTTCAGCTTGCCATGATCGCATTCAATGACGTTATTCCGGTACTTAATTTGCCGGTGTTCAACGTCAGGCGGGCATCGACCTTCGCGTTTGAGCAGAGCAAGCGCACGGCCATAGGTGGGAGCGTTGTCTGTGTTGATAAATCGCGGGATCTGCCACTTCTTCACATTGTTGAGGATTTTACCCAGAAACCGGTATGCGGCTTTACTGTTATGGTGGGAGGAAAGATAAAAATCGACGGTACGCCCTCTGCTGTCAACGGCGCGATACAGATAAGCCCAGCGGCCATCGACCTTCACGTACGTTTCATCAATATGCCACGGGCAAAGATCGGAAGGATTACACCAGTACCCGCGCAGGCGTTTTTCCATTCCACGATTTAGCGCTGAACCCAGCGATAAATCGTGGAATGGTCAACACTGACACCACACTCGGCCAGCATCTCCTGCAGCTCACGGTAGCTGATTCCGTATTTGCAGTACCAGCGTACCGTCCACAGGATGATGTCACGCTGAAAATGCCGGCTTTTGAATAGGTTCATGTGCTGCTCCTTCAGCTAAGGGGAGAGATGAGTTTATTACCTCCAGATTTTTGCAACAGTGCCGGGGTGGTTATCCAGGTTAAAAATTTCCATATTGCCTTACTTAGGTTGAACATCGTGATAGACCTCGCAGGCTTGCAAGGTATTTTGGAGCAGTGTGGCAACGGTCATCGGGCCAACGCCACCCGGCACTGGCGTAATATAAGCAGCGCGTTCGCTGGCGACGTCGAAATCCACATCACCGACCACTTTGCCACTTTCCAGACGATTGATGCCAACATCGACCACAATGGCACCCGGTTTGATCCAGTTCCCCGGAATAAAACCCGGTTTGCCGACCGCTACCACCAGCAGATCGGCATTTTCAACATGATGACGCAAATTCTTGGTGAAGCGGTGGGTGATGGTGGTGGTGCAACCAGCCAGCAGCAACTCCATGCTCATCGGACGGCCGACGATGTTGGAGGCACCGACCACCACGGCATTCAGGCCATAAGTATCAATGTTATAACGTTCCAGCAGGGTGACGATACCCCGTGGGGTACAAGGGCGCAGTGTAGGCGCACGCTGGCACAGACGGCCAACATTGTACGGATGGAAGCCATCAATGTCTTTATCGGGATGTATGCGCTCTAGCACCTTGACGTTATCGATACCGACGGGCAGCGGCAGTTGCACCAGAATGCCGTCGATTGCCGAATCGGCGTTCAATTGGTCGATCAACGTCAGTAGTTCAGCCTCACTGGTAGTGGCGGGCAGATCGTAGGAGCGGGAAAGAAAGCCCACTTCATCGCAGGCGCGGCGCTTGCTGGCAACGTAAATCTGTGAGGCTGGGTTATCGCCGACTAACACCACCGCCAGACCTGGGGCGCGTTTACCGGCCACCAGACGTTGTCTAACTTGCTCAGCCACTTCGTTTCTAACTTGCTGCGCAATCGTTTTACCATCAATAATCTTTGCTGCCATCAGTGAGAAAATCCATCATTTGAGAAAAGCGGGGATGGCGCTATTTTGTCAGAAGCTGAGCGCGCTGTCAGGCGCTGAATTATCCTCGTCATGATTTACGCTTTTTTATATCAACGGTATGATCTTCTCTGCCTTTATCTATCATCTACTGGGCAAGTTTAGAGCCTATCCCAGTAGGCGTATATTGCAGCAGCCAGTTTGGACAGGGACAGTGGGCAACAACCGGCGCGTACAGGGAGCACGTGATGAGGGTGAGCACTGCCCAGGTACAAAATGGCAAATAAAATAGCCTAATGGGATCGGCCCTTAGTTATCATCCAAGCTGGATGACCGCGTTTACCTACCCACGCATTGACCGATAGCGCAAAACCAGCATAATGCACGGTTGCAGCCGTAACGCTATGAAAAGGAATTGACTCAATAAACGCTGACCGTATAATCCAACCCCGCCACCCAGCGCGCCCTTAGCTCAGTTGGATAGAGCAACGGCCTTCTAAGCCGTAGGTCACAGGTTCGAATCCTGTAGGGCGTACCATTTCGAAGTAAACAGACGTCAACCGACGTCTTTTTTTATGCCTAAAATTCAGCAGGTTGGTTGATTTTAGTGCATCGAGATTCTCTGCAAGTCTACCTACATCTACCAGCATCAAGTAGTATCTGTTGGTATATGTGATGGTACATCCCCGTTCAATAAAATCTTGTACCAACAGCCAGCAACGGAGGGCCTTAAATGGCATTAACCGATGTAAAGGTAAGAAGTGCAAAGCCTACCGATAAGCCTTACAAGCTTACCGATGGCGAAGGAATGCATTTAATGGTTCATCCCAATGGATCTAAATACTGGCGCTTACAGTACCGCTTTGACGGTAAACAAAAGATGCTGGCGTTAGGTATCTATCCAGAGATTTCGTTATCTGAAGCCAGACAACGCAGAGATGAAGCTAAACGGCAAGTCGCTAACGCTATTGATCCCAGTGAACAGAAAAAGGTTGAGAAACAAGCTCGCAAAGCGACGGTAGAAAACACCTTCAAAGCTATCGCACTGGAGTGGCATGAGTATAAACGCCCTAACTGGTCGAAGGGTTACGCTGAAGACATTATGGAAGCGTTTGAAAACGATATCTTCCCGGATATCGGTAAGCGCCCAATTGCAGAGATAAAGCCTCTGGAGATTCTCAGTTCACTTCGTAAACTCGAAAAACGTGGTGTTTTAGACAAACTGCGCAAAATCCGCCAGGCCTGTAATCAGGTATTTTGTAGTGGCACACTGAATTTGGCCACCTGAACAGAGGTGATATGCTCACCTCAGGACATTACAGGTGCTTCAATGAAAAAAAGAAATTTCAGTGCAGAGTTCAAACGCGAATCCGCTCAACTGGTCGTTGACCAGAACTACACCGTGGCAGATGCAGCCAGTGCTATGGATGTCGGCCTTTCCACAATGACGCGATGGGTGAAGCAGTTGCGTGATGAGCGGCAGGGAAAAATACCTAAAGCCTCTCCCATTACTCCTGAACAAATTGAAATACGTGAGCTGAGGAAAAAAATACAACGTATTGAAATGGAAAACGAAATATTAAAAAAGGCTACCGCGCTCTTGATGTCAGACTCCCTGAACAGTTCTCGATAATCGGGAAACTCAGAGCGCATTATCCGGTGGTCACACTCTGCCACGTGTTCGGGGTTCATCGCAGCAGCTACAAATACTGGAAAAACCGTCCTGAAAAACCAGATGGCAGACGAGCTGTATTACGCAGCCAGGTACTGGAACTGCATAGCGTCAGCCATGGCTCTGCTGGCGCAAGGAGTATCGCAACTATGGCAACCATGAAGGGCTTCAGGATGGGACGATGGCTCGCCGGCAGGCTCATGAAAGAGCTGGGGCTGGTCAGTTGTCAACAGCCCACTCATCGGTATAAATGCGGTGGCCTTGAACACATCGCTATCCCGAATCACCTTGAGCGGCAGTTCGCAGTGACAGAGCCTAATCAGGTGTGGTGTGGCGATGTGACCTATATCTGGACAGGCAGGCGCTGGGCCTACCTCGCCGTTGTTCTCGACCTGTTCGCGAGAAAACCGGTGGGCTGGGCAATGTCGTTCTCACCGGACAGCAGGCTGACCATCAAAGCGCTGGAGATGGCGTGGGAGGCCCGGGGAAAACCAGCCGGAGTGATGTTCCACAGCGATCAGGGCAGCCATTACACAAGCAGACAGTTCCGGCAGTCACTGTGGAGGTATCGGATCAGACAGAGTATGAGTCGGCGTGGAAACTGCTGGGATAATAGCCCAATGGAGCGCTTCTTCAGGAGTCTGAAGAACGAATGGGTACCGGTGACGGGTTACATAAACTTCAGCGATGCAGCCCACGCAATAACGGACTATATCGTTGGGTATTACAGCGCGCTCAGGCCGCATGAATATAACGGTGGGTTACCACCAAACGAATCGGAAAACCGATACTGGAAAAACTCTAACGCGGTGGCCAGTTTTAGTTGACCACTACAGTGTGGACGCCCAAGTATCGCTACAAGATTTTAACTGGGGCGGTAGGTAAAGAGCTTTACCGCTCAGTTTATATACTTTGCAATATGAAAGATTGCGAGGTACTGGAACTGAATGTTCAACCAGACCATGTTCATCTTGTCGTGATGATCCCACCTAAACTCTCAATCTCAACGCTGATGGGCGTCCTGAAAGGGCGCACTGCTATTCGTCTCTACAACAAGTTCCCGCATATACGAAAGAAGCTCTGGGGTAATCATTTTTGGGCGAGGGGATACTTTGCAGACACAGTTTGGAGTGAACGAAGAAATTATCAGGCGTTACGTGAGGCATCAGGATAAGAAAGACCAAGAATACGAACAGCAAATGGCGTTATTACAGGACTAAAACGGACAAGCCCCCCTTTTAGGGGGCCCCATTTAAATCCACCTCTTCAAGAGGTGGATTTTTACTTGTAACCGAACTTTGAGTGAAAACATAAAAGTACTATGATAAAAAATGAGTTAGTAACCTTACAGAGAAATACAGATAACAAAATTATTTTAAAGGAATTATGTGACAAGTGTATAATGCCGGGATTACCAAAACATCTAAAAAACAATTCAGTTTTTAACGTGAAGCAATAAAACTTTCTCCGCAAACCCCTCGTCCAGCACATAGAAATAACACTCAGGGACGTTAAGTACACGTGCCAGTGCGCACATAGTCGTAAAGGACGGGGTGTAGGTACCACTCTCGTATTGGGAGACCCGCGAACGGGCAGTGGCTTCATCAATACCCGCCAGTACACCCAGTTTCTCTTGTGTAAGCCCAGCCTGAAGGCGGGCACTTTTCAGTCGTTGGGGAACCATGGTCTGCCGTCATAGAAAGGATTGACAACATGTTTAGCATTACTTAACATCAGACTTGTTTAGAGTTGCTAAACATCAGAGACACCAACCATGCAATACGCTAGGAAACACCAGGGAGACAAAAGGCCGGTCACTTGACCGGCCTGCCTGTTTTTACCTATCGGCCATTCACTACCGACCTTTAAGCATCATCACCGCCTCCGCTTCCGGCATCGAGAACTGCACCGATGCCGCGCAGCCACATCCAGCGCAAACACCTTCGTATAGACCTCAGTCGAGCTGATCGACTTGTGCCCCATCAACGCTTGCAGCTCCTTGAGTGGAATACCGGCATACAGCATATGCATCGCGTAGCTGTGTCGGAAAGTGTGCGGGGTGATGGGGACCGAGAACGTCACACCATCCTGCGCTGCCGTTCTGTCAGTGATTGTCCACAGGCGTACTTTCTCCATGCGACCGTTTTTGGGATCCCGGCGTTCCAGTGGAATTTTCAGCGTGGCCACCATGGTCTGCAATTGCGCGACGTACTGCGGATCAGACTTCGGCACCAGGCGGTGTGCCGAGCTGCCAGCCTGCGGTTCGCGCGGCCTTCTTCTGCCCGCAGCTTGAGCGTGGCCAACTGCGCGAACGGGTAGGGCGGTGCCAACGAAAAATCCCCCTTGTCAGCGCCAGCGCTTCGTTAATCCGGTCGCCGGTATTCCACAACGTAGCCAGCAACATCTTGCAGTGCAGATCCGGCACATAGTGGAGCAGGGCGCTCTTCGGCAGTTCGTCCTGTACCAGTGCCATCTGGCACAGCGCCAGCGCAGCCGGGTAGTCGATGGACACAGGCAACTGAGTTGCAGTTCCTGGCTGCCCCAGGGTAACAAGCCCGGTCATCAGGAGGCCTCTCCGGCTGGAGGTATGTTCAGTGCTGACGCTATAATTTCCCAGTTTTCCTCATTACGCAAGTTACCGAAATAGCCCACTTCCAGGCGCAGGGACTGGTGTGCCGCCTCTATAAGGTCAGATACTCTCTGCAGGGAATTCTGTGGCTGCTGCGCGGATATCGCTCTTGGCACATCATGTTCATCCACGCCGTTACGGTGCACCAGGTCGTTTCGCCACTCTGCGATGATGCCCAGCGGCTTAACCGGCCAGACGGGTGGGATGTGCAGCACGGCGCCGAAATAGCGCTCAATGGTTTCAACGTTATGAAATGTCATTCGGGAAACAACATTCTGCGCCGCAGGGCGGAACAGAGACAGACCCATGTCACGGGCAGCATGTTTTTCCGGATTTTTGATTCGTTTGGACTTCATGTAATACGCATCCCTGAAGCGTTTAAGGGGCTAGTCATGTTCCAGCAGGGCCCTGGCGCAGTACATCAGATACGCCTCCATGACCGTCACAGCATGGACGAAAGACATCCTGTACACCAGTTCAGGCTGTTCTTTATCGAGTAGGGCATATAACTTCTTCAGCTCCTGATTTGCGTGCAGGTAACGCTGACGAACATTGTTCAGGGAAGCCACAAACAGCTCGTGTTCATGATCCCACTGAGCCTGATCGGCAAGCGCCTCCTGCTCCCATTCTTCAGAGTCGGGGATAACATCCGGGTAATTTTCCGCAAACCATTCATCAAATCGTTCAGCTTCAATATCCAGCATCAGGTCTTTCATGCTTCCCATAACACCTGTACCTTTCTGTGTGGTTTTATAAATGAGAAATCCCGATACCGGCGACTGCGCAGGCATCGCCGGGGAGAACTCCGGAACCACTAAACCGCTCATGCATTATTCCTCTCGGCCAGTCGTTGCTTGTGCCGCGACTTTCGCTCTTTACGCCAGCATTGCCACAGCGTTTTCTGCGGAGACCAGCGGTATTTGTCGAGGCGGGAAGAGGGCATGCCGGTGCAAATACAGCTGAATGAGGAACGCAGCCCAGTGGTGGGAAAATAACGTTAAACATCAGTACCAGCACGCCGGTATGTAACAACACTCAGGGCCATAGCATAAACCGACCAGGACAAGGCAATCACCCGGTCGGTGTCGCCCAATGTTTACTTTCCCTCACTTTTCAGACACATTGGCAGGCAGCACCGCACTGCGTTGTGCACGACTGGCGCTCAGGCCAAGAGAGAAAAGCAGGCATACCAGCACCAGGATGGTAATCCACGAGATAGCGACGACGGAAAGGTTGCCAACTGTGGACAAATAAGAACCGAATATGAACCCTATACCCAGGCCGATTGCACTCGTCATAAAATTGAACAATGTTATTCTCTGTAACGTATTTTCTGGTGTATCGGTAATTAAATCCACAGCCAATTGTGGTACCAGATATTCACCGAGAGAGAAAATAAAAACTACAAAAGCCAATCCAAAATAGCCAGATACCAGGGGCGTTGAAATCAATGATAGGCATGAACAGAAGCTACCAAAGGCCAAAATGGATATTTTTGGAAGTTTGTCAATCTTCCTTATCACTCTCCCGCCAAAAAAAGAAAAAACAATTAGGAAAATCGAGTTCAATGTAAAAATATAGGCAACACCATCCTGAATATCATTCTCTTTTATTTTTAACGTAATGAATGTGTATATCTGCGCTTCGAAGATATAATGAAAAAGCGCCCCCAAAGAAAGCAGTACAAAAGCTTTGTCGCGAATAATCTGAATAATGCCTTGAAACACATTTACAAACTGTGCCGGCTGAGACTTCTTTACACCGGGAACAAACAGAAAAACCAATATGGCTGCGAACAAAAAAGTGATCGCGCAAAAAACTGATAGAGCGCCATACCCCCCGTAATTGATGAGGGCTTGTCCAATAACTGGTCCGAGCCCGCCACCGATACTATTAACAAATTTTATATTAGAAAATAATCTTAACTTCTCGTGTTCTTTATCGAGCGAGTAAATTTGATACGCGCGCGAGATATTATAATAGACGCCCACAGAAAACCGATAAAGTACAACACAACACAAAAGAAGGACATACTGATAAACCGTGCTGGAGATATTGCTGACGAAGTAAAAACCAAAAGCGGCCAAAGAGAACACCATCAGTGCCAGCGTAAATACAGGTTTATACACCTTTTCAGACAAAAACATGCAAACAATGACAGAGGATAAATTGCCAGCAATAATACCCACTGACATCATGATGCCCACATCAGCAGCAGTAAAGGCATAATGCCCTGTCAGGATAGTGACAAGGAAAGGGAAAAACGAAAACATGCTAACACAAGATATTAGCATAACGAACATGAGTATATAGTTAGTTCTGCTCATTTTGCGTCCTGAATCATATTTGACTGTTCCCACTCAAATGTATATCGGTTTTATCAGGGTTTGGCACAGCTCGAGCTTACTTTTCACATCCTCGGGTGTGCTGCAAATCACATAGCCATTACGTGAAAAAGAATCGACGGGGCGGGAAAGTGGCGCATTGATGAGTTCAGGTAAACTTACGTCTTTGACGTAGGGTAACAGTTTAACACGTTGTTCACCGCAAAGACTACTGACCTGACCAGGTTCAAAATCAAAGAAGAGAATCCCACTATTATTGCTCACCGACTTGCGCGTATTATCCAAAGGCAGGCCCGACGCATCTTGTATCGCCAGTGAATACAGATCGACTCCCGTCGCATGGTAAACCAATTCAGGAATACTGTCGCCGCCGACCCGATTATGGGACTCAATGATGTGTATGCCACTCAGATCGACCTTCACTTCGGTATGGGTCGCGCCGGACTCAATCCCGATAAGGGATAAGAAGCCACAGACAAAATCATCGATCGCGGCAAAAAACGGCCCATCATTATTCTCCCTGGAGACAACATGTCCATGCTCAACAAACCGGGAGTCTTCATTATCAAACAGGGATTTCTCGGTGACCGCGTGAACGGTATGTACCCCATTGACAGAAAATGCCTCAATGGAATATTCCTTTCCCCCGATGTACTGTTCTGCGATTAATGTCTGCAGAACGTTTATTGTCGAAAGTTGCTTATCATCGACAACAAGATGAACATTTTCGCTTCCCACACCCCGAGATGGTTTCAGAATAAACGGAAATCCGAGCTGGGCAGCGGCCCGAGACAGATCATTGGCGGAATGGACCGCATGATAGTTGACATTACCGTAGGGGGTTGCCCTAAGCCTATCACGCATTAATATTTTATTTTTGACTATTTCAGCGATCGTACTATTTTTAGTATCGTACGATAATTCGTCATTTATCCATGCCGCTGCTGGCAAAGCTTTCTCAGAAAGCGTCAGGACCTTTTCGATTCGTTGCTCCCGTAAGAAATCCAATATCATCTTTTTATTATCAGCGGCATCATAGTCACACAGCAGAACACTGTCTGCCAGTGCAATAGCTTCCATCGAAGCAAGTGACTGTTTTTGAATCAGTACCACATAAAGACCAAACGACTTCGCGCGATCTAAAAGCAGTTTACCGCTGCCGATAAAACCAATTTTATTTACCATGCTCACCACCAAAATAAAATGTATTGTCAAGTCAGGACAATGCCGACTGGGTAATATTGAAACCATTACCATCAAGCAGAGCGTTAACACGCAGCTCAATCTGCTGATAACGGTCTTTATTTAAAATGACATACCCCAACCGGTCTTCGCTGCTGCGCAACCCTTTCAGTGTTTTTGGGAGCGAAAAAATATTGATCCGGGAGAAAATGTCCCCATCACTCTCGACGGTAATATCGGTTATATGTCCACAGCGACTATCTGTGATATACACGATAGCCGAAGCATCCCCCTGTACGCCTGTGTTTTCTATACTCAAAGGTTGATTGATATTCGCTTCCAACATAAGACCAGCTGCATCATACCCTTTCGCATTTTTCATGAGTTCGATAATCATGTCTCCCCCCAAGCGCGGATTGATTTCAATGACATCAAAGCGCCCATCGGAGAATTTAAATTCCATATGTAAAAACGTATTTCGCAGACCAATATGTTTAAGTATACGGTTGGCATGCAGGCTCACCTGCTCTGAAAATTCACTGCCGTCTGCATACGGAAAAATATGGGCCTTTTCGACGCAAAACGGGGGAGGAGTAACAAATTTTTGCGTAACGCCAAGCAGTCTCCAGTCCTCATTTTCACAATCCCAAACCAACTCGGCACTGTATTCTTCCCCGGTAATAAACTCTTCAACCAGGATGTCTTTTGAAACGGTAAACCCGCGACCATTATATTTTGGTAGAGACAGAATATAGTCGATAGCCTCGTCCGACTCCGATTTTGAATGACACACCTTGACACCGATGCTGCCACTTTCATCTACCGGCTTGATTACACATGGGTATTTCAATAACGCTTGATGGGCTGTGCTGTCACCCGCCAAACGTGTAAAGTCAATTGCATACGCAGTATTGTTGAGTTTTTCTCTTAACAAATGTTTAAATCGCACCGTCAATAATGCCTCAACAGCAGGCGCATACGGCAGGTTAAGGAACTGATTAATGAGCGCGGCCTGTATCATTCTAAAGTCATCAAATGCCATGACTGCGTCAACCGTATCCGGGTAACTCTGGAAGAAGGCCAGTAGCTTGGCTATGTCATAAGAGTCAACAACGGCCACTTCATCCGCAAAATCAATCGGATTAATCACGGTATTGGCGTATTCCGCTTTATTTCCACAGACAAAAAGCGTTTTATAACCCTTTAGTTTGGCCGCCTGAATGACTAAGGTACCATTGCCTGCCAGGTTTGACTCAAGAACAGCAATAACTGACATATTTATCTCCTAGTTTTTCAGTAAATTAGCTAATGCAGTGTGCAAGGAATTTCTCAGCGAATGGTCCAGAATACCTCGGCCTGCATCAAAATAGTCGGTATGCTGCCTGCGAGGGATCTTCAATGCGGTCACTGGCACGCGGCCAATAGTGATGCTGTCCATTGCCACGTTGCGCTCGTATTCGCTATCCAGGTAGGTTGACTTGAGCCCGACGGATGAGAAAGCAACTCTCACTTTACACCCGGTGAAACCAAGAGAATCCGCAGGGGACAGGGACAATTTCTGTTCTTTAAGCAAATACGCAACCAGATCGCAGCCTGACTTTATGCGCCCGTGCGTCGCCTTGATCAAATAGTCGAAATCGAGCAAAAATCCGTGCCCTGCGGCTGGTTTATGCGTGGTGTTTATCACCTGCTCCCCCAGAGAGTTATTGATGTCATACACAGACGCATCAATAATACGCGCACGTTGTGCACTTTCCAGATTGTTTTCTCTGATATATTCATGACAGTGTAGAACACCGTACTTGACCATTTCCAGTGCCACATTTGAGATCGACGGGTTTTTCGCAGAACAGATATCACGCAGCGCTGCGATAATATTCTCCCCACCACATGCCCAACCCACCCTGACATTGGCCAGATTTAAAAATTTGGAAGCACTTTTAATCGTTACGATATTGTCAGGATGCTGCGTAAAATATTTTGCCATCTGAGGAGTTCTCTCCTCATCGTTAAATTCCGTACCAGAAAAAACACTATCTACAAAAACCGCTATATTAAATTCAATACACACTTTAGACAGTGCCATGAGCTCAGCATCTGTATAAATCGCACCGGTTTGCGTAGGATTAAACAAGAACAGTGTATCAATTTCTTTTTCTGATACCGATTTAGACAATTCTTCCGCTGTCAGTTTATAATCATTTTCAATCTTCGTATACTGGCACGTAAGATGTTCGTGATATAACGCTGACCACTTTATCAGGTTGTGATAGAACGAAGAAGGCACTAAATAACGACGTCCTTTTCCGATATAATAAGTAAATATGGCATCAAAGAAACTGGTCGAACCGTGTGACAGCACAATATTGTTGGCGAGACTCTCATGTATCCCATCCGCCTTGAAATCATCGATGATCCAGGTTTCCAACTCTGCATTATGCGTCATCACATGGTAGTCATCAGGGGAGTAACGATCATCGAGCAATGCTAAAACCCCCGCAGAAATAATGCCGCACTGAGGTCGTCTTGTGCCGTCGCCGTGAGAGAGAGAAACGACATCGCTGTCAAACATCCCCGGAAAGACTTTCATACCGGTTTCATCGTTTCCGGACAGGACGTTGCGCGCATTTTTGTATGCGTGGAAGAGAAGGTTAGACATGTTTACTCCTCAACGTTTGATAGCGTTGTACCAACTCAGCGGACACCTCAGCGACCTCAGAAATATGATATTCCCCGAGCCCAAATCCCATCAGGGCATTCATGACATCCGAGGATTCTTGCTTGAGCCGGATATAACCGTCCTGGATACTGTCAATCCCATCATACCGCTGGCCTTTTTCATTGATGCTGATCGCGTCTGAGAGTGAAATATCGTCATTGAGCGCCACATCGAAAGTTCGCCTGCCAATGGTGACGGGATACCCTCCGACTAAGCCCCTGACACCTGGTGCATGTGCCGCTATCGTTTTATCACCGAAAAAGCCTTCAATAATTCTCACTGCCGAACTGGCAGTTACAAACATACCGTCCTTTCCTCTTTTTCTCTTTAAGTCTGTTTTGATGTGTTTGAAGATTTTATCGTGCGGTAACATGTCCTGACTGATTTCCTCCCCATTATTTTTTACGCTCAAATGATAAGGCGCGCCCTTTGCATGTCCTTCTGAGGGAATGGTATTGCCAACATAGTGGTGAGCGACTATTTTGACGGAGATTGAAGATATGTCACTATTGAGAATCTTTGAAACCGCCTCGCGGATAGGCTGACAAATATTTGAGACATTGCCAATGCCGATATCAGGGGCAAGTGCTATGCCCTTAAGCAACGGATTCACTGCATCAGGAAATGCCGCGTTGACTACCGTCGTTTTTACACCGGAGGCTTTTATTGCTTTCATCAATTGGAGTGCCGGATAGGCATGGCATGCGGTCCAGGGGCCCACGCCTGCGGACCATAATGCTTTGCTGATATGATCGGGCAGTTCTGAAACAACCCAAAATGACTGAACTGAAGCAGTATTGAAAATTAAATCAGGTTCAATATCACTAATGATTTCCGCCATTTCCTCAACAGAGTCAAGGTTGATTTTTTTTGACGATATATTAAATGTATGGCCAACATTCTCTGACGTGAATTTTATCAGGTTCACAATTTCGTCTGCAGCATTTTCATTCCTGGCAGCAATCGTTACCTGGCACGGAAAATTTCTCCAAGCCAACATCTCTGAAACCATCGTAGAAAGGATACCTGAACCAATGATAAGTACCTTATACATAATCACCCCTGTAGATTTAGAATATAATCATGCAACCCTTCATTTAATTCATCTTCGCTATACTGCAAACCACCACATCCAGCGACCAGTATGGTTTTAAGTGACGCAGAATTCCCTCCCAAAATATCCGTTTCTAGCGAATCCCCCAACATGCAAGCATTTGCTTTTTTCACACCAATCCCTGCCAATGCAATATTAAAAATATCCGTATTAGGTTTGCCATACTCGTAAACAGTACCACCGGCTTCTCTCACTTTTTGACAGAAGTACCCCGCAGCCTTATGAATACGACCTCCAATATTGACAAGTTTATCCGGATTCGTTGAATATACGACTAACCCTCTTCCTATGATTTTTCTTACTAACCTTTCGATCTCTTCATCATTTTCATAAATGATGTTTGCAGCAATAACAAAATCACATGTTTCGATAGAAGAGACTTGTCGATCAAAAATCGTAGTAAGCCAGTGGCATTCACCGGCGGTGCCCACTAGGATGAAAGTGTGTTGTGGATTGGCAGCAAAATGGCGAGTAATTCGTTCTTTGCACAGGCTTCCAGACGTGAAAATTCCATCAATAAATGTTCCTGAAATCCCTTTATCGTCCAGTAATAAAGCCAACTCTTCCGACGAGCGTGAGGTATTGCTCACGAGTGCGATCCGGCCATGTATTTTCATTTTCCGGATCAAATCATCGGCAATATGAGTTTTCGATTGGCCATCGTATAAGACACCCCACACGTCTACGAGATAACCTTCGAATACAGGCAATTCATCCACACAGGCAAGGCACTTTTTAGCTTTTTTCATCATGCATCCATTCGTGGAGTTGAAAATCATTCTCGTTTATTTATATGTAAATTATGCTCAAATATGTAGCAGTGCATATGGTATATGGGAAGTGTTTTTTGTTATTAAATTGTTACTCATCCGTTACATTTTACTCATCCAATTGAAATATAATGCATTAATGAAAACTAAGACCATTCCTAATTCATAAGATTTTTTGGTGATACATTTCAACGTCAATGACTTATCAAGCACATAATAAACTGCATCGTCAGCGTATCTTTCAGTTGCGTGATCTGTATCACGGGGGCTTTCCGTCTAAACCCCATATTGAACGATGGCTGGAATAGGGCAGTGATCACTCAATCTACGACAACAACCTGTGCAACCTCTGCCTTCCGAGGTATACGCGTCTGCTGGTTACACAAATGACGAAGCGGGCAGACTTTGCACCAGGAAATAGGTCCCTTGCTAACTACCGAACATGTAGTAACGCTGCGTTGAATGGCTTGCAGAGATGCGGTTGAGGTAAACACCGGTCTGCTGTTGTGAAACTGGCGATACTTTGATGGGAATGGAGGTTATCTGGCTGGATGCTGGTTGTATTAACAGCAAACTTGAGGTGTCAGACATCGCGCGCCCCTGGCTCCACCTCGGTCGATGTAGGTTATTTAACTTATGTTAAGCGTGAATCTAGTTCATAATCTACAGTAACTATATCTCTTTGATTTAAATTGGTATTTTTAATAAAAATATAAATTCACTTCAGGAGAACTTCATGAACTAACAAAGAATATGCTTCTTATGAGCATTTTCTGACAGCTTACTTACTTCAGTTCATCAATCATTTCCCATCGTAATTGCACGACCAAGCGCACTAAACTTTAGGGATTATCTAATTGTCTTCTTGAACAACTCATGAGTTTTGATAACATTCGGATATGCCTATACTTAATCGGCACTGATGTCTCTGGGGGCGGCAGCGTTGGCAAGGCTGACTGGGTTTGCCAGAAGGGATATAAGCTCAATCCCTAGTAGCCAGTTAGCTTCCAATTGAATGAGTTTCTTCAGTCCCTTGTCTATCCTTATATAAGGTTCTAATCCAGCGTTTTTTCATTATAAGAGGAATTTAAATGTACAATGGTACACCAACTGAAGTAGAAGAAAAACTTAGAACATGTCAGGTAGAAAGTATTAGTGTAGCGGCAAAATATTTTAGATCGCGCTCTTCTGGCTCATGTCTTATAAGCTTGCCGACAGGGGCAGGGAAAAGTGGTGTTATATGTTGTCTAAGTCAATTCAGTAAATATAAAAAAATATTAATTGTTACTTATCGAAGAGCTGTTTGCGATCAGTTGTATAAACAGATTAGAGGTGATTTTTTTACTAAATTAACCGACTCGGATAAATCTAAATCACTTACAATTAAAGATGTGCACAACAACATCAATAAAGAAAGTAATAGAGGGGTCTTTTGTACTACCTTCCAAAAATTACTCAAAATCAACAGCGAGGAAATAAATAAAATATGTGATGAATTTGAGTTGGTCATTATTGATGAAGGCCATTCCGAACCATCTCCAGAATGGGGAGGGGTTATTCGCAGGTTTAATGCAAAAAAATAATAGTGACTGCCACACCATACCGAAACGACTTATTTATTTTTGATGTTGACACAGAACACTCATATATATACATATAAAAATGCCATAGAAGAAGGTATAATATCAGCACCTATTTTTGAAAAAGCAAAAAAAAAAGAAGAATTAGTCAATGTAGTAAGGGGCTATTTAAACAAAAATAGTGATTCGTTGTGCAAATTGATGCCTGGATGACGCTCTTCGTGAATCACCCATAACTAAAACCGAGTCGTTGGGAAACTGTCGCAGCAGTGAGTAATATTAGCGCTGCTGGCGCTGGATATTGTCATTGTGATTTCGTGAAAGAGGGCGAAAATGTACATAGTCAGGACAGGATCTCAAGTCGATACGCTCCCGGTGAAGTAAGCGAAGTCTTTGCTCAAGGATCCATTGACCCAAATCTGGCGTTTGTGCATTGTTCCAGCGCCAGGGCGCTTGTAAGGTTGCCAGAGTGGGGAAAAAAGTTTCAACAGTGCTTTTCCAGTCTGGCATAGGGCCGCTGAAGCTGAAGATACACTGCATCGGGTCTCCAAAGACGACTGTTGGTAGCAAGCGTGAAAGCGCACAGGTCAGATTATGTTGCTGGCTATTGCAGTCCTGGTATTCATCGACCAGCAAACGCGAATAAGTGGCCGTGATGATTTCGCTAATATTACCGTTAACAACCAGATTCAGTACGGCACGGCGAAGAGAAGGGTAGAAAACGGTTGGATTTTCAGGACCCACATCAAGCGGACACAATCGCGGAAAGCAGCCTGCTATTTTCAGAGCCCATCCATCGATTGTTGTCACAATATAGTTCCGCAGAGGAATTGCAAAACGGCTCAGTCGCTTTTTGAGTGCCGTGACACCTGCGGTTGTGTGCGTCAGCACGAGATACGGCTTACTTTGCGCAATACCAAGAGCTTCAGTAATCAGGTGGGTTTTGCCACATCCCGCAGGTGCTACAATCAGGCCTTTACTGGCGTTTAGAACGGCATCCACACTCATCGGGGGTCACCATTTTCCGCAGCCCATGCTTTGAAAAGCTGCTACGGACGTGTTTATGCTCTATAAGTGATTTTCTGTTCTGCGTGCCTGTAACGTCCTGGCGTTATGACGAACAACTCTCTTATCAAGTGACTTTTGCCCCGTATCTAGCTCCGTTGGCTCGACTGATAGAGAGAACTGTAGGGAAGGGAGGCAAGCGAGATGGTTACGTGACGTTATATGTTGGTATAAAAAAGTTGTAACTTAATTTTTTTGTTATTTTTCATAGTGTAATGAAATGAATTCGAAGCCTGTAGGAACAAAAATAACAAACCTATATTTGACTGACTGGCTTGTGGTACGGCTTTAAACGTTAGTTTAGAATGTGCAACCTTTGCATTTCATCAGACTGTTTCTCTGATGCTGGAGGTTTTGTGGAGTACCAATTACAGACAACCGATGGCTGCGCTCGCCGTGGTCGCCTGATCTTTGAACGCGGCGTGGTGGAAACTCCGGCTTTTATGCCGGTTGGCACCTATGGCACGGTTAAAGGCATGACGCCAGAAGAAGTGAAAGAGACAGGGGCACAGATCCTGTTGGGTAACACTTTCCACCTGTGGCTGCGTCCAGGGCAGACGATCATGAAGTTGCACGGTGACTTGCACGATTTCATGCAGTGGCACGGCCCGATCCTCACTGATTCCGGTGGCTTTCAAGTGTTTAGCCTGGGCGCGATGCGCAAGATTAAAGAGGAAGGCGTCTATTTCCGTAACCCGATCAACGGCGACAAAGTATTTCTTAGCCCCGAAAAATCGATGGAAATCCAGTATGACCTGGGTTCTGATATCGTGATGATCTTTGACGAGTGCACGCCGTACCCAGCTGATTGGGATTACGCCAAGCGTTCGATGGAGCTGTCACTGCGCTGGGCGCAGCGCAGTCGTCAACGTTTTGACGAGTTGAATAATAAAAATGCTTTATTCGGCATTATCCAGGGTGGCGTTTACGAAGATTTACGTGATGCTTCAGTAAAAGGGCTGGTGGATATCGGCTTTGATGGTTACGCTATTGGCGGCTTGGCGGTGGGGGAGCCAAAAGAGGCTATGCACCGCATTCTCGAACACGTTTGCCCGCAAATTCCGCCAGATAAGCCACGCTATCTGATGGGCGTCGGCAAGCCTGAAGATTTGGTGGAGGGTGTGCGTCGCGGCATTGACATGTTCGATTGCGTGATGCCAACGCGTAACGCCCGCAACGGTCATCTGTTCGTCACTGACGGTGTGGTTAAAATTCGTAATGCCAAGTATAAAGATGATATTTCTCCGTTGGATAAAGACTGTGATTGCTATACTTGTCGCCATTACAGCCGTGCCTATTTGCATCATCTTGATCGTTGCAACGAAATACTGGGGGCTAGATTGAACACTATTCATAACCTGCGCTATTACCAGCGTCTGATGGCGGGTTTACGCCAGGCCATTGAAGAGGGTAAATTAGCGCTGTTTGTTGCGGATTTTTATGGTCGGCTCGGCAAGCCGATGCCACCTTTAAATACCTAATAGACCTCAAAATGCGGCAAAGTGGCGACCAAACGAATCCTCAGGGCTTTAGAGTGCTATGTGATGGGGAGAGGGAAGCCAACACCGCTGTAGTTTGAAAGATGAAGGGTAGAATTGCTAAATCTATACCCTAAATAATTCGAGTTGCAGGAAGGCGGCAACGCAGCGGCTTCCCAGGCGCTTACCCCAGTCAGCGCCTATCCCAGTAGGCGTACATTGTTGCAGCCAGTTTGCACCAGGACAGCGTGCAACAGCCGTAGCGTACATGGCGTACATGGCGTACGTGAGGAGGGTGAGCACTGCCCAGGGCCAAAATGGCAAAAAAATAGCCTAATGGGATAAGTTCTGAGTGACTGGGGTGAGTGAGGGAAGCTGACGTACAGGCAACTTGAAGTATGACGGGTATAATAATTGATAACTTAATGAGGGAATTTTAATGAGCTTTTTCATGTCTGACGCCATCGCATCCCCAGGGGCTCCGGCTCAGGGAAGCCCGTACTCTCTGATCATTATGCTAGTGATGTTCGGTCTGATTTTCTATTTCATGATCCTACGGCCTCAACAGAAACGCGCTAAAGATCATAAAAAACTGATGGATTCCATCGGCAAGGGTGATGAAGTTATGACTACCGGTGGTCTGATTGGCCGCGTGGCCAAAGTGGCCGACACCGGCATTATCACCATTGCGTTAAACGACACCACGGAAGTGATGATCAAGCGCGACTTCGTGGCGGCCGTTCTGCCTAAAGGTACCATGAAGGCCCTATAATTTTTTTCCCTAAGGGAATTGCCGTGTTAAACCGTTATCCTCTGTGGAAGTATCTGATGTTGATCGTGGTGATCCTCATTGGGCTGCTTTATGCACTTCCCAACCTTTACGGTGAGGATCCAGCCTTACAAATCACTGGTGCGCGCGGTGTCGCCGCCAGTGAAACTACACTGGATCAGATCCGTACCGTATTAGAAAAAGACCATATCGCGATCAAGTCGATAGCGTTGGAAAATGGTGCCATCTTGGCGCGTTTTAATGCTCCTGACATTCAACTGCGCGCCCGTGAAGCGCTGATGGCGGAACTGGGTGACAAATTTGTCGTCGCGCTGAACCTGGCCCCGGCCACGCCGAGCTGGTTGGTGATGCTGGGGGCTGAGCCGATGAAACTCGGCCTGGATCTGCGTGGCGGTGTGCACTTCCTGATGGAAGTTGACATGAACACCGCGCTCGGCAAGTTGCAGGAACAGACCATGGATACCTTGCGTAGCGAGCTGCGCGAAAAGGGCATTCCTTACGCGTCTATCCGTAAGTTAAGCAACAATGGCGTGGAAGTGCGCTTCCGTGACGATGCCACCCGCGATAAGGCCATCAGCTACATGGGGCCACGCCAACGCGACCTGGTGCTTTCCAGCAATGGCAGCAACACTCTGAAAGCCAACCTGTCTGATGCCCGTCTGAGCGAAGCGCGTGAATATGCGGTGCAGCAAAACATCACTATTCTGCGTAACCGCGTTAACCAGCTTGGTGTTGCCGAACCCCTGGTGCAGCGCCAGGGGACTGATCGCATTGTGGTCGAGTTACCGGGTATTCAGGATACCGCACGGGCTAAAGAGATCCTGGGTGCGACTGCAACGCTGGAGTTCCGTTTGGTGAACACCACTGCGGATGCCACTGCGGCGGCCAATGGCCGCGTGCCGGGCGATTCCGAAGTGAAATACACCCGTGATGGTCATCCGATAGTGCTGTACAAGCGCGTGATCCTGACTGGTAACCACATCACCGATTCCACCTCAAGCACCGACGAGTACAACCAGCCGCAGGTTAATATCTCGCTGGACAGCGCTGGCGGTACCTCAATGTCTAACTTCACCAAGGACAACATCGGCAAGCCGATGTCGACCCTGTTCGTGGAGTATAAAGATAGCGGCAAGAAAGACGCCAATGGTCGTGCAGTGTTGGTCAAGCAAGAAGAAGTGATCAACGTGGCAAATATTCAGTCGCGTCTGGGCAACAGCTTCCGCATTACCGGTATCGGTAATGCGAACGAAGCACGTCAGCTTGCGCTGTTGCTACGTGCTGGTGCACTGATCGCGCCGATCCAGATTGTTGAAGAACGCACCATCGGCCCAACGTTGGGTCAGCAGAACATTGCCCAAGGTCTGGAAGCCTGTTTATGGGGGCTGGTGGCATCCATCATCTTCATGGTGGCTTGGTATCGCAAGTTTGGCATGATCGCCACCACTGCGCTGGTCGCGAACCTGGTGTTGATCGTTGGTGTGATGTCCCTGCTACCGGGGGCGACGCTGACCATGCCGGGCATTGCCGGGATCGTATTGACGTTGGCGGTGGCAGTAGACGCCAATGTACTGATAAACGAACGTATCAAGGAAGAGCTGAAGAACGGGCGTTCTGTTCAGCAAGCGATCCATGAGGGCTATAAAGGTGCCTTCTCCAGTATCGTTGACGCCAACATCACCACCCTGATCACCGCAGTCATTTTGTACGCTGTGGGAACGGGTTCGATCAAGGGCTTTGCAATTACCACCGCAATCGGTGTGGCGACCTCCATGTTCACCGCGATTGTCGGTACTCGTGCTATCGTCAACCTGCTTTACGGCGGCAAACGCATTAACAAGCTGTCTATCTGAGGAGTGCGTTGTGGCACAGGATTATACTGTTGAGCAACTCAACTATGGCCGTAAAGTCTACGACTTTATGCGCTGGGATTACGTGGCCTTTGGCATCTCATTGTTGCTGCTGGTCGCATCAATCGCCACCATGTCGGTGCGTGGATTTAACTGGGGGTTAGATTTTACTGGCGGTACGGTAATTGAAATTAACCTGGAAAAACCGGCTAACCTTGACCTGATACGCGATAGGCTGGAAAAAGCTGGGTTCCAAGACCCGATTATCCAAAATTTTGGCAGCAGCCGCGACGTGATGGTGCGTATGCCCCCGACGACCGGTACTGCAGGCCAGGAACTGGGTAATAAGGTGATCAACGTGATCAATGACTCGGTGGATAACCACGCCATCGTGAAGCGTATCGAGTTTGTTGGCCCAAGCGTGGGCAGCGAGTTGGCGCAAAACGGTGGTATGGCGTTACTGGTGGCGTTGATTTGTATTCTGATCTACGTCGGTTTCCGCTTTGAATGGCGTCTGGCGTTGGGGGCGGTTATTGCCTTGGCGCACGATGTGGTCATCACCTTGGGCGTACTATCGCTGTTCCACATCGAGATTGACCTCACTATCGTCGCATCCCTGATGTCAGTTATTGGTTACTCGTTGAACGACAGCATTGTGGTTTCTGATCGTATTCGTGAGAACTTCCGTAAGATCCGCCGTGGCACGCCTTATGAGATCATGAATGTATCCTTGACTCAAACGTTGAGCCGCACGCTGATGACCTCTGGCACCACGTTGTTGGTGGTGCTGATGCTGTACATTTTCGGTGGTGCGATGCTGCATGGCTTCTCGCTGGCGATGCTGATCGGCGTGTCGATTGGTACCCTCTCTTCCATCTATGTTGCCTCGGCGCTGGCATTAAAGCTGGGTATGAAGCGCGAGCACATGCTGCAACAAAAAGTGGAAAAAGAGGGCGCGGATCAGCCGGCGATCCTGCCGTAAACCAGGTGGTGTTCAGCTAAATAATTTAAGGGGCGCCGATTGGCGTAATGCTTGTCAGTTAAGCTTTTGAGGACGCCGCAACGGGTAACGTTGCGGCTTCTTTTTTACCGCTCTTGGATAATGTCTTTGCCGTCGGGCTGGCAGGACGAAGCTTTCAGCCATCGCCAGGATTTCATTCATCACTTTCGGCACCTTTCCCGGAGCCACCGCTGGCAGTATGCTCAGTTGCGCTGTTAGATACAGTGCAGCCTGTTTAAACCCTATCTGGTAAGGCTCCACGTTTTTCAGGCTGTAAGCCATCTGTGCCATCATGAACCTCAGCAGGTTATAAGCCAGCACTACACCCCAGAGTTCCTGTCTTATTAGCTCTGGCTTTCTGCTTCTCAGCGTCAGTTCATTTTGCAACAGATGCTGTTTCATTTCTCTGAAGCCCTGCTCGATTTCCCAACGCTGCCCGTAAAGGTCAACGATATCAGCTTTAGGGTAACGTAACGGATCGCACATTGACGTCAGGATCTGTATTGTTTTTCCGTTGATTTCTTTACTTATCAACCTCGCCGTCAGTGTTTGAGGCGCATCTTTCCATTTCTTACGGGCCTGAGGGGGTAAGCTGAGTTCGACCAGTTCATGTCCTGCACCCAGCTTCTCGCGCACCTGATACTGCGCGCCTTTGCGCAGTGGGATCATCCAGTGTTTTTCTGTTCCTGATGACCACCAGTGGTGAAGCAACCCGAGTGCATAGAAGCCTTTATCCAGTATCGTCAGTGAGTGGTCCTGCGTCTGCCCGGCCAATTGAGCGGCAAGGTCAACTTCGCTGGTTTCTGACACGCTGCCAAAGCTCACACCGGATAACAGATGACTGGTCACTTCCATCTGACAGACCATACGCAGCTGTGGCCAGTCGGACTGGGCATACTCATTAGCTGTTCGTCCAAAAGCAGCATCATTTTCCGGCGTGTCCGGTGTTCTCCACAGAGTGCCGTCTACAGCCATCAATGTCAGACCGTTCCAGTGGGATAACGGTGTTTTCTCGAACCAGAGTTGGCGTGTTTTCTCGAAAACCAGTCTAACCACATCTTCCCCGAGCCGCTGACGGGCTTGTACCACGGCGCTGGGTGCGACAAAAGGACGCTTACCCGGCAGCATAATATCGAGATGTGAAACCAACTGATTCATGGAAAATGAGCGGAACAAGGACATACCGGCGACAGCCCAGACCATCATCTCCATGGGGAGACGGCGCTTGCGAAGCGTCACGACCCCGGTATCAGCCAGGCACTCATCGATAAGCTCAGGTGAGAGCAAATCAGACAGTGCAGCAAACTCTTTAGGAGAGAATTTAAGAACGGCATCAAGCGCCTGACTCAGTAACATAAAAAAATCCGTAATCTCAGGGAGATTACGGATTTTCACACAGAGGTAGGATCGTTCAAGTGATCCTTAACTGATCGGCATTACGCCGATTGGCGCTCTTTTTTTGCCCGGCTAACGGATGGGCGGCTTGTGAGCAGTAGTGACAATCAGCACATTGCTGAAGGCTCCATTGCGAAGCCTGGCCGATCACAACAAATGGCCGATGACCTTTGTTGTGGCCGCACTATCGCGTTAAACTGCCTAACTATGAAATCGTTTATCAGGACGTGTTATGCATTGCCCTTTCTGTGCCGCCGTTGATACCAAAGTCATTGATTCCCGCCTGGTGGGTGATGGTTCGCAGGTACGCCGCCGCCGTCAGTGTCTGATGTGTAGCGAACGCTTTACTACCTTTGAGGTGGCTGAGCTGGTGATGCCACGGGTGATTAAAAGCAGTGAGGTGCGCGAGCCATTCGATGAAAACAAACTGCGTCGCGGCATGCTGAAGGCGCTGGAAAAACGCCCGGTGAGTGCGGATGATGTGGAAAATGCCATCAATCATATCAAATCACAGCTACGCGCTATGGGGGAACGAGAAGTGCCGACCAAGCTGGTCGGCAATCTGGTGATGGAGGCGCTGAAAAAATTGGATAAGGTAGCTTATATCCGCTTTGCATCGGTATACCGCAGTTTTGAAGATATCCGCGAATTCGGCGAAGAGATCGCCCGCCTACAGGACTGAAGGAGCAGGGGATGCAAAGTGACGAATTTTACATGGCGCGTGCTTTTAAACTGGCGCGGCTGGGGCGTTTTACCACTGCCCCTAATCCCAACGTTGGCTGTGTTATTGTGCGCGATGGCGAAATCGTGGGTGAAGGGTATCATCTACGCGCTGGTGAACCCCACGCAGAAGTGCATGCACTGTGCATGGCGGGAGAAAAGGCGCGTGGTGCCACCGCCTATGTCACGCTTGAACCGTGCAGCCATCATGGCCGCACGCCGCCGTGCGCCGATGCGTTGGTTGCAGCTGGCGTCAGCCGGGTGGTCACCGCGATGCAGGATCCCAATCCACAGGTGGCGGGGCGTGGGTTGTACCAATTGCAGCAGGCTGGTATCGAGGTGTGTCACGGCTTGATGCTGGCGGAAGCCGAAGCAGTGAATCCGGGCTTTCTGAAACGTATGCGCACCGGATTCCCTTATGTGCAACTTAAGCTTGCGGTATCGCTGGATGGCCGCACGGCGATGGCCTCCGGTGAAAGCCAATGGATCACCTCCTCTCAGGCTCGCCAAGACGTACAGCGTCTACGCGCGCAAAGCGCGGCGATCCTCAGTACCAGCGCCACCGTATTGGCAGACGATCCTGCGCTGACGGTGCGTTGGGATGAGCTGGATGCCGAAACGCAAAGCCTATATCCGCAGGAAAACCTGCGCCAGCCATGGCGTATTATCCTTGACAGCCAGAACCGCGTGACGCCGCAGCATCGGGTAGTGCAACAGCCGGGCGCTACCTGGCTGGCGCGCCTACAGCCAGATAAACAGGCTTGGCCGCAGGATGTTGAACAGTTGATCTTTCCAGCGCACGGTGGCGGCGTCGATCTGGTGGTGATGATGATGCATCTGGCGAAGCGCCAAGTGAACTCAATCTGGGTCGAAGCGGGCGCTCAATTGTCCGGTGCGCTGCTCCAGGCCGGGCTAGTAGATGAGCTAGTTCTGTACCTCGCCCCAAAACTGTTGGGTGATGATGGCCGGGGTCTGTGTCATCTGCCGGGACTTGAGCAACTGGCTGATGCGCCTGAGTTTGTTTTCAGCGAGGTGCGGCAAGTCGGGCCTGATCTGCGCCTGCGGCTCAGGGCTAAGTACGGAATATAATGTGCGGCGAGGGGCGAAACTGCCCGTGCAGGCAGATATACCCCAAATCATTGGCGTGGCATCAATGTGGCAAGGGCGTTTATCCAATGAGTCAGTGCTTATCCCAGTAGGCATACATTATTGCAGCCAGTCTGGATCAGGACAGCGCGCAACAGCCGATGCAACTTGAAGTATCACGGGTATAGATGCAGCTTCAAGTATGACGGGTATAAAGGATATGATAGAATCCGCCCCCTTGTGGGATACTGAACCCTTTTTTAAGGAAAGCCTATGAAAATTATCGAAGGTGTTATTGCGACTCCAGATGCCCGTGTAGCGATCGCAATTGCACGTTTTAACAATTTCATCAACGGCAGCCTGCTGCAAGGTGCCAGCGACGCACTAAAGCGCATCGGTCAGGTTGCTGACGACAACATCACCGTGGTCTGGGTTCCAGGGGCTTACGAGTTGCCGTTGGCTGTGCGCGTACTGGCCAACACGGGCAAATATGACGCAGTTATCGCATTGGGTACCGTTATCCGTGGGGGGACTGCGCACTTCGAATATGTGGCGGGTGAAGCTAGCTCCGGCATCGGGAGTGTTGCTTTGAACACTGAAGTCCCGGTTGCCTTTGGCGTGCTGACCACTGAAAGCATTGAACAGGCTATCGAACGTGCTGGCACCAAAGCGGGCAACAAAGGTGCTGAAGCTGCGCTGACTGCACTTGAAATGATTAATGTTATCAAAGCTATTAAAGCCTGAATTTAGTTAAGGGGAATTCCGTGAAACCTGCTGCTCGTCGTCGCGCTCGTGAGTGCGCTGTTCAAGCGCTTTACTCTTGGCAGTTGTCTAAAAATGACATCGCCGATGTTGAACACCAGTTCCTGACGGAGCAGGATGTCAACGGTGTTGACATCGCCTATTTTCGCGAGTTGTTTTCCGGCGTAGCGGTGAATGCAGGTATGCTGGATACGCTGATGGTTCCCTATTTGTCGCGCCAGCTTGACGAACTGGGCCAGGTGGAGCGTGCAGTTTTGCGCATTGCGCTGTTTGAGCTGAAAATGCGTGAAGACGTTCCTTACAAAGTGGCCATCAATGAAGCGATCGAATTGGCGAAAACCTTCGGCGCTGAGGATAGCCACAAGTTTGTGAATGGCGTGCTGGATAAAGCGGCACCCACTATTCGCAAGAAAAAATAAAAGTTAGGGGCGGCATGCCCGGCCTTAACTGCTGTTACTGGAATATCGACCATGGCATGCAGCGAATTTGACCTCATTGCTCGCTATTTTAACCGGATTGAACACTTACGCCGGGACGTACAGTTGGGCATTGGAGATGACTGCGCACTTCTTACAGTGGCAGAAAAACAGCTTTTGGCCGTCAGTACCGACACTCTGGTTGCTGGCATTCACTTTCTACCGGATATCGCTCCGGCCGATCTCGGCCGCAAGGCGCTGGCGGTTAACCTAAGCGATCTGGCAGCGATGGGGGCCGATCCAGCCTGGCTTTCACTGGCACTCACGCTACCTAAAGTGGATGAAGCGTGGCTTAAGGCATTTAGCGACAGCCTATTCGAACAGCTTGATTACTACGGCATGCAGTTGATTGGTGGTGATACCACGCGTGGCCCGCTGAGCATGACGCTGACTATCCAGGGGTTGATCCCGGCTGGGCGAGCGCTGACCCGCAGCGGCGCGCGTATTGGCGACTGGATCTACGTTACCGGCACGTTGGGCGATAGCGCCGCCGGTTTAGCGATTATTCAGGGGCGCCTACAAGTTACGGATGCACAAGCCCGTGATTACTTGATTGGCCGTCACCTGTGGCCGCAGCCTCGGGTATTACAGGGCCAGGCGCTACGCGATCTGGCCAGTTCGGCGATCGACATCTCCGATGGTTTGATCGCTGATCTGAGGCATGTGCTGAAGGCCAGCGAATGTGGTGCGCGTATCGATTTGGATGAATTACCGCTGTCGCAGATGCTGAGTCGTCACGCGGATGCCGAACAGGCATTGTACTGGGGGCTGACGGGTGGCGAGGATTACGAACTGTGTTTCACTGTGCCGGAGATCAACCGTGGCGCGCTGGAAGTGGCATTGAGCCACCTCGGCGCGGACTACACTTGCATTGGTCAGATTTGCCCGCTGTCGGAAGGTATCAAATTCTATCGCCATGATCAGGTGGTGGAACTGGCGTGGAAAGGTTATGACCATTTCAGCCCTGGGCAGGGTGGGGTTTATGGATGAAGCCAAACGTCGCCTGCGGATGAGCAATCCATGGCACCTGCTGGCTACCGGCTTTGGCAGCGGTTTGTCATCGGTGATGCCGGGTACCATAGGGTCGCTGGCGGCGATCCCGTTCTGGCTACTGCTGATCCAGCTACCGTGGCAATTGTATTTGCTACTGCTGATGTTCAGCATCTGCATTGGTGTTTATCTCTGCCATCAGACCGCCAAAGACATGCGGGTGCACGATCACGGCAGCATCGTTTGGGATGAGTTTGTCGGTATGTGGATCACGCTGATGGCGCTGCCAGTTAATAATTGGCAGTGGGTGATCGCCGGTTTGGTGATTTTCCGCATTCTGGATATAGGGAAACCCTGGCCGATCCGCTGGTTTGATCGCAATGTGCAGGGCGGAATGGGCATCATGATCGATGACATCGTCGCCGGGGTGTTGTCAGCCGGTATTATCTACCTGATAGGCCACTACCAGCCAATGTGAACGTCATGAGCACGTTGATTTATGGTGGCTAAGGGCCTCCCAACTGTTTTCATTAGGCGTCACGGGAAATATTCCAAATGACGTTTTCATAGGCAGATTTTCGCCAAAAACAAATATGCCCCAGCAAATGGGGCAAGAAAGCGTTATTGTGCCAACCAGCTTTCGATCTGGCGTTGAATGCCAGCGGCATCCAACGCCAGGTCGGCGCGCACTTCTTCCTGGCTACCTTGTGGCACGAAGCTGTCCGGTAGGCCGATATTTAGCACCGCAACCGGGCGGCAGCGGGCCATCAGTAACTCATTGACGCCGCTGCCAGCGCCGCCGATGACGGCGTTTTCTTCCAGCGTCACCAGCACCTCGTGGCTGGCGGCCATTTCCAGCACCAACTGTTCGTCCAGCGGTTTGACAAAGCGCATGTCCACCAGCGTGGCGTCGAGCACTTCCGCCGCCTGAGCGGCTTCCGGCAGCAAGGTACCGAAATTAAGGATAGCGATGTTCTTACCGGCGCGGCGCACTCTGCCTTTACCGATCGGCAGCATGTTGAGTGGCTCCAGCGTTGCGCCAGTGCCGGTGCCGCGTGGGTAGCGCACTGCGCTTGGGCCATCGTTGTAGTGATAGCCGGTGTATAACATCTGGCGGCACTCGTTCTCATCGCTCGGCGTCATGATCACCATGGTCGGGATACAACGCAGGAACGACAAATCGAAAGCGCCCTGATGGGTCTGGCCGTCAGCGCCAACGATACCACCGCGATCAATGGCGAACATCACCGGGAGTTGTTGGATTGCCACATCGTGGATCAGTTGATCGTAGGCGCGTTGCAAGAAGGTGGAGTAGATCGCCACTACTGGCTTGTAGCCGCCGATTGCCAGCCCAGCGGCGAAGGTTACCGCGTGCTGCTCGGCGATCGCTACGTCAAAATATTGTTGTGGGTAGTCACGCGAGAATTGCACCATGCCGGAACCCTCACGCATCGCTGGCGTAATGGCCATCAGCGCGCTATCTTTGGCGGCCGTTTCACACAACCAGTCACCAAAAATTTTTGAATAGCTCGGCAAGCTGCCGACGATCGTCGGCAGCTTGCCACTGGCTGGATCGAACTTTGGCACCGAGTGGAAGCTGATCGGGTCTTTTTCCGCTGGTGCATAGCCCCGGCCTTTCTTCGTCATGATGTGCAGTAGCTGCGGGCCTTTCAGGTCACGCATGTTTTTCAACGTGGCGACCAGGTTATGGACATCGTGGCCGTCAACCGGGCCGATATAATTGAAGCCTAGTTCTTCGAACAATGTACCGGGAACCACCATACCTTTCAGGTGTTCTTCGGTGCGTTTCACCAGTTCTTTGATTGGCGGTAGGCCGGACAGCACTTTTTTACCCCCCTCGCGTAACGTGGTGTATAGCTTGCCGGAGAGCAACTGCGCCAGATGGTTATTCAGCGCCCCGACATTCTCCGAGATCGACATCTCGTTATCGTTTAACACCACCAGTATATCCGGGTTGATGTCTCCGGCGTGGTTCATCGCTTCAAACGCCATGCCAGCGGTAATAGCACCATCGCCGATCACGCACAGGGTGCGGCGGCCCAGCCCCTCACGCTGCGCTGCCACCGCCATGCCGAGGCCAGCGCTGATCGAGGTTGACGAATGGCCGACCGACAGCACATCGTATTCGCTTTCGGCACGCCAAGGGAAGGGATGCAGGCCGCCTTTTTGACGGATGGTGGCGATACGGTCACGGCGACCGGTTAAAATTTTATGTGGGTAGGCTTGGTGGCCAACATCCCACACCAGGCGATCGAACGGCGTATGGTAGACATAGTGTAACGCCACCGTCAGTTCGACGGTACCTAGCCCGGAGGCGAAGTGGCCGCTGGAGCGGCTGACGCTGTCTAGCAAGTATTGCCGCAGTTCATCACACAGCTTCGGCAAGCTCTCTTTGGGTAGCAAACGGAGTTCATGGGGATCCTCCGCTAGCGCTAAGGTTGGGTATTTGGCTATATCAATACTCATTCGATACTCATATCAGAGGAGTTTACCCTTCATCTTTCAAGTTGCAGCGGCGTTGGCCACCTTCGATTACCTGGCCCCTCTATGGGCCAGGCCTCTTACGGGGGCGTTGCTAGCAGTACTCAAATCTGCTCGCGGTAGATTTGTCACCTCAGTGACTAAGTTATCGCTCAGTCACCACCTAGCCGCAGATTGAAATCTATTGGGTATAATGTCACACGTTAATTGTCGCGTTTAATAATAAAACTAGCTAGTGCTCGCAATGGCGCTGTGTCATAAGATTGCGCCGCCAAAGCATTTAATGCAGCTAATGCTTCCTGATAGAGTTCCCACGCCTTAGCCTTTGCGTAGTCAAGCCCCAACAAGGCGGGATAGGTACTTTTGCGGTGTTGCTGATCCGCTCCTTGACGTTTGCCGATTTTTTCGGTTTCACCGATAACATCTAAAATGTCGTCTTGCACTTGAAATGCCAGGCCGATGGCAGCGGCGTAACGGTCAAGCAGTGGCAGGGCCGCCCGACCGGAACTACCGGCGGCCAGAGCGCCAAGACGAATTGCTGCACGGATCAGGGCACCGGTTTTGTGACGGTGGATCTGCTCCAGCGCTGCCAAGCCGATTTGCTTGCCCTCGGCGTCCAGATCCATCGACTGGCCACCGCACATGCCGGCTACGCCGCTGGCAGCCGCCAGCTCGGAGACCATCGCTAATCGATCACGCAACGCTACGTCGGGCATCTCGGCGTCGGCCAAAATGGAAAAGGCCAGACTTTGCAGTGCATCCCCAGCCAGAATGGCGTTGGCTTCGCCAAATTTGATATGGCAGGTCGGCTGACCACGGCGTAGATCGTCGTTGTCCATCGCCGGCAGATCGTCATGGATCAGCGAATAGGCATGAATGCACTCGACTGCGGCGGCTGGTGCATCCAGGTTATTCTGTGCAATGCCAAACATTTGCCCGGTGGTGTAAACCAAGAATGGACGCAGGCGTTTGCCACCCAGCAGCGCGCCGTGACGCATTGACGCCACCAAATCGCCATCGTTGAATGGCAAAGGTGCGATGAAATCCAGCAGCGTGCGATCAGCGCGCTGGCGGAAAGCCAGCAACTGATCGGCAAAGGCGGCGGATTTGCCGATCTCAGGCATGGGTGTTACTCGGTATCCGGGGTGAAAGGTACCAGCGGTGCATCTTCGGCGCTGTCGTTAAGTAGCATTTGTACACGTTGTTCTGCCTGTTGCAGCTTTTGCTGGCCCTGACGCGCCAACTGTACGCCGCGTTCGAATTCACTCAGCGCGTCTTCCAGCGGCAATTCACCGGATTCCAGACGTGTCACGATGTTTTCCAACTCGTTAAGGGAGCTTTCAAAATGGGTGCTTTTATTTTTACCGCCTGATTTTGAATTATTTTTTTGCATAATCTTCTTTTTACATCATCATGTGAACCAGGGTCTCAGAGACTATCCTAGCGGATCTTGATTAGCAAATCATGGTGCATATGTATGGAATTCTGCGCTGAGCCTAGTGATAGGGTGATATACTCCGCGCCGGAATTCTTATCTGACAACAAAGATCGCCATGAAGTTTATCATTAAATTATTTCCGGAAATCACCATCAAGAGCCAATCTGTGCGTTTGCGCTTTATCAAGATCCTCTCGACCAATATTCGCAACGTCCTAAAGCAGTATGATGAAACGCTGGCGGTAGTCCGTCACTGGGATCATATTGAAGTTCGTGCCAAAGATGAAAAACAGCAGCCAGTGATTGCCGACGCGCTGACACGCATTCCCGGTATCCATCATATTCTGGCAGTGGATGATCGCACCTATACCGATGTTCACCACATTTTTGAACAGACGCTGGCCGCTTACCGTGAGCAGTTGGTAGGGAAAACCTTCTGTGTGCGGGTTAAACGCCGAGGTAAGCAGGATTTCAACTCGCAGGATCTAGAGCGCTATGTTGGCGGTGGGTTGAACCAGCATATTGAAAGTGCATGCGTGAATCTCTCCTGCCCACAGGTGACGGTGAATCTGGAAATTGAAGACAACAAGCTGATGTTGGTCAAGGGGCGCAGCGAGGGCATCGGTGGTTATCCCGTTGGCACTCAGGATGATGTGCTGTCGCTGATCTCCGGCGGTTTTGATTCAGGCG
The DNA here is from genome assembly GCF_000821185.2 of Serratia symbiotica. Classification (NCBI taxonomy): domain Bacteria; kingdom Pseudomonadati; phylum Pseudomonadota; class Gammaproteobacteria; order Enterobacterales; family Yersiniaceae; genus Serratia; species Serratia symbiotica. The sequence continues at coordinate 2,438,744 of NZ_CP050855.1, read as the reverse complement.
TGTCCAGCTATATGCTGATGCGTCGTGGCTGCCGTGTGCATTTCTGTTTCTTCAACCTAGGCGGCGCGGCGCATGAGATCGGCGTCAAGCAGGTAGCTCACTACCTGTGGAACCGCTTCGCCAGCTCGCACAAGGTGCGTTTCGTTGCCATCGACTTTGAGCCAGTGGTGGGCGAAATACTGGAGAAGGTCGACGACGGTCAGATGGGTGTGGTGTTGAAGCGCATGATGGTGCGCGCTGCTTCACAGATTGCCGAACGTTACGGGGTGCAGGCGCTGGTGACCGGTGAGGCGCTGGGTCAGGTATCAAGTCAGACACTGACCAACCTGCGTCTGATCGATAATGCCTCGGATACGCTGATTTTGCGTCCGCTGATTTCCCATGACAAAGAGCACATCATTAAAGTAGCGCGTGAGATAGGCACCGAAGATTTCGCCAAAACCATGCCTGAATATTGCGGCGTGATTTCGAAAAGCCCTACGGTAAAGGCCATCAAAGCCAAAATCGAGGAAGAGGAAAGTCACTTCGACTTTTCTATTCTCGATCGGGTGGTGAGCGAAGCGAAAAACGTCGATATCCGCACCATCGCCGAGCAAGCGCAGGAGCAGGTTGCCGAAGTAGAAACCGTCGTGGACTTTGGCGCGGATGATGTGATCCTCGATATCCGTTCAAACGATGAGCAGGAAGACAAACCGCTACAATTGGCGCAAGTTGAAGTGAAACCCTTGCCGTTCTATAAGCTCGGCAGCCAATTCGGCACCCTGGATCAGAGCAAGACTTACCTGCTGTATTGCGAGCGCGGTGTGATGAGCCGCCTGCAAGCGCTGTACCTGCTTGAGCAGGGCTATAGTAATGTGAAAGTTTATCGCCCCTAATCCACTTCAATTATTTGGGGGATTTTATATTTTGCTCGCAGAACAGAAAATGCTTAATCGCGGAAATCGTACATCCCCGGGATCAGCACCAGTTGCGCGGCGATCTCCGCCGCTTTGGCTTTGCCGAGCAGCAAATCGATCAGCTTTAGCGCAAATTCCATCGCAGTTCCCGGCCCCTGGCTGGTGAGCAAATTAACGCGCGCGTCATACACTACCCGCCGCTCTAGCCATTTGTTCGCCGGGATTTGCTCTTTTAGGCCGGGAAAGCTGGTCATATTGCCGATCGGGAACAGATCGTGGTGCTGCAATACCAGCGCGGGCGCGGCACAAATGGCCGCCACGATGTTGCCCTGCAAGTGTGTCTGACGCACCTTTTCTACCAGCAGCGGGCTGTCGCGGAAGCATTCGGCACCTTGCATCCCACCGGGTAGCACGATAGCGTTAAAGGGCTGATCAGCGATCGATACCAGCGGCGTGTCGGCCAGTAGTTTCACGCCGCGCGAGCAGACAATGGTTAGGTCGCCATCGGCAGCTACGCTGGCGGTGGTGACTTTGACGCCGGCCCGCACCAACAAATCGATGGTGGTGACGGCTTCGGTTTCTTCACTACCCGGTGCCAGGCAGACCAGTGCTGATACGCTCATATTCATTTTCCTTTCGCTTAACAAATTCAAATAGCCGCGTGTTTTCCGGTAAGGTAATGCCGTGGTGGTGCGCGCGTCGTAGCAGGTAGCCGGTAATATAGTCAATCTCGGTAGGTCGCTGGGTGCGAATGTCTTGCAGCATTGAGGAGATGTTATCCGCTGTGCTCTGAATCACTGCCATGACATACTGCCTCAGCGTGTCATCAGCGGTGTGGTAGCCTTCTCGCTCCATCACGCTGGCGACTTCGTGACAGATAGCCGCAATCTGTTGCGGATAGCGCTGTAGCTCGCCGTTGCGGCAATCGTATAGCGCTGTCAACGGATTGATCACGCAGTTGACTGCCAGTTTGAGCCAGCTTGCCGAGGCGATGTTGTTATGCCAAACGACGTTGGGCAAAGCCTGATGCAACACCTCCGCCACATGGTTGAGGTGTTGCGCCGCTGGCGATGTCGGGCCGATGTGAGTGGTGCCACTGGCGACATGAACAATGCTGTTGCCGTCATGGCGCGCTGCGTGGGTGGTAGTGCCTGCAAGCATTGGCTGAGTGCTTGGCGGCAGTTCATCCTGGGTGCCCATGCCGTTATGTAACAGCAGAATGGCGCAGTTGGCGTTAAGCTTTGGCAGCAGTGGACTGACGGTGGCGGAAACCTGCCAGGCTTTCAGCGTAACCAGCAGTAGCTCACTGTGCGCCAAATGGTCAAAATTGTTGGCAGGCAAAGTGTGGTTGCACCAGGTCCCATCAGGTTCGATCACCTTCACTGGGCAGAAGGGCTGTGGCACCCTTAACCATCCCTGTACATCGTGACCCTGCTGATACAGCCGCGAGAACCACAGTTGTCCGAGCGCACCGCAACCAAGAATAGTTATTTTCATCTAGACTCCTTGGCAATACCGCTCAATGACTGGCAGTTAAATTTAGACTTTGCTGCTACCCTAGGCATTATCCATGGGGCATTCTGCAGATTTTGCCTGATAGGGTAAAGCGGTTATCATATACGGCATTAAAATTGTCTAAGGTATTCATTCAGGAGGAAGAAGTATGCCATCTTTCGACATTGTTTCTGAAATTGATATGCAGGAAGTGCGTAACGCCGTTGAAAACGCCTCGCGCGATCTCAGTACCCGCTGGGATTTTCGTAATGTGCCAGCCAGCTTTGAATTGAACGAGAAAAACGAAAGCATCAAGGTTGCCAGTGGATCCGATTTCCAGGTGCAGCAGTTGCTCGATATTTTGCGCGAAAAGTTAAGTAAGCGCAGCATCGAAGGCGGCGCGTTGGAGATCCCGGACGAACTGACTCACAGCGGAAAAACCTTCAGCGTGGATGCCAAGCTGAAGCAGGGTATCGACACTATCCAGGCGAAGAAAATCGTCAAGCTGATTAAAGACAGCAAGCTGAAGGTCCAGGCGCAGATCCAGGGCGATGAAGTGCGCGTGACCGGTAAATCGCGCGACGACCTGCAAAGCGTGATGGCGCTGGTGCGTGGCGCGGATCTGGAGCAGCCATTCCAGTTCAAGAACTTCCGCGATTAACCAACCAGAGCCAGTATATTGGCTCTGGTTTTTATCGTGAATTCATTAGCGCTTCAAGTTGGCTTCGGCTGGTCTGTTTGATATCGACCTTGATGTAGGCGCTGCGCTCTTCCGGCAGTACAATCGCTTCCGCCACGCCGGGCTGGGCTTTCAGGCGGCTTTCCAGCGCTGAATCTTTCACCGCCAGTGCTGACAGTGTGATGCGTAGGCTACTGACGTAAGGGGGTTCTTTCATGGTGCTACTGATCAGGAACCAGAGAGCGGCAAGCACCGCGCCGGCGATAAACACCAGCCCTGCGCCTTGCAGGCTATATAACCAACCGCCCAGGCTGCCACCGATCGCCACACCGATAAATTGGCTGGTGGAGTAAGCCCCCATTGCGGTACCCTTATAGCCGGCTGGCGATTCTTTACTGATCAACGAAGGCAGGATCGCCTCCATCACGTTAAATGCCATAAAGAACAACTGCACGCCAGTAATGATGCCCCACAGGTGAGCGTTGGACAGCCATAGCAGTACTTCAGCGCAGAACAGCATCGCCACGCAGCCCATGAACACCTGCTTCATGCGGCGATATTTCTCGGCGTAGATAATGAAAGGCAGCACGGTGGCGAACGACACCAGCATAGTGACCAGATAGACTTTCCAATGTTCGCAGGCTGCCAACCCGGCTTTTTCCATCGCCAATGGTAGCGCCACGAAGCTCGACATCAGCAGAATATGCAGGCACATGATACCGACGTTGAGTTTCAGTAGCCGCGAATTGCTTAGCACCTTGCTGAAGCTGCCGCGCACCATGCTTGACTCACGGTTCAGCACGTGGTGATCGGCAGAAGGTACGATAGCCAGGATTATCACGATGCCAGCAAGAGCCAGCACGGCGATCATCCAGAACAGCGCATGCAGGCCAAAGGCATGGGTAACGATTGGCCCCAGTACCATCGCGATGGCAAAGGTAATGCCGAAGCTTACGCCAATAAACGCCATGGCTTTAGTGCGGTTTTGTTCACGAGTCAGATCGGATAACAGTGCCATCACCGCCGCCGCAATGGCACCGGAACCTTGCAGTGCCCGGCCGAGGATCACACCCCAAATAGAGTCAGTGGTTGCGGCGATCATGCTGCCAGTTGCAAAGATCAACAACCCACAGACGATCAGCGGTTTGCGGCCAACACGATCGGAAATCAGGCCGAACGGAATTTGAAATACTGCTTGTGCCAAGCCATAGATGCCGATGGCAATGCCGATCAGCGCCTCGCTGGCACCGTTGAGCACCATGCCGTAGGTAGTTAACACCGGCAGCACCATAAACATGCCGAGCATGCGCAGTGAGAACACGGTACCCAGCCCCCAGGTGGCGCGCAGCTCCAGTGGGGTCATTGTATTATCGTTCACATCAAACCTCGGTAAAAACTCTTCTATCAGGCATTTGAAGATAGTGCCTAAGAGAAGGGACTCTATGCTGCGTCATTTTAGTGTGAAGGGCGGGGAGGGTAAACCTAATGTTGTTTAACAGATATTTCCGTTTGGCCACTTTTCGCAGAGAGAAATAAAATGAGCCGCAGAAGCGGCTCATCTACAGCCAATTTGGTTTACCGGACGTAGGTTACCAGCGCTCCTGGCATAGCTGTGACACTGAAGTCGATCGACATCATCACGCTCAGAGAAATGATGGCAACGATAGAGAACACAAACAATTTGCGCGCCCAGATGCTGTCATTTTCGGTTTTGTAACCGCGTAGTGCCATGCCCAGCCACCATGCGCTCACCGCTGCAGCGACGAGCAGGTACTTGTAGCCAGCGTAGCCGCTCAGGGTCAACATCAGCGTGGCGATCATAAACGCTAGGATATAAACAGTGATATGATTTTTGGCGACGGAGATACCCTTCACCACAGGCAGTACTGGGATGTTAGCCGCTTGGTAATCTTTAAAGCGGAAAATGGCGATCGCATAGGAATGCGGCATCTGCCACAAGCTAAAGATGGCCAGCAGGATCAATGCACCAGTGTCAAGCTCGTTGGTCACCGCACAGTAGCCGATAACCGGTGGTGCGGCACCCGACAAGCTACCTATCAGCGTGCCATATACCGAATGACGTTTCATGTACAGGCTGTAAACGCCAACATAAACCACGAAGCCCATCACCGCCAGCCACATGGCCAACGGATTAGCACCGATATACAGCAACGCAAGACCCACAATACCTAGAACGGTAGCATAAACCAGGGTGACACTCGGTGCGATCAGACCTCTGACCAGTACCCGGTTCTTCGTTCTCTCCATTTTCTTATCGATGTCGCGATCGATGTAGTTGTTAAACACACAGCCTGAGGCGACCACCAACGAGACACCCAGCAGGGTAGCAAGGAACAAGGGATAATCGATGCTGCCTTTGGAGGCAAGCAGGAATCCCCCAACGACAGAAATTAAATTGCCGAAAATAATTCCTGGTTTAGTGACTTGCAGGTATTGCTTAATCATCACGTGCAGCTCGATTGTTAACTGACCATCATATTGATGTTGAGGTTATACATAATCCAGAGTGAACCTACAACAACGATACCGATGACCATAGCGGTGAACAGCAATGCCACCAGGTTCCAGCGCTCTTCCGATGAGGTGTTCATGTGCAGGAAGTAAATCAGGTGAACTAGCACCTGAATCACCGCCGTGCCAACAACAACCGCTAGGATGGTGGCATGAGAAGCGGAGTCGTTCATCACCATCGCAAATGGGATTACCGTCAGGATGATCGACAGGATAAAGCCGATCAGATATGACTTAACGCTGCCGTGGCTTGCGCCGCCGTGAGAAGTTTCATGGGATGAATGACTCATGACATAACCCCCAGCAGGTAGACAACGGTAAATACGCAAATCCAAATCACATCCAAGAAATGCCAGAATAGGCTCAGACACATCAAACGGGTTTTATTGATTGAGGTCAGACCGCGTTGACTCACTTGAATCATCATGATGGTGATCCAAATCAAGCCGATAGACACATGCAGACCGTGAGTCGCAACCAGCGCGAAGAAGCTGGACAGGAATGCGCTGCGATCTGGACCGAAGCCTTCGACGATCAAGTGATGGAACTCATAGATTTCCATCGCGACGAAGCCCAGACCAAACAGGAAGGTTAGGAACAGCCAGATATTTACGCCACCCACTTTGCCTTTTTTCATGGCGATCATTGCCATGCCGTAGGTGATGGAGCTGAATAACAGCAGGAAAGTTTCAACCAAGACAAACTTCAGCTCGAAGATGTCTTTGCCCGCAGGCCCCCCTGCGGTTCCGTTCGCCAGTACAGCATAAGTCGCGAACAAGCATGCAAACAAAATACAATCGCTCATTAGGTAGATCCAAAACCCAAAGACTTTGGTCTCTCCCGCGTCGTGGTGCCCATGCTCTGCATGGGCTGCGTTAGGGGTAATCAGAGTATCAGTTGACATGTTTCACGCCTGCTTTGCTGATTTGTTCATAGTGTTGGTTTTCAATGCGCTCGATTTCATCAACTTGCACATAGTAATCAACATCTTCATCGAAGCTCTTGGCTATCCAAGTCACGATCATGCCCACGAAGCCAGCGATCGCCATCCACCAGATATTCCAGATCATCGCGAAACCGAATACCAGGCTAAAGCCAGCAATAATCACACCGGCACCGGTATTTTTCGGCATATGAATCGGTTCGTATTTCGCCGGTTTCTTATAGGCTTCACCTTTTTCTTTCATGTCCCAGAATTCATCGCGATCATGAATTTGTGGCACTACGGCAAAGTTGTAGAACGGCGGTGGAGACGAGGTTGACCACTCCAGTGTGCGAGCGTCCCATGGGTCACCAGTCAGATCGCGGTTCTGCTCGCGGTCACGCACGCTAACGAAGATCTGAATCAACTGGCACAGGACACCACAGGCAATCAGCGCTGCACCACAAGCCGCTACCAGCAGCAGAGGGTGGAACTCAGGGTTGATGTTCTGGCTGATACGACGAGTCATACCCATAAAACCCAGAGCGTACAGCGGCATAAAGGCAATGAAGAAGCCGATGATCCAGCACCAAAACGCACGGATGCCCCATTTCTCGTTAAGCCTGAAGCCGAAAGATTTAGGGAACCAGTAGGTCAGGCCAGCAAAGCAACCGAACACCACACCGCCGATGATTACGTTATGGAAGTGGGCAATCAGGAACAAGCTGTTGTGCAACACGAAGTTCGCGCCTGGCACCGCCAGCAGAACGCCAGTCATGCCACCTACAGAAAAGGTGATGATGAAGCCAACAGTCCACAGCATGATAGAGTTGAACTGTATACGGCCCTGATACATGGTAAACAGCCAGTTAAAGATCTTCACCCCGGTTGGGATGGAAATGATCATGGTGGCGATACCGAAGAAGGCGTTAACGTTCGCGCCGGACCCCATGGTGAAGAAGTGGTGCAACCATACGATGAATGACAGAAGGGTAATCGCGATGGTTGCCCATACCAGCGAGGTATAACCGAATAGGCGTTTTCTGGAGAAGGTGGCGGTAACTTCGGAGAACACACCGAATACCGGCAGCACCAGAATGTACACTTCTGGGTGACCCCAAGCCCAGATCAGGTTGATGTACATCATCATGTTGCCACCCATATCATTGGTGAAGAAATGGGTACCCAGATAGCGATCCAGGGTCAGCAATGCGATGGTTACAGTCAGAATGGGGAAAGCAACGATGATCAGGACGTTAGTACAGAGTACCGCCCAAGTGAATACCGGCATCTTCATCAGCGGCATGCCAGGAGCACGCATCTTCATGATGGTAGCGAAGAAGTTCACGCCGGTCAGCAGGGTACCCAGCCCAGAAATTTGCAGGCTCCAGATCCAGTAATCAACTCCGACGCCAGGGCTGTACTCTTTGCCCGACAGTGGCGGATACGCCAGCCAACCGGTTTGTGCGAACTCACCAACGCCCAGCGAGAGGTTGATCAACACCACGCCTACCACAAACAGCCAGAAACTCAGGGAGTTCAGGAACGGGAAAGCTACGTCACGCGCACCGATTTGCAACGGTACCACGATATTCATCAGACCGACCACCAGCGGCATCGCCATGAAGAAGATCATGATGACGCCGTGGGCGGTGAAGATTTGATCGTAGTGGTGAGGCGGCAGGAACCCAGCCTCACCGGCGGACGCAATCGCCTGCTGGCTTCGCATCATGATGGCATCGGCAAAACCGCGTAGCAGCATAACCATGGCTACAATGATGTACATGATACCAATTTTCTTGTGGTCGACCGAAGTCAGCCAATCTTTCCACAGCCATTTCCATTTACCTAAATATGTTATCAGTGCCAGCAGCGCCAGACCCCCAATAACAATCGCAGCAACGGTGACCATGATGATCGGTTCGTGGTATGGAACCGCATCAAGTGTTAATTTTCCCAACATCAGTTTATTCCTCAGCTCCAGCGTGAGCATGTTCACCCATGTCCATACCCTGGCTCATGTCCATACCTGGATGAGCAGTAGCGCCAGTGTGCATGTCCATATCGCCCATGAATTTGGCAATAGTCTCTTTGAACAAATTCGATTTGACACTGGAGAAGTACGTGACCGGGTTGTTTTCACTCGGTGCTGCCAGTGTGTTAAAGTCGCTGGTAGCATTAAGGTTATTAGGTGATGCTTTCACCTTGGCAACCCACTGATCAAAGCCGCCTTTGGTCGGAGTCACAATTGCGGTGAACTTCATGCCGGAGAACCCACGGCCACTGTAGCTGCTGGAAATACCGGCGTATTCCCCAGCTTCGTTACCGATCAGGTGCAGTTTGGTTTGCATCCCGGCCATCGCATAAATCTGCCCACCTAACTGAGGAATAAAGAACGAGTTCATTACTGAGTCAGAAGTGACCTTAAATTCGATAGGAACGTCTTTCGGGAAAGCCAGCTCATTAACAGTCGCAATGCCTTGCTCTGGGTAGATAAACAGCCATTTCCAGTCGAGCGACACCACTTCGATAGTCATCGGCTTCTTGTCAGTGACAATCGGCTTGAACGGATCAAGCTCATGTGTGGTCTTCCAGGTAATAGTGCCGAGGATGGCAATAATAATGATAGGAATGGTCCAGACGACTACTTCAATCTTATTGGAGTGTGCCCAGTTAGGACGGTATTTGGCGTCTTTGTTGGAGGCTCGGTACTTCCAGGCAAAAGTGAACGCCATAAAAATAACCGGTATTACCACGATCAGCATTAACATGATTGCAGTGATAATCAGTGTTCGTTGCTCAACACCAATTGCTCCTTTGGGGTTCATCAATACCATATTATGGCAGCCACTGAGCACTACCGTTGCTGCAATTAATGACATTACCCCAATACTTTTATTGTATTTCTTAAGTCTCATCTAACGACCCCAATTGCTAAAGCTCTATTGTCGTTTCATGTGTATGGACATTTTACGGGAAGGGCGCAGTACTGTAAACATGCTTAAGGGTATGTCAGCGCCTGAGTTGGCACTTTCTGTTAACGAGGTCACAGATGTTGCCCTGCTGCGTATTTACCCAATGGCAATGACACGTTGTCATGTTGCAACATGTTGGGGCGTATGTTAAGGAAAAATAAAGGTATGCGGAATCAGACAGGCGAAGCATATTTTTAAAAGCAGAAGAAATGGTTGGCTTGATGTAAATTAATTGTGAGTTAAGGGTGAATTTAATTTGATTTCGAATACGTGTTGGGCGGACAAAAAATAATTTTGCCGCCAGTGATCTTTTTTAACCAATAGATTCGCGCGGGGGGTTTTTGCTGACCAGCGTGAACGTCGGCCAGCGACATCATACCCGCATGCGGCGTAATGCCAGAGAGTCCAACAGGCTACCCATCAGGATGCCCATCAGACTGAACGCGGCACCGATCTGTAACATCCTCTCTGCCAGACCGGGCACCTGGAACCAGTCCAGATTATCGGCTATCAGCAACAATAGCCACAAGCCTAGCAGCGTACAACCTAGCGTCAATAACCGCAGCGTCCAGCTATAAGCCCTAGGGAACGCCTCACGCGGCATAAAATTACCGGTCTTTTGAGTATATTCAAGCGTCTTGCGGCAGATGCCCAGCAGCAGCAGGCCAGGTAAGGCGGCGGCGATCGAGAATAAATAGAACAGCGGCCAGCCATTGGTCTCGACGAACCAGCCAGCGATCGGGCCGACATAGACACGGCCAACGGCGGAGAACGCGGAAAGCAACGCAAATTGGGTGGCGGAAAATGATCGATTGCATAGAGTCATCAGCAGCGTGACGAACGCCGCAGTACCCATACCCCCGCACAGGTGTTCCAGGAAGATGACGCTGCCCATGGTGAAGATGTTTTTGTCGGTCACCGCCAGAACCCAGTAGCCGAGGTTGGAGACCGCCTGTAGGATACCGAACAGCATCAGAGCGCGGAACAGGCTTATCTGTTGCATTAGCACGCCACCAAACAACGCACCGCCGATAGTGGCGAGCAGGCCAAGGGTCTTGTTCACCAGACCCACTTCACTCGCATTGAAACCCACGCCACGGATCAGGAAAGTGGTGCTCAGACTACCGGCGAAGGCATCGCCCATTTTGTACGTCACGATCAGCAGCAGGATCAGCCAGGCATTATTACGTGCAAAGAAATCGCGCAGCGGTGCGACCACCGCCTGCTCCATAGTGCGCGGTACCGGGATACTGTTGTCCGGCTCTGGAGCCATCAGGGTAGCGGCGATGCCAATCAGCATCAGCCCGGCCATCAGCCAATAGGTCACCTGCCAACCGAGATAGCGATCCGCCAGCCACAATGCTAGCCCGCCGGAAACCAGCATTGCCAGCCGGTAGCTAAGCACCGATATTGCGGCGCCGGCACCGCGTTCCTTTGCACTTAGCAGGTCAGTTTTGTAGGCGTCAAAAACAATATCTTGCGATGCGGAACAGAACGCCACCATCACTGCCAGTGCCGCCAGCCACCCTAAATGCTGTGCTGGCTGCATGAAGCCCATCGCCGCTATTGCCGCAACCAGCAGGATTTGGCTAATCAGTAGCCAACCTCGCCGCCGCCCTAAGAAGGGCGGGGTGTAGCGATCCATAAAGGGTGCCCAGAGGAATTTAAACACATAGGCTTGACCGACCAGCGAGAAGATGCCGATGGTTTTCAAATCGATATTTTCGACAGTCATCCAAGCCTGTAGTGTGCCGGAGGATAATGCCAACGGCAAACCCGATGCAAAGCCCAGCAACAGCAGAATGGCATAATTGCGCTGGGTGAAGATGTTCAAATACTGTTTTAACATGAGTTCCTGGTCTGTATCCTTGGGTTATTATCCGCGCGGCATAAGGTATTGTCGCATTAGCGCGCATTTTTCTGGATAAAGTCGTTGATGATGGTGTCCTGCGCCATATTGGCGATGACAACGCCGAGTATGCTATTGACTGCACTGGTGATTTTCTCATTAGTGGCGGTGAAAGCGCCTTGCACGTTATAGGTGGAGCGGTAGTTTTTCACCTGTTTGTTGCCGTTCTTCGCCTGGGCGATGACCGAAATATCAGCTTTGGTGGTGATGTTGTAGCGCAGGTTGCCTTCGGATACATCGGCATACAGATTATTGACCACGATTTGCAGATCAACTGCGCCAGTGTTTCCGATCATGTAGCCACGGGCATTCATCTGTTTTTCCAGCACTTCCTGTAACAGAAAGCGCAGATCGCGCGTTGGCCTCAAGGTCACCAATTGGCCATTGCGGTTCACTGTGGCCAGCGCTTGATCCTGGCGCTGATCCGCGCCATTGATGCTGACGGTGACGCCTTGCAGGGTGGGAACTTGCTGCGGCAACACGATCTTCGGCGTCACGTTTAGCGTGTTGCTGCTGGCCGCACAACCTAACAGTAGCAGTGCGCCCAGCAAGGGAAGACAAAGTTTCTTTAACATGGTTACTGTCTCATTTTCGACGGATTTAGCCATAATCAGAGCAACATAGCGCTGATACCATAGCATTGTCGCTGCTTGGTGACAGCGCATAATGCGCATGAGTGATAAATTTTTATTTGTTATTGATGAAAACAGACTTTTTAACAGATTCAATCAGATTAATCCCAATAGGCATGGCGCGTTGACCACCATATGTCCTGGAAGAAACAGAAATTTATCTGGGCGATGCGTTAAAATGGGGTTGCTTCTGCTAGGCTGTGTCCGGTAATTGGTTGTGGTGGCGCTCACCTGGACATGGTCGGACACAGCCTAATATTGAACTGGATGAGTATGATCTTCATGCCAGTGGTGTAAGGAAATCCTATGGTTCGCGAGCAGATAGAAGCAAAGTTAAAGGCGGCGTTTGAGCCTACGCATCTGGATGTCGTTGATGAAAGCTATCGTCACAACGTTCCGGTCGGTTCAGAAAGCCATTTCAAGGTGGTATTGGTCAGTGATCGCTTTATTGGCGAGCGTTTGTTAACGCGCCACCGTTCGATCTACGGCGTGCTGTCGGAAGAACTGGCAGACGGTGTGCATGCACTGGCCTTGCACACCTTTACCCTGAAAGAGTGGGAAAGGCAACAGGACAAGGTACCGGCCTCGCCACGCTGTCGCGGGGCTGGCACCTTGGCCTAAGGTTAAAATTGACAGTAATCAGTGGAACTTTTCCCTTGATTTGGGGTATTACTACTGACGAATTTTGGAGCGGCCTGCGGGCCGTTTCTGTTTTGGCTTTTGACGACCACACAGGTGATGACCAATAGGGCTACGCGGTGGTCGGCTTCGGTGGCCCTTTGACCATCAAATTGGCAGAATGTGCGTTTTAATGCGTCAGTGTTGCCTTGCTGTCCTCGACTCGCCACGCATGCACCGCTATAATGCCGCGTTTTATTTTTTGGAATGGTTTCGGTACGCTTCTGTCATCAGGGAACTCGGTTCTGCATGTAGCCGCCCTGGTACTTGGGCGGAGTTAACCGAGCACTGTGATTTTTTTGAGGTAACAAGATGCAAGTTTCAGTAGAAACCACTCAAGGTCTGGGGCGCCGTCTCTCTATTACTGTACCCGCCGAAAGTATCAGCCAGGCAGTTAAGAAAGAACTGATCAATACGGCGAAAAGCGTTCGTATTGATGGCTTCCGTAAAGGAAAAGTGCCGCGTAACATCGTTGAACAGCGTTACGGCACCTCTATTCGTCAGGACGTGCTGGGCGAAGTGATGCAGCGCAGCTTCATTGATGCGATCGTCAAAGAAAAGATCAATCCGGCTGGTAGGCCAAATTACCTGCCGGGCGAATATAAAGAAGGTGAAGATTTCAGCTTCGCTGTTGAGTTCGAAGTGTATCCAGACGTTGAGCTGAAAGCTCTGGACAGCATTGAGGTCGAGAAGCCATTGGTTGAAGTTACCGATGCTGACGTTGACACCATGTTGGAAACTTTGCGCAAGCAGCAGGCGACTTGGAAAGAAAGTGACCGCGCAACAGAGGTTGAAGACCGCGTGACCATTGACTTCACCGGTTCTATCGACGGCGAGGAGTTTGAAGGCGGTAAAGCTTCTGATTTTGTGCTGGTCATGGGCCAGGGCCGCATGATCCCAGGTTTTGAAGAAGGTCTGGCTGGTCACAAGGCCGGTGAAGAATTCACCATCGATGTTAACTTTCCGGAAGACTACCACGCAGAAAATCTGCAGGGTAAAGCGGCTAAATTCGCTATTGTTCTGAAGAAAGTTGAAGAGCGTGAGTTGCCAGAGCTGAGCGAAGAGTTCATCAAGCGCTTTGGTGTGGCTGATGGTTCCGTTGACGGTCTGCGCGCCGAAGTGCGTAAAAACATGGAACGCGAGCTGAAAGGTGCCGTGCGTAACCGTATCAAGACTCAGGTAATCGACGGCTTGGTCAGCACTAACGACATCGACGTGCCTGCTGTGCTGATCGATGGTGAGGTTGACGTTCTGCGCCATCAGGCGGCACAGCGTTTCGGTGGCGACGAGAAACAAGCACTGGAACTGCCACGCGAACTGTTTGAAGAGCAGGCTAAGCGTCGCGTTGCTGTCGGTCTGCTGCTGGGCGAAGTGATCTCTGCCAACAATCTGAAAGCTGACGAAGAGCGCGTAAAAACTCTGATTGAGGAAATGGCCTCCGCCTACGAAGATCCGCGAGAAGTTGTTGAATTCTATAGTAAGAACAAAGATCTGATGAACAACATGCGCAACGTGGCATTGGAAGATCAAGCGGTCGAAACCCTGTTGGCAAAAGCACAAGTGACCGAGAAGGCCATCACTTTCAGCGAATTGATGAACCAGCCTCAACAGGCGTAATAGCAGTATTTGAGTGCGGAGGGAACGCTCTGGTTTTCACTGGCGGAGCGCTGTAGGCTGTATAATAAAAAGCCCGTAACCTTCAGTTGCGGGCTTTTATTTTATCATGTTGCTGATTAATCACCGCTTTAATCTTAGCAATAGATACATGTTTACTTGGTTACATATTGGTCACACGGCATGCTGGGGACTGGAGCGATAAAGTCATCGTCTGGGCTTGAAAACCCGCCATCGCTCCCCAATGTGTAAAAATCTAGCGACTGTTTGCCAAAATGCATGGGATGATGAAATAGCCGTTGGGTAGGTGTGGAGTGGGTCGAATGCTTGAGCATAGTCATCATGACCGTTCTCAAGTAGAATTGGTGTATTAGGGGGTAACCCTAGCCGCCAAAGCAATTTCTATTAGGAGACGGTAATGTCATACAGTGGCGAAAGAGACCAATGCGCACCTCACATGGCTTTGGTGCCGATGGTGGTAGAGCAGACTTCACGCGGGGAACGTTCTTACGATATCTATTCCCGCCTGCTGAAAGAGCGCATCATTTTCCTGACTGGTCAAGTAGAAGACCACATGGCCAACCTGATTGTGGCACAGATGCTGTTCCTCGAAGCGGAAAGCCCGGAAAAAGACATTTTCCTCTACATCAACTCGCCGGGTGGCGTGATCACTGCGGGTATGTCAATCTATGACACCATGAAATTCATCAAGCCGGACGTCAGCACCATTTGTATGGGGCAAGCGTGTTCGATGGGATCCTTCCTGTTGACTGCCGGTGCCAAAGGCAAGCGTTTCTGCTTGCCTAATTCGCGCGTAATGATTCACCAGCCGCTGGGCGGCTATCAGGGCCAGGCGACGGATATCGAAATCCACGCGCGTGAAATCTTGAAAGTGAAGGCACGCATGAATGAATTGATGGCGGAGCATACCGGCCAGTCATTGGCGCAGATCGAATGTGACACCGAGCGCGATCGCTTTATGACTGCGGACGAAGCCGTAGAATACGGTTTGGTTGACGGCATTCTGACACACCGCAGCTAGACGTGGTGCCTTGAGTATAGAAATCAGAATAGGCACGGCTCGTTCTGTTGAGGGTTTTCGGTGTTCCCGATAGGTGTCTGGGGTATCACTGTCGCCGTAATGTTCTTGCGGGACAAAGACTAAGAAGAGGTTTGACTTATGACAGATAGACGCAAAGACGGTTCAGGAAAGCTGCTGTACTGCTCTTTCTGCGGCAAAAGCCAGCATGAAGTACGTAAGCTGATTGCCGGCCCGTCAGTGTATATCTGCGATGAATGTGTTGACCTGTGTAACGACATTATTCGCGAAGAGATTAAAGACGTTGCACCGCATCGTGAGCGCAGTGAGCTGCCGACGCCGCACGAAATTCGCCAGCATCTGGATGACTACGTTATTGGTCAAGAACAGGCGAAGAAAGTGCTGGCGGTTGCGGTGTACAACCACTACAAACGCCTGCGCAACGGCGATGCCAGCAATGGTGTCGAGTTGGGTAAAAGCAACATTTTGCTGATTGGCCCGACTGGCAGCGGTAAGACGCTGCTGGCGGAAACCTTGGCGCGTTTTCTGGATGTGCCGTTCACCATGGCTGATGCCACTACATTGACCGAAGCCGGTTATGTGGGTGAGGACGTGGAGAATATCATCCAAAAATTGTTGCAAAAATGTGACTATGACGTACAGAAAGCGCAGCGTGGTATCGTCTATATCGATGAAATCGATAAGATTTCCCGTAAGTCAGATAACCCATCTATCACCCGTGATGTATCGGGCGAAGGTGTGCAGCAGGCGCTGCTAAAGCTGATTGAAGGCACTATCGCCGCCGTTCCGCCGCAGGGCGGGCGTAAGCATCCACAGCAGGAATTCCTGCAAGTTGATACCTCGAAGATCTTGTTTATCTGCGGCGGCGCTTTTGCTGGCCTGGATAAAGTGATCGGTCAGCGCGTCAACACGGGTTCCGGCATTGGTTTTGGCGCAACCGTCAAAGGAGAATCTGAGAAAGCGACCGAAGGCGAACTGCTGCTACAGGCCGAACCGGAAGATTTGATCAAGTTTGGTCTGATCCCTGAATTTATTGGCCGTTTGCCGGTAGTGGCAACGTTGAGCGAGCTAAGTGAAGATGCGCTGATCCAGATCCTGAAAGAGCCGAAAAATGCCCTGACCAAGCAATATCAGGCATTGTTCAATCTGGAAGGTGCGGAGCTTGAGTTCCGTGACGAGGCGTTGAACGCCATTGCCAAGAAAGCCATGGCGCGTAAAACCGGCGCTCGTGGTTTGCGCTCTATCGTGGAGGGCGCGCTGCTCGACACTATGTACGATCTGCCATCGATGGACAGCGTAGAAAAAGTGGTGATCGACGAGCCGGTAATCGCGGGTCAGTCGAAGCCGCTGCTGATTTATGGCAAACCGGAAGCGCAGGCTTCAGGTGAATAATTCGCCAGTCAAACCATAATGTTAGACAGTAAAATGGGGGATCTTATCCCCCATTTCTCTTTCCTGTATTCTGGCTGTTGAATGTCAGCCATTCGTCCCCATATACTCACAACCAGATTTTGTGAAACGTGTGATGCTGACGTCTTATGAGATCCCCTAAACCTGGCGGAAATTAAAACTAAGAGAGAGCTCTATGAACCTTGAGCGTTCCGAACGCATTGAAATCCCCGTTTTGCCATTGCGCGACGTGGTGGTTTATCCGCACATGGTGATCCCGTTATTTGTTGGCCGGGAAAAATCGATTCGGTGCCTAGAAGCAGCAATGGATCATGATAAAAAGATCATGCTGGTGGCACAGAAAGAGGCCTCAACGGATGAGCCTAGCATTAATGATTTATTCTCTGTCGGCACCGTAGCGTCGATTCTACAGATGCTGAAGCTGCCGGATGGCACGGTCAAAGTGCTGGTGGAGGGACTCCAGCGTATGCATATCACCACGCTTTCCGACAGCGGTGAGTGTTTTACCGCCCAGGCGGAATACCTTGAGTCACCGGCGATTGATGAGCGTGAGCAGGAAGTACTGGTGCGTACTGCGATCAACCAGTTTGAAGGCTACATCAAACTGAACAAGAAGATCCCCCCGGAGGTGCTGGCTTCACTCAATAGCATCGACGATGCCGCACGTCTAGCGGATACCATCGCCGCGCATATGCCGCTGAAGCTTAACGACAAGCAGTCGGTGTTGGAGATGTTCGATATTACTGAACGCTTGGAATACCTGATGGCGATGATGGAATCGGAAATCGACCTGCTACAGGTAGAAAAACGCATTCGTAATCGCGTCAAAAAACAGATGGAAAAAAGTCAGCGCGAATACTATCTGAATGAGCAAATGAAGGCGATTCAGAAAGAACTCGGCGAGATGGATGATGTGCCGGATGAACATGAAGCGCTGAAACGCAAGATCGCAGCGGCAAAAATGCCGAAAGAAGCGCGTGAAAAAACCGAAGCTGAACTGCAAAAGCTGAAAATGATGTCGCCGATGTCTGCGGAAGCGACTGTGGTGCGTGGCTATATCGACTGGATGCTGCAAGTGCCTTGGAATGCGCGCAGCAAGGTGAAAAAAGACTTACTCAAGGCGCAGGAAGTGCTCGATACCGATCACTATGGCCTGGCACGCGTCAAAGATCGCATTCTTGAGTATCTCGCTGTGCAGAGCCGCGTCAGCAAAATCAAGGGGCCGATCCTGTGCCTGGTGGGGCCTCCGGGCGTGGGGAAAACCTCGCTGGGCCAGTCGATCGCTAAGGCAACTGGGCGTCAGTATGTGCGTATGGCATTGGGCGGCGTGCGGGACGAAGCAGAAATTCGCGGACATCGGCGCACTTACATCGGTTCGATGCCCGGTAAGCTGATCCAAAAAATGGCTAAGGTCGGGGTGAAGAACCCGTTGTTCCTGCTAGATGAGATCGACAAAATGTCTTCCGACATGCGCGGTGATCCGGCTTCTGCACTACTTGAGGTGCTGGATCCGGAACAAAACGTGGCGTTTAATGATCACTACCTGGAAGTGGATTATGATCTGTCCGATGTCATGTTCGTCGCTACCTCAAACTCGATGAGCATCCCTGGGCCGTTGCTGGATCGTATGGAAGTGATCCGCCTGTCGGGTTACACCGAGGATGAAAAGTTCAACATTGCCAAGCAGCATTTGTTGCCGAAGCAGCTTGAGCGCAACGCGTTGCAGCAAAGCGAACTGGTGGTTGATGACAGCGCCATTATCGGCATTATCCGCTATTACACCCGTGAAGCTGGGGTGCGTAGTTTGGAACGCGAAATTTCCAAGCTGTGCCGTAAAGCGGTGAAAACGCTATTGATGGACAAAAAAGTCAAACATATCAAAATCAATGGCGACAACTTGAAAGATTATCTGGGTGTGCAGCGTGTTGACTATGGTCGTGCGGACATCGAAAACCGCGTAGGTCAGGTTACTGGCTTGGCGTGGACGGAAGTGGGCGGCGATTTGCTAACCATCGAAACTGCTTGTGTGCCGGGCAAGGGTAAACTGACCTACACCGGTTCCTTGGGTGAAGTGATGCAGGAATCGATCCAAGCTGCGCTGACCGTGGTACGTGCGAGCGCAGAAAAACTGGGTATCAACGCTGATTTCTATGAAAAGCGTGACATCCATGTCCATGTGCCGGAAGGTGCGACGCCGAAAGACGGGCCGAGTGCCGGTATTGCGATGTGCACCGCGCTGGTTTCCTGCCTGACTGGCAACCCGGTACGTGCCGATGTAGCAATGACCGGTGAGATCACCCTACGTGGTCAAGTGTTGCCGATAGGTGGCCTGAAAGAGAAGCTGCTGGCGGCGCATCGCGGCGGCATCAAAACCGTGCTGATCCCACATGAGAACAAGCGCGATCTGGAAGAAATTCCGGACAACGTTATCGCCGATTTGGAGATTCATCCGGTACAGAGAATTGATGAGGTTTTGAACATTACCTTGCAAAATCCAGCCTTCGGCGCACTACCAGTCGCGGTAAAAACGGTGACGAAGAGCAAAAGCCATTGATAAAACTTATGCTGATAAGCCATTTCGGACTTGCCAGTATTTTTTTGTGCCGCTAAGTTAGAGACTGTCGGCCTGTGTTTGGCCTCGAAGTCGGTGGCTTACCAAGATTCGACGGGACTGATATAACCGCTGCGCTGCTGCAACCGTAAATCTTTCTCGGTGCGGCGATAGAATTCTAGAGGGGATGATAGAGTGAATAAGTCACAACTGATCGACAAGATTGCCACAGGTGCCGATATTTCCAAAGCGGCAGCCGGGCGCGCTTTAGACGCAGTAATTGCTTCTGTTACCGACTCCTTGAAAGCAGGGGATGATGTGGCTCTGGTGGGTTTCGGCACCTTCACTGTGCGTGAGCGTTCGGCGCGTACTGGCCGCAACCCACAAACGGGTAAAGAGATCACCATCGCGGCAGCCAAAGTTCCGGCTTTCCGCGCAGGGAAAGCGCTTAAAGACGCAGTCAATTGATAGCTTGTGTCTAACCGTATAGCGAAACAGGTATGGCAATAAACAATCACCTGACGCAAAGCGACTGGTAAGGTAAGATACAAGGCGCATCGTTACGATGCGCCTTTTTTATTTTTGTCGCAGGGGGGAACCCTGCGCAAGGGTTGTTAATCCATATCACAGCGGAGTGTTGTCACACTATGATGGACAATTTACGCGCGGCTGCAAATCACGTCGCGCTCAAAATCATCTTGGCCCTGATCATCCTGTCATTCATTTTGACCGGGGTGGGTAATTACCTGATCGGCGGCTTCGGCGATTATGCGGCAAAAGTAAATGGTCAGGTGATTGAACGCGCTCAACTGGAACAGGTTTTCCAAAGCGAACGCCAACGCATGCAGCAGCAACTGGGTGACCAGTTCTCTGTGCTGGCTGGCAATGAAGGCTATATGCAGCGGATGCGCCAACAAGTGCTATCACAACTGATCGATAACATGCTGCTGGCCCAATACGCCAAGAAATTAGGTCTGAGCGTCAGCGACGAGCAGATCAAAAATGCCATCCGCAAGACCCCTTACTTCCAGACCGACGGCCAATTCGATAACGCCAAATATCTCGACTTGCTCGGCCGCATGGGTTACACCGCAGATGATTTCGCGCAGTCCATGCGCCAGCAATTGGTTAACCAGCAAGTGACCCAAGCTTTCGGCGAGTCGGGTTTCGTGCTACCTGCTGAGTCCCAGGCCATGGCGGCGTTGCTGTTGCAGCAGCGCAATGTGCGCCTGGCGACGATTGATCTGAGCGCGTTGCAGGCTAAGCAGAACGTCAGTGACGACGAGCTAAAAGCCTACTACCAACAGAACCAGAATAGCTTTATCGCACCTGAGCAGATCAAGGTGAGTTATATCTCGATAGACGCTGTGTCCATGCAAGACAAGGTGAAAGTCAGTGATGCGGACATTAGCGCCTATTACGATCGGCACAAAAGTAGCTACGGCCAGCCGGAGCGCAAGAACTACAGCGTGATCCAACTGAAAACCGAGACAGAAGCCAACGCGGTGCTCAGTGAGCTGAAAAAAGGCGGTGATTTTGCCACCCTGGCGAAGGACAAATCTACCGATATCATCTCACGCCGCACTGGTGGTGAACTGGGCTGGTTGGAGCCGGAAACCACTGCCGACGAACTGAAACAAGCTCACCTGACTGAAAAAGGCCAACTGTCCAGCGTAGTGAAGTCTTCCATCGGCTATTTGATCGTGCGTCTAAATGATATCGAGCCTGAGAAAATGAAGCCGCTGAGCGACGTGCATGAGACCATCGCTAAACAGGTTCGGCGGGAGAAAGCGCTAGATGCCTATTACGCGCTGCAACAGAAGGTGAGCGCAGCGGCGACCAGCGACAACGAATCCCTGGCCTCGGCTGAAGAAGTAGCCGGCGTGAAAGCGGCGCAAACTGGCTGGTTCACCCGCGACAGCATTCCCGCCGCGCTGAACTTCAAACCGGTAGTGCAGTCGATCTTCGACGGTTCACTGCTTGGCGAGAACGGTGCACCGGGTAGTAACTCTGACGTGATTACCGTGGAGGGTGATCGGGCATTTGTGGTGCGCGTGACTGCCCACAAAGCGGAAGGCATTGAACCTTTCGATCAGGTGAAAGATCGCGTAGCAGAGCGGGTAAAACACAACAAAGCGCTGGAAAAAGCGAAACTGCAAGGCGAGCAACTGTTGGTAGAGTTGAAGCAGGGCAAGGGCGACGAGGCGATGAAAGCCGCTGGTCTGAGCTTTGGCAGCGTGCAAAAGATGGTGCGTGCTTCAGAAGATAAGCCGTTGGTGGAAAATGTGTTTGCACTGCCGCACCCACAGGAAGGTAAACCGGTTTATGGCATGTCGCAGGATCGTCAGGACAATGTGGTGTTGATCGCGCTTGATGTGGTTAAACCAGGTTCGTTACCAGCCGATGAAATGAAAACTTTCGTCAGCAAGATGGAACAGAGTGCCGCCAGCGGCACCTTCTACTCTCTTCTGGCGAGCCTGCGTAAAGACGCCAAAATCAATATGGGTGCCGCTGAGCAGTATCAACCTCAGTAACCACCGCATTTTTATGTAACGCATTGCAATAACCCAAGGCCGCTTTCGCGGCCTTTACCAGATCTAAAATCTGCCGATTGCTGAACATTTGCCACTGCGGCAAAGTGAGCCTGCTGTTAAACACAAGGAGAATACAGCATGCAACATACAGAAAAAAAGGCGCTTTATGATTATGGGATCCACACTTGGGTGTTCCTGCTGTGCCTGATGGCTTCAGCGGTGGCGGTAGCTGAAAAAGTATCGCCGTCGCCGATGCTTTCGCAGCCAGCAGCTAACCCCGGACAAGGTGCGGTGATGCCGGTGGCAGGTGAGGCGGCAGTGAGCATTAATCAAGCGGGTGCTGAGCAGTTGGCCAGCATACTTAAAGGCATTGGCCTGAAAAAGGCCGAAAGCATAGTTCGTTACCGCGAGCAGAATGGGCCTTTCACTCAGATTGAGCAGTTGCAGGAAGTACCGGGCATCGGGCCGGAGCTGTTTGAAAAGAACCGATCGCGCTTGAAAATATGATCCTGTTAGCGCTTGCGCGGCAAAGTACCATTGCAGCAGTTCTTTCGCTACTATATTTCATCGGTCTTATCAGCTTAATTTATTGACGAAACGGGTGAGGGGGTCGTACATGGCCCCTTCTTTCTATAATCATTAGTGGATACGTATGAGTAGCCAAAGGGGGGACTAGGCTGTGTTCCATCATTAACCGTAGCGTCGTAGACCCAAAAGCCGGTAATCAAGGCAGAAGGTGCAATGGCATCGCGGGCCTATATTCAAGCCCGACAACGCGGAGTACCAGCTTTGGGGTGTCCCCCTAAGGGCTGAGGCCATTTAGGCACCCAAGGTGAGGTGCTGCTTATTTGGCCCACCAAACCTCACGGCTTGCGCCTTGCTGGGCGTTCAAATGATCGCCAGCGACGCTCACGGGCCATTGCTGGACACAGCCTAATGGCAAGAGCAGCATCTGAAACCAAAGAGTGGTGATACTACATGCTCTACATTTGCAACGGCTTGAAAACCTGGTGGGGCTGACGGCTGATGATCGAGGGGCAACTGGGCTAACACCGGCAGATGCTCACGTAGCTGGAAGAGAATCAATAAAGCAAACTCTTAACCACCGTTATTTTTCAGGCTAGACCGGTTTTCTGCTTCAGAGCCGCCATCACTTCCGCCTTGTTGAGTTGGTATTGCGCCAGGCCGTTTGCCCGCAGGTGGCATGCCGCGCACTCACCGCAGCCTTCGCCTTTAATACCGTTGTAGCAGGTCAGTGTGTCTTGACGCACCAGATCCAACTGATGGTAATAATCTGCCAGCGCCCAGGTTTCTGCCTTATTCAGCCACATCAGCGGCGTTTCGAAGCGAATATGGCGGGCGATGCCTAGCACGATCGCCTGATTCAGCGCTTTGATAAACTCGTCGCGGCAGTCGGGGTAACCTGAGAAATCAGTTTCGCAGACGCCAGTGATCACTGTTTCTGCTGCTATCTGGTAGGCGTAAATCGCCGCCAGCGTCAGGAACAAAATATTACGGCCCGGCACGAAGGTGCTTGGCAGCGCATTTTTCTGGTTGAGGTTATCGGGTCGCGCAAGGGAACTTCCCCCCTGCGCTCCCACGGAACCGGACGTGACAGTCTCCCGTCATCCGGCTCTTGTCGTTGACCACTCACGCCGCGTACAAATTTCCCAGTGTGCAAACAGACCGGGCCTGGCGCGCTGTATCCGTCTTAACCATTCATATGCCTGAGCCAGACTACCGTGGACCCGCTTATATTTGCGGGCGACCCATTTCGCAAGGTGCAGATCTACATGAGTGGCTATACAGTTCATTGCTGAACGATAAAAGTGACCATAGTACTTAACCCAGCCCCGTAACATGGGGTTGAGCCAACGGGCCATGACTTCCAGCGATAACGGCGTTTTGTGGCTCAGATCCCAGCCCCGTACCGTCTGCCGGATTGCCTTCGCAGCTCTGCCGCTCATTGCTGGCAGGAAATTCACCGACAGCTCTCCCTCTTTCGAGAAGGACTTTCTTGGCCTGAACGTATAGCCCACAAAGTCGAAGCTGATTTCAGGATATGCTTCCGTTCTTTCCCTGTCCTTGCAGTAAACGACTTTAGTCTTGCCCGGACTCATCTCCAGCTTACACTCAGCCAGCCGTTTTCTGAGCCTGCCACGCAGCATCATTGCCTGAGCATGACTCTTGCAGTGAATGACTACATCATCAGCGTATCGCTCGAACCGGACGACGGGGAATTCCCGCGTCATCCACATATCGAATGCATAATGCAGAAACAGATTGGCAAGTAATGGACTAATGACTCCGCCCTGAGGCGTTCCCTTGTCCCTCATCTGCACCGTTCCGTCCGGCATACACACCGATGCGGTCAGCCATCGCTCAATGTAGAGTTTCACCCATCTGCAGTCCGTATGCCTGCACACCGCTCTCATCAGGAGTTCGTGATCGATATTGTCGAAGAACCCCTTGATGTCCACGTCCAGCACCCAGTCAGTACGCCAGCATCGATGCCGGGCCATCCTCAGGGCATCGTGCGCAGATTTGTGCGGGCGATAGCCATAAGAGTCATTGTGGAACAGTGCCTCCAGAATCGGCTCCAGCATGTCTTTGACAACCATCTGCGCAATGCGATCCGAGACTGTGGGGATCCCCAGGGGTCTCGTTCCACCCGTCGCCTTGGGTATATCAACACGCCGAACCGCTGGCGGCATATAGCTGCCCGAGGCCATTCGGTTCCAGATTTTGTACAAGTTCCCCACGAGGTTCCTATCAAATTCCTCAATCGACTGACCATCGATCCCAGCACTGCCTTTGTTGGCTTTTACTTTCTTGTACGCGCTCCAGACGGCATGTCTGGATAACGCAAACGGTTTGGACTGGTTCACAGGCTCCTCCCGCTTATGCGGTTGGCCTGCAGTACAGCCCCAACGACTGGCCCCCTTCGCTCCACGTCCATTACAGACGCTTCATCACTACTACGGAACCATCTGCCCCTGTGCCCCGCATTGGTACTCTGGCGCTCGCAGGGTTTCTGCTCGACGCCGCTCCCTTCGCATCGGGACGACAGGTTCCCACGTTCCATGCCAGAGCCTGTGTTGTGCTCATGCTGTCTATATGCCGGATGCCGACCAGCCAGTAACCAGATAACCGCTGGACTTATCACGCACCGCTTAGAAAGCGCGTTTTTGACATCATCTTGTTCCTTTCGACACTGCATCTACAGTTCACTCTCGTTCATCTTCACAACACATACATGACGCATCTGACTGCGCCTTTTCCCTGACGCTCACCACCACCGCTCTTAACGGCAGCAGCTCAGGGTAGTTTGAAGGCTGCATCTGGACACCGCCTCCGAGGGGCCGCCCCTCATCTCTCGCACAGCATTGCACCCTTATTTGCCATAGGGTACATTCGTGGCACACATAGGCGGGAACCGGAATGTTGTCACGGGTCAGGCTGCTGATCGCCAGTTCGTTCAGCAAACCTACATCCAGCACCTTATGCGCTTTGGCACCAAGGGTTAACGACAGCTCCTGTGCTACCGCGATCTCGGCATGATGGCGCTGACCGTAATCGAATGTGACGCAGTGAACCTCGTCATATTGTTGTAATGCCTGGATCAAGCAGGTCGTGGAATCTTGTCCACCGCTGAAAATGACAACTGCACGCTTCATATGATCACCTTATTATTGGATTTGGCCTTTTCCGATATACCCGCCATATTTCAAGTTGTCGGTGCGTTAGCTTTCCTGGCTCACCCCAGTCACTTAACGATGTAAGCGCTTGCCGCCTTCCTGTAACTCGAATTATTTAGGGTATATACCATCGGGCAGTGGGATAAAAATGCGTTGCAGCGGCGATGGTAGCAGAAATAATGGGATGGCACAGGGGAAAAGCCTATGTTCAGCCTGCGGAGGGCTGCTCTGGGTTATCTACTGGCGACGGCCCCTACAGAAATCGAAACCAGCCATGGGCGGTCAGCGTGATGCCATGAATGCGCGGCTGCGCGCTGATTTAGTGTTGATAGTGGAGCTAGGGGGGGATAATGACAGCGCGCATCAACTGCTAATAGTAACTTTTCAACTGCTCGAAGCGCGGTGCCAGCAGTGGCTGAATTTGCCGCAGCCATCTCCCGTTGCCGCTGTCCTCGTTCTGTGGTCAGGACGCCGCACTACTGGGTATTTTACCGCAAGCGACTCTCCAGCGTCACTTCAGGCACCTCGCCGAGCAGGTTATCCACCTGCCGCAGGTCGGCCTGGGCGATTTGTGCCAGGTTTTGCCAGTGCTTGCCGGGGTAATAGCGTACTTCCAGTATGTAGCCGTGCTGCGCCAGTTACTGCTGAATGATGTGGTTTATTACAGTTGGTCAGGTATCGCTACTCGGTTTTTTATACTTACAGCCTTGGCTTAATGAGCTGACTTTTTAAGCTCGCAGCTTTGTTGCTATAGAGCGTCAGTAAAATTCCGATTAATAATGGCAGAATAAGCCACAGCGAGGCGTTGCTGATAGTGGTATTTTCAACCATTTTTTCAATGCCAATAGCGATAAGTGGAAAGACCAGAAATACCAGAGATGCCTGAAATGCACTGGCATATTGCTGTAGGGCGAAATAGGCCATAATACCGCAGACGCCAGCGATCACACCCAAATAGGCAACCGCTGACAGTGAACTTACTGAAAATAGACGGGTATCGGGCATTTCAACAAAATGTCCAAAAAAGAGCAGTAAAAAACCAGCGCCGAGACAAGGTAAGGTATTGTAGGTCAGTACGGAGACTTTTTGCCCACGCTTTTTACATAATACATACATAACGGCATGAATTAGCACCGCTGCTAACAGCGCTAGCACGCCGGGCCACCGTGTTTCTCCGCTATTGGCTGACTCTAGCCACAGAATGCCAGCCAGGCTGCCGACGCCAAGAATCAGTCCCGCCAATTGCGTCATACTCACGCGTTCCCCTAATAATAAAACGGAGGTCATCAATACAGCGACAGGCATATTGGCAAAAATAATTGAAGCCAATGCTGAGTTAACATAGCGCTCACCATAAATCATCAACGTAAAAGGGATAGCAAAATAGGCGATGCACACCCAAAGTTGAAATACTCGGTTGCCTTTGGGAAATAACAGCGGTGTCCGGGTGAAATAGCTCAATAGTATTAAGAGCGGTGAAGCCGCCAGAAAACGTAATCCAGTGGCATAAATGGGGGGGACAGTGGAGACGGCAATTTTCATTGCCATCCATGTGGTACCCCATGTGAGGGCAACCAGCGTGAATAAGATGATAATTATTCCCGTATTCTTAATTTTACTCGTCATCTCAGCGATTGGCTACCTATTATGAAGGACAGTACCCATAGAGTACGGCAATAATTAGGAAAGAATGTTGCTTTTCAACCTTCTTTTTTGTTTAAATGGAGAAAAATTTTCTCTGGATTGGCGATATGCTAGATAAAACAGACCGTAAGCTGCTATGTATGTTGCAGCAGGACTGCACCCAATCGCTACAGGCGCTGGCCGAAGCGGTCAATTTAACCTCCACTCCATGCTGGAAACGGCTGAAGCGGCTGGAGGATGAAGGCTATATCCGTGGCCGAGTGGCGCTGCTGGACAACGAAAAGTTGGGTCTAGGGCTGACGGCCTTTGTGCTGATTAAAACCCAGCAGCACAGCAGCGAGTGGTATCGGACGTTTGTTCAACTGACTGCCCAAATTCCCGAGGTGTTAGCGTTCTACCGCATGGCGGGTGAATACGACTACCTGATGCAAGTGGAAGTGGCGGATATGAAGAGCTACGACATCTTTTACAAGCGGCTAGTCAACGGCGTGCCAGGCCTGGTCGATGTCACTTCCAGCTTCGCCATGGAGAAAATCAAATATACCACCGCGCTGCCAGTGCCAGAGTGAAAAGTTCACCAAACTGACGCTGAATCGGTGGTATCCTGCTGTGCTGGAGCAGAGCAAAAGATAAAACCTATTCAATCCTGGAATCAAACTGCGTGAGATTATTTGCTCAAATCGGTTGGTATTTCCGCCGAGAATGGCACCGCTACCTGGGGGCAGTGGTGTTGCTGATCGTTATCGCTATTCTGCAACTGTTACCGCCCAAGCTGGTAGGCATTATCGTGGATGGTGTCACCGAAAAACAGATGTCGACCGACGTGCTGATGGCATGGCTGGGGCTGATGTTTGGTTCCGCGATTATTGTTTACCTGCTGCGCTACCTGTGGCGGGTATTGCTGTTTGGCGCGTCTTACCAGTTGGCCGTCGAGCTACGCGAGAATTTCTACCGCCAGCTTAGTCACCAGAACCCGGCTTTCTACCTGCGTCACCGCACTGGCGATCTGATGGCGCGTGCCACCAACGACGTGGATCGGGTGGTGTTTGCTGCTGGTGAAGGTGTGTTGACACTGGTGGACTCACTAGTGATGGGGGTGATAGTGCTGGTGGTGATGAGCACCCAAATCAGTTGGCAACTGACGCTCCTGTCTTTGATCCCAATGCCGCTGATGGCGATCGTCATCAAATATTACGGCGACCAACTGCATCAGCGCTTTAAATCAGCACAGGCGGCGTTTTCCCGCCTGAACGATCAGGCGCAGGAAAGTATGACCAGCATCCGCATGATCAAAGCCTTTGGTCTGGAGGATCACCAGTCCAAGCGGTTCGCCGAAGTGGCGGTGCAGACAGGTGCGAAGAACATGCATGTGGCGCGGGTTGACGCGTGCTTTGACCCGACGATCTATATCGCCATCGGCACCTCCAATCTGTTGGCTATTGGCGGCGGCAGTTGGATGGTAGTGAACGGTTCTCTAACGCTGGGGCAGTTGACCAGCTTTGTGATGTATCTCGGCCTGATGATTTGGCCGATGTTAGCGCTGGCTTGGATGTTCAATATCGTTGAACGCGGCAGTGCCGCATACAGCCGCATCCGTAGCCTGCTTGCAGAGGCACCGACGGTACAAGATGGTCAACTGCCGCTGCCTGCTGGCCGTGGCGTATTGGTGGCGGATATCCGAGCATTCCATTACCCAGAGAGTAAGCTGTCTGTGTTGTACAAGGTCATGTTGAGGCTAGAGCCTGGGCAGATGCTGGGGTTGTGCGGGCCAACGGGGGCCGGTAAATCGACGCTGTTATCGCTGATCCAGCGCCAGTTCGACGTTGACGCTGGTCAGATAAGCTACCACGGCTTGCCGCTGAGCCAGGTCAAGCTTGATGATTGGCGTTTGCGGTTGTCGGTGGTCAGTCAGACGCCATTCTTATTCTCCGACAGCGTGGCGAACAATATTGCGCTAGGCAATCCGGGAGCGACGCAAGAGCAAATTGAACAGGCGGCGCGGCTGGCCAGCGTGCACGAGGATATCCTGCGTCTGCCACAGGGCTATGAAACTGAAGTGGGCGAACGCGGTGTGATGCTCTCTGGTGGTCAGAAGCAGCGTATTTCCATCGCCCGTGCGCTGTTACTGGACACAGAGATCCTGATCCTCGACGATGCACTTTCAGCGGTAGATGGTCGTACTGAGCACCAAATTCTGCATAACTTGCGCCGTTGGGGGCAGGATCGCACGGTGATTATCAGTGCGCACCGGCTGTCGGCATTGACCGGAGCTAGCGAGATCCTGGTGATGCAGCATGGTAGCGTGGTGCAGCGCGGTGAACACCCAGCGCTGGCGACTCAGCCAGGTTGGTATCGCGATATGTACCGCTACCAGCAGTTGGAGGCGGCGCTGGATGAAGTGCCGGACTGCGGTGAGGAAGCGTTAGCCAATGAATAAAGTGCAAAAGCTGTGGCCGACGCTAAAACGGCTGCTGGCTTACGGTTCGCCATACCGCAAACCGCTGGGGATTGCGGTGTTGATGCTGTGGGTGGCGGCAGCGGCGGAAGTCGCTGGGCCAATCTTGATCAGCTATTTTATCGATCACTACGTTGCCAAAGGGCAACTGCCGCTGGCAATCGTCGGCGGGCTGGCGACGACCTACGTACTGCTAGAACTGCTGGCGGCGGCGTTGCATTATTTCCAGGCGCTGTTGTTCAATCAGGCGGCGGTGGGGGTGGTGCAGCGTTTGCGCACCGATGTGATGGACGCCGCGCTGCGCCAGCCGCTCAGTGCCTTCGACACCCAGCCGGTCGGGCAGTTGATCTCGCGCGTTACCAACGATACCGAGGTTATCAAGGATCTTTACGTGATGGTGGTCTCCACGGTGCTGAAAAGCGCCGCGTTGATCGGTACCATGCTGGTGGCAATGTTCCTCCTCGACTGGCGCATGGCACTGGTGGCGATCTGCATCTTCCCGGCAGTACTTGTGGTGATGGGCATCTATCAGTACTACAGTGCGCCGATCGTGCGGCGGGTGCGCAGCTATCTGGCGGATATCAACGACGGTTTTAATGAAGTGATTAACGGCATGAGTGTCATTCAGCAATTCCGTCAGCAGATCCGCTTTGGTGAGCGCCTGCGCGCAGCCAGTAAAAGGCATTACACCGCGCGCATGCAAACTCTGCGGCTGGACGGTTTTCTACTGCGGCCACTACTTAGCTTGTTTTCGATGCTGGTGCTGTGCGGCCTGCTGATGCTGTTCGGCTTGAGCGGTGAAGGTGTGATAAGCGCCGGCGTATTGTATGCCTTTATCAATTATTTGGGGCGCTTGAATGAACCGCTGATCGAGCTGACCTCGCAGCAGTCTATTTTGCAGCAGGCGCTGGTGGCTGGTGAACGCGTCTTTGAACTGATGGATCGCTGCCAACAGCGTTATGGTACGGAAACTCATCCGCTGACCAGCGGCAGCATTGATGTTAAAGACCTGAGTTTCGCCTATCGCGCGGATAAAAAGGTGTTGCAGCATATTTCATTGTCGGTGCCTTCGTGCGGTTTCACGGCGCTAGTCGGCCACACCGGCAGCGGCAAGAGCACATTGGCCAACCTGCTAATGGGCTACTACCCAGTCAATGAAGGCGAGGTGCGCCTTGGCGGCCGTCTGCTGTCCAGTCTATCGCATCGCACGCTGCGTCAGGGTATGGCAATGGTGCAGCAGGAGCCAGCGGTGATCGCCGAATCGGTGCTGGCCAATATCACGTTAGGGCGTAATATCGACGAAAAAACGGTTTGGCAGGCGCTGGAGACGGTGCAGTTGGCCGATCTGGTCCGCAGCTTCCCACAGGGCATTCACACCAGGCTGGGCGAGCAAGGTAATAACTTGTCGGTCGGCCAAAAACAACTGCTGGCGATGGCACGGGTACTGGTGCAGGCACCGCAGATCCTGATCCTCGACGAGGCGACGGCCAACATTGATTCGGGAACCGAGCAGGCCATCCAGCATGCGCTGCGTCTGATCCGTGAGCGCACCACGCTGATAGTGATCGCTCACCGTTTATCGACTATCGTCGATGCTGACTCAATTCTGGTGCTCCACCGTGGCCACGTGGTGGAGCAGGGCAATCATCTGCAACTGCTGGGGCAGCAGGGGCGCTACTACCAGATGTATCAATTGCAACAGGTGGGTGAGGCGCTGGCGGTTCGCGAGGAAAGCCAATCCGCTTGATCCCCAGGGGAGTGGGGCGCGGTTCCTCAAGTCCCTTCTGCGCCTTTTTCCGAAGCATTACGCACCAAAATGGTGTGCAATATTTGAGTGATGACTGGCGGTAAGGCGCTACATGACTCAAGGTTGTCGGTTCACCGAGTCATTTGCTGAATTCACGTACTAAACCATTTATGGCATAGTTTTTGCTTGATAAGTACTGTATCAGGGTGAGTTTGAGCTTTTTAGTAGAGGAACAATTATGAAGCTGGTGAGCGTAGTGATCAAACCATTCAAGCTGGAGGATGTGCGTGAAGCCTTATCCGCTGTAGGTATTCAGGGGCTGACTGTCACTGAAGTGAAAGGCTTTGGCCGCCAGAAAGGACATGCTGAGCTTTATCGTGGCGCAGAATACAGCGTCAACTTCCTACCTAAAGTAAAGATTGACATCGCCATTGCCGACGACCAATTGGATGACGTGATTGATGTCATTAGCAAAGCTGCCTATACCGGAAAAATCGGCGACGGCAAAATTTTCGTTGCCGAATTGCAGCATGTCATTCGCATTCGCACCGGCGAAACAGACGAAGCAGCACTGTAATTACAGGCTCTTAAGCAATGGGAATGGATTGATAATGAAAAAATTTTTATCCATATTGAGCTTGAGCACGGTAGCATTGGTACCTTCTTTTGCTCTGGCCACTCCGGTGGTCGCAGACAAGGCTGACAACGCATTCATGATGATTTGCACCACTTTGGTGCTGTTCATGACGTTGCCGGGCATTGCGCTGTTTTATGGCGGTTTGCTGCGTTCCAAGAACGTGCTTTCCATGCTGACTCAGGTTTCTATCACTTTTGCTCTAGTGTGCGTGCTATGGGTGCTATACGGTTACAGCCTAGTCTTCAGCGAGGGCAATGCGTTTTTGGGTAGTTTCCAGATGGCGATGCTGAAAGGGATCGGCATAGACAGCGTTATCGGCACTTTCCATCAGATGATCCATGTTGCTTTCCAATGTTCCTTCGCCTGTATTACCGTGGCGCTGGTAGTGGGGGGGATTGCCGAGCGCATCCGGTTCTCTGCGGTAGTGATTTTCGCCGCCATTTGGTTCACCCTCTCCTACCTGCCGATTGCGCACATGGTATGGGGCGGCGGTTTCTTGGCGGCTGATGGCACGCTGGACTTTGCTGGCGGTACTGTGGTGCACATCAACGCCGCCAGCGCAAGTTTGATCGGTGCTTACCTGCTGGGCAAGCGCGTCGGATTTGGTAGGGAAGCGTTCAAACCGCACAACCTACCGATGGTATTTACCGGTGCCTCTATCCTGTATATCGGCTGGTTCGGCTTCAATGCTGGCTCTGCCAGCGCGGCCAACGGCATTGCGGCATTGGCATTCTTGAACACCGTAATTGCAACCGCCGGTGCCATTCTCTCTTGGATATTCGCTGAGTGGATGGCGCGCGGTAAGCCTTCGCTATTGGGTGCCTGTTCTGGCTGCATCGCTGGCTTGGTTGCGGTGACCCCGGCTGCGGGTAGCGTCGGCGTTGGTGGAGCGCTGCTCATCGGCTTGGCGGGAGGCATTGCTGGCCTATGGGGCGTGGTCATGCTGAAGAAATGGCTGAATGTGGATGATACTTGTGATGTGTTCGGCGTGCACGGCGTTTGCGGTATTGTTGGTTGTCTGCTAACGGGGGTGTTCACCGCATCTTCACTAGGCGGCATCGGTTATGCAGAAGGTGTAACCATGGGACACCAGGTGTGGAGCCAGCTAATAAGCGTAGTGATCACCCTGGTGTGGTCTGGCATTGCCGCCTTTATCGCTTTCAAAGTGGCCGATGTTATCGTAGGCTTGCGTGTAGCGGAAGAACAAGAGCACGAAGGTTTGGATGTCAATAGTCACGGCGAGCGCGCTTACAACTCATAACGTTTGTAGAAGGGCAGGTCGTGAGTTTTGCAATGGCCCGTGAGGTTTGGTAGCCCAAATAAGCGGCTGGTAACCTAGGGGCGTGTTAAAATGGTTCCAGCCCTTCGGGTCGCGCCACAAAAGCCCGTAATCCGCGATGTCGGGCTTGAATATAGGCTTCTATGCCCTGTACCTTTTGCCTTGATTACGTGTCTTGGGGCTGCGACGCCGCCATGGTCAATAATATAAAATAATAACGATGCAAAATGGGCAGTGGCTTCTTATGTTCGGTGCTGGCGAATTACCCCTTCTTGCACCGTGCTGGCCACCAGAACCCCCTCGCGGGTATAGATCTGACCACGCACGAAACCACGTGCACCTGAGGCAGAAGTGCTTTCTACCGCGTACAGCAACCAGTCATCCATGCGGAAGGGACGATGGAACCACATCGAGTGGTCGATGGTGGCCACCTGCATGTCTGGTTCTAGGAAGCCGACGCCATGCGGTTGCAGCGCCGTCGGCAGCAAATGGAAATCGGAGGCATAACTTAGCAGGTGCTGATGAATATGCGGGTCGTCCGGCATGCTGCCATTGGCGCGCAACCACACGTAACGGTGCGGTTCTTGCACGCTGCCTTTCAGCGGGTTGTGGAACTTCACTGGCCGCATCTCCAACGGCTTCTGGCCGATAAACTTCTCACGCAACTTTTCCGGCAGCCTGTGCGCCAGCTCCTGGGCGATTTCGGACTCGGACATCAGACCTTCTGGTAGCGACACCTTCGGCATGGTGTTCTGATGTTCAAAGCCAACCTCCCGGCTTTGGAAGGAGGCGGTCATATAGAAGATCGGTTTATCATGCTGGATGGCGGTGATGCGGCGGGTACTAAAGCTGTGGCCATCGCGCAAATTTTCCACTTCATACAGGATGGGTTTGCTGCTGTTGCCTGGGCGCAGAAAATAGCTGTGGAACGAGTGTACGCTGCGCTCGTCCAACACCGTTTGCTTAGCGGCGTACAGCGCTTGGCCGATCAATTGACCCCCGAATAGCTGGCGTAATCCCAAATCTTCGCTCTGTCCTCGAAACACCCCTTCTTCGATTTTCTCCAAATCCAATAGATCAAGGAGACGATGCAATTCTTTCCCCATAAAATTATTGCCTCTTTAATCGTCTCGTCAGCTTTGCTGATAAAGCCTGCTATTAATAGCCTCTGCATTTCGCCCAAAGGCTATTTTATTGGTACCAGCCGTATAGCTGAAAGTCCACAGTACTGTGCGTGCTGAAAATAATCCCTTCTTCGAGCAATGCCTGCCTCTGCCGCTGAAAGTCTTCGCCCTGCTGCGAAATTTGTCCATGGCGATTCATCACCCGATGCCAGGGTAGGGTGCTGCCTTCCGGCAAACGTCGCAATACACCGCCGACCTGACGCGCTGCGCGCGGTGATCCCGCCAGCCGTGCCACTTCACCGTAGGTGGTGATCTTGCCATAGGGAATGGCGGCCACCACATGGAACACGCGTTGGCTAAAGGAGGGGGCTACGGGGTGCATTTTGTTTTCCTGCGCGAGTAAAATATCAGGTAGAGAGTATGCCATAGGTGAAACGAGTAAGAAAACAGCAGTTGGTTTTGCTTGGCTTGCTATTTGACGAACCATCACTGATAATGCCAACGCTTTAAAGTACAGAAGCCGTCAATGGGGGCCTTGTTGGTTCTCCCGCAACACTAACTTGTGGACTCGGTCAGATCCGGAAGGAAGCAGCCGCAGCAGGTAACGTGTGTGCCGGGATGTAGCTGGTAGGGCCTCCACCAAATTCAGTGATTAATCAAGATTCAGTGCATTATATTTCTAGATATTACACTTTTATTCTCACTTGGGATGTTAACTATCCTCAGCGCTTTCTCTCCCACCAAGGCATGCAGTTCTACCGTCTGACAAGCATAGTGCGCTGGTGCCATTGGTCGTCAGCCAGCGGTTTCCGACGGTGCGACAACCTCTGGCCGAAGACTTCCTTCGGCTATATTAAATTTTAGCACTGGGCAAAGGTTTCACTGCTGTCGCAGCGAGATTAACAGTGTTTATGCAGCACGACGATTCTTAGGCGGATTCATGCCATTTGCTGTGTTTCCCAGCGTAATAGTGCGATTTTCCGAGGGGGATATCAGCCGTTTGGTGTTGGTGGAAAGCCACCGCCTGAATTCAACCGTCCCCTATCCGATGGATTTTTCGACGCGTTATATGGCGTTCAAATTTGACCAGGGTTATTTTACCATGGCTTTATACCCTACCAGTTGAAGGATAACGAATTAACCATTGCTTAATCGTAGCGATAATCATTTAGCTAAGGCTATATTTAATGCGTAAAGCCTATCGCCATTAATGAGGGCAGATATTTTTGAGTTCTCATATAGAACGAAATCACAGTAATTCAATAATATAAAAAATAAATCAGGGCAGGCATTGAAGCCGATAAGTGTATCGGCCCAATGCATCGTAGCCTGGATTATCTTACATATTTCCAAACGGCGGTAGGGATTTTATCATACAGTTTGTTCATGGTGAGTTCAGCAAGGCGGTGGTCGGCTGCGGAGTAAAATAGCTCCAGTTCATCGTTGGAAAGTTCATACTTATTTTTTTCAATAACACGCTCTAGCGTATCAATCGTGGTGCATTTACGTAAACGCATCAGATAGTCAGTTTTAGTCATGATGGCCTTTAATTTTTTAAACCGTAAAATAGGTTGAGGAATAATAAATCCCTAAGTTTTCATTGTAGTACAGATGCCCTCTCCTGAGAACATTCTGAATAATTTCGCTTTGGTTTTTTGCCAGCGGCGAAGATCGGAATCATTGATACCGTAGCTACTGAACAGCATATAGGCATCATCGAGATATTCTTCGACTAACTCCGACAGATCACTTTCATCCATGTATTTAATTTTATAACTCATCACAAACGAAGCAATATGTTCAATCAACTCATTGAGCTGGAGGTTGACAAAAGACGTTGGATCGTTTACCCACCCATGGTAGCTGTCATCCAGGGTGGCGATGCCTTCGTCGTACAGATTTTCGCACAAGAATTTGAGTTGAGCAATATCATGTCGCTTAGACGAATACTCATCCATATCATCCCCTCCGTAAGTTATAATTTCGGTGTTGATAACACTCTGTGAGTAAGCTGATTTACATCATCGACGGAGGCAGCTTAACGCTAACTTTATAAGTTTCTTATAGGATGAATATAAATCATTTTTTCGCGTTTGACCTGTTGTGATTACGTAAACTTACAATTCATCAACAGTTGATTTAAAGGGTGTTATCAATGATTTCATAGGTAAGTCCCCGCTACATAACCCTATTTCTGATGCATTCATTGGCGTTTATATACCGACTGACAGTGAAAATTAGCTTGCTTATAACGATAATTCATTAAGTAAATGCCTTCATAACTATATCAAATATTCCTAATGAGTTTTTTCCATGATGAACGTGCGCTAAATAAAAATTCAGTCTGCTGGTCAACGCTGACAACTTACCCAGATATTCTATCATTAATCACTTTCTTTAATATTTAACAAAAAATACTTTGATTTTCATATGCATCAATGTTGAGTCAGGAGAAAATCTGCGGCCATTATTATCAGGGTGAGAACACACATACCCACTTTTCAACCAGCGAGCTAAAGCCGACGGCAAGGATCTGTTCCAGGTAAGTGCTATTCATACTCGATAATTTACGTCTCCTCCAGATACTGGCTTTTCTCGTTTTTTCCGTATGCAGTATATTCAGTGCAATGTGGCGCATGCAGCACAGAATTTCCGCTGCCTCTCCACGGCAGATGAGACTGGCATCCTCGTTTATCAATACATCCAGTACCCAGTGCAGACTGTTCCCAATACGCCAGTGGCCTCTGACTGCTCTGGCAAAGCGGTTCTCATTTAGCTCTGCCAAACTGATGTAGTAGCGGTATTCGAGGGACTCTTTTCCCCATTTATCCAATCGGTAACTGACAGCCGCCCCTAGCGTTTCATGTTCTTCCACTCAGCAAATTGAGCAGCCAGGTTACCCGCTGGAAGTACCTGGTATTCCCTGACCTCAATATGCCCGAGCCATTTTTCCACAATCACATTGCCGATTTTTTCAACTGTGCAGGGCGGCTACAGTGCCTTTTTTACCGCGCTATAGCGCTGCTTCTGGTGCCAGAAGATAATCGCCTCCCTGCCTGAAATCGTGTCAGCGATATTGGTCTGGCACCCTAATTGCGTCAATGGATATCAGGCATCCCTTAAGTTCCAGTAGTTTCATCAGCGCTGGGAGGGCTGTGATCTGCTTTTAACTGGCCCATTACCCCATCATTGCGGGTGGCAAAAGCACTGACCCTATGAATGACAGAGTAGCGATTCCTTTTGTCGCAGACACCCCGTAACACCTTGCCATAAGCTCGCCTCTGGTGAGCTTATTCACCGATTGCACCCAGCGGACAAAGCACTGCTGAAACTGAGTCGGGTTGAGGCGGGAAACAATGCGTGCAATAATGGTGTCGTGAACAGGTAACCCATTGGCGAAAATACTTTATTTCTGAAGCCACTCAATATGGACTTCGCCAAAGTCCTCAATGTCTTCCCATCCTTAAGCACTGGCAATAACAGCGTAGTCAAACAAGGGATAATTGATTTTTGCTGTCTGGCGAGGGTCTTCTAAGCAACCGAAGTACAGCAAACAAGCATCAGATATTATCAGGTATGGTTCCCACAAGGGAGCATAAGGTCACAACGGGAACAGGCCGTCAAATCGATCGATTTTGCTCAAAAGGCGGTTAAGATTTCACCCTGCCGTTATTGTACATGCATGTTGCTCATTGGTAAATTTCTATACTAGCCGGTATTGACCTAATGGGCAGTGGTCGCGCTTCGTTGTATTATTGATGGGAGAAGGCTTGAGCTGATACGGGGTTTGTGATGTAATATTATTACATCACATATTTTCTCTTTAATTCTTGTTGGCCATGAAATTGACATCGACATCTCGATATGACACCGAAACATCATTAAATACCTTGTTCACCGCCTCAGCAGTACTGCGCTGCGGAATTGCCGTTGTGCTGTTGGCTTTGCTGTGGCTGGGCATTTGTTGGGCGGTGGCGTTGCCATGATCACGTTGCAACAGGCCGAGATCGGTTATGGCAGTGTACCGCTATTCTCACCGCTTAGTGGCCATTTTGCCACTGGCTCTCTGACGGCGGTCGTCGGGGTTAATGGCGCGGGCAAATCCACATTGCTAAAAACGCTGGCTGGGCTACAGCCCCTGCAAGGCGGTAGCCTGCATTTCAGTGGCAATCAACCGCCACGAATGGCCTACTTGCCGCAGCAGACGGAGCTGGATCGCCAGTTCCCGATACGGGTCAGCGATTTGGTCGCGATGGGAAACTGGGCGAAAAGTG